>DATIZX010000097.1:0-3281 GCA_035516795.1 Verrucomicrobiia bacterium
TCGTACATGGCGTCTTCTTCGGCCTTGTCCGACGGGAAGAACGGGAAGTTTTCGCCTTCCACGGTGCGCGCCGCGCGCGGTCCGGAATAAAAGGCGCACTGGTGGCCGCGCTCGCGCAAGACATGCGCGATCGCCATGGGCTGAAAGACATGGCCGGGGAACGACCAGCAGGTGAACAGGAATCGAGCCATGGGGGAGTGAGGAAACAAAGTGTAGCATCTGGCAGCGGTAAATCACCGGCTCGCCGTACCCGCACCCGCACACGGGCATGCGATTTTCATCGCCGTGCGGCCGCCGTGCCACGCGCAGGTCGTACGCCACCTGCAATCTGAGCCATGTCTCTGAGGAACCCCAAATACGCACCCACGCGAAGCGGGGAGTCGGCGGTAATCGCCCTGGTGTCCTTGACGATGGCGCCGATCCGATCGGGCGGAACACCCAGCTCGTGCGCCAACCGATTGATAGCACATGCCGAGTGCTGGAAGAGAACGGATTTCTACCACGAGTGGCAGGCTCCTTGGAGCAACTGGATTTGCTGCTGATTCAAGTAGCCAAGACGCACCAGGTGCGTATTGATGGAATTCACTTCCAAAGCCTGCGCTACATCTCAACGACACCAAGGACACTGGCGGCATACGTCGGGGAAATGGTCACGCTGCGGTTCCACCCACGCGATATGGCCGAGATCCGCCTCTTCCACAACGGCAAGTTCTTGTGCAGTGCTTTCTGTCCCGAACTTCCTGGCGCAACCGTTCCTCTCCGAGAGCTGAAAGCTGCGCGATCCCCAAAGAAACCCGGGTGGTTATCGGATCGGCTTTCGAAATGGAGAGTGCGTTTTGTGAGCAGCGGAACCGCGCGATCGCAGGGCTAATGCCTTGCCTGATCCTACTGTTTTGATTGTCATTGATGAAGCCGAATCCCCTCAAAGTTGCGGGGCTTGAGCAGAGCACCCGTAGGACCCGGAGACCGTCGCGGCGATAATCCGGATCACGGGCGGCAACTTCCGGTTGCTCAAGCTCACGCAGATGGAGCGCGTTCTCGAAATCAACGCGCCTGAAGAAGTGACCAAGGCCGTTGTGGAAGCTGCTTGCGAGAGCCTCGTGATTGGCCAGGCCTGAAGCAGCGTTCAGTAGAAGACTCATCCATTTAACTTCGCGCTAACAGCTTAATAGCTACAGGTGCGCTGAAGGTCCCAAGAACTTCAACATGAATGTGCCGTGGACCAACTGCTAACGGTTTCCGGACTTGCGCGTTCACCTGTGTAGTTTTGTCCACCCCCGAGTTCCCAACGTAGACTGTAGACAACGCCGTGGATTCCAGAAAAACTCTGACGTTGTTGAGGTCGGAGTTCTCCGGCAATCCTTCAATCCAGAGAACGATCACGTCGCCAGTGTCAAGGTCCAGCTCATTGGGTTTCCATGTGTGCCCGTCAGCAACGCCCGTGATCACAATTGGCCCGAACTCCGGGCGAAGATCCAAAGCGATCCGTTTTTCATTGCTAGGGCGACTGCTCCCGACCCTAAGGCGAACGTTGTGCCAACCAGTGCAAAGGCCAGGCGGTAATTTGAAGTGCGCGCGCCAACTGTCGGGGCCTGCCGATTCCACCTTTATTGGGTTCACGCCGAAACCCCCGACCTCAGGTTTCAAATTGTGACGATTGATCTCTTTCACAGGGGATTGGAAGCTGCACGTGACGTATTCGTCGAACCTGCTTTCAAAATTGATCCCGTAGTTCATGTTGTGGTGTGCGGCCAGAAGCAGCGGCCCAGGTTCGGCTTCAGCCTCGGGCGGCAGCCAACTGCGGTGGCATGCTACACAGGCGCTGAACTCGAACACTCGCTGCAGTTGCACTCGTGCGAAACCCGCCGTGCGGCAGAGCGCCAAAAGACAGGGCAAAGTAGGCCCACACCAGTTGTCCGTCTGTCCACCAAGTTCGTCGGTCTCGTAAAATTCCATGAATGTACACTCCGCAACGGCAACTCCCGGACGGTGTTCTCCCCTCAAGATGAACGACTCAACCGCGGCAAAGTCGGTTGTCAACGCGCAGACCCGCTCGAGGGCGAGCAATGGGTGTTTTAGATGGTACAACACGCCCATAAAAAGCACGATGTCGAACTTACCGATCCGTTCGGGTGTTAGTTCGTACATGTCGAAATGGCGATACTCCACGCGAGAACTCAGCATCGAGTGCATCTCGCGAAACCGAGGGTTGTCCCAGCAGTCGATGGCGACTACGTCGGCGCCGCGACGCTCCATTTCAAAAGCGAACCAGCCATCCCAGGTCCCGATGTCGAGAACCCGCTTGCCTCTCAGAATTTGCGGAACGTCGAACGCCTCAATTCGTTGTTTCTGGATGTCCAGACTCGATACGCCCTCGATTCTGGTGCCGTCCGGCAGTTCAAAACTGTGCCACCATCCTTTGATCTCCCTAAGGCGGTCCCATTCACGAATGTAATCAAAGGGGTCTGGTGCAGTTTTTGGCCCAACGGAATGTTCAGTCATGATTGCTATCTATAGAGGTTCTTCGCTCATTCGGAATCTCTGGAAATTATAAACCATGCCGTTAGAGCGGCAATCCTCGGCAACTGCCTTTGACACGGGGGCGGTCTCAGCTTGCATAAACGCTCGTTTTCGCACGAGTCGGCAAATCCCGCGTTTCTGCGGATATCTGCATTGCAAATGTAGAAGTGTCGGCAATAGATTATTGCAACGCTTATAGGCTACGCCCGAGTCTCCACCAACGATCAGGAAACCGCCACGCAAGGGACGCCGTTGAAGGCGGCCGGATGTGAGCGGATTTATCGCGAGAAGGCTTCCGGGGGGGCGGTGGAACCGGCCTGAACTGCACCGGCTCCTCGATCAACTCCGCAAACGAGACGTGCTGGTGGTGTGGAAGCTCAATCGGCCCTCCCGCTCGCTGCCCGATGTCCTGACGATCATGGAACGGCTCGCTTCCGGTCGCCCGCCCTCTTCCATTTGCACCCGCCCCCAGCCATCCCTGACAATAGAAAGACTCATCCATGAACGACGGATCCAAAGACATCGCCATCATCGGCATGGCCTGCGTTTTCCCTGGCGCCCCCGACGTGCAGCGCTATTGGGAAAACATCCTGCACAAAGTCAACGCCATCGCGGACGCTCCGCCCGAGTGGGAGGCCGACCTGTTCTTCGAGGAAAACACCAAGGCCGACGACCGCACCTACTGCAAGCGCGGCGGCTTCCTCGGCAAGCTGGCGCGCTTCGATCCGTTCACCTTCGGCATCATGCCCAACGCCGTGGAT
>DATIZX010000098.1:0-6032 GCA_035516795.1 Verrucomicrobiia bacterium
GGCCAAAACAAAGCGGTTCATGCCCGCAGGCGTGTTGGCCATCTTGAGTCTGGCGGCGGTCATCATCTTCGGGTTGGCGCTGAAGAAGTAACGGATGATAGTTGTTTCGATGCCACAAGAGTACATTCTCAAACCGGCGCAGGGTCCGCGCGATCTGCATATCGATTATCGCGCTGAACTGAACGACCAGCAATACGCTGCGGTGACGGCCACGAACGCGGACGGTAGCGTCAATTCGGGGCCAGTACTCGTCATTGCCGGCGCGGGCAGCGGCAAGACCCGGACGCTGACGTACCGGGTTGCCTGGCTTGTGGAGCACGGCGTGCCGCCCGCCCGGATTCTTCTCCTCACGTTCACCAACAAAGCCGCCAAAGAAATGCTGCGGCGTGTGGAAAACCTGTTGCCGACGGACATCTCCGCGATTTGGGGCGGCACGTTCCATCACGTTGGCAACCGCATTCTGCGCCGGCATACCAAGCTACTCGGGTTCGGCAACGATTTCACCATTCTTGACCGCGAAGACTCGAAGGACATGCTGGACGCCTGCATTACCGAGGCGGGCATCGAAACGAAGCAGGAGCGGTTTCCAAAAGGAGATGTACTGGCGGAGATCTATTCGCTGGCCGTCAACACCGAGCGCAGTATCGAGCAAGTTTTGGTCGAGCAATACGACTACTTCTCGCACCTGGCCGGCCCGATCAAGACGCTGCGCCAGGTGTATCGCGAACGCAAACTGAAGGCTAACGCAATGGATTACGACGATCTGCTGGTCAACACGCTGCGGCTCTTCCAAGAACATGCCGAAGTGCGTGAACGTTACCAGGAACAATTCCTCCACGTCCTCGTGGACGAATATCAGGACACCAATAAGATTCAGGCCGAACTGATCGACCTGCTCGCGGCCCGCCATCGCAATGTCATGGTGGTCGGCGATGACTCACAGTCGATCTATTCGTGGCGGGGCGCGAACTACCGCAACATTCTCGGTTTTCCCGAGCGTTACCCGGACGCGCGCTCGTTCAAGATCGAGGTCAATTACCGCAGTGTGCCGTTCATCCTCAAGCTCGCGAACGAGGCCATCCGTCCCAACATCCATCAATTCGCCAAAAATCTTACGCCCGTACGGACCGGCGGTGTAAAGCCGTGGCTGATTTCGTGTCCCGACAGCAACCAGCAATCGCAATTCGTGGCCCAGCGGATCCTCGAACTTCGCGACGAAGGTGTGGCCCTCAACGAGATTGCCGTGTTGTATCGGGCGCATTTCCACGCGATGGAACTGCAGATGGAACTCACGCGCCGCAATATTCCCTACGTCATCACCAGCGGCTTGCGCTTCTTCGAACAAGCCCACGTCAAAGACGTGGCGTGCTTCCTGAAGATTACCGTCAATCCGCGTGATGAGATGGCTTTCGAGCGCATCCTGAAGTTATTGCCCGGTATCGGGGCCAAGATCGCCGACAAGCTGTGGAGTAAGTTTCATCCCCTGCTCACTGAAGGAAAGCCATTGCTATTCACCAGCGACGCCGTGCCGGCCAAAGCGCGCGATGAGTGGAAGAAACTGGCGAAGGTGTTGAACGAGTTGCGCGGAGTGGGCAAGGACGGCGGTCACAGACCGCCGCTACAGAAAGCCGCGGAAATGATCGAGCAGATTATAGAAGGCTTTTATGCCAGCTATCTGAAGGTCAAATACCCGAATGCTCGGACTCGCGAAGAGGATTTGCATCAACTCGCCGCGTTTGCGATGCAGTTCGAAACCGTCGAGGATTTCCTGAGTCAACTAGCGTTGTTGACCAACCTCGAAGCCGAGGATTCCTCTTTACTGGCATCCAATGACAAGGAATTCGTCCGTTTGAGCACCGTCCATCAGGCCAAAGGCCAGGAGTGGAAGGCGGTATTCGTGATCGGCTTGTGCGACGGCATGTTTCCCCTGAGCCGGTCCTTGGATAATCTGGAAGGCGAAGAGGAAGAACGCCGGTTGTTCTACGTCGCCGTCACGCGCGCCAAGGACGAGTTGTATCTGGCGTACCCGGTGTTTCGCATGACCGGCGGCGATACCGGCGGGTTCCAACGCCCTTCGCGCTTCCTCGCCGAGCTTCCGAAATCTCACTATCAGGAATTCTCGCTGCGGAATCAGGCCGGGTATTGGTGATTCACACTGTTTGGTGGCGCGACCGTCCCGGGTGTGGTCGTAGATTCATGTTTTTCACCTGTTTTCTTGTGCCATTGACAATGATTTCGGTGTCTCATATCGTAGCGGGAACGAACGATGGGTGCCGATTCCATACCGGCCGACTTGCGGCAATTGCTCCAACAGACGGGGCTTTTCAGTGAGACGCAGATTTCCGAAGTGCTACAGAATAAGCAGACTTCGGGTCAGGCGCTGATCAGTTTGCTCACCAAAGCGGGCACGGTTTCCGAAGAGAAACTGCTCCAGGCTCTGGCGACCGCGTTGCACTTGCCCTTCACGCGCATCACCGAAAAGGAAATCGACGCCGCTGCGCGCAACAAGGTCCCTACCAAGGTCGTTTTCCAGCACAATGTCATGCCGATGCGCGCCGATAACGGCACGCTGATTGTCGCCGCCAATGATCCCTTCAACCTCACGATGCTGGAAGCGGTCCGGTTGGTCACGAAAAGCCGGGTCCAACTGGCGCTGTGCACCGCTGCCGACATCGCCAAGGCGTTGAAACGCTACTACGGCGTGGGCGCGGCAACATTGGACGAGTTGATGCAGAAGAATGTGCTCGATATCGACGAAATCGAGGAGATCACGAAGTCCGATCTGGAAAGTGGCGACCAGGAAGCCAGCGTGGTCAAGTTTGTCAACCAGATCATCGCCGAAGCTTACAAGGAGCGCGCCACGGACATTCACATGGAACCGATGGAGAACGACCTGCGCATCCGATACCGGGTGGACGGTGTCCTGCATCAGACTCCCGTGCCGCCACACCTCAAGCGTTTCCAAGCGGCCATCATCTCCCGCATCAAAGTCATGGCGAACATGGACATTGCCGAGCGCCGTCTGCCGCAAGACGGCCGCATCAACGTCCGCAGTGGCGGACAGGAAATCGACGTGCGTGTTTCGACCATTCCGACCGCCTACGGTGAGAGTGTCAGCTTGCGGTTGCTCACTCGCAGCAACATTTTTCTCGGGTTGGACAGTCTCGGCCTTAGCAAGGAAGACGAAAAGACCGTGCGCAAACTGGTGGATCTTCCGCACGGCATCATTCTCGTGACCGGCCCCACCGGCTCGGGCAAATCCACGTCTTTGTACGCGTTTCTCAGCACGATCAACTCGATTGATCAACGGATCATCACGATTGAGGAACCGGTCGAGTACGAACTGCCGGGTGTCAATCAGATCTCGGTAAAATCCGAGATCGGACTGACGTTTGCCAGCGGACTGCGTCACATCCTGCGGCAAGATCCCGACGTCATCATGGTCGGCGAAGTTCGCGATCTGGAGACGGCGGAAATCGCGATTCGCGCCGCGTTGACCGGCCACCTGGTATTCTCCACGTTGCACACCAACGACGCGCCGGGCGCAATCACGCGTTTGATCGATATGGGAATCGAACCCTTTCTGGTCAGTTCGTCAGTCGAAGCGTTGATCGCCCAGCGCCTCATTCGCACAATCTGCAAAGCCTGCAAGGAAGAATACAAACCGGATCCCGAATTTCTCCACGAAGTCGGGTTCCCGGTGAAGGAGAAGTCGAGGTTTTACCGGGGCCGCGGCTGCGAGGAATGCCGCTTCACGGGCTTCAAAGGGCGCTCGGCCATTTACGAGATTCTGGTCATGAGCGAAGCCTTGCGTCCGCTGATCATCGAACGGGCCTCATCCTCCAGCATCAAACAGGCAGCGATCGCGCGTGGCATGAAAACTCTTCGCGACGACGGCTGGGACAAGGTGAAATTTGGCCTGACCACCGTCGAAGAAGTTGCCCGCGTCACGCAGGAAGATGAAGCTCTCGTCGGCACCTGAACAACATTCCGCCAATGTAGCCGCAGGCTTTAGCCTGCGCATTTCGTTGCTTTCCCCGTTGTGCCAGCATCGTCGCTGAGCAGCCTGTGCGGACACCAAATTCCGAAGTCAAAGCTCGTGATTCAACGATCAAGACAGCCGACGCGATGTCGTGTCCGCGTTCGGCTCATCGAACGCTATCGCCAGTCTTCCTCGTCAGTCAAACATAATGAATAATAAATAGACCTGACCCCTCGTCGCTCCAATCTCTTCTCCTGTCCTTGGAGTCGCCAATCTGATTTGTCGGCTGTGGGCATTGGCCTGTCCGCCTATCGAATCAAGGTGAGCCGCGAGCGCCCGCGGGGGCGCGAGTTGGCTCCACCGAATTGATAGGCTCCTGCCTTGACACAGTGAGTGCAAGTTTCACCGAGACGTACTTGCCATCACGTCCAAACTGACACAGATACATGTTAATCAGACCATCCATCGGAATGAACAAAACTATATCCTTTTCTGAAAACTTCTTTGGCCAGTCCTTCTGCTTTGCCAAGAACTCACGCAGCGAAGTACCTCGGAGGAACTCACGTAGTGCATCCCGTGGCGTGTCAGCCCTGATTTGCGTGCTGAAATCGCCAACGCCTGTGCAAGACACGAACATCGAATAAAGTGCCATCAATAATCCTTGACGCCTATCGCTCAGGTGAGCGACTGCCAGCCGCGTCAGCGGATGGCAGTTCGCTCGACCTCATGGTTAGATGATTCAAGCGGCGACTCAAAAATCTAGCGAAACAGAAACCTCCAACTGCTCCGAGCAATGCACCAAACAGCCAAGAAGCGAAGCCGCCGATCCCAACGGAGAAGAAGAATCGAAGGAAGTCATCCGGTAAAGAATACTGACCGGGTGGGAGATGCACCCAGAACAGATACCCAAGCAGCACAATACCGACGGCGGCGCAAAATGGTGTCAGCAATAAGTACGGCACTAGACGCCTTAATGGACGAACGAAACAGGACAGAGCAGATAAAATTACACCCAAAAGAAGCCCAATAAATGTCGCCGCCATTGCCAATCCAGAACACAGCATTGTAAGCAAAAGTATTATGGTCAAAAGACGTGTCTCAAGATGTTCCATAAACTTTCATCTAACGACAGAACTCACACACGCCGGGCCAACAACCGTGAACCGCGAAGCGGAACTGAGAGCGCCATCCGGCGTTGTGTGCAGTGATCTGGTTAGCCGTCATTTTTTATCCTCACAATCTTCTCTGAAGGAATGCCCTTCTGCAGCTTGGGAAGCGAGAAAATAAGCGTCGTGTATTCCCCCTCCCTCTGAACTTTCAAGCGATACTCGAACTCGTCGGGACCTGCATTGTGAGGATTGGTCACAATCCAATATGAACACTGCACATCCACCAACTCATCCAAGTCATGGTCCAATCTCAATGCCTTAATGTGCTCCACTCGCGCGCCCGCAGTGCCCCTGCCAACTCCATATTTCAAGAACAGAATGTTCCCCTGAACGGCAACCGAACCAAACGCATAGGAAGACGTAAAATAAAACTGACTCGGCTTGTGGCCCGCAGTCTTCACTGTCATGAGAAGGTCATCAGGAAATCCAGAAGTCTGTACCTTTTGCAACTCGACGGTCACTGTAACATCTCCAAGAGCAATCGTCTCCTTGTCGCCGGCGGTGCCAAACTTGTGCCACTGCACATCGGCCAATGCCAGCACGGGCGAAAGAACCGTCAACGCCAATAGAACTGAGATGCGCATACGACGACGGCTAACGTTCAATATAGGTTATCCGAAGTTATTCATGGGAGGCAAGGCCAGCTGCAACAGCTGGCCGTGGCCGACTGTGAATAACTTCGCCCCGAACCCCGGTTCGGGGCCGTGGGATTTTAGATCGCCAGTGGGAATCATTGGCTTTATCCACGGAACTGATTTCCCGCCCCGGCGGGCCAAGTCTGCTAACGATCAGTCGCGACAACGACTGTGAGCTTTATCGACCGCCCGCCGGGCGGGCTTGGCCCTCCAACGACTACTCCAGAGGGCGTCTGCCGATCACGG
>DATIZX010000099.1:0-28796 GCA_035516795.1 Verrucomicrobiia bacterium
GTAGGTGCCGGCCAAGCTCACGGTGTTGGATTGGGCGTTCAGACCATTATGTTGCGGTCCGAGCCATGTGTAGCCGACCATTCCGTCTGGTCCCGACAACGTTGTGTTGGTGCCCTGGCAGAATGTGAGAGTGCCGGAGATTGTCGCGGGGGGCAGGGGATGGACCGTGAGAAAGACGCTGCAGGCGTTGGTCAATCCGGCGTAATCAATTTGGCGCACCGTGTAGGTACCCTGAGTGCCCACGACAATCGACTTGCTAGTCGCCCCGTTCTGCTCGGGGCCGCTCCAGAGATAACTGGCCATGCCATTGGCAGCGGTCAGGGTGGTCTTGCGTCCCTGGCAGATGGTCAGGCCACCAGCATCGCCCGAAGCAGTGATGCTGCACGGAGCGGGGGTGCGGTTGGTCACCACCACCGAGCAGATCGTCTGACACCCATTGCTGTCGGTTAAGTGTAATTGATACGTGCCGGCCAGGCTCACCGTATTGGAGCGCGAACCCAAGCCATTATTCTGCGGGCCAGTCCAATACTGGCTGAGCATTCCGTCCGGTCCGATCAGTGTCGTCGGTATTCCATTGGTGATGAGGAGATCGCCAGTGATATTACAGGGTGGAGCCGGATAGTTGCTAATGGTGACGCTGCAGCAGAAGCTCGGGCTGTAGTACGGCTCTTGAGAGCAGAAATAGGTACCCGGCGTGCTAACCACGATGGTTTGCAGGGTCGAGCCGTTCTGTTCGGGACCGGTCCAGAGATAATGTTTCATGCCGTTGGCCGCGGTGAGCACCAAGGGCGTGCCCGGGCAGACCGTCGTCGCTCCGCCCCCATTGCCGGAAACGGTGATCGAGCACAGCGGCGCCTGGGTGACAATGACGCTGAAAGTGCAACTTGCGGTGTTACCACCCACGTCGGTTGCCACGCATGCCACTTTGTTTGTGCCAAGTGTGAAAAACGACCCGGACGGCGGTGTGCAAATGACGGCGGGCGGGCCGCAATTGTCAAAGGCCGAGGGCGCCGCATAGGTCACCGTCGCGCCGCATTGACCCGGCAGCGGGCCTGTGGTGATGTCCGATGGGCAGGGGGAGATCGTCGGCGGCATGTCGTCATGGATGACCACCGATTGTAGCTGCGTGACGACATTGCCATGCATATCATCGTAGACCCAGTGGATCGTGAAATTTCCCTGGTTGGTATACGTCCGGGGATCGGTCGTTGTGCCGATCAAGGGCCCGGCGCAATTATCGTTTGCCTCAGGGGTCGGTACAGTAAGCACCTCGCATTCCTCGGTGATCATCGGCAGCGGATCCATTTGCGGCTGAGGTGGCATCGTGTCGTGGACGATGACGGTCTGCAATTGCGTGGACGTATTGAGGTTCATGTCTTCGTAGACCCACTGCACTGTAAACGTACCCTGCTGCTCATACAGCAGCGGATCGAAGGTGAGGCCTTGAATTGGCCCGCCGATCCCGCAATTGTCGTTCGCCTCCGGCGGGGGGAAGATGGAGAGATCCACTTCACATTGGCCTATATTGGTCTCCAACGTCGAATCCAGAGGCACGGGCGGTATTTTATCCACAACGGTGATCGTCGCAGGGCATTCATCCATCCCGCCACGGTCGTCGGAAACCATGAGCGTCACAGGGGTTTGCCCGAAATTATATGGACCCGACGGGATCTGCTCGACCATAATCGGGTCTTCGTCCGGATCGTAAGAGCCCCCATCAACGGAGGCTTGGGGGAGATCAACGCTGCAGCTATATGGCCCAACTTCCACGGTGATATTTGTGCAGACCGCCACCGGGGGAGTGTTGGGACAGGACGGCAGGGAGCCGTAGATATCGTTGTTATCATCCGCAGTGTTGCTCGCGTCTGCGGCGCTATTGTCCCTGAAAACGCACCCTGTATTCGTGCAGACATTGGCGCCAACGTTAACAAAGATTGCTCCTGCTTTGCCCTGACCGGAGTCGCCGCCGAGACCAGCGCCCACATTGCCACCGTGGGCGGCGTTATTGGTGAAGGTCGCGTATAGCAACGACAGCGAGCCTTGCCGAATGAAAATCGCTCCGCCCAATCCCGCGCCGCCACCACCGGCGCCGCCACTGAGAACGCCGCCCACCCCAACGTAAACGGAGCCCGCCTTGCCACCGAAGCTACCTCCAGAGCCACCATCGCCTGAAGAAAACCCGTTGCCACCACCGCCGCCGCCGCCGCCGAAGCCGCCGTTGCCACCAGCGCCGCCCGCCACGTCGGCGTACCCACCCCCGCCGCCACCGGCTCCAAACCCGCCGCGTCCTCCCCCACCTGCCGCCGCTTCCTGGCTTCCACCACCGCCACCACCGCCACCGCCCTCTTGCCCGTTATCACCTGCGGTGCCGCTCAACACAGGATAAAAGGTGCCGCCAACTCCTCCCGCGCCGCCGAGATTGCCTCCATTCCCTCCAGTCGCGCCGTCAGTGTCGGAATTCGTTCCTCCGGCCTGTCCGAACCCGCCGCCTCCTGCCCCGCCTACGCCGCCAAATTGGTCAAGAATGGAGCCGCCGTCGCCGCCGAAGGCGCCGTTCCCGGAGAAGATCACGTGAGCCATCGCCACCGTGCCGCCATTCACAAACAAAGCGCCACCCATTCCGGCTGCGCCGCCGCCCGCCCCGTTTGCCGAGTTGTTGGCGTCGCCACCGTTTCCGCCCTTGGCCATGCCGTCGGCAATAATCAAGTGCGACATGTACACGGTTGGTCCGGTCGTCGGTGGATTCGTCGCCCCGGGTGCGCCTGGGTCAATGAAAAAAACGCGTGTGGTCCCGCCACCGCTAATGGCCACCTGGTTCGAGACCGGCCCCAGAATGTTTACGTTGTTGCTGATGACAAGTTCGGAACTGACCACGACCGTGCCGGTGACGGAAAAGTCGATGACATCTCCGTTGGCCGAGGAGGCAAGGACCTGGCGCAAGGAACCCGCGCCGCCGTCCGCCAGCGTTGTTACCGTGTTGGTGGCGGCCGGACTGTTCATAGTCCCGACGCATAGCAGGATAAACCCGGGGATGAGTTTCAGAGTGCCGGTGGATAGATGAACAACGCGTGAAATGCGCATGATCGTTCTCCTGTGCACTGCCGAAAGTGGCAATCCGACGTTTTGTGAACCGCCACCATCGAGCAATGCTGATGTTGCTCGTTTGTCATGATGAACTCGCCCAACGCCACAGATTCACGCACACGATGTGCGTAGAAGAGAGTTTTAGGTGCGACCCTAGCGTCTCCGCACGCCAGTAGAACAAAGGGTTAGGGAAAAGTCCAGCACTTTTTCGAGGAAACAGAAAGGTTGGCGAAGAAGCCAGAAAAATCAGTTTTGGTGTTCATGCGCATGAGCCAACCACAGGCACGTGCCTGCGAAACCGATGGCACATCGGAGAGCATGACTACAAGCTTGTGCCCGCCGGTTGGGAAAAGTATCCTGCTGCGTCTTGATGAAACCCAAGAATATCGTCTTGCTCGGCTGTACCGGCTCGATCGGCGTGTCCACGCAGAAGGTGGCGGCGGATTTGCCAGAGCAAATCCGCATTATCGGCATGGCATCGCGGGAGAACGTCGACGGATTGGAGAAAGCGGTCCGACAGTTCAAGCCGAAGGCGGTGGCGATGACGAATCGCGAGAAGGCGAAGGAACTGAAAAGGAGAACAACCGCAAGCGGGGACGCTCGCGCCACCAAGATTTTGGCTGGCGAACGGGGGCTGGTTGAGCTGGCGACGATGCCGGAAGCGGACATCGTGCTGGTGGCGATCGTCGGCACGGCGGGATTGGAGCCGGCATTGGCGGCGATTCGCGCCGGCAAACATTTGGCGGTCGCGTCGAAAGAAATTCTCGTGATGGCTGGCGAACTCGTGATGAGCGAGGCCCGCAAGCATGGCGTCAAGGTGTTGCCAGTCGACAGCGAGCACAGCGCGATTTTTCAATGCTTGGAAGGAAGGACCAACGACCGCAACCGGGACGGTCGCGCCACCATGGACGATGTGAAGCGGTTGATTTTGACGGCGTCCGGTGGACCGTTCCGTCAGACTCCGCGCGAGCAGTTTGCGAAGATCACGGTGGCGCAGGCGCTGAAGCATCCGAGTTGGAACATGGGACCGAAGATCACCATCGATTCCGCCACATTGTTCAACAAAGGGCTGGAAATGATCGAAGCGCGATGGCTGTTTGACGTGGAAGTGGATCGCGTGGACGTGGTGATTCATCCGCAGAGCGTGGTCCATTCGATGGTGGAATTCCTCGACGGTTCAATTCTGGCGCAGTTGAGCGTGCCGGATATGCGCTATCCGATTCAATACGCCTTGACGTGGCCGCGGCGGTTGCCGAATTCGATGCCGCCGACCGATCTGGCAAAAATCGGGACGCTGACTTTTGAGAAGCCGGATCACCAGAGGTTTCCCTCGTTGCGATTGGCGCGGGAGGCGGGTCGAGTTGGGGGGACGATGCCCGCGGTGTTCAATGCGGCCAATGAGGTCGCGGTGGCGCGATTCGTGGACGGCCAGATCGGTTTCCCGCAGATTTTTGAAACGGTGGAGAGAGTAATGAACGCGCATCGCTCAGGAAATCGTGTAGTAGCGCCGGTCTCCGGGCGCTCCGGGCTGCTGGGGGCAGCGGCAACTACACCAGCCGGCTCGTGGGTTGCATCGCCTACGCTGGATGTTATACTGGAATCTGACCTTTGGGCAAGAAAGGAAGCCGAACGTGCCGTTTGATACCGTCCTAGCTTTTTTCATGGATAAGATTTATCCCGCGTTGCTCGTGGCGATATTCTTTGGCCTGACGATTTTCATCCACGAGTTCGGGCATTTTCTGGTGGCGAAGTGGCGAGCGATGAAGATTGACCGGTTTTCCATCGGCTTCGGCCCGAAGATTTTCGGTTGGAAACGGGGCGGCATCGACTATCGGGTTTCGTGGATTCCGTTTGGCGGTTACGTGGCGCTGCCACAAATGTCGCCGATGGAAACGATCGAAGGCAAGACGGACACCAAGACGGAAGAATTGCCGCCAGCGCCGGCTTCGTCGAAAATTATGGTGGCATTGGCCGGACCGATCATGAACGTCGTTCTGGCAGCCATCATTGCCTGCATTATTTGGCGCGTTGGTTTGGCCGTTCCTGTTAACCCACCGATCGTCGGTTTCGTCGAGCCGGGCAGCCGCGAAGAACAACTCGGAATCCGCCCCGGAGATCGCATCGAAAAGATTAACGGCCATGCAGTGAAGAATTGGTTTGATATCCAGCGGTTTGTCGCGCTCAGCCTGGAGCCATCGGTCAATGTCGTAATCGATCAAAACGGCGTGCCGAAGGATTTTCTTCTGGAATCGGAGATCAATCGCGATTTCGGGGTGAAAACGATTAATCTCTATCCGGAAGGACGACCCTTTGCGGAAAGTATTCTCCCAAAATCTCCGGCAAAGGCAGCCGGAATTCTGCCCGGTGACGAATTTCTTGCGGTGAATGGCGTGCCGATTTCGACCCGGCAGGAGTTGATCAATTACATCAGCAAGAAACCGGGAGAGCCGGTGAAATTGAAACTCATGCGGGCGGGCAAGATGATGGTGATCACGGTGACGCCTCGGCTTGAGACTTCAAAAGGGGAGAATGTGGGCCGTATCGGTGTCGAGCTGGAGGATCGGATCGCCTTCAAAGTGGAGCGTCCGGGGCCCACGCCGGCAGCACAGTTCAACGAAGTGGCGCAAATGCTAGGGGATACATTCTATGCGTTGTTTCACTACAAACGAACCGGCGTCGGCATCAGCAGTTTCAGCGGACCCGTGGGCATCGCTGGTGGATGGTGGTACGAAATTCGCAATGGGGGTATCACTCGCGGTTTGAAGTTTGCCGTATTGATCAACCTGGCGCTGGCCGTGTTCAACATCCTGCCAATCCCGGTGCTGGACGGAGGCCATATTGTGTTTGCCATGTATGAGTCGGTATTCCGTCGTCCGCTGCCGCCGCGGCTGGTGCACGCGGTGTCCACGGCGTTTGCTGTCTTGCTCATCAGCTTCATGCTTTACGTCACCGCTTTTGATTTCAAACGTTTTTTCGGTTTTCATTTCAGTGCGAGTGATAAACCGGTCGAAACCAACGAAACGGTTCCAGCCACCGGACCATGAAATACTGCAACAATCCGTTTTTCTGGCAGCGCCGGGTCACCCGCGAGGTCAAAGCAGGCCACGTGGGTGTCGGCGGCGACAATCCGATTCGCGTCCAAACGATGCTCATCAGCGACACGATGAAGACCGACGCGTGCGTCAACGAGGCGATTCCGATTCTCGAAGCCGGCTGTGAGATTTTGCGCATCACCGCGCCCAGTATCAACGATGCGAAGAATTTGAAGAACATCGTCGGTGAACTCCGCCAGCGCGGCTACAACACGCCGATTGTTGCCGATATTCACTTCGTGCCGGCGGCCGCGCTCGAGGCCGCCGAGTGGGTGGAAAAGGTGCGCGTCAATCCCGGCAATTACGCCGACCGCAAAAAGTTCGCTGTCCGGGAATACAGCGACGACCAATACACCGAGGAACTCGAACGGTTGGAGAAAGCCTTCACGCCGCTGGTGCTGAAGTGCAAGCAACTCGGCCGGGCCATGCGCATCGGCACCAATCACGGGTCGTTGTCGGACCGGATCATGAATCGTTATGGCGATACGCCGCTGGGCATGGTCGAGAGCGCGCTGGAATTCGTGCGGATTTGCCGCAAGCACGATTACCACGAGATCATTCTTTCCATGAAGGCGAGTAACCCAAAGGTCATGATCGAGGCTTATCGGCTGTTGGTTGCCCGCATGGATGGAGAGGGCCCGGATTGGAACTATCCACTGCATCTGGGCGTCACCGAAGCCGGGGAAGGCGAAGACGGCCGCATCAAATCCGCCATCGGCATCGGCGCGCTGCTGGAAGACGGCATCGGCGACACGGTTCGCGTTTCGCTCACGGAAGACAGCGTCCACGAAATACCGGTTTGCCAGGAGATGGTGAGGAAATACAACGCGCTTTGGGAGCGGCAGAAAGCCGGCAAATTGGTGCCCCATCCTTCGGTCGTAGTGGCGCCCGTCCCCGGGCGCTCCACGGCTCCAGCCACCGGGACGGTGGGTACTACAACGTTAATTGAAACTCGCGATCCGTTCACCTACACGCGTCGGCCAACGCCCGAATTCTTCGTGGGCACGTTGCGGCTGCGCCTGGGCAAGCACCATCCGCCACGCGTCGAAGTGCCGGTGCCGGTCAACGCCACGATCGGCCAGATACAACGCATCACGACGGCCGAGCCGGATACGTTCGCCGAGGTTCTGCAATTTCCGGTCAAGACGATGGCCGACATCGGCAAAATCGCGGCGCTGAAGCCCAAGCTGCGGGAGCGTCACATCGAAACGCCGATCGCGGTGAAACTCGACACCGCCGAGCTGACATTACCCGTCTTCGATGTCGCCGAGAAAATCAATGTTCCTTATAACGGCGAGGAAGATGTGACCGCCTTGCTGACGGACGCAGCCACGTTGACAGTTCAATTTGATGTCGAAAGCGACTCGCCAGAACGTTTTGCCGGGAACTGCGCGACATTGGCGGGCGTGCTCAACATGTTTCCCAAGAATCAGGTGGTTCTTGGCGTGGGTCACGTCGAAGGAATGGATGTGATCGGAGCGTACCGCGTTTTGGCAGCGGTGTTCGACAAGCGCGGATTGGTGTTGCCGATCGCGCTCCGCGACCGGGTTCATCGCATAGGCAGAGATGCCTGTGCCACTGATTCGCTGATTGCCGCCAGCACGCACGTCGGTTCGCTCATTTGCGACGGTATTGGCGACGCGGTGGAGATCACCGGCGAAGCCGATCTCCTGAAATCAGTCAAATTGGCCTACAACATTTTGCAGGCGGCCGGTTCGCGTACGTTCAAGACCGACTATGTCGCCTGTCCAAGCTGCGGGCGAACTTTGTTCGATTTGCAGATGGTGACCGCGAAGATCAAATCGCGTACCGCGCATCTAAAAGGTGTGAAGATTGCCGTTATGGGTTGCATCGTGAACGGTCCTGGCGAAATGGCCGATGCCGATTTTGGTTACGTGGGAACGGCGCCGGGCCGGATTTCGTTGTGGGTCGGCAAGAAGCAGGTCAAACAGCATATTCCCGAAGCCCAGGCGGTGGACGAATTGATTGCGCTGATCAAGGAGCACGGCAAATGGATCGATCCGCCGACAAAGGTGGAAGCCGAACCAAAGGAAGCCGCGGCCGGCGTGCCTTAGGGAAGGAGAAGCTCATGAGAAGCTTCATCGTGGTGGCCATTTTGGGTTTGTTAGCGCTGGGCGCGAGCGCATGGGCGGGCGTCGATTGGCAACAAAGCTACCATGCCGCGCTGCAGAAGGCGAAGAAAGAGGATAAGTTGGTGATGGTGGATCTGTACGCAGACTGGTGCGGCCCGTGTAAGCTGCTCGACCGGGACACCTTCGGCAACAAGGATGTTGAGCAAAGATTGTCCAAGGAGTTCATCGCGGTCAAAGTCAACCTTGAGCGAAGCAAGGAAGCCGGGGAGTTGGCCAAGAAGTTTGGCGCAAGCGCGATTCCCCACGTGATCTTTGTTAACTCCGACGGCAAGAAGATTGCCGACATCATCGGTTACGTTTCTGCCAGGGAATTCCTCAAGGAGCTGGACGGCGTGGCCGAAAAAGCGAAAACGAAGTGAACCGTGGCCAGCCACAACCTTGGCCGATTGAGTCTTCAACACCGGTTGCCGACTGCCGCGTTTTCAAGGTGCGCAAGGACGTCGTCCTCAATCCACGGACGGGACAGCCGCATGACATGTTCGTCTTGGAGCAGCCGAACTGGGTGAACATCATTCCGCTTACGCCGGATGAGCAGGTCGTCATGATCGAACAATGGCGCCATGGCACGCGCTCGGTGCACCTCGAAACTCCGGGCGGTCTGATGGACGAAGGCGAATCGCGCGAGCAGTGTGCGCGACGTGAATTGCTCGAAGAAACCGGGTACGAAGCCGGCCAGATTGTTCATCTTGGTACCGTCCATCCAAACCCGGCAATTCAGGACAACCTCCAACATTACGAGCTGGCAACGAATTGCCGTAAAGTCTCTGAGCCGGAGCTCGACCATGCCGAGGATATCACCGTCAGGCTCGTTCCGTTGCCGGAGGTGACGCGCCTGATTGAGACCGGCAAGATCACTCACGGCATCGTCATCGGCGGCTTCTATTGGCTGAACCTGTGCCGGAAGAAGCGCACCATCTAGATTGTGGGGCGCGAATGTCCCGCTCCGAGCGGGATTTCGCGCCGCAAGTGCGACGAAGGCGGGCAACCTACACGACAGACATGCCCGCCCTACAAAACATCAGTTTCTGCGCGTGATGCACCTCGAACGATAATCTGACATTGTTGACCATCCGGTATCCCGGGGATTAATGTTGCTTCGATGATAAATCTTGCCGCCAAACTGAATGAGATCCTGGCCGACGAATGGGCTTGCGTACGCGCCCTGCGTCGGGCGGAATCGCAATGTGACGATCCCGGCAAACGGGAAGTGATCAAGCGCACCCGCAAAGAATGCAGTGTCAACTGCGTGAGTCTCGCCAACGTCGTTCGCGAACTGGGCGGCCGTCCGACAGACATCCCGAGCGCGCGGTTCACGCTGAAACTCTCCGACGAATTGCTGGCCGACAGTTTGGATCTCGCCCAATCGGCTCAACGACACGTCCTGGCCGAAATCGACGCGCTGATTGATGAATCCGACTTACATTCCTGCCGTGATTCGTTGGCGACCATTCGCAAATCTCATGACGAAAACATTCGCTGGCTTGCGAAAGCCTTCGAAGGTCACTGAAGTCGCCCAGAACTCATTTTATTTGCCACCGGTCCTGCGCTTCCAACACGGAACGCGGTCCATTGCCATCGAGCCAGGCCTTTGCCGCCGCATCCCCCTGCAAATACGCGTCCCAGAAAGCCGTGCTCAACGCCAGAATGACCCGATGATGATTCGGGTTGCGCACTTCGGTATCGCCCGGCAATGCCCGATCGGTGAATGCGGAGTGCTCGGCCCCGTACAGAACCACTTCGTACTTCCCGCCCGGCGGCAGGGCGGGGAACACGGCGAGACGAGACGCCAGGTCCACGTCGCCAATCGGAGCAATATCTTTGGTGCCGGTCATCAACATCCAGGGAATCGTCACGCTGCCAAACGCCTTCTCGGCGTTGCCCAGATGCGGGCTGCTGGGACTAAACATAATCGCAGCCTTGATTCGCGGATCGGTATTGCGCTTCCCGGCAAATAAGAAACTTTCGCCGCTGACGGCTTGCGTCGTCACCGCCCCGAAGGAATGCCCCGACATACCGACTCGCTTGAGATTCATGCGAGCGTTTAGGGCGGAGGTCGTGTCCGTATTCCAACGTTCAAGTTGATTGAGGACGTTGTGAACGTCTTTCACCCGCAGTGCGAGATTTTCGAGACCGGCTGCCTGCCTCATGGCCGCCATGCGTTCCGACAAGGGTTTGTCCTGCCAGACGGACGTATCGCTACCCGGGTGTTGGAGGTAAACCACAACGTAACCTCGGGCCACCCAGTGCTGTCCCAGGTAACTGCTGCCTTCCCTCGACCCGCCCAAACCGTGGCTGAAAAGCACGACTGGCGCCGGCTTTCGCTCCGACGGCAAATAGACACGAATCGGGATTTCTCGTCCGGGTTCCGCGCCTTGAACCGTGAGTTCGAGGATTTCCGGTTTGGCGTTTTTAGGTAAAGCCAAAGGATCGTAGATGAACGCAGCGGAGTTGACTGCTGCCGCCAAGAGCATGGCTGCGGCAATCGTCGGACAGAAAATGAAGCGTTGAAAATTCACAAGAAACCTTTCCCTGTATCTTACACGCTAATCGCGTGAGGTCAGCGACGCGGGCGCTAGCCCGCGTTCGCTTCACTGGCTTGTCCGATAGGCGATGGATCCTATAATCGCATAATACAACAAAATGTCCGCAGCAATACCGGCAAGAGCACGTGCTGTCATCGTCAGAGCGCGCGAACTGTGGCGCAACCTCTTCCTGCCTACCAATGCCCAGCACAGTAGGACGATGCCCACTGCGGGCGTAACCCAAAACACGGCAACGACGCTCATGAGAAACAGAAGCTGCCAAATCAACCAGAACCCCGACGAAATCTTCAGCCAAACCAAGAAGATGAGGCCAATGACATAGACGCCGGCTGCGAAGAGACATAGGGTGAACAGAGCGCGGGACGCAGCCAACAGATACGCCTCCGATGAAATCGCCCCCTGAAATCTCCTCCGTGCGCCAAAAAGTCCGACGACAATCCACGCAGTGACCAACAACCACGCAATGGCTTGATCCATCGGGGACCGGTACATTGACGCGTAAGGACTCATTGTCCGCCGAACTTAGATTCCACGATCTAAAGTCGTAAGGAAAGGCGACCGACAGTCGTCTATTTCGGCTGGCGATTTATCGCTTAGTTCGTTGTCAACTAGCTTCATGGGCAGCACGTTACCGCTGCGGCTGTAACGCCGCAAGTGCAAACGGCTCAGGGTAGTGTCCTAATTCGCTGGCTGGAGGGACGCGCTCCGTCGCGTCCGTTCGGGAAATGCGGCCACGACAGAGCGTGGTCCTCCAAAACAGGACACGACCCCGCTTACTTACCTGTTGCTCGATAGATTTACGCTGGTGGCGACCTTCGCAGTTCAACGCATTTGTGGTTGTCATCGCAAACCAGTACAAAATCTCCCTGAATGCCTTCCGCGGAAACGAACCGCTGCAACAACGATGCGGGAAACTGGACCGTTTGCCCGCTGGTGGCTTGGACCACTACGCTGTGGGCAGTGCCGCGATAATAATCCAGATATTCATCAGCCGATATGTCGAGATGAAATGCGTACTGATTCATACTACCGCAGGACTCGTGTCCGAGTGTATCCGGTTGCCATGAGCCCAGCAATAGAAGTTAACGAGGCTACGAGGCTATTGAAGAGATTCGGTGCTTTGAACGGAGAGGGTTTGCCTGTGGGATTGGTTGCTGTATAGTCGAAAGGGCAGCGGGCAAGTTGTGCAAACCAAATCCAAAGAAAGGATAAGGCATGAAGAAGCTATGTCTTATTGTTGTCGCATTGCTGATGGGAGCAGTCTTTAAGACTCGGGCGCAGACCAACGCATTTATTGTCAGCGTGAAAGGCACGATCACCAACCACTCCGGCGTGAAGTCCTCGGTGGGCAATATCGTGCGAGACGTTAGCAGCCTCGTCACGAACGAATCCGACTTTCTGGTTGCCATTCTGGATCTGGACAACCATGTGCTCCAACTGGTCGAGGCTGTCCCCTTCGTCGAAGAGGACAGCGTGGCGACCCCAAGTTCGTTGTCGCAAAACTCGAATCCCTCCATGGTCGTTCGCGTGATCGGCATTAGCCGTTCGTTCGCTTCCACGGTGACAGGCAAGTTTGATACGGATTTGCAGCAACTTTACACGGACGTGACGTTTGTATCGCTACCGCCGATGCAGGGCGATCTTCAAGCCGATGGCCATTACACATCGAAGAACGGTATAGTCACCGGTCTATCGGCCAAACTTGTCGGCGTCTGGTTTGACCCGAAATTTTCTGGAGGCGAGGATTTGAATTTGCCAGAGGCTGTGTTCAAAGGATCGTTGAAGTCCCTGAGGAGTTGCCCCGTCCCAATCAACTATAGCTCTATCGGTGGACGAGGGTAATATCATTCTGAGATTGGCAATAGCCGCGCTGCTAAGAAAAGGACAACGCCCTTTTTTGGAGGGCCACGCTCTGGAGACTGTGTGAAAAACCAAAAAAACGGAAACTCCGAGATCCGTTTGCAACGACTTACAAAAGTTCATCAAGCACTTACAGAAGACGGACGGAGTTTTTCGCACGGTCTCTCTGTCGTGGCCGCGTCTATCTAATGGACGCGACGGAGCGCGTCCCTCCAGTTGGCAAATTGAGACTCCAACAAGAGAAGGACAATGTTGCTGGTAGTTGAACGCTATGGCAGCTTCGTCGAATTCATCCGGTCCGTCGCCCACCGTGGATGGGCAAGCGGAGAGCGAACCTGCCGCGGGCGCCGGGCCCAGAACACGCGTCCGCTTCGTCGTCTTCTTGATGACGTTTACCGCCGTGGTGATCAATTACATGGACCGGGCGAACTTCAACGTCTCCGCTCCGCTGATCGAAAAGCATTTCGGGTTCAATATCGCGCAGATCGGCCGCATCTCGTTCATCTGGGGGCTGGCCTACGCGCTGTGCAATTTTCCCGGCGGATGGTTCGCTGACAAGCTGGGGATTCGCAAGGCGGCTTCGTTTGCGCTGGGGTGGTGGTCGATTTTCACGATTCTCAGCGCCCTGGCCTACAGCATGTTCTCGTGGTGCGTCATTCGCGGACTGATGGGGGCGGGCGAGGCGCCGATCTGGCCGATCAACGCCAAAGCGACGAGCACGTGGTCCGCACCTTCCGAACGCGCGCGGGCCTACACCATGGCCGGCTCAGGACAGTTCGTCGGCTCGATCGTCGGGGTTTTTGTCTCCGGTTGGATCGTCCACTGGTTCGGATGGCAGTGGACGTTCATCATCTTCGGCGCGCTGGGGTTGCTGTGGGTTCCGATCTGGTGGGCGTTGATTCGCGACACTCCGCAATCGCACCCATGGGTCAACGATCGCGAGTTGCGATTCATTCAGGGCGTGGCCGGTGCCGTGCCTCGTCACCAGCAGGAAGAACACCTGAGCCGCGACGAGATGAAGAAGGCGTGGAAAGCCATGCTGACGCGAAACGGTATCGGCGTCTTTCTCACGTTCCTGACCTTCGGCTACATTCTATTCACTTTTCTCAACTGGCTCCCGATTTACATGCATGACACGTTTCATCTCTCGATCGTCAAGAGCGCGTCGTGGACGAGCGTGTCGTATCTGGCGGGCTTCGTCGGCTTTCTGGTGTCCGGCCCGATCAACGACTGTGATGAGGGTCAGCTTTTCAGTCTTTCAATCTTGAGTCTTCGAGCGCAAATGCTTGGCGATCGTACTCGGCGCGAGGATAGGCCGAGGGTGACGGGCGACAAATCGCCGCTACAGTGATTCGTGTTGATTCGCGTTCATTCGCGGTTAGTCGTGCCGGGTGTTTCCCTGCAGCAGTTCCACAGCATGCGGGATGGCGTCGGCGACGAACTCTAGGCATTCGACGGCGCCTTTGGGACTGCCGGGCAAACAAATGATCAGGCATTGACCGATGACCGCGGCCAGGTTGCGGGAGAGAATCGCATTGGGGAAACGCTCGAAACTTTTGGCGCGCATCACTTCACCGAATCCGGGAAGCTCTTTCGTGGAAATGGCGCGAATCGCTTCCGGCGTCACATCGCGTTCGGCAATTCCAGTCCCACCGGTGAGCAGAACGACGTTGCATTTGCCGGAGAATTTAATCGCTCGGGTCTGAATATTCTTTTGATCATCCGGCACGATGGCATGTTTCGCGACTTTCCAGCCGCGTTTCTCGCAGAATTGTCGCAATGCGGGGCCGCTCTTGTCCTCGATTTCGCCGCGCGAAGCGCGGTCGCTGACGGTGATGATGGCGACGGAGATCATGTGCCGGGTAATCTAACCACGAAGACACGAAGGCACCAAGAATTCTTTGGTTGTCGTTGCTGGGACGTTCCTTTCTGTAGCCGCACCCTTTACGGGTGCGCGGGTCCTGAAAAACGCAGGCTAAAGCCTGCGGCTACAATTACTAATCTAAGGCGCTCGTTTGGTTTTCCTCACCAGCTTGATTTCGCCGATGACCATTTCTTTGTCCACCGCTTTGCACATGTCGTAAATGGTGAGCGCGGCTACCGCGACGGCGGTCAGGGCCTCCATCTCGACACCGGTTTGTGCAGCGATTATTGCCGTAGCGGTGATGACGATGCGGTCTTTTCCGAATGCGAGATCAACGTCCACATGTGTCAAGTTGAGCGGATGGCAGAGCGGAATCAGGTTGCCCGTACGCTTGGCTGCCTGAACGCCGGCAATGCGGGCGGTGTTGAGAACGTCGCCTTTGGCAATCCGATTGGATTTGATGAGACGCAATGTCGCCGGCTTCAGGTGAATCGTGCCGCGCGCGACCGCCTCGCGGAGCTGAATCGGTTTGGAGGAGACATCCACCATCCGAGCCCGGCCGCGTGTGTCTACGTGAGTGAGAATGTTCTTGTCACGCCAAGGCGCCAAGCTCGCCAAGGTCTTTTTGCGTCTTTGCGTCTTTGCGAGAGCCACTTGCTATCCTCCAATCGCCACCATTTTGCGGCCGGGGACGTAGTTGTTGCGGAACTCGTGTTCCTCGGGCTTGTTGCGAATCGTCTCGACAAACACCTGGCGCAACATGTCGTCGGTCGTATTCGGCGCCCGCAGGACGGATTTAAGATCGAATTCCATGTGCGCACCGAGACAGGGACGCAGTCTGCCGTCGGCGGTCAGCCGGACCTTGTTGCAGGAGTCGCAGAAGTGCAGATTCGTCATCGCGCCGATGAATCCCAGATGAATCGGGAGATTTGCCGGACGGTAGTAAATAGCCGGACCATTGCCTCGAATGTTTGTTGGCGGTTCGGGCGCGGGCTCAAGTTCGTACCGTTGCTCGATGACGCGGCGAACGTGGCCGATGGAAATGAAATTGTCGTCCGTCAGAACTTCACTGGTGCTGATCGGCATCAACTCAATGAACCGCAGCGTCAGGCGTTTCTCTGCGGCAAAATCAATCAGCGCAAAGATCTCGTCGTCGTTCTTGCCTTTCATCATGACGGCGTTGAGTTTGACCTGCGGAAACTTTGCCTCGAGAGCCGCGTCGATTCCCGCCAGTGCGTCAGCCAGCCGGCCGTTGCCGGTCAGCTCGCGGTATTTCCCGGCATCGAGCGTGTCGAGGGAAATATTCACTTTGCGGACGCCAGCGGCCCGAAGTTGGTGGGCGAGGGGAGCGAGCAACGTGGCGTTGGTGCTCAGTCCGATGTCGGTGACGCCGGGAAGTTTGTTCAATTCGCCGATGAACTCCGCGACATTTTTCCGCACGAGCGGTTCGCCGCCGGTGACGCGAAACTTCGTGACGCCGAGCGACGTGGCAACGCGAGCGACACGCAGAATTTCCTCGTAGGTGAGGATTTGTCCTTTCGGCAGCCATTCAACGGTCACGTCATGCGGCAGGCAATAGGCGCACCGCTCATTGCAGCGATCCGTAACCGAGATTCGCATGTAAGTGACGATGTGCACGCCGTGCATCAACAATACGAGTTGGCCGTGCGCCCGGCAAGCCCAGACGGTTGACTTTGCTTGCGCCACCGGTATCCTGCGACCATGCGTTCTCTTTGCCCGTTTTTATCGTTTTTACCATTTTCTCTCTCGTTCTTACTCGCCGGTTGCGTCACAAGTCCCTACTCACAACTCGAGATGGCAACACCGACGCTGACGCCTGCAGAGGTTGCGGAACTCCAGCAGAATGCCAAGACGCCAGAACAGCTCGGCATTGAAATGCGAGTCACCGAACGGCGGATCAGTTTCGAGGGGGTCAACGCGATCCAAGCGGACGAGAACGTGACCATCCCATTATTGAGGGTTCCCACCGACCAACCGGGTGCGCCGGGCAGTCTGTATCGTGTGCCGGTCATGACAGCGACGGTTAATGGAAAATCAGGTGTCCGCGTGCTGCTCGACAGCGGCAGCAACCGCAATCTGTTTGGGTATACTTCGGCGCACAGCCTCGGCATCCCGATCATTGCCGGACTCAAGCCGATTGCCGGCTACGGCATTGGCGGGGCGGTGGACAATTATGCGGCGGTCATCGATTCCATCCAGATCGGATCGGTGGCTTTGCGCAAAGTGATCGCCATCGTGGGACCCGACGCGCAAGTGCTCAATTTCATGCGTGGCTTGCAGGACCAGGCGCAGGTGATGATTCTCGGCGTCAATGCGTTGCGACGCCTCTCCTATCTCACCATTGATTCGTTGCGCGGCAAGGTGATCCTCGGCGCTACCGATTCTTACCTGCCGGACGACACGTTGAAATTTATGACCACTGTGCCTCTGCACTGGGTGGGGGAGTTGCCGGCGGTCGATGTTTCCATCGATGGCACCGATCCGGTGCTGTGCCTTCTGGATACCGGTGGCGATTACGGCATGATTTTGCCGCGCACGAAGGCCATCGAACTGGATTATTGGAAGCCGGGCAAAGGTTCGGTCACCACTTCGCGTGGCGTCGGCGGCGCATCTCTGTCGGCCAATTACCTGATCACGCAGGCGCGAGTCGGCGGGGAGACGCTCGATCACATTCCCGGCAACACCACGTTGGTCGGACCCGAACCGGGCGGCGGACAGGTTTTCCTCGGCAATTACATGCTGCGCCATTATCGCCTGACGTTCGATTTCAAGCGCAGTGTGCTTTGGCTGGAACGGTGAGCGGCATTTGACGCGACTGTTTCCGGGTGTTATGGAATTCCCTGGAGGGACGAAGACGATGAAACAGGCTGGTGTACTCTTGGGGACGATTGCGTTGGCGCTCGCGTTGACGGGCAACTTGCTGGCAAAGAGTTCCGACAAGAAGGAGACGAAGACTGGCGACACGACCGTCATCGCCTATGAAGGACATCAAAGCTGGCCGACGGCCAAATCCGCCCAGATCATGCAAGGCTATGCGGTGCCGGTTTATCAAGGGTTGCCCGACAAGAAATACAAGGTTCTGGGCCGCATCGTGGACGAAAGGAACGGAGTCGATGAAGTTGGGCGCGCCTTTGGGGAGGCGTTTGGGAGCCAGAAACACCGAATCCGCGATTGTGCGAATCAGGCGAAACTGAACGGCGGCGACGCGGTCATGGTGACCGACGACGAACGCGTGTTGAAAGCGCTCGATACTTCCATGAAAAGCGCCAAGGAAGAATCGCCTTTGATCCACGAGCAGCACAAGGTCGTATTGATTATCAAGTTCTGATTGATCGCTGACAGATGGTCACAGCACCTACAAAACTGTAGCCGCAGGCTTTAGCCTGCGAAAAGGAAACGCACCCGTAAAGGGTGCGGCTACAATTTCGAACGGCTGTCCCCAGCCGCATCTTTGTCGCCGAGACGGCGACGACTACAATTTCAGCGTAACTTTGCGCCTGTCGCTGAGGCGTGCTATCCTTGCCGTTCCGAATGACAGCAATCCAGCAACGGGTTTGTGTTGGCATGAGTGGAGGCGTTGACTCCAGCGTCGCGGCGTATCTGCTGAAACAGCAGGGGTACGACGTAATTGGTCTGACGTTTCGCGGCTGGCCGCAGGATTGCCGGTCGGTCAAGGAAGACAGATGCTGCGGCCCACAAGCCGTGGCCGATGCCCGGATGGTCGCTCATTCGCTCCAAATTCCGCACTACGTCATCGACGAGATAGATAGTTTCCAGCGCGAGGTGATGGATTATTTTGCCGCCGAATACCGCCGCGGCCGCACGCCCAGCCCCTGCATCATCTGCAACGAGAAAGTAAAGTTCGGGTCACTCCTGCGGAAGGCGCAAGCTCTCGGTGCGGAGAGGATCGGGACGGGGCATTACGCAAGGGTAACGACCCAGAAGTTGAACCACAGAGGACACAGAGAAGAAAACGGTGTGCAGTACCAGCTTCTGCGTGCTCGCGATCAGCGCAAGGACCAGAGCTATTTTCTTTTCTCGCTGAGCCAACAGCAACTCAGCCGGGTCATGTTTCCGCTGGGCCATTTGACGAAGGAGGAAGTGCGCGCCATCGCCAAGGATGTCGGACTCAAAACTTACGGCAAAGAGGAAAGTCAGGAAGTCTGTTTCGTGCCGGAGAATGACTATCGACGGTTCTTGCGGGAGAGCGGCGTTACCGAACGGAAGGGCGAGCTGGTGACAAAGGACGGCCGCGTGGTCGGCTACCATGCTGGCGTTCACAATTTCACCGTCGGACAGCGCGAAGGCTTGAACCTGGGCGGGTTAAAGCAGCCTCTTTACGTGATCGAACTCGATGCGGCCAACAACCGAGTCGTGGTTGGCCCTGCCGAAGAATTATTGCGCGACCAGTTTGAAGCGGCGAATTGCGTCTGGCACGTTGCGGCGGAGAGCGAGACTGGAGCGCTGGAGTGTCGGGTGAAGATTCGAAGCAACGCCGAGCCCGTTCGTGCCAACGTTGTCATTCCGAGCTTGTCGAGGAATCTTTGCCGTGTTCAGTTGTCGGAACCCCAGCGCGCCATCACTCCGGGGCAGGCCGCCGTGTTCTATCAAGATGATACGGTGATCGGCGGCGGATGGATCTGCTGAGGAACGCGGTCGCTACTTCGTCAACCTCAACAGGATCTTTGTGGCGATCTCCTGGAACACCGCTTCCAGGTCATCCGCTGTGGGCGCAAACGCGGCTTCGCCCGCGGGTTGGCTGCTGTTGAATGTTGGATTGCTCGGATCGTTTTCGTTGGCGATCTGCTTGAGAAAAGTCTGATTGATCTTCGTCGGGTCATTCCCCAGTCCAATCGAGTAGATGAGGATATTGGTGCTGCGCGCCAAATTTGCGGTTGCCAACGCTCGCAATTGGCCTTCTCGCCAGATGTTTTGGTTGTTGTCATTGATGGTCACGGTGCCGGCATTGTAGATGACGCCGGCCAGATCCCCGCCCACCGAGTAGAACTTTGTGGCGCTGCAACTCGCACCGGAGCCGTTGCTTGGT
This sequence comes from Verrucomicrobiia bacterium, assembly GCA_035516795.1. Classification (GTDB taxonomy): domain Bacteria; phylum Verrucomicrobiota; class Verrucomicrobiia; order Palsa-1439; family Palsa-1439; genus DATJBF01. Next base: position 19,665 of record DATIZX010000099.1, read on the forward strand.
TTCATGAACGAATAATCCCAACTGGTGGGAGGAGGATTACCGAATGGATCGCTTTGGCCAAGATTCAGCACACCGCAACCGCTGAAATTGTCCTGGAACGTGTTGGCGAAGCCATCTGTGAAAAAGACGATGACGCGCAGCACCTTCTCGCCGGGATTGAGAGCTACGTTTTGAATCTGCTGATAGCCGATCGACAACCCTCCATCTGAAAATGTTCGGCCGAGATTGGTGAGGTCTAGTTCCGCGTTTTTGATGGGCGTCTTGAAGTTGTATTGCATGGGAACGTTGAGCTGCGCGAAAGATCCGAACGTGGCCATCGCCGCACGATCCAGATCGTCGTCAAAATTATCAATGAAAGCGTCCACCGCCTTCGTGAGGTTCCCGTTCAATGCGCCGCCGCTGCCAGTCGGCGGAGCTGTAAACATGGAACCCGACCAGTCCAGTACCAGGCTCATGACGACGTTCATCCGGGTCGATTCGCCGCTGGCTTTGACGGACATTGTTCTCCAAAGAGGGAGAACGCGCAGGAAGAACGTGTTCACGGTCGCGGTGGCGTCCACATCAAGTATCGTATTGTTGCTGGCATCTTTACCCCACACGATGTGCGGGACGACAGCGGCAGTATCCCGACTCGGCCGGCCGTAGTTCGCGGTGAAAATCGAGGAGGCCACATCGGTCGCATTCTGCGTACCGGAGGGTAGGTTCTTTACGCCCGCGAGACAAGCGGCGTCAACCGCTTTGGACAAGTTGGCCTTGGTGATGTAGACAAACCCGAGGTCAACTCCCAAACCGACAAACAGGATCAGCACCATCATGAAGAATACGAACATGATTATGCTTTGGCCATTTTCCTGGCACCGCGTCTTTGCATGGATTAAACCAGCCATATTGTTCCGCCTGTTAGATTTCGTTCTTGGGTCGCCACGATGCCCGACAATGGCACCCGGCCACCGCGTGACTGGAGAGCAATTCGTGGGCCTTTGCGGCCTTCTGGCCAGGACACGGAGCTCGAACTTGTTGCCAGAGCGTAGGTTGCGACCACTTCCTGAAGGCGTGCGGAGATCAGGCCGAAGGACAAAGCGCAACCTTATTTCGCGCCGGAGCGAAATCCATTGTCGTTTTATCTGTTATCTATCGGATGGCGGTGGACGAGTGCTGACTACATTCGAGCTTTCTGAAGCTGTCGCGTCCAAGCAATCAAACTCTCGATGAGCTTGCGGATGTATTGCCGCGTATCTTCATCCGTGAGATTGCCTTGTTCGTCAAAGCGCTTGGAGGCGTTGGCAATCATCACTTCCGGATCGTTGAGCGGATACATGTTCAGAGTCACGAATACCTGTCGCAAGTGATATTGGGCGCGGGCGGTGCCGAGCATTCCCGGCGAGGCTCCCATGATGGCCACCGGTTTGCCGTCCCACGCACTGTCGCCGTAGGGACGCGAAGCCCAGTCGATGGCGTTTTTTAGCACGCCGGGGATTGAGTAGTTGTACTCGGGGGTGGCGAAAAGAATCGCATCCGCCGCGCGGACCCTCGCCTTGAATTGAGCCACGATATCGGGCGCCGGAGATTCTTTGTCCTGGTTAAAAGGGGGAATCTGGTCCAATTCAAAGATCTCGATCCGTGCGTCTGCTGGCACCAATTGCTGGGCTGCGCGCAACGCGCCGCGATTGCACGAAGCCTGGCGGAGACTGCCGGCGATTCCGAGGATCGTCAGGGGCTTACTCATGACCAGTGCTCTGTCAAAGTTGATTGGAAGGGTAGGGCGCGACCGCCGGGCGCGCCGCAAGGGTCGGCCCGGCGGTCCGACCCTACCAACAACCCTTGCGATGTGGGTTGACGGAGCACTAGAAGCTCAGCGCTCGAGGTTGGCGTTCATGGTGATTTTGGCGTTCAACAGGCGCGAAACGGGACAGCCAGCTTTGGCGTTATTGGCCGCCGTGGTGAACGCGGCATCGTCCGCGCCGGGAACTTTGGCCGCCACGTCGAGGTGGACCGCAGTAATCGTCCAACCAGCGTCGAGTTTGTCGAGTGTCACCGTGGCGGTGGTACGGATGTTTTCGGGATTCAGCTTCACGTTCCCGAGTTGCGCCGCCAGCGCCATCGAAAAACAGCCGGCATGTGCGGCGGCAATGAGTTCTTCGGGATTGGTCCCGACGCCATTCTCAAAGCGAGTGGTGAACGAATATTGCGTATTGGCCAAGACGCCGCTATCGGTGGAAATGGAGCCTTTGCCGTCCTTCAGGCCACCGCGCCAGACTGCGGATGCTTTACGATTCATGATTCCTCCAAATGGGTTGCGAATCACCGCCAGCTTTGGGCGATTCTGGTACAACTTGCCCCAACGCGGCCTTCCGGTCAAATTTCCGGGTTGGATCGCACTATCCAATTGCCGGCGCAAACCGAATGCAGTAGAAGGGGACAGCCTCATTGCGCTTGGAAAAGTATGGGCTCTAAATATCGTTTGAGAAATGCGTCTTGGATTTGCCTTGTCGCCTTGATTGGCACAACGACTTTGGCCAAGGACAATGGCGGTCTGCTTTTTTACGTGTCCGGCGAGAAGGGCACGACCGCCGAGATTGCGGCGCCGGGCACCGCCAAACCGAATTTCGATTTTCAGGTGACCCGAATTCCCGACGGGGCAAAGGGCGCGGCCCTCAGTTGCGGCGATTTGCAGCGGCTGGCCTGGTGGGCGCCCGGCAATATCTACGCGCAACGCGGCACACTCTCGTTCTTCTGGCGCTCGCGCTATCCGGTCGGCCCGACGGAATTCCCGATTTTTCGTGTCGGCTACGGCGACCATTCGAGTTGGGACATGGTCTGGTTGCGCATTGACTACAACGGGCATGGGTTCGATGCGTTCGTGACCGATGTCAACCTCGCCCGCACCCGCGTGTCGGTCACCGTCCAGCCGTTTCCCAAACCTGACGAATGGACGCATCTGGCACTTTCGTGGGATGAGACCCGGGGCATTCGCTTTTACGTCAATGGCAAACTCGCGGCGAACAACGAAACAACCGCTGTCTACAACGCCGCGCTCGATCAGTTCGGTCCGCACTCGCGAATCATCAGTCCCTACAATGTGCAGAGTGATTACAACTTCGTGCGCGGCGGCGATATCGACGAAATCCGCATTTACGACCGCATGCTGGATGATGCGGCGGTGGCGACGCTGGCCGAGGGCGACGCGGTGACCGGACTCCCGCCGCTGCCCGCCCGCAATCTCGACGACATGCGATGGCAGGACGAATGGTGGTTGCGGTACGGCTGGAATCGCTCGAACGATCCGCCGCCGTACTACGCCGACAAAGCGATTAGTGTGCGCAAGGTGGAGATCCACGACGCCTACGACCTCAAACGGTGGTGGTGGAAAGCTTGTGACGGCATTCGCGAGACGACATGGCCGGGCGTGTATAATCGTTCGCGTCTGCCCGGCCGCAACGATTACTTCCAGTTGCCCGACTGGGACTGTTACGTTCAGTCGGGCAAATCGATCACCTTCATAATGCCGGATGAGCCGTGGAATCATCTGGAGATTTTCGGCTCCGCATGGGGCACCATGAGCCTGCTGGTCGGCACAAATGAAACCGTTCTTTTCAAACGACCGGAGGGGCAAGAGAAGACCTATCACCGGCTCCCCACCCCTATCCGCGGTCAGAAAATTCGTTTCACCAACGTACTTCAGGAGGAACCGATTGGCGAACTCGTCGCGTACAACGTCACGGCGGGCTCAGAGCCCGTCGGCAGCGGCGAACGAGTGTACCGCTTGGCTTCGGCTGCGGCGACGAACGCGAGTCTGGCCGATCTCGTGCATTTCATCAACGGCCGCTACGAACCTGACGAGCGGTCGATGTTAATCGCAGAGCGGGCCGACAGCACCGCGCCGGCACCCCAGGGCGCTTCGGCTGCTGACGCCACGCGGTTTCTGCCGATTGTGCACGTGCTCATCCCGAATGATTGGGACAATTTGATCGAGGGTCTGGATGGCATCGCGATTGATCTGCCCGCATTGAAAGTCAAACCGACGAGTGGCGATTTGTTTCCGCTCAACATTCAGGTGAAGGATCCGCTCTGGCCCATGCGCAACATGTGCGACTTCACGTTCTCCGTGAGGCCGGACGAAGCGAAGACGATTTGGCTGGACCTGCGCGACCGCCTTTTGCCGCCCGGCAAGAGCTTTTGGCTCACCATCGCTGGTGCGGGCGGGGACTTTGGTGCGGCCTCCCTGGACGGCGCTCAAGTCCGTCTGGTCTTCAAGTCTCGCGAAGTCGCTCGCGTCGAGCACGAACTCGACCGTTTTACTCAGGCGCGCGATGCCTACGCGATGCTCGTGGAGGAGCATCCGCATTCTTCGAAGTTCAATCTTTGGAACCGGTTTGAGGGGGATTTGAAGGACCTGCTGCGCGTCGATCCCGACCACTCTCCCGGCCGCAATTATGCAGCCGTCGAATTGGGATTGCCACGTCCACCTTACCAGCAACCCGAACCGCCGGCGGGCGTACCGTTGTGGGCGTTCCGACAGGTCGAACTCCTCCGTCGGGTGAAACATTTCGTGAACTGGTACATTGATAATCGGCAGGTCGCCTACGGCGATTTCGGGGGCGGCATTTCCGACGATGTCGACCTGCTCAACACCTGGCCCGGCGTCGCCTTCATGGGCTGCGACCCGGACAAACTCAAGCAATCATTGCATGCGCTATTGGAGGCTGCGTTTAAGAACGGCATGTTCATGGATGGCCTGTCCACAATCCAAGCCGATGAGTTGCACGGTTACGAAGAAGGGATTGATTGCCTCGGTGCGAATTTGATTCTCGATTATGGCAACCCAATACAGATCGAACGCGCCATGGTGACCCAGCGCGGCGTGGAACGAATCACCGGCATCAACGCCGCCGGCCATCGTCACATCCGCACCAGCTATTACAACGGTAAGAAGATGGCCACCGAGGACCCGTGGGGTTGCGCGAAAGCGTACTCTTACCTCGTGCTCCAGCCGGGCCAATTGCTCGTCGAGTACAATGGAAACTCGACCGCGAAAAAAGTGCTGCTGGAACTCGCCGATGGTCTGCTGGCTCATCGGCACAAGGATGCGGAAGGGAATTACGTCTTGCCGACGGCGATCCATTTCATCGACGATAAAGATACCACTGCGACCCGTGGGTATTTCCCGTGCGCTTTGTTCTGGACGGCGTGGAAGTGGACCGGCAACCGCAAGTACCTCGACCCGATTTTCGATTTGGGTACGAGCGGTCTAATGTCGGTCAACGCCAACGCGCTGGACGTTCTCCATATCCGCAAAGAATGGGGACCGCGCGTCCTTTCTGGCGAGAAAGGCCGGCCCGTTGACGCCCGCCCCAACGACGGCCGTGGGAAAGCGCGCTCCAGTCGTTACCGGAATTCGTCAACTGCTCACTTCGATTGGCAACTTACGGGGGACAAACATTACCTCGAAGAACTTTACGCGAAGCAGATCGAGGAGTGCGATTTGCTCGACTACATCAACACCGAGGGCAGTTTGTGGATTGACCGCGTGGGCGTGCCCTATGTCGATCTGCAGCGTGCCCGGCTCGGCGGCGTTGCGCTTGTCCGCAATGGGACGTTTCCCGGTCACGTCGCGAGTTGGCGGTTTACACCACCCGCCAACGATCAGAGCGTCGCCATCTTGATTCCCGACGCCACGGCGACCGGGTTCAAGGTCATTGCCTGTAATTTGGAGACTAATTCGGTGCAAGCCGCGATGACCGGCTGGAATATCGATCCCGGCGTCTGGGAGATTACGCAAGGAGTCGACACCAACGACGACGACAAAGCGGATGTTGCCCTCACCAGTCGCACGAACCGATTCGAGCGTAGTAGCTCTCTGGAATTCACGTTTGCACCGCGGTCAACCACGATCCTGACGCTCAAGCAGAAGATGGCCGGCACGCCTTATTGGCAGCGTCCCGATTTGGGAATCTGCCGCGACGATGTGGAGGTGGACGGCGACGATATCAATGTTCGCATTCACAGTCTGGGATCGGTGCCGTCCCCCCAAAGCACCGTGGTCTTTCGAGACCGAAGCGGGCAGATCGTCGCCCGCGAAGAAATTCCGGCGATCGCCGCGCCTGTAGATTTGTATCCGAAGACGGCCGACGTGGTTCTCAGTTTGCCCGCCGGCATCAACGTGACCGGAGGCACGGTTGAAATCGACCCGGACCACCGCGTCGAGGAAATCACCCGGCTCAACAATACTGTGAAGCTGTGAATAGTGGGACAGGCGTCCCGCCTGTTGCGGTTCAAAGTGGAACGGGCGTCTTCCCCGTTTACGCTTGGCTCCTTTACTGCAGAGAGCGCAGAGAAGGCTGCAACCGCGGATTACACCGATGGCGCGCATGGTTGTTACCAGCCGCAGACGGGCAAGGCGCGTCCTAGCAAAACATCCGCGGCCGTTGGCGGGCAGGTTCGCGGGCAAGAATAATCAGGGCTAGATCTCCACATGGGACAGGCGGGTATCACAACTCACTCCGCTGCCCGTGCACCAAGGATTATATATAGCGCTATGCATAACATTCCGGAGTCGGACACGTTTCAGCAGAGTGCGCGAGGCTGAGGCCGTTGGGAAGCGCCAGCCGCAAGCGGCGATGCCGTTCGCGACACCCGTTATCTTGCGCTCTACAGAAGCGTCGCTACAATACAGCGCGCTGGGGGGCAGCGCGCCCTACCAAGCGTGCGACTACATGCCGACATCAGCAGAAAACATTCGCGGAGATTCGCGTGATTCGCGGGCAAGAATCCACTTCTTCCGCTACGGATTGCGCTGAAGCGCCTCCGCAGGCAAAGCCACCGGAGTGAACCGCACTTCTTTGAGGCAGCCTTTGAACCAAAACACCTGATTCAGGCGCATCCCAAGAGAGGTGACTCCATTGGTCATCGGCGGGAAGACAGTTCGGCCCTGCAACTCCTGCATGCCGTTGACATAGTGGGACATTTTCTTCCCGTCGTAGACCAACGCCACCCAAGCCCATTGGCCTGCAGGGTGGTGTTTCGCACGATTGCGCAGCGTGCGACCTTTCCTGGTTCGCGCCAGATACGTGTCGAGAACCCACGAATTTCCGCTGCTGCGAGTTTCCATCAAAACTCGGCGGCCAAGTTGGTCCGCAATGTGTAGGAAGCGCTGCGCGCGGGGACCGTTCGCAGCGGGACGCAACAAGGCTTGGATAGCGAACGCCCGCCAGCCGGCGATTGGATTCACGGGCACGATCAGACCGTCACTCCGACCGTTGAACTGCAACGCCGGCCCGCCCGACGGTGCATTGACGATGGTAGGCGCGCCGAGGAGTTGCGGTTTGTGACCACCGATCATATCCGTGTTATCAAGCTTCCAGACAATCTCTGTGGGTGACGCGGCGGCAGGTGCGACTGCCCGAAGCTTCGTTGCTGAGCCGATCAGGCACAATCCCAACAAGAGAGCGGCGATCACATTCGCCCAATGTCGTGTCATGGCCGCGCATGATACATGGCGCCCACGGCATTGAACAGACGACAAATGGCTGGCAAATCGTCCCCCCTCGGCAGCCAGAAAGTCGATCTTTGGAAGGGGATGCGCCGGCAAGCCCGGTCCCTGCACGTCGCGCCGCATCGGCTCCAGCAGTTGCACGATTAGACGATTCTCCAATGGGCGAAGGAGAACGTTGCGCCGGCAGCCACGATTTCGTAGCCTCTGCCTCATGGATATTCAGGTAGCCCAACTGATTGTTCAAATGGTCAGCCCCGCCGTCATGGTTTCGGCCTGCGGATTATTGTTGTTGGGTTTGGGAAACCGGTATGCCCGGGTGGTCGACCGGGTCCGGGCCTTCGGAGGCGAAATTCGTGAATTGCAGAAACTCGGCAACAATTTGGCACCCGAGGACGTCGAGCGACTCCGAGCCTTGAAGGTTCAAATCTCCGACCTTTTTCAACGCGGTCGGCTGGTTCGAAATGCAATCTTGTTCTGCCATACCGCGATTTGTTTGTTTGTCGTCTGCTCGTTTGTCATTCCTTTGACGCGAGCGGGTGTGCCCACCTCGTTGCCCGTGGCTCTTTTTTGTGCTGGTATGGGCAGTGTTTTGGCGATGGCCGTTTTCGCCTGGCGGGAAACGATGCTTTCATTTCGGCTGCTGCGCTTGGAAGTGCCCGAGTCAGCCTGAAGTCATTTACTGCAACGAATGGATTTGGGAGATGTTGATCGCCGGTCGCAACCGGGCGGCTTTATCGTAGCATTCGAGAGCTTCGCCGTAGCGTTCGAGGCGATTGTACACAGCGCCCTTGCCGACATACGCGTCACTGAGGGCGACATCCAGTGAGAGCGCCTGGTCGTAACAAGCCAGCGCGTCTTCCAACCGTCCCAGTTGTTCGAGCGCGGCGCCCTTCTTTACATACGCTCCAGCGTTGTGCTCGTCCAAGACCAGCACCTCGTCGAAGCACACCAAAGCACGGGAGGCTTGCTTTGATTCGAGCAGCGCTTCTCCGACCGCGAGCAACGAGGTGATCCGCGGGCCGATGCCATTCGCCGAACCGGGTGTCGCGAATGGCGGGGCGGCTCCTGGACGAGGCTTCAATGATCGCAGCACCGCCCGAACGTACCAGAGCAATATCAACAACCCGCCAGTGAGAAGAATTCCCACGGCGATGGCGATCCTGAGCCGGTTGCTGAGGGAACGAATCGTCTCCGCATTCTGTTTGGATGATTCCTGGACCGCCCGCAACGTGGCTTGTTGTTGGGATTGAATCTGGCCGACGACTTGCAGGGCGAGATTGGCCAAGCCTGATCTGTCTTCACGGGAACGTGCCACACCGGTTTCGAGAGAATTGGTCGCCGCCACGGCGAATGTTGCGCAACACACCGCTGCTACCGTGCAGGCCCACCAGCCCGCGCAGCGGCTTCGACCGCGATGGCTTAGCGCGATCACAAGGGGCTCCCCATAATTAGAGTATAAAGGCGTTGCCCGAAAAGCAAATCCAAAATGAGCCCTGTCGACCGAGTTGCCTCAAATCAAATGACACCGAAGGAGCTGGTTGGGGGTGGGATGGAACAGGTCGTTGCCTCATAAAGAAATGACACCCATAACGGAGGCATGAAAATGACCCAGTTAAGTCGTGAAGAACAACTCTGGCGTT
>DATIZX010000100.1:0-21804 GCA_035516795.1 Verrucomicrobiia bacterium
AATGACTCGTGCGCCGTGGCGCAGCGCCTTTGTGGCAGCGCTTTTCGCTCTTCATCCCTTGCACGTGGAGTCGGTCGCCTGGATCGCCGAGCGCAAGGACGTCCTCAGCGCCTTCTTCTTTATGCTGACACTCTGGGCATATATCGGATACGTAGGACGGTTATCAGTGATCAGCGATCAGTCATCCGGAAAACAAAAATCCACCAATTACCAATTACCAGCCACCGGTTTCTATGTGTTGACTCTCGTTTTCTTTGCTTTCGGTTTGATGTCCAAGCCGATGGTGGTGACTTTGCCTTTCGTGCTATTGCTGCTGGATTATTGGCCGTTGGAGCGCACGCGATTTGGCGTGACTGCTGATGTAGCCGCAGGCTTCAGCCTGCGCGGGAAGGGCGCACCCATAAAGGGTGCGACTACAGGCAAGGACGCATCCATAAGCCGAGCCCGACGAGACGCCGCCGTGGTGTGCGACAACGATGCGGCTACAAGAATGGCAGTCTCGTTTGGTCGCTTGGTGGTGGAGAAGTTACCCTTTTTTGCCCTCTCCGCTGCATCGTGTGTCGTTACCGTTTGGGCGCAACGCAGTGGAGGCGCTGTCGCGTCGGTGGGAGTACTGGCATTTTCGGACCGTTTGGCGAACGCAGTGGTCTCCTACGTGTGGTACATCGGGAAGATGTTCTGGCCGGCCAATCTGGCCGTGTTTTATCCCTACCGCGCATGGCCGCTAGGTGCGGTGCTTGGGGCCGGAGCCATTTTGCTTGGCATATGGGGCGTGGTGGCGTGGCGGGCAAGACGCAATCCACATCTCCTCGTTGGCTGGCTGTGGTATCTCGGGACACTCGTGCCGGTGATTGGGCTGGTACAAGCTGGCGGACAGGCTGCCGCTGATCGTTATACGTATATCCCGTTAATTGGACTATTCATGATGCTGGCTTGGGCGGTGCCCGATCGCGTTTTCGGGATCGTTACCGATTCCGCTCCGCAGCGGAACGCATCAGCCTTCCGTCGGGCGGCGATACGGGTATTACCACGCGTTCTTAGATCGATTATCGCCGTTATGGCCATTGCCTTGTTGCTCGCCTGCGCTGTCTCCAGTCGCGCCCAACTCGGATATTGGCAAAATAGTGAAACGTTGTATCGGCATGATCTACAAGTGGCACGCCCCAGTTGGACAGTCCTCAACAACCTCGCTTTGGCTTTGGTCGAAACGGGCAAAATACCGGAGGCAACAAAGTATTTCGAGCAGGCCCTGCGGTTACAGCCCGATTATGCAGAGTCGCACTACAATTTTGGCCTCGTTTTGGCACAGCAAGGACAGTTGGTGGGGGCGATTGAACAATGGCAGGAGGCGGTTCGAATCAATCCCGACTACGCCGAAGCCCAATTCAATCTGGGCATCGCCTTGCAGCAAACCGGAAAACCGCGAGAAGCGGTAAAGCACTTTCAGCAGGTCGTACGAATCAAACCTTCTGCCGAAGCGTACTACAACTTGGGGAACGCCCTGGTCTTTGCTGGCAAGCTGCAAGATTCGATTCGGTGTTACGAAGAAGCGCTACGTCTCAAGCCGGACTACGTTGAAGCGAGAAATAATCTGAAGCGGGTTGCGGCTGCTCTTCCGGAGCAGAACCGCGAATGATTCCGAAGTTTTCAGGTGTTCCATTGGAATTCGGGAAAACCACTGCGGATTGAGTTTGCCCTTGAACAAACCTCCTTTATACTTTGCGGTTCCAACGGACAAGATTGCGAACGAATGGGTGAATTGAACATCAAATGCTGATTCTTTATACGTCCACGATTTTCCTGGGCGCTTTGCTGCTTTTTTTAGTGCAACCACTGGTAGGACGTTTGTTGCTGCCGCTGCTCGGCGGCGCACCGGCCGTGTGGAACACAGCCCTGGTCTTCTACCAATTCACGTTGTTGGGCGGGTATGCCTACGCTCACTTTGCGCCCAAGTGGCTCGGAATCCGTCGCCAATCCGTTTTGCAGATCGGCTTATTACTGCTCCCGCTTCTCGTCTTGCCCATTGCCGTTCCCCATGGCTGGAGCCCGCCCACCGAGCATAACCCTATTCCGTGGCTGCTGGCGATTCTGACCGTCATGGTCGGGTTGCCGTTCTTTGTGGTCTCGACTTTGAGCCCGCTCTTGCAGCGCTGGTTCTCCGCCAGTGCCCATCATCATGCGGGTGATCCGTATTTTTTGTACGCGGCAAGCAATTTCGGCAGTTTGCTGGCACTGGTGATTTATCCTGTTTTGGTGGAACCGCATTTGGGATTGGTAAAGCAAGGGCGGTGGTGGACAGTAGGTTATTTGATCTTGGCGTGCCTTACGATCATCGGCGCTGTTTCCATATGGCGTCGCGCCTCCCGGCCGGCGAGCACCGAGAAGGCAATAGCTAATCCAATTCCGATGGGTGCGGCGACCGAACGGCTGACTTGGCGACGTCGTTGGCGATGGATTCTGCTGGCTTTCGTTCCCTGCAGCTTGATGATGAGTGTCACCACCTACGTCACCAGCGAGGTCGCCCCGATCCCACTGCTCTGGGTGATTCCACTCGGCATTTACCTGCTGACTTTTATTTTCGTTTTTGCGCGACGAAAGCTGGTGCCCCACCGGTGGATGCTGCGTGCGTTTCCGGTGGTGGTGGTGTTGCTCATCACTATGTTGGCACGTACGACGTTGAAATCAGGTTCCTTCGTAGCCTTTGCCTGGCCGGCCACCGTGCATTTCCTTGGCTTGTTTGTTGTGTCCATGGTCTGCCACGGAGAGTTGGCCAACGACCGACCTTCGGTCCTGCATTTGACAGAATTCTATCTCTGGATGTCGGTGGGCGGCGTGCTGGGCGGGATGTTCAATGCTTTGCTGGCGCCCCTGATCTTCCCAACGGTCATCGAATATCCGATAACCTTGTTATTGGCGTGCCTCCTGGTTTCATCGCCTCGCGCGCCCAAATCGAGAGACAAACGGGCTCGAATTTTGGATTTTGCCCTGCCGATATTATTGGGTTTGTTGACGGCAGGTTTGATCTTGTTGGTAGAGCACGGACGCTTGGGTGACCCGACGCTCGCAGTAGCCTTGGAATGGATTCCGCCGGCCGTATTCTGTCTCTTCCTGTTTCGCCGCTCCTTGCGATTCGCACTGGGGGTCTTCGCGATGTTGCTGGCAACCACATTATCCCTGCGGCCTGAAATCCATACGATCCTTCGGGCGCGCAGTTTCTTTAGTACTTACGGAGTGGATTTGATGCCCGGTACGGAATATGTCCACATCTTTACACATGGCACGACCATGCAGGGTCTGCAAAACCTCGAGCCCCAAGCGCGACGCATTCCTTTGCTGTACTACACGCGCAGTGGTCCTCTCGGTGAAACAGTTGCTAAACTGCCAGAGGGTCTGAAACAGCGAGTGGCCGCCGTGGGACTCGGAGTGGGCGCAGCGGCCAGTTATGCGGAGCCGGGACAACATTGGACATTTTATGAAATCGATCCTGAAGTCGTACGGATTGCTTCCAACCCGAGATATTTCACCTACGTCGAGGATTGTCGGGGGGATCTGAAAATCGTTCTCGGAGATGCTCGATTATCCCTGCAAAGGGAACCCGATCACCAGTTTGGGTTCCTGATGGTGGATGCCTTTACTTCAGATACCATCCCCCTGCATTTGGTCACGCGAGAAGCATTGGCGCTATACATGCGGAAATTGGTGCCTGACGGTGTCCTTGCCGTCCACGTCACAAACCGTCGTCTTGATCTCGAACCGGTGTTCGCAAGATTGGTCAAAGATGCGGGCCTTTACGCTGCGATCTGCATCGACCCGGCCACCCTTGAGGAGTGGAAGCGCACGGGAAAGATGACTTCGTGGTGGATCGTGATCACCCGCCACCCAAGTTTTCTGGATTCTCTGGCGCAAAGCCACCGCTGGCGACCGCTCCAGGAGCAAAAAGGAGTTGGGTTGTGGACCGATGATTACGAAAGCGTGTTCAGCATTTTTCATTGGGGCAGTGGAGCTGAGTTTTGATGCGGATGGCCACCGCGTTTTTGCATCTTTTTCCGCTTGCCTAGAGGCGGAAAACTCCTTAGCAAGTCTGGCATGTTCCACGAAAAACGAGTCGTTGTCGTCATGCCGGCCTACAATGCTGCCAACACCCTGCGCCGGACGTACGACGAGGTGATGCAGCAGGAGATCGTGGATTTGGTGATCGTCGTCGATGATGCCAGCCGCGATGAAACGGTGGCGTTGGCACGGACGCTCCCCAACACGAAAGTTCATACCCATCCCACAAACCGCGGTTACGGCGGCAACCAGAAAACCTGTTATCGACTCGCCCTGGCCGAAGGCGCGGACATCGTCATCATGGTGCACCCGGATTATCAGTACACGCCCAAACTGATTCCGGCGATGGCCTGCCTGATTGGAAACGGTCTTTACCAATGCGTTCTCGGTTCCCGAATTCTCGGCGGCCACGCTCTCGCAGATGGAATGCCGAAGTGGCGTTACATTTCCAACCGCACGCTGACGTTGGCGGAGAACCTGCTCCTCGGCGCCAAACTCTCCGAATATCACACCGGCTATCGCGCCTTTTCACGCGAGGTGTTGGAACACCTGCCGCTGGAACAGAATTCGGACGACTTCGCCTTCGACAACCAAATGCTGGCTCAGGTCCTCTGGTATGGGTACGTGGTCGCGGAAATCAGTTGTCCCGCCCGTTACTTTGCCGAGGCCTCTTCGATCAGTTTTTCCCGCAGCATCAAATACGGCTTCAGTTGCCTCGCCACCGCCGCCACGTTTCGTTTGGCCAAAATGCGGTTGATCAAGTCGAAGTTATTCCCGCAGGAAGCATAGGGCCGCCGAGATGCTGCCGCTGGGGACAGCGGCCACTACAACGGCACCGTAGCCGCAGGCTTTACGCCTGCGTCCTCTTCCTCTCCGTTTCACCACCGCTTGCTGGCGGCGCGATAACTGTCCACGTTGCACTTCAATTCACGAACGCTGTCGCCGCCAAATTTATCGAGCACCGCTCTGGCCAACTCAAACGCGACCACGGCTTCACCAATCACTGCCGCTGCCGGCGTGGCGCAGACGTCGGAGCGTTCGACCGTGGCCTTGACTTCTTCCTTCGTCTGGATATCGACCGAGCGCATCGGTTTCATCAGGGTCGATAGCGGTTTCATGGCCGCGCGCACCACGACCGGCTGGCCATTGGTCATGCCACCTTCGAAGCCCCCCGCATTGTTGCTCGCGCGGCGCAACACGCCTTCCGCTCCGGGCAAAATCTCGTCGTGAACCTGTGAGCCGAAACGCCGGGCCGCTTCGAAGCCGAGGCCGACTTCGACGCCTTTGATGGCCTGAATGCTCATCAGCGCCCGGGCAATATTCGCGTCGAGCTTGCGGTCCCATTGGACGTGGCTGCCGAGACCGATCGGACAGTCCGTGGCGACAATTTCAAACACGCCGCCCAACGTGTCGCCCTGGGCTTTCGCTTCGTCAATGGCCGCGATCATCTTCTTCTCTGCCTCGGGATCGACACAGCGGACTTCACTGGCTTCGCTGCGTTCGCGGATTTGCGCCAGGGTCAACCCGTCGGTTTTGGCCTGGACGGCGCCGAGACTGACGATGTGGCCGACGATGTCGATGCCGACTTCCGCGAGCAGCAATTTGCAGACGCCGCCCACCGCGACGCGGATGGTTGTTTCGCGGGCACTGGAACGCTCCAGAATGTCGCGCGCATCCTGCCGGTCGTACTTGATCACGCCCGCCAGATCGGCGTGGCCCGGACGCGGTTTGGTCACCGGCGGCAGCTCGTTGATTTTGAAATCCCGATTGCGGACCATCAGAGCCACGGGCGATCCGATGGTTTCACCGAGCCGGACGCCCGACAGAATCTCCGCCTGGTCGGCCTCGATTTTCATGCGGCCACCGCGGCCGTAACCTTTCTGCCGGCGCGCCAGGTCGCGATTGAGCGCCGCGGCGTCGAGTTTTAATCCCGCCGGCAGTCCTTCCAGCACGCCGATCAAACATTGACCGTGCGATTCACCCGCGGTGAAATAACGGAGTTGTGGCATATCATCCTTGAATCACTTTAAAATACCAGTTCACGAGTTCTTTCCCGCAGAATATCCACACGATCGCGCCGAGAGCCAGGTACGGTCCGTACGGGATCCGACTCTGCCAGCCCTTCTTGCTCGCCAGCACCAGGATCAATCCGACCACGCCGCCGACCAGCGACGACAGAAAAATCGTGAACAACGTGGCCTGCCAACCCAGGAACGCCCCGATGGCCGCGATCAGCTTTACGTCACCCATGCCCATGGCCTCTTTCTTGAAAACCTTCTCTCCCGCCATCGCGATCAACAGCAGAGCCAGTCCGCCAACCAGCAAGCCCAGTAACGAGCGAACGAGTCCCATCCAAACCGAATGCGCTTCCAGCAACCGCGGGTGAACCAGGCTCAGCACCAGTCCCAGCATGATGCCGCCGAACGTGATCTCGTTGGGAATAATATAGTGCTCGAGATCGATAAACGTTGCAACGATTAAACCCGCCATCACCATCCAGTAAATGACGATGGTCAGGAAATCGATGCCGTGGGCCGGAGGCCGCTCCCAGGGCGTCAGCTTCAGCCAGATCGCCAGGAACAACAACGCCGTCAGCAGCTCGATGACCACGTAGCGTGGATGGATCCGGGCGCCACAATGCCGGCATTTGCCGCGCAGGAGGATGAAACTCACCAGCGGAATGTTGTCGGTCCAGCGAATGCGCGCGCCACAATGCGGACAGTGCGACGGCGGCGTAACGATGGATTCTTCCCGCGGCATTCGATGGATGCACACGTTCAGGAAACTGCCCACGACCGCCCCGAATACGAAGACCACGAAATCGAGATAGAGGTGGAGCCACATCAAGTGTTGTCCCCGTCAATCGCGGCCCGCAAGGTACGCCGCATGACCGCCAGCGGGGCTTTACGCTTGGTCCAAATCTCAAAGGCCCTGGCCCCTTGGTGCAGCAACATGCTGAGGCCGTTGGCGACCTTGGCTCCCGCCCGGGCCGCGACGCGCAGGAATTCCGTCTCCGCCGGCCGATAAATGATGTCGTAGACGTGCAACTGCGGCGAGAACAAACCCGCCTCCAGTCCCAACGCGTCCCCCTTGTTCAAACCAAGAGACGTCGCGTTCACCATGAGATCGACATCGTGAATCACCTTCTCGACCTCCTCGACGGTCAACGCGAGCGGGAGAAACTCGCTGCGAGTCGCGCGAATCTCTCGCGCAATCGGTTCCAGCCGGGCCAGCGTGCGGTTGGCGACCATAATCTTGGTGGCCCCTTCGAGCGCACATTTCACCGCAATCGCCCGCCCCGCCCCGCCGGCGCCCAGGATCAGTACCCGTTTCCCTTTCACCGTCAGATTGAAATCTTCCTTGATGCCTTGCACGAAGCCGTAGCCGTCGGTGTTGAATCCGCGCAGCCGGTCCTTTTCAAAGAGGATGGTATTCGTGGCCCCCAACTTGCGCGCTTCCGCGTCCATTTCGTCGATGCAATCCAAAGCCAAAATCTTGTGTGGGACCGTGAGGTTGACGCCGAAAATGCCCATGTCGCGAGCGCCGTGGAGCGCGGAGCGCAGGTTTTCGGGTTCGACGTGAAACGCCAGGTAACGCCAGTTCATTTTCAGCGCGTCGAAGGCGGCGTTGTGCATCGCCGGCGACGCCGTGTGCGTCACCGGCGCGCCGAACACGCCGACAATTGTTGTTGTACCGTCAATAGTCATTCAATCTGAATCCAACCCTGTGCGGGCCCGCCTTCGTCCCGGGGGCGATTATAGGACAGCCAACAGGCCGTTGAGAAGCGCAACCATTCGGTCGGGGAAAAGGCCGAGCGCCACCACCGTCAGCGCGACCAAAGCCAGACAGAAGTTCAGGTACGCCGGCGTTTTGACCCGGCTCTCGTCGGCGCCTTTGGCAACATAAATGTGTTTCAGCAGGATCAAATAATAGTAGAGCGACACGGCGCTCATGACGATGCCGAGGATCACCAGCCACAGCAGCCCGAAGTTCTGCGGGTCACGTTGCACGGCCGAGGCGAACAGAAAGAATTTGCCGAAGAACCCGCCCAGCGGGGGGATTCCCGCCAGCGACAACACGAAAATCAACATCAGCAGGGAGAGAAACGGCGCCCGCCGCGCCATGCCGTTGAAGTTTTCCATTTCGTCGCCACCGGCCCGGCTCGATAGCGCGGCGACGACGCCGAACGCGCCGACATTCGTCAGCGAATAGACGAGGATGTAGAAGAGAACCGAGGTGGCACCCATCTGCGTGGCCGCCGCCAAGCCAATGAAAATGTAGCCGGCATGGGCAATGGCCGAATAGGCCAGCAGGCGTTTGATATTGTGCTGCACGATAGCCGCGCAGTTCCCCAGCACCATGCTCAGCGCACCGCTGATCGCCACCAACATGACCCAGCCCGACGAAAAATGTCCCCAGAACGCCGAACCCTGCATGCCGGCAAAGGCCACGAACAATAGTTTCAACAGTACGAAGAAACTGGCGACTTTGGAGCCAGTCGCGATGAACGCGGTCACCGGCGTTGGCGCGCCTTCGTACGCGTCGGGTGCCCACAGGTGAAACGGAGCGATGGCGACCTTGAAGCCGAAGCCGACGAGAATAAACAACAGCCCAGCCGCCAGGAGCGCTCCCATCCCCTGCCCCGCTGTTTGCGCGATAAATTCGTGGATACCCTCCAGGCTCGTCGTGCCGGTCGGACCGAACACGTAACTCAGGCCAAAAAGGAGAAACGCCGACGAAATCGCGCCAAACATGAAGTATTTCACCGCCGCTTCCTGCGAACGCAATTCACCTTTGTGGAACGCCGTCAGGATGTACAGGGAAATGCTCGTCAGTTCGAGCGCGACGAAAATGGTGATCAATTCTTCGGCGCTGATCAGCAACATCATCCCAATCGCGCCGAATAACAGGACCGCGAAATATTCGCCGACGTGCCGGCCCACATCGTAGTTCATCGAGATCAGCACCGTCACCACCGAAAGCACCACGATCACCAGTTTGAAGAAAAGAATCAGATCGTCCACAGCCAGTGTCCCGCCCAGGAACACGTGATGTGGCTGTCCGAGTTGCGCCCACAAGGGAATCACCGAAGCGAGCAGGCCGATTGCGGAGACCGTTCCCAGCGTGCGCCTCCGCGCCGACATCTCGGCACGGCGCAGGGACGCGAGATCGATGGTCAACGCGGCGAACGCCGTGACAACGAGAACGGCCTCCGCACCGAGCGCCTTGAATACCTCGAGATAAGGAATCGGCGTCATGACACTCCCCGCAGGAATAATTCCACGTTCGCCCTGATCATGTTGAGCATGATCGACGGATAAATGCCGATGATGATCAGCAGCGCCATCAGGATCACCGCCGCGACCTTCTCCGGCAGCGTGATCGGCGGCAGCGGTTCGTGAGGCGGCGTTGACGCGGCTGTGGCGTGACCGTGCGCCGGTTGGTCGCGCTCCAGAAACACCTTGTTCAAGGCATTGATGATGTACGCCACGGTGATCGGGATGCCGATCGCTGCGGTCAAGGCCAGCCATGGATTCATCCGAAACGCGCCGATCAACACCTGAATTTCCGCGACAAATCCGCTGAACCCGGGCATGCCCATCGACGCGGCACCGGCAATCACAAACGTCACGCAGGCGAACGGAATCGATTTGGCCAGTCCGCCGAGTTCATCCAGTTGCCGGGTGTGCGTCCGGTCGTACACCATGCGGCCGACGACGGCGAACAGCAGGCTGGCAACGATGCCATGCGAGAACATCTGCAAGACGGCCCCGGACATGCCAATGACGTTGAGCGTCACGAGCCCGAGCAACACGAATCCCATGTGGCTCACGCTCGAGTAACCGATGATAAACTTGAAATCCTTCTGCACCAGGGCAACCGCCGCGCCATAGACGATGCCGATCACCGCCAGCCAGGCAATCACGCATTTCCAGTACGCCAATCCGGCCGGCATCAGGAACATCGCCGCGCGGAAACAACCGTAGGCGCCGAGCTTCATCACCACGCCCGCCAGCAGCATCGACGCGGCCGTCGGCGCGGCCACGTGACCGGTCGGTGCCCACGTGTGAAACGGCCACATGCCAGCCAGGACGCCGAAGCCGACGAAAATCAACGGGAATACCCAAATCTGTACGTCGTGCGCCAGCGGATTTTTCGCCAGTTCCAGAATATCGAAGGTGTGAATACCCGTGCTGAAGAACATCGCCAGAATACCAATAAACACCAACGCGCTGCCGACGAAGGAATACAGCACCAACTTCATCGCGCCGTATTCTTTCCGGGTCGAACCCCAGATCGCGATGATAAAGTACTTCGGGATGATCGCCAGTTCGTAAAACACGAACAACAGAAACAGATCCATCGCCATGAACACGCCGTAGACGCCGGCGATCAGCGTGAGGAAAAACGCGAAGAACTCCTTCACGCGCTCTTCGATGTTCCAACTGAAGAGAATGCCGGTCACGCAGACAAAGCCGTTCAGGACGACGAGCGGGTAATTGATGCCGTCGACGGCCAGATGATAATGAACGCCGAGGGACGGGATCCAGGGAACGTTGATGAGATGCACAAACCCGCTGCCGTGGTCCTGAATCAGGCAGGCGAAACAGGCGTTGTATTCGAAATAGCCGCCCAGCCCGATGGCCAATCCGATGATGCCAATCAGCAGAGCCACCCAGCGAATCAGATTTTTGGCGTTGCCCGGCAGCAGCAGGATCAAGCCGACGCCGAGAAACGTCGTATAAATTGTCCAGTCCACTCTGATCATTTTGTCAATGTCCCAGGGCCATCATGGTTTCGGGAACCTTCTGGAAGAGATGCACCAGATGAAGCGCCGCCGTGTTGGAGGCGTTGAGGAACGGCGCGGGATAAATGCCGATCCAGAACATGAACAACATCAGGACGGCACCGATGAAAATCTCCCGACCGGTCATGTCGCGCAAGCCGGACCAGCGCTCGTTGAGCGGACCGAAACATACTTTCTGGATCATGTTGAGCAGGAACAGGGCGGTGACGACGAGCCCGATGGTGGCCAGCGCGGTCACGAGCGTGACAATGGGAAACGATCCTTTGAAGATCAGGAATTCACCGACGAACCCGTTCAGGCCGGGCAGTCCGAGCGACGAAAACATGGAGATACCGAGTATCCCGGTATAGACGGGCAGGATGATGCGCAGGCCGCCGTAATCCTCCAGCTTGCGGGTATGGGTGCGTTCATAGATGACCCCGACCAGAAAGAACAAGGCCGCCGAGCTGATGCCGTGGTTGAACATCTGCAGAATCGCGCCGTTGAGCGCCGCGGCTTTTTCGTTCACCACGTCGGCGACATTCGGAGCCGCGGCCACGGTCGCAAAAATGCCGAGCATCGCATAACCCATGTGATTGACCGACGAGTAAGCCACGAGCCGTTTGAAATCCGTCTGGGCCAGCGCGGCGAACGCTCCAAAGATAATGCTGGCCAGCGCCAGAAGCAGAAGGATGTTCACGTGCGCCTGCACTTGATCGGGAAAAATCGGCAGGATGATTCGCAAGAAACCATAGACGCCCATCTTCAAGAGGATCGCCGCCAGCACCATTGATCCGCCGGTCGGCGCCTGGGTGTGCGCGTCGGGGAGCCAGGTGTGGAATGGCCAGATCGGCACTTTGATCGCGAAACCGAGGAACGCGCCCCAGAACAGGAGCGAGCCGAACACCGTTGGATTCATGTGGAGACTCGTTGCCAACCGGCCAATGGCCGCAGTCAGTTCGCCAGAGGCCGCTTTCTGTCGCAGATCAATGAAATCGAAGGAATTCGTCGCCAGATAGATAAACGCAAACGCCAGGAGCATCGTCACACTACCAGCCAGCGTGTAGAGGAAGAATTTGAACGCGGCATAGGTGCGGTCTTCAGCGCCCCAGATTTTGATCAGGAAATACATCGGGATCAAACCGAGTTCCCAGAAGATGAACCAGTGGAAGAAGTTCAAGGCGGTGAACACGCCGAACATTCCTGTTTGGAGCAGCAGGAACAGCAAGAAAAATAACTTCACATTGCGGTCGTGTTTCCAGTGTGCCAGGAGCGCCAAGGGCATGATGATCGCCGTCAACAGGACCATCGCCACGCTCAGCCCGTCAACGCCGAGCCGGTAATCGACGTTCAGCGCGGTGATCCACGGAATTCGCTCTTCAAACATCAGCCCGGCGCTGGGATCGAACCGGCTCCACACGCACAGCGCCAGCAACAGCGAGGAGACACTGGCCAGCAGCGAGACGACCTTGATACTGCGTTCGTACGTCTTCGGCAGACAAAGCACCGCCACCGCGCCGAGCAGCGGCGTGAAGGTAATCAACGACAACATGGGAAGTGATGACTGGCTCATGCGAAGAAATAGATCAGCAACAGAATCGCGAAGCCCAGGCTGAGCACGCGGAAATAATCCTGCACTCGACCGCTTTGCAGTTTTGCCAGCACTTTGCCGCCCAGCCGCACACTTTCACAACTCGCGTCAAAGCCGCCGTTGATCACCAATTCATCGCCCCCCCAGCGGAACAACTGCGACAGGCCCCACGCGATCCAGGCGATGGCGTGCAGGCAGCCATCCACCAGCAGTTTGTCCACCAAACGGAAAAAGGTCGCGCCCGCGGTGGTGAAATGAATGATGGTCACCTCATACAACTCATCGATATACCACTTGCGATTCAGAACGGTGAACATGACGGGGGTGGTCAATGCCAGAGGATCGTCATCCAGGGCGTTCTGGAGCGGTTTGCGTCCATAGACAAGCCAACCCAAAACAATCCCGAACAGACCGACGCCGATCGAGAGCCACAGCACGAAGTCACTGTGCTGTGGAACGGCTTCCTCCGGCGCGAGGTAATGATGAAACAGGTTCCCGCCCAGCCACGGCGTTCCCAGCCAGCCCATGAACAGCGCGAATGCACTCAACACGACCAGTGGCAACCACATGTTCCAAGGGATCTCGTGCGGCGCGTGAGCATGAAGATGAACCTCGCCGCCATGGGCTTCGCCGTGCGGCACATCGAGTTCCCCGTGGGCTTCAGCCAGTTGGCTGTGCGGGTGCGCCTCCGGGCGTCCGCCACGCCATGGACCGAAGAACACCAGGAAAATCTGGCGCGTCATGTAGAACGCGGTCAGGAACGCCGCGAATGTGCCCAAGCCCCACGCCCAGGGACTGCGATAATACGTAGCGAGCAGAATCTCGTCTTTCGAGAAAAATCCAGCGAACGGTGGGATGCCGCACAGCGCCAGCGTGCCGATCAAATAACACCAAAACGTGATCGGCATGTACTTCCGCAAGCCGCCCATTTTGCGCATGTCCTGTTCGTGGTGCGTTCCGATGATCACGCAGCCCGAACCGAGGAACAGCAGCGCCTTGAAAAAGGCATGCGTCAACAGATGAAATTGTCCGGCCACAAGGCTGCCGGCTCCCAAACCCATGACCATGTAGCCGAGTTGCGAACACGTGGAATACGCCAGCACACGTTTGATATCGAATTGCGCCACCGCAATCGTTGCGGAAAACACCGCGGTGAAACAGCCGATCCACATCACAAAAGTCATGACCCAGTCGTGGGATTGCGCCGTGAACAGCGGATACATCCGCCCCACCATGAACACGCCCGCTGCCACCATTGTCGCGGCATGGATCAGCGCGCTAACCGGCGTCGGACCTTCCATCGCATCGGGCAGCCACACGTGCAGGGGGAATTGGGCGCTCTTGCCCATGGCGCCGATGAAGAGCAAAAAAGCAATCGTGCCGGCCATCGACAAGCCCCACCAACCGGTCAAAGTGGCGAGTTTGCCGGCTTGTTGCAGGGCGCCGGTGCCTTCGGGCGTGTAGAGACTCAATGTGCCGCTCTGCCAGTACAGCAGCAAGATGCCGAGGAAAAAGCCGATATCGCCAACTCGCGTGGTAATGAACGCTTTCTTCATCGCCGCGGCGGCCGATGGTTTGAAATACCAGAAGCCAATCAGCAGATAGCTGCACAAACCGACCAATTCCCAACACATAAACAGCAGCAATAGATTGTTGGATACGACCAAGCCCAGCATCGACGCCCCAAAGAGCGAGAGGAAACAGAAGAACCGCGTGAAATTCTCG
Source organism: Verrucomicrobiia bacterium (assembly GCA_035516795.1). GTDB lineage: Bacteria > Verrucomicrobiota > Verrucomicrobiia > Palsa-1439 > Palsa-1439 > DATJBF01. Next base: position 14,154 of record DATIZX010000100.1, read on the forward strand.
TCCGACGACATGTAGCCGGTCGCATTCACAAAAATCCAGAAGCTGACGAATGCGACCATCGCCGCCATCCCAGCCGTCAGTGGATCGAGGATGAAGCCGAGACTCAGGCTGGTGTTGCCGAAACTGAACCAGGTGAAATTCCAAATCACGCGCTCGACTTCGTAATGTTCCCCGCCTCGTCCAAAACCAAACGTAGCGAAAAGAGCGCGCAGCGTGAGCACGCACGAAATACCCATCGCGCCAATGCAGATGGTGGCCGACAACTTCCGGGCGGGCCGTTTCAGCAGGGACTGGATCGCTGCCGCCGCCAGCGGGAAAAGCGGTATCAACCACTGTTGTCTCACCAATTCGCTCATTTAGCTTTTTTAACCTTCTAAACCCTTCAACTTTTTAGCTTTTCAACCTTTCAACTTCGTCAGCCTTGCAGACTCTTCATCTCATCCATGTCCACCGATTTGTAATGCCGATACACGGCAATCACGAGAGCCAAACCGACGGCCGATTCGGCCGCCGCAATCGAGATGGCAAAGATGGCGAACATCTGCGCCGTCGGTGCGACGAACAATTTGTAGTGCCAGAATGCGATCAGGTTCAGGATGCCGGCATTGAACATGATCTCGATACCCATGAGGACGATGATGGCATTCTTGCGCGACAACGCTCCGCACAACCCGATTGCAAACAGGAAGGCCGACAACATCAGGTAATTGCTCAGGGGGACGTTCATCGACGCCGCATGACCTCCTCGAGCGCGATGACCACCGCACCGATCAACGCAGCGGTCAGGAGGACCGCCATCGCCTCAAACGGCACCACCCAATCGCCGACCAGCACCCGCCCAATTTCGGCAATGGAGGTTTTCGCTGCCCCCGCCGGCAACATCGCCGCGATTTGATCCCTGCGAATCACCGCCCATAACAGGCCCGCGACGATGATCGAAGTTCCCATGCCGGTCCACCATTTCCCGCCGAGAACTTCGCGCGGGCCTTCGGTGCCGGTCACGTGCCGGGTCAGCATGATCGCGAACAGAATCAGCACCGCCACCGCTCCGATGTAAATGAGGATTTGCACCGCCCCCAGAAAATCCGCTCCCAACAGCAGGTAATGCCCGGCAATGCCGAGGAAGAACAGAATCAGGGAAAGCACGCAGTGGACAAGGTTACGCAGCGTGATCGCCAGGATCGCTCCCACCACCGTGATGGCTGCCAGAATCCAGAAGGTGATTTCCATGCTAGCTCGTCGAGTACCGGTACTGACGTTTCTCAATCACTTCCGTGGCGCTGAACCTGGAGAGGAGGAGGAATGCGGGGATGAGAATAACCGCCGACACAACCCAGGCCACAAGGGAATGGTTGATGTAGTGTGTGAAGCCCGCCACGACGATATTGATCAACGACATCGGGAGCAAAACTTTCCACGCGAACGCCAGCAACTGGTCGACCCGCACCCGCGGCCAGGTGCCGCGGATCCAAATGTTCAAGGCGATCATGCACGCCAGCTTGGCAAAAAACCAGAACATCGAAATCAATGTGCCGAATACACCCGACCCGCTGCCGGGTCCGTTGTAACCGCCGAGGAACATCGTCACCGAAATTCCCGCCATGGCGATGGACGCCAGATATTCGCCCATTTGGAACAACGCAAACTTGAATCCGCTGTATTCGGTGTGATACCCCGCGATGATTTCCGATTCGGCTTCAGGAATATCAAACGGGGTGCGCGCCGATTCCGCCATGGCGCCGATGGTAAAAAGGACAAAGCCGACAAATCCCCACGGCTGGAACACAAACCAGTTCGTAACGTTGAGCAACCCGCCGCTTTGCGCTTGAGCAATCTTCAGCGTCGAGAGCGAACCGACGGCCATTACGATTGCCACCGCCGCCAGCACCATGGGCACTTCGTAGGAAACGACCTGGGCCACCGCACGCATCGCGCCCAACAACGAGAATTTATTCCGGGAAGCCCAGCCGCCCATGAACAACGCCAGCACGCTCGCCGTACTCACGGCGAAGGCAAACAGAATCCCGATGTTCAGATTTACCGGGACCAGTCCGGCTCCCACCGGCACCACCGAGAACAGCAGCAAGGCTGGAATCACCGCCAGTACCGGCGCGAGGAAATGGATCAGTTTATCGGCGTTCCGCGGGACAATGTCTTCCTTGATCAGTAATTTCAGGCCGTCGGCAATCGGCTGCAAAATCCCCCAGCGTCCCACGCGGTTTGGTCCGAGGCGATTTTGCACGCGCCCCAGTGCCTTGCGTTCCACGAGGGTCGTGTAGGCAAAGATGAGGGAGAACACGGTCAGTACAAAAAGAATGGGAATGGCAATCGCCAGAGTCAACAACACCGAGTCCGGCGCGTTGGCAAACATTCTCCCTGCCCATTGGTACACAATTTCCATGTGTTGAACTGACCTGGTACAGCCTCCCTTTATATGGCGTCACAGCGCTTCTGTGAAGCGCGGAATTTTCACCGAACTTGCTTAAGAGCGCACAAAAACCCTGTTTCCCTGTAGCCCGCGCCGTTGCCGCACACGACGGCGGCATCTCGTCGGACTCGGCTTACGGGTGCGCCCTTCCCACGCAGGCTAAAGCCTGCGACTACAGTTTTGTATCGGCTTTAAGCCTTGCCTGCCTCTTTCGTCAGCTTCTCAAGCATCTGTTGTGTCTCTGCCTCACCCGGCAGGCACAGTGATAAATCCTCTTCGGCACCGCTGGCAATCGCATCCGCATAGCCGCGGCAATCATACCCGCAAGCATGGCAATCGGTCTGCGCCATTGCCGCCATCAATTTGTCCGCCAGCGGCTTGCTCTTTGCCAAATCCAACCGCTGCTGGATGCCCAAAGCGGGATCGTGCCACGGTGCATCTGCCGTCGGCACGGCTGTCGCCGCAACGTCGGTTGCCAACGCTGCCGCCGCTGGAGCTTTGCTCGACGCCGGTGCAGGTGCTGCGCCGACTGAAACCGTGGAGAGGAATTTGCCGAGCCATTCCCGTTGTTCCGGTGTGAACGGTGCGTCTGGCGGGATCTCAATCTTGGCCTTTGCAGTGGCTGCGGGAGCGGTTTTAGCGGTCGCGGGAGTCTTTGTAGCGGCCGCCGTCCCGGCGGCAGGAGCCGGTTTCGCGGCGGGTGCCGCTTTCTTCGCCTTCTTCTCCGCCGCTTCTTTGAGCCGGGCATCGACCGCCGTCGCTTCGGTCGGCTTGATCTTGTGGTAATACCCGTTCGACTTCAACAAGTCCGGCAGACGCTCGACCAATTCGGTGAACCGGCCGTACTGCGCCTTCTCGTAATCGTTGTCCATCTTGATCGCGTCGAACGGACAAACCTCGACGCAAATCTGGCATTGCATGCAGACGCTGATGTCGAGATCGAACACCTTCGGGCGCTGCTGGGGTTTCCCCTTCTCGTCGCGATCCATGACGATGTAAATGCACTTGGGCGGACATTCGACTTCGCAAATCTTGCAGGCCACGCAACGCATCGTACCGACCCGATCCTTGTCGTCGTCGTACACGAGGAATGGAAACGTGCGCGAGTTCTCGGGAACCTGAACGCGTTCTTCCGGGTACTGCACCGTCACGAGCCGTTCTTTGTCGAAATAACTGCCGACGAAATTGCGGGCCGTGACCGCCATGCCTTCCAACAACCCTTTTCCGAGAAAGCCCATTTACCGAAGCCTCCCGTAGCCGCACCCTTTACGGGTGCGCTCTCCCGAATCAACTCGCAGGCTGAAGCCTGCGGCTACATAAAATCGGCGCATCATCTGTCTACCTCTCCCAGCACGATATCCACGCTGCCCAGAATGATCACCACGTCTGCCACCTTGTGTCCGAGACACATGTCTTCAAGAATCGTCAGGTTGATGAAGCTCGGCGGGCGCACGTGATACCGGTAGGGCGTCTTCCCGCCTTCGTCCGACACCAGATAGAAACCGAGTTCGCCCTTGGGTGCTTCGACTCGTCCGTAGCCGTCGCCCGGCGGAATCTTGAAATTGCGGAGCTTCACTTCCGGGGCGACGTGCGGTCCTTGCGGAATGTCCCGTAGCGCCTGCTCCAGAATCTTGATGCTCTGACGCATCTCCAGCACCCGTATGTAATACCGGTCGTACACGTCGCCGACGTCGCCCAGGGGGACACGAAAATCAACGCGTCCGTACACGCCATACTTGTCTACCTTGCGAATGTCGTAATCGACGCCGCTGGCGCGCGCCATCGGACCGCTGATGCTGGCATTGATGGCCAGTTCTTTCGGGAGAATGCCGACTCTCTGGCAACGGGCGAGCAGCACTTCGTTCGTAGTCAGCAGTTTCTCGAATTCGTCCAGGAATCGCGGGAACTTCGCCGTGATGTCGCGCGCCATGTTCAACATCTGTTCGTCGAAATCCACGCGGACGCCGCCGAACCGGAAATAGTTGCACATCATTCGCGAACCGCTGACCGCCTCAAAAAGGTCGAGGATCTTCTCGCGTTCACGGAAGGCATACAGCAAAGGCGTGCCCCACGCGCCCAGGTCCTGCAGCATGAAGCCGATCACCGAGGCGTGGTTCTGCAGCCGCGACAATTCGCCAACAATGACGCGGATGTATTCGGCGCGCTCCGGCACTTTGATGCCGGCCAACTTCTCAACGGCCAGCGCATACGCCCAATTGTTGGTCATGGAATTGAAATAATCGAGTCGGTCGGTGTAGGGCATCGACCCCAACCACGCCATCCGCTCGGCGAGTTGCTCGTGGTTTCGGTGCAGATAACCCATCACTGGCTTGAGCGCGACCACCGTTTCACCGTCCAGCACGCAGTCCATGCGAAACACCCCGTGCGTGCTTGGATGCTGCGGTCCGATGGACACCTCGAGCGTCTGCGTCTCGATCAGACCTTCTGGTCCCGGCGTCAGCGTGTAATGCTTTTCTTCTGTCAGTGGCTGAATCATGCTAATCCCGTTATGCGCAGGTCTCCTGACCGCGCATATTTTGCGACCGTAGGTCTGCAGCACATTTCGGCGAGGTCGGGAGACCTTCGCCGAACCCGTGAAGATGTTGTTCCTGGATCATTTCTTCTTCGCCTTCTCCAACTCTGCCAACGCGGTCGGCGGCACGACTCCCTGAGTTTGCGCGGCACGTTGCAGGGTGTCATCGTGCGGGGTCGGTTCCCATTCGTAGTCGGTCGGCGGCACGTAATCCTTCCGCATCGGATGGTCCGTGAATTCTTCCCACATGAGAATCCGTCGCAGATCAGAATGCCCGTCGAATTTCACGCCGTACAAATCATAGGCTTCACGTTCCTGAAATTCACATCCGCGCCACAACGGCGTGAGCGACGGAACGTGACACTGATCGATTTCGCGCGGCGCCCGCGCTTTCAATACGATGGGGCCTTGTTTCAGCGCGACGGAATACAAATGATACACGACCTCGATACAACCGGGCTTGTCGTCTTTCGGGAGATAGTCGACGCCGGTCACGCACGAACAGAAATCCATCTGAAACCGCGGGTCGTCTCTGAGAAATTTCGCCACCGCATAGAAATGGTCGCGGTCCACCAGCAATGCCGGTTGCTGGGCAGCAGGTGTCGAGTTGACAATTTCGATCTGCGCGCCCGTAACGGCTTGGGAGACAACTTCCTTTATTTTCTCTATGCTCTCCATATTCAAAATCTGTCACCCTGAGCTTGTCGAAGGGTCTCTGTCGTACTGCCGGAACAACTGAGATTCTTCGCTTTGCTCAGAATGACAAAGTGGATGTCGATCATGCCGGTTTCACTTCCTCCAACGTTACATCGCGGTAATTGCGCGGCGTTTGCCAGACTTCGGGATTGGCTGGCGGCTGCAGATCGTGTTCGCCATATTCCGGAATCGTGTACTCCGACGCGGCCGCTTCGTCGTACCAGCGCGGCCGCCGTCCCTTCTCCAAATCCTGATTCGCAATCTTGCGCTGGAGCGTCATGATGGCATGAATCAGCGCCTCGGGGCGCGGCGGGCAGCCCGGAATATGAACGTCCACGGGAATGTAACGGTCGATTCCCTTCAGTACGTTGTAACCGTCTTTGAACGGTCCACCCGAAATCGCGCAGGCGCCCATGGCGATGCAGTACTTCGGTTCGGGCATCTGGTTGTAAAGCCGCACAACTTGCGGCGCCATCTTTTTGGTGACCGTCCCCGCCACAATCATCAGGTCGGCCTGACGCGGCGTGGCGCGAAACACCTCGGCACCGAAACGCGCCAAATCGTACCGGGACGCAGCGCTGGCAATCATCTCGATGGCGCAACATGCCAACCCAAACTGCAAAGGCCAAATCGACGATTTGCGTCCCCAATTGTAAAGCTGCTCGATCGGAAGCACGAAAATCCCGTGCTTCTGCAATTCGCTTTTTAAACCTTCGTCAATAATTGCCATACCAAAATTCTGTAGCCGCACCCTTTACGGGTGCGTTTGACATCGTTGCGCCGGCGTAAAGCGTGCGGCTACTTCCAATCCAGCGCTCCCTTCGCCCACGCGTACACAAGTCCCTCGACCAGCAACAATACAAAAACCATCATCGCGATAAACGCGCCGAAGCTCAGCCCGGCAAACGCCACCGCCCACGGATACAGGAAAACGGTCTCGACCGCAAAAATCACGTAAACCAAAGCGTAAATATAATAACCAACACGAAATTGCACCCAAGCGTCGCCTTTTGACGTCAGGCCGCATTCGTACGTGTCGTTTTTGGTCTGCGTCGGCCGACGGGGCGCGAGCAGGCGCGCGATCAACAGCGGTGCGAGCGGGAACAACACGGCGACGCCCAAGAAAACCACAACAAACAAGTATTGATCCAAATATGTGACTTTCATGCTTTCAATGCTACTGATCGCGACCCGAACGAGAACGGGCAAAGCCCGTCAAACGGAAACATCTTGTGCCACATTTCACAATCTACGTAACAAGATTGCCGGTCCTTGTCAAGGAAGCCGCCGATAGGGACAATCGTGACTCGCCGGAGCGTTCCGATTGTTCAAGCCAACTGATTGAGACATCGCCGCCGCTGTCGAAAGACCGTCTTACTTCACGAGTAAACGGATCTGCCTTTCAGTTGGTTCTCCTGAATCAGTTTTGAATGATTTTGGAAGTGCTAAAGGAGCCGTTGGAGACGGTGACGGTTCCCGAGCCACCACTTTGGGTCGCAGTGAAGCTAAAGGTGCCCGCCAGCTTCTGGTTCGCCAAATCATAGGTTGTAAAAGTGATTGTGCCCGAAGTGGCGAGGTAATCGGCGGCATTCGCGCCAAGTCGATAGACATTTGAGCCAGGAACCACTGGATAAGTCCCCGGGCCGGTCACACTGGAGTAAAGTACTCCGACAGAAATTCCCACCCCGGTTCCGACACCCGTAACGTCGCTTCCATTAATCGCGAGCAAATCGAGGCCTGTTGACGCTTGGGCCAACGGGGGCGCTAATTTCGCCGTCGAGAAGCTAAGGTTCACGTCCCCGCTGAGAGTCGCTTTCATGAAATCGCCCTTGCCGCCACCTGAGCTCTTCGAGCTGCATTTGATGGTCGCTGTGTTCGCCCTCTTCGCTGATTCAAACCCGCGATGCAAAAGTCTGGCTGCGGTAGCGAAATCGGCTGCAGCCGATGCCTCAGCAACCAGATTCGAGGCGGTATCCAATGTGGTTTGCGCTTTG
>DATIZX010000101.1:0-8976 GCA_035516795.1 Verrucomicrobiia bacterium
GTCGGGTCCATCTGCCAATCTGGGTTGACAGTCGTGTACGGCTCCTTCAAGGGTACGCCGTTGATGCAAACGACTCCGTCATCAATCGCGAGGCTTTCTCCCGGCAAAGCGATGACCCGTTTCACAAAATACAAGGGCGGATCGTCAGCGGTGCGAAAGACCACAATATCTCCCCGACGCGGCTGGTAATGATAGACGCGCCGCATCAGGCACAAGTCCCACGACCGCAAAGTTGGCGTCATGCTGTCCCCCACGACGACGAACGGCGTCACGACGAATCGCGCAAACAGAAGAATCCCCGCGCCGAAGGCGATGAGCCAAACTAATCGCTTTGCGAGGCGCTTCATGGCCGGACTGCGACTAACATGACCGACTGCTCAGTCAATGGCAACCACCGGTTTGCCTTTGCGTATCTCGCCAATCAGGTAGGCTGGGATGCCGGTTTTGGTGGCAATCTCTTGGACCGCAGCCGCTGACTGCGCCTCCACGATCAACACCATGCCAATCCCCATGTTGAAGATGCGATACATCTCTGCCTCCGTTATACCGCCGCCCTCCTGCAACAATTTGAAAATCGGCAACACCTTCCACGAACCGCGATGGATGGCCGCGCCACAGTTCTTTGGTAACACTCGCGGAATGTTGTCGCGGAATCCGCCACCGGTGATATGCGCAATGCCATGGATCGGAGACTGGAGACTGGTAACTTGTGACGGGGATTTTTTTGACCCGGTCACCAATCTCCGATCACCGTTCAACAACTTTTGGATCACCGGCCAGTAATTGCGATGCACCTTGAGCAGTTCCTCGCCAAACGTGCAGCCCAAAGCGCTGTGGTATTCCTCCAGCCGTACACGCATCTTGGTGAAGAGAATCTGACGGGCCAACGAGTAGCCGTTGGTATGCAAGCCCGTGCTCCCTAGACCAATCACAGCATCGCCGGGACGAATCTTGGATCCATCGATGATGCGGTCGCGTTCAACGACACCGACAACGGTGCCGACCAAATCATAATCGCGCGCCGCATACAAACCCGGCATTTGCGCCGTCTCGCCACCGATCAAAGCGCAACCCGCGGCGGCGCACGCTCTGGCCAGCCCCTCGATGATCTGGTCGAACACGCGCCGGATCAATTTGCCCATCCCGACATAATCGAGAAAAAACAAAGGTTCCGCGCCCAGTACGGCAATATCATTTACGCAATGATTGACAAGGTCCTGTCCGACGGTGTCATGACGATTCATCATCACCGCGATCTTCAACTTCGTGCCGACGCCGTCCATGCTGCTCACAAATACCGGCCGTTTGTACTTCCTTTTGTCGAATGCAAACAGCCCTCCAAACCCGCCAATCGCACCGAGCACTTCGGGTCGGCCGGCCTTACGGATCTTACTTTTGAGCCCGGCCTTGAGCGCATCGGCCAGAGGGATGTTGACGCCGGCACCGGTATAGGCGCTGGGGGCTTTGCGCTGTGGGCTTTGAGAACTGCCTCCGGAATTCACGGAGCGCAGTGTGTGCGAATGAAGCAAGAATTGCAAGGCGCGGGGAGTGTCTTGATTCGATGATTTCAAGCCCCGGAGAAGAATCGCGGGAGCAATAGCGCCCCTCGATTGCCCCTCACCAGAAAGCCGTACGCAGCCAGAAGTCTAAAGCCGTTAGGGAGATGGGGGGTTACAGAAATTTCTGTTGTGCGTCGTCACGGACCAATTCTGAAACTGGGCGGCGGGAGCGGGTGCGGTGTTGTTCCATGACGAATTTGTCGTGCTCGGACTCGAATGGCGACGGATAGTTGCCGGTATAACAGGCGGCGCAAAATTCACTTGCCGGCAGACCTGTGGCCGCGATCATGCTTTCCAGCGACAAGTAGCCCAGTGAATCGGCGCCGAGGAAATCGCGGATTTGTTCCTCCGCGTTATTCGCCGCCATCAGTTCTTTGCGCGTCGGAAAATCAATGCCATAGGCGCAGGGCCATTTGTGCGGCGGACAACTCACACGCATGTGGACTTCCTTCGCGCCGGCCTCGCGCAGGGTCGTAAGACGCGCCCGCGCCGTCGTGCCGCGCACGATCGAATCGTCGACCACCACGACGCGTTTGCCGGCTACCATTTCCTTGATGAGATTGAGCTTTACGCGTACGCCAAAATCACGAATGAGTTGGCTCGGCTGCAGAAACGTGCGGCCCACGTAGTGATTCCGAACAAAGGCATTGCCAAACGGGATGCCGGATTCCTCAGCAAACCCCATCGCCGCCCAATTCCCGCTGTCGGGCACGGGAATGACCAGGTCGGCCTTGACGGAGTGCTCGCGGGCAAGTTGGCGGCCGAGATTGATGCGGACCGCGGCGACGTTCTTGTTGTAGAAATCGCTATCGGGCCGGGCGAAATAGATGAATTCGAAAATGCAGAACGCGTGCGATTGCTGGGTGCCGGCCCATGGATTGACCGAACGAACGCCGTTTGGATCGATCACGACGATCTCCCCGGGCGCAACGTCGCGGACGTATTCGGCCTGAATCAAATCGAGCGCGCAGGTTTCGCTGGCAAGAACGTAGGCATAGGATTGGTGCTTGGTGATCGGTGATTGGTGGTCGGTGACCGGGAGCCTGCCCAGCACCAGCGGACGGAAGCCGAACGGATCGCGCACTCCGATGAGTTCATCCTCTCCCATGATGACGAGCGAGTACGCGCCCTGGATTTTGCGCATCACGGCCTCCAAAGAGTGCACGCGATCTTCTTCGTCCGGACGGGCCAGCAAATGGAGAATGATTTCACTGTCGACCGTCGTCTGGAAAATCGAGCCCCGGTCTTCCAGTTCGGATCGCAGCCGCGCGGCATTGGTGAGATTGCCGTTGTGACCGATGGCGATTTGTCCGCGGGCGCAATCCACGACCAACGGCTGGGCATTCTTGAGATTGGTGCTGCCCGTCGTGGAATAACGCACGTGGCCGATGGCAAGGCGGCCGGGCAACGAGCGCAGAATGTTCTTATCAAACACTTGCCCGACCAATCCCATACCCTTGTAAGTGCGCAGATCGACGCCATCGGACGCCGTGATCCCCGCGCTTTCCTGACCGCGATGCTGCAGCGCGTACAACCCGTAATAAGTCAGCTCCGCCGCATTCGGGTGTCCGTAAATCCCAAACAAGCCACAGTAATGCCGTGGCCGCGTGTTTTCTTCCGGATTCATTCTCGGTCAACTCGCTTGCGACCCAGACCAACTGTCGAACGTACCATCCTCCACGGAAACTGATTAGCTCAACGCCAACCGAATAGCAAGAGACAACGCGGTCGAGGCCGCAAAAACAAGGGAATAAATCCGCTTTCGATTGAGAGCGCGCGCCAGCGGGGGAGATCAGGCGGAAACAGAGATTTCCGCTGAGGAGCTGCCTCCCAATACGTCTTCAATGGTTTCCAGCAATTCACCGTTGCTGAATGGCTTGGCGATGAACCGATTCACGCCTTTTTGAAAGCTGGGGGGAAGTTCGTTGACCTTAAAACCCGACACGGCGATCACTTTCACGCCCGGATTGAGTTGGCGCAGGTACTGGAGCGTTTCAGCGCCGTTGAACCCCGGCATGTTGAAATCGAGCAACACTGTCCGCACGCCGCGGGGTGCATACCGAATCATGTCCAGCCCCTTGGGTCCCGTGTTGGAAGTCAGTACGTTGTAGCCCGCGCCGCGCAGCAAAATTCGCATGGTCTCCAGGAACTTTGGATCGTCGTCGATCACCAAAATCGTGGACTTCGGTTCTGCGCCATTCCCTGCTCCATTGCTCCCGTTTCCTTTGGAATTCGGTTTCTGGCCGAAAAGCGCTAAGGCGGCGGCTACAAGATCCATATCCTTGCTCCTTGAAATGGTCTGCAGTTGTTGATGTCCCAAGGCATTGGCTGCGTGATGGCGCAGGGTTTGTGCCAAAGGAGCAAAAACGAGGCGGTGCGATGCAACTTCGGATTCAGACTGAGCGTTATAGACTGCTAATCAATAACTTACGACAGAATGCAGGAGGTTCAGGAGGCGCAATGCTATCAATTCATCAAACGGCTAATTGCGTTCCACCAAATATCTCGCAGAACTTCGACTGCCCACAATAGTTCACCTTGCCGCGCCTTGATTCTCAAGCCTTCACCGCCGACCGTACCGAGACGGCTAACAGGCACTGAGGCCGAGGTCTGCACGATTCGCTCCACGTCCTCGGGCGAGCAGCTAATGATGATTCGCGATTGTGTCTCGCCAAATAGCAGAGCATCGAGACGACCGGCAACTTTCGTCAGGTCGATCGCCGCTCCGATCATGGCGTCGCCATTGCTCATGCAACATTCTGCCAATGCCGTTGCCAGTCCGCCTTCGCTGCAATCATGCGCGCTTCGCGCCCAGCCGTTACGGATAATGGTCAGCATGAAATCGTGAAGTTCTTTCGCTTTCTTCAGATCCAGCTCCGGTGGCACACCTTTCTTGAGTCCGTGAAGCCGTTTCAAATACTCAGTACCGCCGAGTTCGTCGCCAATGCCGCCAAGCAACAGCACCACGTCGCCGGCGTTCTTGAACCATTGTGCCGTAATGTGACGGGCATCGTCGATCAGCCCCAGCATCCCAATGACCGGCGTCGGATCGATTCCGGTGCCTCCTTGTCGGGACTCATTGTAGAAACTGACGTTGCCGCCGGTGACCGGCGTTCCAAAAACTCGACAGGCTTCGCTGATGCCCTCGACACAGCGGCGAAACTGCCAGAAAATTTCCGGCTTCATCGGATTGCCGAAATTCAGGCAATCCGTGATCGCCAGCGGCCGTGCGCCACTGCACACGAGGTTACGCGCCCCTTCCGCCACGGCGATCTTGCCGCCCTCGAACGGATCCAGATAACAGTAGGTCGCATTACAATCCGTGGTGAACGCAATGTACTTGGGGGATGGTGATTGCTGATTGGAGATCGGTGAACCGAAATCCGGCCGATTCAGGTTGATCCGAATCACGGCGGCATCGCTGCCCGGGGCGACTACGGTTCCGTCCTGCACCATATGGTCGTATTGACGGTATACCCAGTTCTTCGACGCAATGGTCGGTGAACTCAGAAGTGCCAGAAGCGCTTTTTCGTAATCCTCCGGTTCCGGGAGAGTTCGGATTTCGAACTTCGAGCTTCGAATTTCCCACTCCGGCCGGGCCGCTTCACGGTGGTAAACAGGCGCATCGTCCGCAAGCTGTTTGGCTGGAATCTCCGCGGCCACTTTGTCCCCCACCTTGATGCGCATCATTCCGTCGCCGGTCACCCGGCCAATCGTCACGCCATGCAGGTCCCATTTGTTGAAGATATCTTCGACCTCCTTCTCGCGTCCCTTCTGCGCAATCAGCAACATCCGCTCCTGCGACTCGCTCAGCATGATCTCGTATGGAGTCATGCCGGATTCGCGTTTCGGGACCAGATTCAAATCGATCTCGTTCCCGGTGCCGCCACGGCTGGCAGTTTCACAGGTCGAACAGGTCAAACCCGCTGCGCCCATGTCCTGAATGCCGACCACCAATCCATCCTTGCGCATCACTTCGAGGCAGGCTTCGAGCAGCAGTTTTTCCATGAAGGGATCGCCCACCTGCACCGCCGGCCGATCCTCCTGCGATTCCTCGGTCAACTCCCGCGAGGCGAACGCCGCGCCCGCCAATCCGTCCCGTCCCGTCGCGCTGCCGACATAAATTACCGGATTGCCAATGCCCGCCGCCTTGCCCCGTTTGATCTGGTCGTGGCGCAGCACGCCGAGGCACAAAGCATTGACCAGCGGATTGCCGTTGTAACATTCGTCGAAATACACCTCGCCACCGACCGTTGGAATCCCGATGCAATTGCCGTAATGCGCGATGCCGGCCACCACGCCGGCGAACAGGCGGCGGTTGGCCGCGTAATCGGTGATTGGCGGTCGGTGATCGGTGCGATTCAGGTCACGAGTCACCGGTCTCGAATCACCCGGCCCGATCGGCCCGAACCGCAGCGAATTCATGCTGAGAATCGGCCGGGCCCCCATCGTGAAAATGTCGCGGATGATCCCGCCGACGCCGGTCGCCGCGCCCTGGAACGGCTCGACCGCGCTCGGATGATTGTGCGACTCGATCTTGAACGCGATGGCCCAGCCGTCGCCGATATCGACGATACCGGCATTTTCTTCGCCGGCTTTTACGAGAATGAACGGCGCTTCGCGCGGAAACTTCTTCAGCTCTGGCCGGGAGTTCTTGTAGCTGCAATGCTCGCTCCACATCACCGAGAAGATGCCGAGTTCGGTAATGTTCGGTTCGCGACCGAGAATCTTCTTGATCCGCTCGTACTCCTCCACAGTGATGCCGTGTTTCGCGATGACCTGCGGGGTGATGGCGACGTCAGCTTGCATGAGCGGCTCCGGCTTTGCGCGCCACGGCAACAAGTCGGCGAGCGTCCGCCCCGTACGCTTGACCGTCCAGATCCCCGTACAACTTGACGTCAACAAAGCCGGCTCGCCGGAGCAGGTTCTTGAGTTCCTGGCCGGAATACATGGTGTGGTGGAAACGGAATGTCCGTGCCCGGTTGCCACGGATGAGGATCCACTCGTTGCGGATGCGCGACCATTCATCGAAGATCTCGTGTTGCTGCACAAACAATGAGCTGTTTGGCAAACGTTGAGACGTAGTGCCCTGAAAATCCTTGGCCAATCGTTCCTTGCCGAAGACATCGACGACGAGAACTCCCCGCGATTTAAGGCTGCGAAAAACGTTCTCCAATACCCTGAAGTCCTCAGCCTTATTGTCGAAGTACCCGAACGAAGTCCAGAGGCACAGCGCGAGGTCAAACGTACCCGGCCGGACGAAGTCGCGCATGTCAGAGAGAACGAATTCGACCTTCACCCGCGCTTTGCGTGCGAAGCGTTTGGCCTTGTTCAGGAGAAACGCCGTACGGTCGACGCCAGTCACATTAAATCCTCTCCGCGCCAATTCGATGGAGTGCCGGCCGGGTCCACAGCAAAGGTCGAGCACCGCGCCCTGTCGTCGCCGAGCCAGGCGCAGGATTTTTCCAACTTCCGCTGCGGCTCTGGCAAATCTCGCCTCGTCAAACAGGACAGGATACAGCTCTCGCCAGAATCCTTCGTTCTCGAACCATTCGCGCATGGCGAGACGCTACCAAATTTATCATCCCCGGCGAAGACGAGAATCGGAGCGTGTCAGCCCCACCTGCATGCAACAGTTCATGGAGGGAACGACTTCCTCAAAAACGCCGCAAATGGCTTTGACCAGTTCGAGGCCGGTGCAGTTGCGGACTTCTTTCTCCGGCATCGGATAGTAAAGCTGGAAACCCGCCCATTCGCGCTTCGAGTAATCTTTTATCCCATCGCCGATCTGGCGAGCGGAATTGAAGTTGGACTTCGTCAACACGGCGTTCGACTCGAAATCGCCGACTTCGACCACGAACCCTTCGCGCTTGATCAAACGATGCAGTTCCCTGTCCAACTCAGAGCCCACAGCGCATTGCTCAATCAGCCTGTGCCAGTCCCAGTCGTCTTTCAGTAGGCAGCCAGGGTACGGCTCCGGCCCGACAGCGTAACCGCGTTCCACCTGCAAGCCGCTCTTGAAAACGCGTTCCTCTCGCTCGGCAGAGATGAATAACTTGGCGCAGCCGAAATTTATGTCGTGCGAGATCGGCTTGGCCTCGCGGTTGGCGCGCGGCAGCCAACAAATCCACTGCCAATACACGCCGCGACCCCAGCGGTCCGTCACGAAGGCCGTGCGATAGGTTTGTTCAAGGTGGAACTTTAGAATCTGCGTAATCCGCTCGTGGGGTTCGAGGTTGCCAACGCGAATCCCGTTTTCAAAATCAATCCACTCGGGTCGAAAAGCTTCGCCTGTTGGCAATTCGGCAGCGCCGTCCTCCGCCTTCGCCAGCGGCAGCCAGTCCTTGGTCGAAGGCCGTCGTTTCATTGGAAAACGGATTCAAGATAACTGCTGAGATGCTTCGACAAGCCCAGCATGACAGCGATGACGAACGCAAAATATGTGGCGCATCATCTCGCGTGCACCGAGACCTTCTGAACGCCGATGTTGCCTTCATCATCGGTTGCGCGGACAGCAACGAAGTGCGGACCGGCGGCCAATGGACCGACTTTGATTTCAAACGCTTCCTCGCGGTCGTCGAACACACCATCCTTCGGCGCGAAGAATTTCCATTCGCCGCCATCGATGGAGTATTCGAGGGAACGGATCAGGCTGAGATTGTCACGAGCGACGCCCTTCAGAACGCCCGTGGCCGCATCACACGAAAGCTGCAGCACTTGCGGACGTGTATTGTCCACCTTCACAGGGTCACTGATCTTCTCGTCCGTAAGGGCGTCTCCCGGAGGATTGGATTCTTCGTCGCTGGCCACGACCTTGATGCGATACCAGCCGTCGGGAATCGATTCCGTGTTCCACGAATACTCGGTCTTCTTGAGCGGCTTCTCCAGAAAGGCCGGGATCCAGGATTCGTCGCCGTCGGCCTGATAGTAAATCCGGTACACGAGCGTGTCGCCGTCCTTATCGCTCGCGGTCCAACGGATCTGCTTGATTGGCGAGGCGGGCTTGGCCGTCGCTTCTTCGGGTTTCGCCGCGGGGGTGACGCCTTCAATGGCCGCGGTCACTGCGAGCTCGACATCCGCATCAGATTTTCCTTCCGCGCTCACATCGGTCTTCGACTTGACCGTTGGGGACTCTTTCTGTCTCTCACCGACCTCGACCGACTGGATTTCCGGCTTCTGGTTTTGCATCCGGTAGAAAACGCTCAGCGACTGCAGGACGGGCTCGGGACTACCGGCAAGCTGCGTTCGCAACTGGATGAACCTTCCGCGGGGACTGGTCACCTTGGCGGGTGACGATTTCACGGCTTCCGACCACGCCGACCACGTCGAATCCGGCAAGGCGGTATTGCCGGTGCGGGTGGCGATGGAGATCGTCCCGTTGCCCCTCCACGAGAGATTGCCCCACGTCGTCAGAAAT
>DATIZX010000102.1:0-57940 GCA_035516795.1 Verrucomicrobiia bacterium
GACATTGTCAGGTTGCTGATCGTCATCGTGTCCGGAAAGCTGGCTGCTGTCGTGCCGTCTACGGTCACGGTTTTGCTGAGCGCGTTGGTCACCGCGAGAGTTTGGTTGTTGGTCGGCGCCAGACCCAACGACCAGTTGCTGGCTGTCTCCCACTTGCCGCTGGCGCTGTTCGTCCAACTGTTCACGGGGACGGAAGAAGAATCGTTCGGGTCCGACCCAAAAGTGTATTCCTGCAGGTTGCTGAAGCCATCGCCGTCAGGATCGCCCGCCGCGCCGTTGGCGCCGGTCGCATCGAGCGGGTCAAGACCGTGCGTCTGTTCCCAGCCGTTCGGCAATCCATCGCCGTCCGCGTCCAGATTCGGATCGAGAACGGCGACGCTGTAGAGGAAGATGCCTCCCGTGCGCGTGAAATGGCCGCAGGCATTCGTCATGATGAATGTATCCACCCGCAGGGTTCCCGAACTGAGCGTCACGGTCCCGCTGTCAATTTCGAGCACTGCGTTACCGGTCCCGTTCGTGACGAACAGGCTGCCGCCCGAAATCGTGACCACGCCCGTGCTGATGCAGCCGGGTGTGCCGACTGTCAAACTCGTCGAAACCGTTTGGGTGCCACCCGCCACCGTCAGCGTGCCTCGTGAGCCGGCATTGAACCCCACATGAACATCTCTTGCCTGCCATGTGCCGTTGGAGGTGGTCATCTGGCCGACGCCATCGTAGCCCACGAATGCTGAGCTGTTGGTGGCAATGATGGATCCGTTATTACGCACTGTGACTACGCCGTCTATATGGAAGGCGCCACCCGATAGACTGTCGACGCGCAGCACCGAGTTGGTTACCAGCACTGCGCCGTTGGCGCTAATCGTAAAGCTATTGAGAATGTCCAGTGGCGTAGCCAGGCCCGCGTTGTTCAAGGACAACGTGTTCGTCGAACCGAGCGGCGCTGAGACGATGAGGTTGCTGATCGTCAGGCATCCGTTAATTGAGTTGCTGAGCACAGTGGTTCCGTCGATCGTCACCGTCTTGTTCCCGGCGTTGACGATCTGATCAACCGTGTCATTGGTTGAGGGTGCTACGCCCAAGGACCAATTGTTACTGCCTATCTCCCACTTGCCGTTCGTGCTACCGATCCACGCATTCACAGTATACGGAGGGCTCATCCTAAACACTGTCCCTACGTTGTACGTTCCGCCTTGGAAGGTCGTACCATACAAACTGCCGTCACGGCCCTGCACCAGTCCCGCATTGGGGTTGTTACCGTCGGCGCCTCCGCCAAACTGATACAGTGTGGTCAACGTCCCCGCCGGACTAATCCGAAACACCGTGCCATAATTGTTCGTCCCGCCAAAGTGGGTCGTGCCGTAGAAATTGCCGTCACCGCCTTGTACCAGACCCGCGGGGTAGTGGGCGTTGGTGACGGCACCGCCAAACTGATACAGTGTGGTCAACGTCCCCGCCGGACTAATCCGAAACACCGTGCCCAAGTTGTTTGTCCCGCCTAGATAGGTCGTGCCGTAGAAATCGCCGTCACCGCCTTGCACCAGCCACTCGTAGGGGAGCGTGCCGTCGGTCGAAACAACGCCAAATTGATATAGCGTGGTCAAAGTGCCTGAGGAACTGACCCGAAATACCGTGCCAGAGTCTTTTATGCCGCCACCGTTCGATGTGCCGTAGAAATTGCCGTCACTCCCTTGCACCAGCCCCGCCTCGGGGTTTCTTCCGTTCGTGGCACCACCGCTAAACTGATATAGCGTGGTCAACGTGCCTGACGAAGTGATTTGAAACACTGTGCCTAGGTTGTTCGTGCCGCCAAAGTAAGTAGTGCCGTAGAAATTGCCGTCACTGGCCTCCACCAGTCCCCCGTGGGGCCCTCGTCCATCGGCGCCTCCGCCAAACTGATATAGTTGGACCAACGTCCCCGCCGAGTTGATCCGAAACACCGTGCCGCAGCCAAGTACGCAATTCGTGCTCCCGCCCCCATAAGTCGTGCCGTAGAAATTGCCATCACTGCCCTCCACCAGTTCGCCCAAGGGCTCTCGTCCAACGAGGACGCCGTCAAACTGATACAGCGTGGTCAACGTCCCCGTCGAACTGATGCGAAACACTACACCGCCGTAGTTCGTCCCACCAAAGGCGGTCGTACCGTAGAAGTATCCGTCGCTGCCCTGCACCAGCCCCGCTTCGGGGTTTTCGCCGTCAGTGGTAGAGCCGCTGACAAACTGATGCAACGTGGTCAGGGTTTGCGCCCTCATATTGCCAACGCCGGCGACCACCCCCAAAAGAATGAGAAGAATAAACCGAAGGATTCGTATCACGATCAGTGGGACACTTCCCGGACTTAAGCCCAATCGAGTGCAGTGAGAGGATCGCAAAGCCACATCGGCGACCGGCACGAATGAGTCACCACACCACAAACTCCCCGCGACATTTGGAGTCCGCTTCAACCTCATGGCCACGCTTTCTGAATTCAAGACCGTCTAATAACCGCAAGCGGTGCGACCCGCGCTTCCTAAGCGTTTCGAGTAAACCACAGCCGGGAGCTAAACACCAGCGAAATAGCGACCGTCACGGTAACACACGAATGCGATAATAGCGGGCCGGGTTATTGGTCGCGCCGTTGGAGTCGAGGTAGTTCGTGCTGGTGACGGTGGCGCCGGGGATGATCAACTGCGGACTCAGGTCACTAAAACTGTTTGTGTAGCTGCCGTTGGGCGCGCCGGTGCCGACCTGCACCACGTTGGTCGTCCCACCGGCTGTTGTCCATGTGACACGGATGTCGTTGCCTTCACGGGTGACGGCCGTGATGCGATAGGGCGAGGAGGAATCGGACGGGTTCGTCCCTAGTTGATATTCACGCAAGTTGGACAACCCATCGCCATCGGGATCTTCATTGGCCGCGTTCGGATCGAACGGGTCCAAGCCGTATTGCAGTTTCCAACTGTTCGGTATGCCATCGCCGACCGCGCTGAGGCTCGGGTCGAGCTGAACCTGGCTGTATTGGAGCGAGCCGCCGGTGTGCAGCAATCTTGCGCAAGAATTGGTGACGATCAATTTGTCCACTTTCAGCAAGCCGCCACTGATGGTCGTTGTCCCGCTCCGCACGTCGAGCACGGCGTTGTGAGATGCGTTGGTAATAAACAGATCGCCACCGACAATCGTCACGAATCCGTTGAAGCCGGCGCCGCAATCGCCAACCGAGATGCCCGAAAACGCGGCCATCGTGCCACCAGCGACGCTCAACGATCCGTCGTTCCCGCTGTTGCCCACAAACACGGCGTCAGCCGTCACCGTGCCGTTCGAGATCGTCATCTGACCGACGCCGGAGTTGCCAATGATGGTGTAATTGTTCAAAATCGTCAGCGTTCCGCCAGTAATCCACACCGAGCCATTTGCCAGGGGGCTACCGAGATGACCGATGATCAAACGCGAATTGACGTTCGCGACGCCGCCGGCCAGGGTCATCGTTCCGACATCGCCGTAGCCGGCATACAAATCATCGAACACCGCCGACCCGCCGGACAGGTTGTAATCGCCAACGGCCGACACACCAATTTCCAGAGTGCTTCCGACCCACGTCAGCGTCCCGCCAACCTGGCCGAAGCCGAGACTGTTGATCGCGATCAAGCAATTTGTTCCACCGGGGCAACTGATCATTCCACCATCCTGCAATATGAGATCGCCCTGCCCACCCGCGCTGCTGCCCAAGAGAATGGTGGAGGCTGTGAGCGTGCCGTTGGAAACTGTGACACTGCCGATGCCCGTGCCATTGGACAACACCCCAGTATTCCCGATGCCGAACACGCCGTTGGCGACAGCCAAAGAGCCGCCGACAATACTAACGGTGCCAGACGATCCAGAGCCCGACGCCACGGTTAGGTTGCTGGAGAGATTCGCCGTGCTGTTGGAACTGATGGTCAGGCTGCCGATAGAGTTCGCACCACTGCCGATGTTGATGAGGTTGGCGGTGAGTGCACTGTTTGAGACGGTCACGCTACCCATGCCGAGATTACCGATGATCGTCGAGCTATTGGTGGCCACGAAAGTCCCACCGACCAATGTCACCGCGCCGGTGCCTTGGTCGCCGACGCTGAATGGTCCGTTCATGGACATCTTGCCCCCGCCAAGCACCACGAGAGAGCCGTCCAGCGTGCTAGTGGAGATACCGCCCACTCGCAACTCGCCGTTGGAGACGATCACCGAGCCGCCGGCAGAGACGCCGAGGCTGTTGAGAACGCTCAGGGGTGGATTCGTGCCACCCGTGGCGGACACGAGCAGAGTATTGGAGAAGCCCGCCGGAGCCGACACCAAAAGGTTGTTGATCATTAGACTGGACGGGAAGCTGCCGACAGTCAACGCGTCAATGGTGACGAAGCTGCTGTTGGAATTGTTGATGACGTCAGCGGCATCGTTGGTGGAGGGTACGCCATTCGACCAGTTTCCGAAATACTCCCATTTGCCGGTGCTGGCTATCCAGAAATTGGCGACCGGTAGCGGGTCCACTTCGACCTTCATGTCCGTAAACACGTCGGGGTTGCCGGGTGCTTCCGAGGGCGTCCGCCACTGGAACCAGTTAAAAGAAGAAAGCCCGCTGTTGGTCGAAACGGACCCGGACGTCAGCACGGTCGCACTAAGCGTGTCCATGAGAGCGGCGGAGATCGTCCATGTAAACGAGTCTGGCCGTGACACGCTGAACTGGAGTGTGTAATTGCTCAGAGAAGACAAAGCTGTGTACGCCCCGCCCACGCTTCCCATCGAAGTCCAATCAGCAGAGGAGCTGAGCGGGTTGCCGGCAGTAAGCGTCGTGCGGCGTCGCAGGCTGATCTGGTTGATCAGACCCGTGTCGGTTGTCATGGGAAGGAAAGCGGCAAAGGCCTGGTTGTTGGTGAAGGCGTTGCTGGATGGGCCGGCATTGGCGTCATTGGTCGAGCGGACCGGATTGCCATCCGCACTGTCAAAAAGGCCAAAGCGTAAGGCGTACGTGCTGGTGCCGGTCGGCATACTTCCCAGATAGAAGCTGATGCTCACGGTTAGCTTGTCGCCCACGCCAAGCAACAGGTGGCCGTTGCTGACCGACGAGGCGCTCCCAATTCCCGCTAGGTTGGCGTTGGGATCAGTGAAATAACCCCAATAACCCGAGGCGCCCAGACTCGTTGAATTGCTAAAACTCAGAGAGCCGACATTGACCGTAGCGGTGGTGTTCGTCCGTCCCTTGTAGATCGCCATATTAGCGCCGGCGATATTGTTGTTCGTTCGATTGTAGCCCGGCGCGAAGCTCTCATCGATCAGGACTGTGCCGTGGCTGGAGGACAGCAGCGCGCCAAACACGACTGGCCCCACAAGTATCCGGATCCACTGCTTCATTCGAATCATGATGCTGGCTCCTGTTCGCCGCTCATGGACAGAGGTGCCGTCGTCAGAAGTCCAACCCGAAAAACCGAAACCAACCGGTTCGCACTCATCCTAGCCACTCTCAATGGCAACCCGTCCACGACCCGTAAATCCTATGAAATGCTGGGCGGGAAGTCCAGTCGATTGCATTCCTGGGACAATTCATGGCAGCGATATATCGATGCGGTAAAACTTCTGCGGTTCGACCGCGTTCGTGTCGGTGACAGCGAGTTGATTCGCGTTCGTGACCGGTCCGCCCGCGCTGGCAAGCGCAGCCCAACTGCCGCTGGTTAAGTTCGTTCTGAATTGTGGCGTGTAAGTCCGACCGCTGACCTCGGGATTGAAGATCAAGTTCTTCTGATTCGGCTGGCCGGAAACGTTCGCAATGTTGAGTGCGAAAAGGGAAGCCGGATTCGTCGGATTAAGACCGGCCACATACTTGAACAGATTGTTCTGGCCGGTGCCATCGGCGTCGCATGCAGCACATGACTGGCCGTTCGTCGCCGTTCCATTTGAATTACCCGGTGGTTGGTTCGCAAAAAAATGGGCGCGCCACGAATCCGGTACGCCGTCGCTCACGGTGAACGTGGGAATGGCCTCGTAAGCCCCGATATCGATCCGCGGACTGCCGCTCCAATTTGCGAGGACGCGCGGGAAACCAGGGCCGCGCTGGTCGTAGGATGGCGGTGGGACAAAATTCGGATCGCCGGCATCAATCGCTGGGCTGCCCGGCAACAGCGCGTGCGTCAACGTTGGCCCGCCATTGTTTTGTAGCGGACCGAGCATCGGATCGGTGTTGCGGATATCGCCGGTTGCATTCAGCAGTCCGCCCGGCCCTGTCGATCCGTCGCCCCCGGCCGCATCGCTGCTGAGGTTGTAGCCGAGCGAGGTAACGGTGCCGGAATTGGCAAGACCAGCCGGTTTTAAAATGGTGTTTCCGATTTCCAGTATTCCAAAATTATAGATTCCACCGCTGTCGCTGATCGTACAGTTGACGACACCGACCTTGGCAGTGCCGCCGAAAGGCTCATTTCCTATGACACCACCGTAGGTTGAACCATTGGCGCTCAGAGTACTATTGGAGACGACCAAGACGGCACTGATGCCGTCGGCCGAATCGTTTGCTATTGCGCTGCCGTCAAAATAGGCCCCATTGTCGTTGATGGTGCTATTAAGAATCGTCACGGTGCCGCCAAAGTTGTTGATGCCCCCGCCCGCTCCCGCCGTGGCCCCGTTACTGCTGACGGTGCTATTAATCATCATCACTTTCCCCTGAGCGTTCTCAATGCCGCCACCGCCGTCGTAGTAGGTACCGACGCAAGAGTTGAACTTGATTGTGCAGTCG
Organism: Verrucomicrobiia bacterium; assembly: GCA_035516795.1. Taxonomy (GTDB): domain Bacteria; phylum Verrucomicrobiota; class Verrucomicrobiia; order Palsa-1439; family Palsa-1439; genus DATJBF01. Next base: position 6,731 of record DATIZX010000102.1, read on the forward strand.
GTGATGGCAAGAGTCCCTTGATTGACGACTAATCCGCCGCCATTATTTGCCGAATTGCCGAACACAATGGTATCGACGAGTATCAGCATCGTTCCACCGAAGAAAATACCGCCGCCGCTGTAGGCCGTGCTGCCTAACACCCAGCAGTTGCTAACAGCGAGGACAACCGCATAATCGGCTCCGATGCCGCCACCGTAGGAAGCGACATCGCCATCGGTAATGTTCAGGTTGGCGATGGCGACGACATTCGACTGCGCGATGTGGAATACGCGGCTGGCGAAATTGCCATCAACGGCCAGATTGGCGGGGCCGGGACCGAGAATGGTGACGCTGTTCGACACCAGCAATTCGCCACTGGTGAGCAAGATCGTTCCCGAGACGCCGCTCGCGTCAATTGTGTCGCCATTGCTGGCAGTTGCCAGCGCGGCCCGCATTGAGCCAGGTCCGTTGTCGGCAACGCTCATGACGGGAATGACCGCCGCGCTGAGATTCATCGCTCCGATTAGCAATCCTGAAACCAACCAAGTGCGTGTTTTCATAGTTCAGACCTCTCTGAAGAAGTGGAGCGCAGGCGGAGATTGCTCACCGAGTCGTGAACAGGCTTTCGGTTGTTTGTTTCGTTGCCTTTGTTCCTCACAGCCGCGCTCACAGGATTACGGTGTGATCACTCGAATCCGGTAATACCGCGACGGGTTCGTGGCGCCGCCGGCGTCGATCATGTTCGTGATCAGGCCGACACCAGTCCCGCCGCTGAGAATGTTCGTCTGGCCGGTGCTCGTGAAGTTGTTGGAGTAACTGCCGTTGGCTGTGCCGGGGGAAAACTCCAGCACGTTGGTGCGCGACGCAATGCCAGGCGTATAACTAGAGTCGCCGTTGGCGCCGAGATAGATCACCTTGATGTCGTTCGCATTTACCTTTCCGATGCCGGTGACGTGCGGGTAGGCCGCGTTATTCTTGGGCGCAAAACCCGACTGAAAAGCCTGAATGACAGTCAAGCCTGTGTCATTGAAGCTCTCGCTGCCCAGGTTGGGATCAAATGGGTCAAGCCCATACTGCTGCTTGAAACCGTTGGGAATGCCGTCGCCGACCGCGCTGAGACTGGGGTCGAGCACCAAGGTGTTGTACAGCAATGTGCCTCCCGCGTGCACCACGCGGGCACAAGCGCTGGTCACCACCAGCTTGTCCAACTGCACGAAACCGCTGCTTGCAGTAAAGGTGCCGCTCACCACTTCGAGCGTGGCACTGACGGAGGCATTCGTGACGTACAAGCTGCCGCCGGTGACATTGACGACTCCTGTGGACGACAAACAGCCGGAAGCACCGATTGACATCAACGTGAATACGTTGTCAACACCGCCTTGCAGAGTCAACGAACCTTGCGATCCTAACGACAAACCAACAAATTCGCGGTCAGCGTGGATGATGCCATTGGATACCATCATGCGCCCGGCGTCGTATTGTCCGACGGTAATCCCCTGGTCGACATCCAACTGTCCGCCGGTCATCCATACAGTCCCGGTTGCGTTGAAGCCGCCGGCGAGAGTGAAAAACGACGACACTGTATTCGTGCCTCCGGCCATGGTGAATGTTCCTTCAGACCCAGCGCCCACGAAGATGTCGGTGGCTAACTCAATCCCGTTGGATACGGTCATCTGACCAACGCCCCCATCGCCGATTAGGAATTGACCGCTGGTTGCCAATTGCCCGCTCGTCATCCATACTGCGCCGGTCGCGTTGGGATATCCTCCGACCTCTAGGTACCCTTGCACGATATTCGTGCCGCCAGCCAATCTCAGTGTGCCCGATGACCCGGCAAATGTACCAACCCACTCGTGCGACGCCACGACCGTTCCGTTGGAGATTGCGACGTGCCCGTACCCATTCCCGCCAATGTTCGTATCGTTGTTGGTGGCGACCACGATGCCGCCGGACATCCAGACAAAACCCGTCGCGCCGGATTGCTCTCCGACGGATATATATCCCAATGCCTGCAACGAGCCACCGAATCCGGTCACCGTGCCGATGTTGTCGAAGCCGACATGGACGTTGCTGAATACGCCGCTGCCGCTGTTGACAAAGAACTCCCCGGGATGCGTCTGTCCAAGAAATAAGTCTGCGCCGGGCGAATCAATCACGCCGCCGTCCAAATCACCTTCGTTGCTTGAGAACCCGCACGCGGCACAGCCCTGCTGCGCGTTCGGAATATGGATGGCGCCACCGGGTTGGATATTTGCGATACCGTGTCCGCCGACGCTGCTCCCGAGCAGCACACCTTTGGTGGTGAGCGAGGCATTGGAAACGATCAGCTGACCAAACCCGTTTCCGTCGGTGAGCGCGCCACCATTGCCGACGCTAATCGTCCCATTGCTGACATTCATCGTCCCGCCGTACAAATAGAGCGCGCCGACCGAGTTGCTGCCGCCACCAACAACGATCGAATTCTGGACGGTAATGGTACCGTCATTCCTAAGGTCATGATGCCTTGCGCGAAATCTTCACCGATTTCGAGGCGCTTGAGTTGCGTGATGCCGGAATTGAGCGTAAGCCAGCCCGCGCCGGAAGTTCCGACCCATGTCGCGCCATCCACTTGCAGGCTGTTTAAAATTGGAGAACCGGGATTAAATACCGCCACGCTTCCGCCGTCCCCCACGAATAAGTCGCCGACGAGGTGAAAGGTCGCGGTGCCCACGTTGCTCAGGACGAGGCTGCAGCCGGAGCCGATATAGATGTTGCTCAGGGTCATCATTTCGGGATCGCTGAGAGCGGTCGACGAATCCACCAACGCGGTAATGGAGTTCGATCCGTCAGGCCCGTTGTAGTTGATGGAGGCGCTGAAACTCATATTAGTGGGACGCAGATTGAACAGCCAGTTGGCGCTACATTGCAGAAGTGAGGGTATGAATCGGTTTGGGACGCACTTTCCCCGCCAGTCGGATGACGTCATCCCTGAAGGAAGATTTGTCTGATATTCATAAGCGCCCACATCGCTTCCATTCGCGGCGTTCCCGATGGCTGGAATATCAAAAGGCCGCGCGACGCCGCGCTGATCCGCAATCGCCGACGATCCCTTATCAAGCGCCGGACTGGGATTCTGCAACGCCATGGTTTTTGTCGATCCCCCGTTGTAATCCAAAGAGGCAAGGTTTGGGAAAAAGCCCAACTGATCGGTGCCACCCCACCCGGTGCTCCCGGTGGTGTTACCGATCAAATTGAAACCGCCGCTGATGAAGCTCCCATTCACGTCAAGCGAAGTTACCGCGGCATTTCCAGCGATGATCGTGGATCCTACGAGATGTGATCCGCAACAGCCGGCAAACACCCCGCCGCCCAGATTCGCGTAATTCACTGAAATCGTGCAGTTGGATATAACCGATGTGCAATTGGTGGCGCTTAAAATTGCTCCACCAAAACCGTTGGAGGCGTTGTTGCCCGAAAAGGTAGATGTTTCGATTCTCACGACCGCACTGTTGGTATTCCAGATGGCTCCGCCACCAGGACCACTGGCGGAATTGCGCGAGAACGTACAGTACTCGATGTTCAACCCGATAATATTCGGCGGATTCGGATTGTTGCAGATGGCACCGCCCACGAACGAGTGGTTGGAGTCGAACGCGCATTTTGAAATTCGCAGACCACCCTTCGTAAGATTGATCCCCCCGCCTGCGACAGGATCAAAGCCGTTGGCTATCGTCAGCCCGGAAATACTGACCACAGGAGTCGAAATGATGCTGTATATCTGAAACACTTGATAGGTGTTGTTTCCATCGATCGTGAGATTAAGGGCCGACGGTCCGATGATCGTCAATGAGTTGGTAATGACCAGGGGCCCCGTCGTCAACGTGATCGTGCCGGCTAATCCATTGTCAAACGTGATGGTGTCGAACGCTGCGGAATTCGCCAGCGCGTCGCGAAGCGAGTCCGTCCCGTGATCACTCAGATTTTTTACAACCCATTGGTTCGCGGCTGAACATTCAACCGCCGCGAACATTGCAGCCAACAAGGCAAGTACATTGCGTTTCATCATGGTCTCCCAGGTTCATGGCATTGAGATGTCGATGCGACAGAGTTGTTGTGGTTGAGCCTAACAGACGGAATTGAAATTGCGAAAAGGGCGGCTGGACGACGACCTGAAAAAGATGGCGGGACATCAGGAGAAGGACGCGGAATGGTGGAAAGCTGCCGGGCCGGCCGGCCAGAGGCAACGTCAATCTGTGATTCGCTGCTAGGAGGCCCGCGGATATCCGCAGGATTTAGAAGGATAGCCGGCAGTACGGCGGTGGTTGTCGTGATGATCGTGTCTTCCAAATCCATCTGAGGGGGTTGCTTACCGGCAACGCCACCAGTGTCTCTACACATGTCTTGGGCTAGACCGTCAAACCAAGCTCGACCGGGGCGCAATTGGACGAGGAACTGAGCTGACATGTTTGGTCCGATAAAGTCGGAGCGCGCTATCGCGGTGGCCAGGTTGTAGTGACTCGCGTGATCGTCTCCATGGGTGCGAACCTGACTGCGAATAGCGTCGTGCGCAGTCGCCATCACCAAGGTGCAAACTGCAATCACCAGCCACAATGCCGGTGTCAGCGGAAAGTCTAGGTCAAACCCGTATTCTGATACTGCCGAGGCCAGGAATCCAATCCACGAGACGACGGGAAGGAGCTTCTTGACTTGATATCCCGCTTTGGGTGGGTGAACGCGTGGCGTTGCGTCTGGATAAGAACCCGCTCTTTGATGCGACCTGCACGATCCTTCGAACGTCATAAATGTCCGTCTACGGCAGAAAGGACACGAAGGCGTTCACGCAAACGAGACGCCAGCCTCTTTGTTCTCCGAACAAGCGCAGACCATAGGTCACGAGGTCATCAATGTCAAGCAAAGCAGGAACCTGCGACAGTCGGGCTCGTCATACCAAAACAGTGTACGCAAGAAATCCGGACTTCCTGCGTACCTTCGTTTGGAGACCAAAGCTCGCTCGGTGGTCGCGGTTTGGAACGGACGAACAACGGGACACCATCGAGAGTGGCGTCGTTCAGCTCCGTGATGTTTCGCTTGCTTTTGGAGGAGACGACTCTATGATGGCCGGGAGGTGGCAGGCATGAAAGGTAACAACCTTAAACGTCGCTGCTGTTTGCCGTTCTCAATCATCCTCGCTGCACAAATCGCTTGGCTCGCAGCTGGTCAAGCTCAGATCGTGCGCGACAACACGTTGGACAATCACAAAGGCGAAAGCCTGGCCGGGCCGAACTTTGATATCACCGCGGATTATGGCCGAATCATCGGCAACAATCTGTTCCACAGCTTCAGCCAATTCGATCTGGTCAATGGCGACGTTGCCACGTTTTCCGGGCCGGCCAACATTCACAATATCCTGTCGCGGATTACCGGTCCGAATGCTTCCTCGATTGACGGCACCATTCGATCGACGATTGACGGTGCAAACTTATTCTTCCTCAATCCGCACGGCGTGATCTTCGGACAGCACGCGCAGGTGGATGTAAAGGGGTCGTTCCTGGTGACCTCGGCACACTACATCGAGTTGTCCGACGGCCATCGATTCGATACGGTCAATCCATCGGCCAACGATCCATTGCTCACCAGTGCCTCCCCGAGCGCCTTCGGTTTCCTCGGACCGACAGTCGCCCCGATCTCTTTCAACGGCTGCTCGTTGTCGGTTCCTGACCTTAAATCATTGTCGGTCATCGCCGGCGACGTGCAAATCGTCAATGGCCAGTTGCAGGCCGCGGGCGGACGCATCAACGTCATCAGCGTTGGCTCGGCTGGCAGTGTGAGCCTGGATGTGGATAACCCGAACGCGGTCGTGGACACGTCGGCTTTTACGACGCTGGGCACGGTTAGTCTTAACAACTCAGCCTTGCTGGGGAACGACGGTGTGAGCGTCGGCGGCGGCCGGGTCGTTGTTCACGCGCAAGATTTGACGTTCGACAACTCCGGCATCGATGCGACTGTCATGGGCGCCGAGGACGGCCAAGGCGTGGAAGTCCAGGTTCGCGACAGCATGACCCTGCAAAACCTGGGCTACATCTTTTCGGATACCAGCCCGTTCAGCACCGGAAACGGCGGTAATATCGACATTCAGACACATCAGCTCCAGTTGTTGCACGGCTCGGCTATCACTTGCGATGTTCATGGGACGGGCCACGGCGGTAGCATCAGCGTGACCGCGGACTCCGTTGTTCTCGACGGCATGTACAGCCCGACCTATTTTGCCGGGATCGGCGCGCGGACCGACAGCAGTGGGAACGCCGGCGACGTTCAGATTGGCACGGATACTCTCGACATCCGCAACGGCACAATCGTCTCGACCGTGAGCGCTGGATCGGGGCACGCCGGCAACACCACCGTCTCGGCTTCGGCGATCAACATCGATGGGCACGGAATGACGTCCGGCATTATTGCCGACACCACAACGGGCGGCGGCGATGCGGGCGATGTTACCGTCGCAACCGTCTCGCTGGAGATTTCCGACGGCGGCAGGATCTCGTCGGCCACCGGCGGTTCGGGCAACGGCGGCAGTGTGGCCGTCACGGCGACTGATTCTATCGTCCTTGATGGTGAAGAGGGAACATTGTTCACGGGCATCGGTGTGCCACCCTTGGCTGCGGCCACGGGTAACGGGGGTGACTTGGCTATCCGCACCGCAAGCCTCGAGGTTTTGAATGGCGCAAGGATCTTGGCCGGGACGCAAGGAGCCGGGGCCGGCGGCAATATCAACATTACCGCGGGCGACGTGCTTTTGGACGGAGGCGACGCCACGTTTCTCACGGGAATCGAAGCCCAGACCAGTGGTGACGGGAATGCAGGCGGCATCAATCTCCAGGCGGATTCGTTGCGCATGATCAACGGTGCACAAATCGACGCAGACACGAGCAGCCCCGGCGCCGGAGGCGCCATCGAAATTAACGCGGGCCATGTTGAGATCAACACTTCGGCCGCCATCTCGGCCGGTAGCGACGGACAAGGTCAGGGCGGCAAAATCACTCTGGCCGCCGACTCCATTGTGGTGGACGGGTTGAGGGCCGATGGTTCCGTTGGATTCGCTGGAATTTTTTCGGGTAATTTTTTCGGAGTCCAGGGCAACGCGCGCGCCGGGGACATCACCATTCGGCCCGGCAATTCTGGTGCTTTGTCTCTGCAACTTCTGAATGGCGCGCAGATTTCCGCTTCAACCAAGGGAGCCAGTGATGGCGGGAGTATTGCCATTGATGCCACCGACGTGACGCTGAAGAACCATTCTTCGATTCAATGTTCCACCGTTGGCACCGGCGAAGCAGGTGACATCACACTGACTGCGCACGGTACGCTTCGCGTCGAGGATAACAGTGATATTTCGGTGCCGGCGGCGTCGCACGACGGAGGCAACATCACGCTTGCCGTCGGCAAGCTCGCCTATTTGTTCAACAGTTCTTTCAGTGCCTCCGCAGGCGACAACGGCGGTAACATTCGCATCGCTCCGAACACGCTCGTGTTGAATCACGGCGTGATCACTGCGGATGCCGTGAACAATAATGGAGGCAATATCACCATCGGAGCCAAACAGTCGATTCAACTGAAGAACCACAGCGAACTGACCGCTTCGGCGCTGCATGGAAACGGCGGAGAGATTATCGCGAACGCCGGTACGGAACTACGGCTTAGCGACAGCGAGATCAGTGCGACGGCGGCTCATGACGGCGGCAATATCACCTTGCAGGCGCCGAATTTGATTTATGCGTTGAACGGCAAGATCAGCGCTTCGGCAGACGATAACGGCGGCAACATCACTGTCGATCCTGTCTTTCTCGTAATGAATCAAAGTGCGATCTCGGCGGATGCGGTGAATAACAACGGCGGCAGGATCCGTATTTTGGCGGATTACTTTTTGCGGACCGATACGCCCATTACGGCGGACTCAGAATTCGGAAATCCCGGCACGGTTCTGATCGAAGCTACGGAACTCGATTTGAGCGGAAGCTTGGTGAGTTTGCCCGGTTCGCTCCTGGGCGCCGAGTCACAATTGCGACAGTGGTGCGGCGCGCGGCTGGCTGGCGGCGTCAGCAGTTTCCTGGTATTGGGAAGGGGAGGGGTCTCGGTAGAACCGGACGGGCCCTTGCCGAGTTTTGAAACCGGATCGTCGGGCGGCGTGACAAGATAAGATGAATCTGCGCTTCCGTTTTTGGTGCGCTTTGATTCTCGTCGGGCTGGTTTTTCAGCCAGCAAGCGTTTTCTCTGCAGCGACGAGAAGAGGAAATCCCCGTGCCGAAATAGAGATGGGGCAGGGGGCGCGGAGGTTTGAGGCGGGTGCGTTTGAGGATGCTGCCAGGCATTGGCAGAAAGCGTTGCAGTTTTTCAACGCCGCAAAGGACCGCGCTGGCGAAATCGATGCGGCGATCCAATTGGCGACGGCTTATGAGTCCTTGGGACAAACCAAACTGGCGATCGAGCAACTCACCGGCGCTCTGGCTCTCGCGGAACGCATTGAGGACCGAGAACGACTGGTGCGGGCGAAGGGGGAGATCGGTTTGGCTTACAGCACCACGCGGCGCACAGAACTTGCCGAAACCAACTTACTGGAAGCGCTAGCGATGGCGCGACAAGACCAGGATTGGAACGAGGTGGCGGCGATTGACAACAACCTCGGTGGGTTGCGGGTGGCCCAAGGCAGGTTTGCGGAAGCGCTGAACGCGTTTCGTGAAAGCGCCACGCTGGCTCGACAGAATCAGAATCAGCTCCTGACTGCCAAGGCGCTGGCCAATTCAGCCTCGGCCGCACAAGGGGCCGGTATGCTCGATGACGCCGCCAAATTCAACGCGACCGCGCTACTACAAGTCCAAGCCCTCAGCCCCTCCCACGATCAAGCTTACCTGCTCATTTTATGTGGCCAAACCTATCGTCAATTGTCGCGCCCTGAATCTGATTTGCGTGGCCATTTCGTCTCCGACGCGGCCGGTATCTATAATCAGGCCTATCGTTTGGCGGAAAAGATTGGCGACAAGCGGGCCGCTTCCTATGCCTTGGGTTACCTGGGCCAACTTTACGAAGACGAGGGGCGCGACCGGGACGCGCTTGTGCTGACGCGTCGTGCGGCCTTTCTCGCCCAGCAGACCCAGACCATGGACGCGCTCTTTCGCTGGGAATGGCAGACGGCCCGCCTCCTGAAGGATCAGGACAACAGGACAGAGGCGATCACTGCCTACCGCGAAGCGGTTGCGACTCTCCAGATGGTGCGCACTGACCTGACTGTGGGCTGTCGAACGTGTCCCACGCAGTCCTCGTTCCGCGACACGTTTGGCTCTGTGTACTTTGAGCTGGCCGACCTTCTCTTGCAGGAAGCCGACAACCTGAAGGATCCAAACGAAGTTCAGCAGAAGCTCTTGGAAGCCCGGGACACAGTCGAACAATTAAAGTCAGTTGAGCTGGAGGATTATCTGCAGGATGAATGCGTGAGCCTGGTTCGTTCCCGGAGCACGCCGGTTGAGAACGTTGCGCCAGATACAGCTGTTCTTTACCTGATTCCTTTGCCGGACCGCACGGAAGTGCTGGTCGGCTTTGACTCGGGTCTGACGCGTTTCAAGGTGCCCGTCGGTATCGATCAACTCACCGCCGAAGTCCGAGATTTCCGCAGGAACCTTGAAACCCGTACCACCTTTGAGTACCTGATTCAGGCGCAACATCTTTACAATTGGTTGATTCGCCCAATTAGAGATGAATTGGCAACTCGGCACGTGCAGACACTCGTGTTTGTTCCGGATGGCGCGTTGCGCACCATTCCTCTGGCGGCTCTGTACGACGGCCGACATTTTCTGGTGAACGATTTTGCGGTCGCGGTCAGCCCTGGTCTCACGTTGACGGATGCAAGCACCGCGCCGAGAGTTCACCCGCGTCTCTTGCTGGCCGGGCTATCTCAAGGGGTTCAGGGCTTTTCGCCGCTGGATTACGTGCCGCAAGAGGTTCGAGAATTGCAGAGTTTGTATCGAACTGACACGTTGATGAACCGTGAGTTTTCAGATTCGAAATTGAAGCGGGAATTCGAGCAGGAGCAATACGCGCTGGTGCATATCGCCTCGCATGCACAATTCAATCGACAGGAAGACCAGACGTATATTCTGACTTACGATGCCAAGTTGACTCTGAACGATCTGGAAGGATTGATTCGTCCGAGCGAGTTCCGGGGTAGGCCGGTGGAACTGCTCACGTTGAGCGCGTGCCAAACCGCGGCCGGCGACGACCGTGCTGCACTGGGGTTGGCCGGGGTCGCTGTCAAAGCCGGGGCGCGCAGCGCGTTGGCTACGCTTTGGTTTGTCAACGACGAAGCCAGCACGGTCTTGGTCTCTGAGTTCTATTCCCAATGGAGAGGGGGGGGGGACATCTCAAAGGCGCGGGCACTGCAATTGGCTCAACAAAAGATGCTGGCCGACAAGCGCTATCGCCATCCCTGTTACTGGGCTCCCTACCTCGTAATTGGGAATTGGTTGTAGACAGTCATCACTCAAGTGAGATTGCTGCACACAGTCCGCTCGTCGCCGAGACTGGTGAGTCTACTCATCGGGGCGTTGGCGTTCGCCGCCGTGTGGACGGCTCGCGGGCTGGGGATGTTTCAAGGCGCGGAACTTCGGATCTATGACACCTTTCTCCGCTGGCGAGCACGAAATGCGCCGGATGATCATCGGATTGCGCTGATTACGATCACTGAGAGCGATATCTCCAACCCGAAATTGGGGGATTGGCCGTTGTGGGACGCTGATCTTGCTAGATTGCTCAAGCTTCTTGAGGCCGGACATCCATCGGCAATCGGCGTGGACTTATATCGAAACCTTCCCGTGCCCAAGAACGGAAGTCAGCTTGCTGCACTGAATGAAGTTCTGCTCAGTTACAGCAATATCGTCTGCATCTGGACCACGGGTGACACGCAGCACCATGGCATCGCGCCGCCACCGATTCTGAAATCTCATCCGGAACGTCTGGGAATCAACTCCTTTACGCCGGATTATCAGATCGACAAGATCGTGCGGCGCGGCCTGCTGTTCCTGGACGATGGCACAAACGCATTTCCGTCACTGACGCTGCAACTGGCCGTGCTCTACCTGGGGGCCCGGGGTATTCACATGAAACCCGCGGCCAACAACGATCTTCAACTCGGCAAAACAGTCTTCCGCCCCTTTGAGGCGAACGATGGCGCCTATGTGAACGCCGATGCCAGAGGATATCAGTTGCTCCTCGATTTCAAGGGCCCGAAGAACTTTGAAACCTGCACGCTCACTCAAGCCCTCTCGGGTCAAATCCCGCCAGAGGCGCTCCGCGGCAAAGTTGTCATACTCGGCGTTACCGCCGAGTACGCCATGGATTACTTCGTGACGCCGATCGCCTACCAACACCGCGGTGTCGAGGTTCACGCGCAGATGTTGAGCCAGTTGTTGCGGGCCGCACTGGAAGGAGATCATCCGCTGGAAGTCTGGCCCGATTGGAAGGAATCCCTGTGGATTCTTATCTGGTGTCTGCTGGGAACCGCGATCGGATATGGGGTGCGGTCGCCTTGGAGGTTTGTGCTGTTGACCGGCACCTGTCTGGTGATCTTGGGAGCTTGCGCTTGGTGGAGCTTTCGGGCAGGTTGGTGGATCCTTTCCGCCACACCCGGCACTGCATTTCTCGCGTCGGCGATTGTGGTTGTCTCTTACGCTTCGTATTACGAGAAGACGCAGCGGAGCTCGATCATGAGCCTGTTTTCCAAGCACGTTTCCCGCGAAGTCGCCGAAACGATCTGGTCCCAGCGAGACGAATTTCTCGAGGGCGGAAGACCGCGCGCACAAGAGGTGACCGCCACCGTTCTTTTCACAGACTTGAAGGGTTACTCCACGCTGTCCGAACGACTCACCCCCGCCGCGGTCATGGATTGGCTCAACGAATTCATGAGCGCTACGACGCAGGTGGTGATTGATCACGGGGGCGTGGTTCACAAATACATTGGCGATTCCATCATGGCCGTCTTTGGAGCGCCGTTGACGCGAACCTCGGAACGCGAATTCCAGCAGGATGCTACGAATGCCGTGCGCTGCGCGCTCGCCATGGAGGAAACCTTGATGCGGCTCAATCACCAGTGGATTCAAAGGGGCGTGCAAACCGGCACCATGCGGGTTGGGATCTACACGGGTCCGCTGATGGCAGGAAGCTTGGGGAGCGCCGACCGGATGGAATACGCCGTAGTCGGCGACACCGTGAATACGGCTTCCCGTCTGGAGAGTTTTGACAAGGATTCCGGCGATCCAAGACCAACAGACGAGTGCTGCCGGATTCTGATCGGGGAAACCACATACAAACTGCTGGCCGGTCAATTCCAAACCGAGTTGGTAGGCACATTGGCATTGAAGGGCAAGGCCGGAAAGGTTACCGTTTACCAAGTCCGGCGCAGTGTCGTGGAGAAACGCGAGCGTCAACATGCCAGCTAGGTACGCGAGATACTTTCAGCTGATTGCGATTCTGGCAATCTTCATTCCCGGCCGGCTGGATTCTGCCGAGTCCACCAATCAAGTTCCGCCGTTGGTCTCGATCGTGAAGACGAATGAGGCGGAGTCTTCCAAACAGGCTTTGCCACCTCTGCCGGTAGTACCCTCCCCAGCGCGAATCGTCTACAAGCCACCGCTTCGCGGGGCGCCCGCGGTGCGCATTGATGGAGGCTCGCGCGGCAGTGGGGTGTCCTTGATCTGCCTGAATGTGTTGGCTCCCGATCACACGGGCCTCACCATTCATGAGCAGCCGACATTGTTCTGGTACCAATCCGAGCCTGCCGATGTGCCTTTTGAGATGACTGTCATTGAACCGGGGAAACCGCAGCCGCTTCTTCGAATCCGGCTTCCAAATGCCAGAAGGAATGGAATTCAGCACGTGCGACTTGCCGATCATGGCGTCAGACTGATGACGGGCGTCGAATACGAATGGGTCGTTGCGCTGGTGGTCGATCCTGAAAGCCGGTCGAAAGACGTTGTTGCCAGTGGGCTTATCCAACGGATTGAACCTTCTGCGGCGTTGACGGCGCGCCTGGCCAGCGCGAGTAAGGAAGACCGGCCAGTGATTTACGCCGAGGAAGGCCTTTGGTACGACGCGCTGGAAATACTCCTGACCGGTGCGCAATCCGGCGACCCCTCGGCGCAGGTGGAAAGCGCGGCCTTGTTAAGTCAAGCGGGTCTGTCCCGCGCAGCCCACTCTCTTCTTTCGTCTCGAGCCAACCTCAAAAGGCCTGAAATATCACCTTGAAGTGAAGCCCCAGATCTTGGGCATTGTTGTGAGGATTGGGAACGTGCGTGAATCGGTAGCCCCAGTACAATTGAGCGCTCAAATGCTTGTTGGGATTTAGCAGTATCCCAATTCCGCTGCTGTAGATCGTTTCGGGAGACGGCGTACTGTTGCCTATATTCCAGGCGCCACCGCAATCAAAGAAGGGCGCCAGTTGAACAATGGCCGAGCTCGCTCGGCTGATGATGGGAACCCTAACTTCCACTGAACTAATAAACCCGGTATCTCGCACCAGTTGGTTTTCCCGATAACCGCGGACACTGTTCGCACCGCCGACGCTGAATTGTTCCAGGGCCAACAACGGTTCGTCCGTCCATTGACCATCAGTCCTCAATATGATCAAATTCGGTGTATCGAACAGTCGTCTTACGTATTGAAACTGGCCGAGCCAACTGAAGAACTTTGCGTCCCGGTCCGTGCCGTTGTCTGTGACGCCGAATGCGTCGATGCCCACGTTGAAGGTCGAGCGGAGCGCCAATACTTGGTCTTGGTTGCGATCCACCAGTTCCTGCGCGAGCCGCAGTACCGAGGTATCCATCTTGCCATTGACGGATCCCGGCGCGATGTCAAAAGGTTGTCCGAGCAGCTTCGTTTCGTTATGGCCCCGTTCGAATGTTACGCCCACAGCGATTTCACGATTCACCGTTAGGTAGAGCGGCTGTCGGAGAGCGACGCCGTAACGGATAAAATCGCTTCTTACATCCAAACTGCTGAACGGTTCCTCGATGATACTCGTGTCGCTCCGGCTGCCGAATACCTTGAGCGCTGTCCCGCTGGGATGAACCGGTAATGTGTAAGAGCCTGATTCATCCTGCAGCCCCGAGAATTCGAAGCCGTCTTCTCCGTTATGCGCGATTCCGTAGCTGAATTCCAGCAGATCGCCGTTACCGGTTACATCGTAGTCAGCCCCCAGTAATACGATTTCTTCCGCTCCCACGCTGGGCGGACGTTGATTGTCCACCTGTAAACCCAGACGAAAAGGTTGTTCTTCCTGCCAATAAAGATCCAGATAACTCTCACCGGGTCGAGTCCCAGGACGGAGTTCGGCATTGATCTGTTTCACATTGGGGTCCTGACGCAGGAGCAACAGGCCCTCTTTGAGCTTCTCAACCTTCAAGGGCGAGCTGGCCCAACGTCTCAACCGATCAGTGAGATAGCTATCCCGCAGCCAATGATGTTTTCCGCGCGGTTTGATATCCGATAACCGGCCTTCGATGATTTGAAATGTGATGACGCCATCTTTGACATCCTGATCGGGCAAGATGGCGCCCGAATTCACGTAGCCGAACTCCACGTAAAACGCGGTAATCGTCCGCCGGGCCTCTTCCAACTGTTCCGTCGACAGTTCGCGGTTCAGATAAGAGCCAACGATCATGGACAATTCTTCGGAGGAGAAGACTGTGTTTCCTTGGAAGCGGAATTCGCGGACGAAAACGCGCACGCCTGAGGATAACTGCCCCGACTCGGGTGAATTGAGCGGGAGCGTTAGTGCCGGCAGAGTCAATTCTTGTGCTTCGGCCATTCCAACAATGGCGAACAATGTCAGCAGAAATATTGTGCGCACCGTTAGGCCCTCACCTCTTCAAGGAGCGACCACCTAACCCACGTTGTAGCCCGAACAATTGCACCCGTGTATACCGCAATTACTGCCTGGTGCAAGTATATTCTGCGCCTTATCGGCCGGAGTTGTCGCGTCACGGGGAGCAGGCGACAAGTTTCTTCTCGCCATAGCGGAAAGCACTGCTATACTTCAGACGGTGATAGCATGACAGCCAATCAGGGCCTTAGTCTGACTTTTGGTGAACTCCGACGGTTAAAGTTGTTCGCGGATCTTTCCGAAGACCAGATTGCGACGTTTGTCAGTCTGGTGCAACCTCGGGAAGCTGCGGTGGGCCAAATCATTGTTCGCGTTCACGAATTGGGTGATTCCATGTATTTGATACTGGATGGGGCAGTACAAGTTTCACGGACCACCGGCGGTCGCGACACAGCTCTTGCAATCCTGGAGACAGGCGATTTTTTTGGAGAGATGTGTCTTTTCGACGAAGCACCCCGCTCGGCCAGCGTTGTGGCCACCCGACATTGTCACCTCTTGAGGGTTACCAAACCAGCGTTTGACAGTATGGTCGAAACCCATCCCGTGATCGCCGCTTTATTCCTGCGCGCCATGCTTCGGACTGTTGCTGGTCGGCTGCGAACCATGGACAAAAAGTACGTTGACTCCATGTTGCTCTCGCGTTTTTGGCCCAAAACTTCCGCTGCCCCGGCGGGGGGCTCCACGCCTCATCCGCGCTAGCGAATCCGCATGGCTCGCCGACGCCTTCGCTGACCAGCATTTCCATGGAGAAAGCCCCGCACAATTCCTATATTGTGATGGCTTCGTCAGAGGACACGTTGCGTCTCATTAGTGGGATTTTTGTCGCTCGGTTCTCCAGAGCGAAGACCGGATTCGTGACTGCGGTATTCCAGCAAACGGAACAGACTTTTGCGGGCCAGTGCCCCGGATATCAAGCCTGCGATACTCCATACCATGATTTTGCGCACACTTGCCAGGCGGCAGTTGCTGTTGCTCGCATTCTCGACGGCCATTTCAAAAGCAAACGAACACCGACCCTGTCCGCCCGCGATTTCGAACTAGGTATCGCCGCAATCCTGCTGCACGACATCGGGTTCTTGAAGAATACGGGAGACAGTTCCGGAACAGGTGCCAAACACGCCTTTCTGCATGTGGAGCGAAGCATACAAATCGCAGAAGAATCTCTCCCGCGCCTCGGAGTCACGACCGATGAGTTCCGTATCGTCGAACTGGCTATCCGAAGCACTGTGCTCAACGCTGATATGGGTAAACTCGGGTTTCGCGACGAACGCGAACGAATGCTTGGTTGCGTCGTAGGTACGGGAGATCTCTTGGGCGCCATGGCGGCTCCAGATTATCCTGAAAAGTTGGCAGCGCTTTACGAGGAACTTGCTGAGGTTGTCGATTCCCGTTCAGATGCGAGCGGCACAGACGTTAAGGAATACAAGAGTGTCGAAGATCTGATGGGCAGAACGCGCCAATTTCATCGCAGATATGCCGAGCCCATGCTGAACGAACAATGGGGACAAGTGTATCGCGAGTTGGAGTATCATTTCGCCGACGGAGGCAATCCTTACTTGGAGGCGATCGAGGCAAACTTGAATCGAATCGATCAATTACTATGCAATCGGTTCTAAATATCGAAACTGCAGTCGGAGAGTCGACAGCGCTGCCCAATGGGGTATCAATGGAATAGCAGCACCGTAGTTAGATAGTAGATGGTAATGATGACTTGTGAAGGAATAGTGGCTCCCCAGGTAGGACTCGAACCTACAACCTAGTGATTAACAGTCACTCGCTCCACCATTGAGCTACTGGGGAATCCACGGATTTGTCGGCGCTTTATATAGGCGACAGGCCAAGTTTCGTCAACTCTGCTCGCGCCTGGTCGGCATTGCAAAACTGGATTACCTGCAAGCCGATGCCACGAGCGGCTTCAACGTTGACGGCCATATCGTCAATGAAAACAGTACGCCCGGGCGTCAAACGGTATTTTTCGAGCGCGTACTTGTAGATACCGGGGTCGGGCTTGAGCAGGCCAACGTCAAAGGACAAGACCAAGCCATCGAAATCGTTCAGAAACGGAAACCGTTCAAGGATGTAATCCATGTGAATCGCATTGGTGTTCGACAAAACCAGCCGTCGCACGCGATTCTTCAGCGACTCCGCCAGCGCAATCATCGGCTTGATGGGTGTGAAGATCTCTGCCCAGATGGCTGCGAATTCTGCGTATGATCCATCAAAGGCCAGATCCCGCGACACGATCTCGAAGAATTGTTGCCGCGACAATTTGCCCAGCCCTAGATCGTCTGCATGCGGGGTGCTTCGTGCGTACAGGATAATCTGTTGCAGTGACTTGCCGGTGCGCGCCGCCAACCGTTCTGCCGCGCGTGCTTCGTCCACTGCCAGCAAAACATTGCCCAAATCGAAAATGACGGCGTCGATGTCGTTCATAATTTTCCAAGGACTCGTTCGGCTGCCGCATGGGCTGACGCCATCGAGTGGCCAATCGCCACGAAACCGTGATTGCGGATGATCACCACCGAATTTGCGCTCAGCACATCCAGGATTTCGTCCGCCAGTGCCGCTGTGCCGTAAGGCCGTTCCCGTTGCGTGATCGGCAAACCCAATCGCTCAGCTGCCGCCAGAAGCGCCGCACTGTGTCCATGAAAGACCGCGTGCACCCCCGGCCGCGCCGCATACAACGCTGCATGCATAAAACTCTCGCTTGAGGGTTCGTACGCGCCCGCGACCGCCAGTTCGCGCGCCGCGAAATCGGCTCGAAGCACTTCCACGAACTCAGCAGGCGTGATCGTCGCCAGATCACCGGCCGTGCGATTGATGATGAAACCGTGCTCGGTGCGAAAGCTGAGATTGCCCACCGTATCGCCGACAACGTCGAGTCGCGCCCAGCGGTGACACCAATCCACCAATTCGCGTACGCGCTCCTCTGCAGGGGGCTCTTGACGCGCGAAAACTGTGCGAAATTTCGTACCGGTATAGACTTCTGCCATGTTGTTGCGGTTTTCTTGCAAGCCGACTCTGTAAGTCGGCGATGCCTGTTGACGCTGCGCTTCGTTCCCCCGAAAGCCATCGGGGCAGGGAAACGCCGCTACAAACCTCAGAAGAGCTTCCGCACCTCCCCCGGTTTCACAATGCCCTTTTCCGTGATGATCCCCGTGATGTATTTCGCCGGCGTCACGTCGAATGCGGGATTCGCCGCCCGCGCGCCTTTCGGCGAGATGCGAACGCGACGCGAGCCTTCCCGGACGTAGTGCACTTCGTCCTCGTCCCGTTCCTCGATGGGAATCGCGTCGCCGTTCTTGCACTTCAAATCAATGGTGGAAGTGGGCGCCGCCACGTAAAACGGGATTCCGTTCTCATGCGCCAACACCGCTTTCTGGTATGTGCCGATCTTGTTGGCGACGTCGCCGTTGGCGGCAATGCGGTCGGCTCCGACGATGCACAAATCCACTTCGCCGCGACGCATGTAGAAACCGCCTGCGTTATCAGCGATGATTCTATGCGGCACGCCTTCCTGGAGAAATTCCCAACTTGTCAGATTGGCTCCCTGATTGCGCGGACGCGTCTCGTCCACCCAGACGAATACTTTGCGGCCTTTGCGATGCGCGAGATAGATCGGCGCGGGCGCGCTGCCCCAATCCACCAGGGCCAGCCAGCCGGCATTGCAGTGCGTGAGGATGCGCGAGCCGCTCTTGATCAGCGGCAAACCCGCAGCCGCAATCCGTTGGGCGCGTTCCACGTATTCGTCGCCGATGCTCTCCGCTTCGGCGATGGCGACGGCACAAGCCATCTTCTCGTTGTCCGCCTCTTCAATCTGCTCAACCACGCGATCCAAAGCGTGTTTCAGGTCCGCTGCCGTCGGTCGGGTCTTTAGCAAAGTCGAATATGCTTTGCGGATGTAGCCGTCGAACGATTGCCACCTTTTTTGCCGAGCCGCTTCAAGGCAAGCTTGTGCGAGGCCATATCCGGCGGTGGCACCGATCGTGCCGGCGCCGCGCACGATCATGGTTTGGATTGCCCGCGCTGTTTCCCGGTGATTCTTCAACCGGACCAGTGCGAACCGGCGCGGCAATAACGGCTGGTTGACCACCACCACGTCGTGGCCATCCATCCATACCGCACGGTAATTTTTCCCTCGGACTTTCATCGTTTCAAGGTTCTCGATTTATTGTAGCCGCGAAACTTTTTCGCGGCAACGATCAGACGCGAAAGAATTTCGACTGCCAGACGCGCCGTGTCTGGTGACGCGTCCTACAATGACGCCCTTGTAAGCCGCGACCTCATGCGGCGAGCTCCCTTATAGCTGAAGTTCTGCAAAATGGTATTCGCGCAAGCGTCAACGGCAAAGCTCCGACAAGTCGGAGCACTCCAAATCTGCAAATTTGCTTGCAGGTGGCGGATTTTGTGGAGTGCGGTGACTTGTCACCGCTTTGGGATCCACCCTCCGAAAACCTGTTTTGCAAAACTCCATTTATAATTTTCGTCGCCCTTCCAACGCCCGAGCCAAGGTCACTTCATCGGCTGTTTCCAAAGCGCTGCCGGCCGATAAACCTAACGCGATGCGGCTGACCGCAACACCGAGCGGTTTAAGTTGATCGATCAAATAGCTCGTTGTCGCCTCGCTCTCCACATCGGCGCCGAGCGCGAGAATAATCTCGGTGGGTTTGTCTTGTTTTACCCGCTCCAGCAGCGCGCCGACGCGGAGTTGTTCCGGGCCGATTCCGTTGAGCGGCGAAATTCGTCCCATCAGCGCATGATAAACCCCGCGATGCACGCCGGCGCGCTCCAACGTGAGAATATCATTCGGTCCTTCCACAACACAAATCACGGATTGATCGCGTCGGGGATTGTCACAAATCTCGCAGGGGTCGCTTTCCGTGTAGCTGCCGCAACGCGAACAGTTGCGAATCTTCGCCTTCGCATCGAGAACGGCCTGCGCCAACTGCCGGTTCGTATCGCCGTCCGCCTTCAACAAATGCAGCGCAATCCGTTCGGCGCTGCGTTTGCCAATGCCCGGCAACCGCGCCAACTGAGTAATGAGACTCTGAACGGGTTTTGGATAATCCACACTTTGCTTTTATCCGCTTCTGGCAGCAAAGACAAGCAGAGGGATGGGCGATGAGTGCAGCAATCACAGAATTCCGCAAACTTGCGAGATCGTCATCGGCTTGTCATACTGCCGTCATGTTTGATGACATGAAGGCATACAAAGTCTTCATTGCTACGCCTAGTGGTTTGCCACGGTGCTGACAAATCAGTGCGAGGTTGCCAAGAGCGATTGCTTCCCCTTCTTTGTCACTTGACAAAACTGACAATTCAAGCGCTCGTCTAAGCATTACTTCTGCCTGTTGATGACGGCCAATTCGCATCAAGAACAGACTGTACTCATTGAGTGCGAAAACGGAGCTGCCTCGTACCAAGGCCTCCGCAAACTTGGTCTCCGCAGCTGTTAGTTGCCCTAGGTCAGCTAATCCCCACGCCTCCTTAAGAAGCTGCTTTAGATCTGACGAAATTCCTATGGGTGGCACCTCCTTTGGAGATATTGGCGAAGGCGCGGGAGGAAGTTTAGGAGGACCAGTAGGTCGAGGAACCTTTGCTGTTTGGCCTCCTTCATGGTCGCGTACCCACTGAGCAAGATGATTCCTGAGCTTATCCTCGAAAGACTGCAGTTCATCAAATACATGGAAGAACACACGGTTCTCTTCTTCCAAATTTCGTCTGAAGTTGAGAACATTACTCAACTGCTCACCTGGATCGCTCAGCCGTCGGGGATCGACAGCCTTAAAGAAGGGCACAATTTGCCGCATAGGTTTCTCAGCGTCTTCGTAACACTCCCAAGCGACGTGCCACTCTTCTTTGGTAAGCAAGCAGCCCGTGCAATGTGGTCAAACGCGAGGGAGATCTTCTCACGCCTGAATCTTAATGACTTTGTGAATCGCGTGGAGCAGAATCTCTCTAGGCTTGATGACGAGCCGACACCAAGTGATAGTCGGAAAACAGCCTCCTGACACCGTTACATCATTCCCGGCAGTTGCATCCCGGCGGTGACCTTGCCCATTTCCTCTTCCTGCGTCTTCTTCGCGGACTGCAAGGCGTTGGTGACGGCGCCAAGAACCAGGTCTTCTAACATCTCCACATCTTTGGGGTCCACGACTTTGGGGTCGATCTTGATCGACGCGATGGTGCCATCGCACTTGGCGATGGCTTTCACTGCGCCGCCGCCAGCGGTGCCTTCGACTTCGCGCTGGGCCAACTCCTCCTGTACGCGCGTCATTTCGGCCTGCATCTTCTGGGCTTGTTTGAGGAATTTTCCGAGTCCGGCCATGTGATTTCATCCTTTCGGCAAGCGGGACGCTCGCCCTACTTTCTGACTTCTACGATTGTTCCCTTAAAAATCTCCAGCGCCTTTTTGATCAGCGGATCATTGCGAAAGTCGTCCACGTTTTTTTTTGCGGATTCAGCCGATGGCTTTGCCACGGCAGCCGGTTTCGCAGATGGCGTAACCGTCCCCGTCGCAATTTCAAACTTCACGGTGACATCCATCCGCAGCTTTTCCTTCAGCTTGGCTTGGAGGACTTCGATATTGCGTGGCCGATCAGCAAACTCCTTCCGATCAGCGAACTCGGGCTCGAATCCAATGCGCAACACGCCGCCCTGTAATCCGAGGGGGCGCGTCCCGACCAAATAAGTCTTGGCCAGAGGCGTGACTTTGCCGAGATGCTCAACGGCATAAGCCCAAGCGTCGTCCAGGGAAGGGGCGGGAGCAGTGGGCTGCGATGGTGGAGGGCTGGAGTGTTGGGGAGCGCCATAGTTACCGCGGTCTTCTTGGACTGAGGTTGCCTCGGCCGCCTTGTCAGCCCGAGCCGCCGGGACGGCGGCTACTACACCACCAGCCGCTTGTCCCTTCAACTCGTTGAGTTTCTTGAGCACGCCGTCGATGCCGACCATGTCCCGCGCTTTGACCGCCTTGACGAGGGCGATCTCGAACAAAATGCGTTTCGATAAAGCGTAGCGCAACCGGCCTTCGGCTGCGGCTAGCACGTCGATGATTCGCAGCACGGTGTCGGAATCGATCCGTTTGGCTTGCGTCTTCAGCAGTTCGATCTCGGTGTCGGGAAGTTGCAGCGATTCACCGCCTTCTTCAACCAATGTCATCACCAGCAGATTGCGAAAATGATCGAGCAAATCAGCGGTCAACCGCTGCAGATCCTTGCCGATCTCATCAAGGTCTTTCAAAACCTTCAAGGCCTTGATGGTTTCGCCGTCGATAATGGCATTCGTCAGCGCCGCAATTTGGTCGTGCGCGACGAGTCCAAAAACTGACAGCACGTCCTTTTCAGCAATCTTGTTTCCGCAAAACGCGATGAGTTGGTCAAGCGTGCTTTCCGCGTCGCGCAGTCCGCCTTCCGCGCCCCGCGCAATTGCCGCCAGCGCTTCGTCGTCGATCGACACCTTTTCCTTTTTCGCGATTTCCTTGAGGTGTTTGACGATGAGATTCGCCGGGATGCGGCGCAGATCGAACCGCTGGCAGCGCGACAGGATCGTCGCCAGCACCTTCTGCGGTTCCGTCGTAGCAAAGAAGAATTTCACGTGGGCCGGCGGTTCTTCGAGAGTCTTCAGCAAGGCATTGAAAGCCGCATTGGACAACATGTGCACTTCGTCGATGATGTAAATCTTGAATTTGCTGTGGGCCGGGGCGTAGCGGCAGGTCTCCCGCAATTCGCGCACCTGCTCGACGCCGTTGTTGGAAGCGCCGTCGATTTCCAGCACGTCGAGCGAGCGGCCCTCGGCGATTTCTTTGCAGTTATCGCACTTGTCGCACGGCGTGGTGGTCGGTCCCTTCACGCAGTTGAGCGCCTTGGCGAAGATGCGAGCGGTGGACGTCTTGCCGATGCCGCGCGGGCCGACGAAAAGATAGGCGTGGGCCAGACGGTCCTGCTCAATGGCATTCCGCAAGGTTGTGGTGACATGATCCTGTCCCACGACCTCATCGAACTGTTGCGGGCGCCATTTGCGCGCCAGAACTTGATATTGCTGCGCCATAAATCTGTGACTGGTGATCGGTGACCAGTGATCGGGTTTCCAGTCTCCCATCACCGGTCACGGTTCACCTGAAAATGGTCGTGCACCTCGTTTCGACGAACGACGACGGTTTGCGCACCACGGTTGAAGCTCCAACCAGGCGCCCCGACGGCACATGGAACATCAAGCTTACCGTTGCTGTCTTCCGACCCTGGCGGGGTTCGCAAGCAACCATTGCATCGGACCCGGCCTTCGACGCCGCCCCACGGTTTGCTCGCCCACGCCGTCGCCTCGACGAGGAATTCGGCCCGGCTGTAGCGGGTTGCCGGCAACAGGGAACCGCTAACTCCCCGCCTAGCACGACCAAATGTTCGGCTTTCGGCTCACTGAAAGCTGACGACTGACAACTGTTGATTCAAGAAACTGGAGCCAACTCCGAGAAACGGTGCTCGGAGACGACCTGCTCCGAACCTGCCTCCGCTAGTTCGGAGTTGCTCTACTGAATGTGACTGCTATCTCTCAAAAAACTGGAGCCAACGGTCGGGTTCGACCGGCTCATGCTCGTTTTCAAGGAGCCTTCTAGCTGAATTGCTGAGCAATTTCAACTAATTTCGATGTGCTCGAAGTAACTTGTTTTAACCCTCTTACTGAAGATTTCACTGAAGGTTTTTGCGACTAGGGTTTCAGCGTTTGGGCTGCCACGGCCCGCCCTTTGGCCAGTGCGTCGCGAGCGGTTCGACTTGGCGTGCTGCGATCAGCACCGGCATCAGGAAATCGGAAATGGCCGCAACCACTTTCGTCAACTCCGGCTCCACGGTTTTGAATCGCCCTTTTTGCAAGAACGCCTGCCATTGTTTCTGCTTCAGCGCATCGCCGGTGAATTCCGCCGACAATGCCAGTGGCAAGACCACAGGCAGGGGTGTCTTGCGGCGTCGAAACGTGGCGGTGATCGCATCCCATAGCAATTGGCCATCGAATTCAAATTCCCGCGACAGCGCCCAAACATCGTAGTAGTCCTTCATGCGACTGCTCACAATTCCGAGTTTGACCATCGTCTCGATCTTCTCCGCGACAACTGTTTCCTTCGGGTACATCGGAAGCTCTGCCGATGGAAAATCCAACAGCGCGGGGAACACGGCCTTGGTTGCCCCGGGCGTGATCACGTCGCCAAAGCCGATGTCTACCTGCAACGGAATCCGCGCGTTTCCCAGTCGGGCCTCCAAAGTAACGCGCACCCCTTGGTAAGCGGCGTTCTCGCGAATCTCCTCGCCCTTGACGGTATCGGGCAGGAAGACCAATCCGTCCTCGACGGCCACCAATCGGCAAATGTCCCGGAAAACCTCCCCCAGTTGCGATGGTGACATGCTGTGTAGCGCCAGCAAGTCCAGGTCTTTCGTTGGACGGTATAGTTCCCCGGCCCAGACCCAGTACAGCAGCGCGCCTTTCACGATGAACTCGCCCTCGTGTTCCGACTGGCTCAGCCTGTACAGCAACCGTTCCAAGCCGTAGCGCATGTGAACGTACTGGGCATCCTCCCCGGTCTGTTCGGCCTGATTTAACAGTCGTTGGTGGACCGAGGCCGCGAGGTTTCGGCTGGTTTTCTTCTTCAAGTGAGCGACTCCAGATAGGGCCGCATCACATTGGCCACACGACAGATTTTCGCGTATCGCCACAGTTCATCCGCAGTCGCCTTTCGACTGCGCCAGCATTCCCGCAGAGCTTCAAGGGCCACATCGAGCCCGATTTTGTTCCGGTACTTGAAACAGTCGGCCACGGTTTTCGCCGGGTTGTACAGCCGTACGCGCACATGCTCGATGTCGTGAGTCTCGATGCCTTCGGTAAGCGCATCCCCTGAGAAGCGCATCACGCGCAGGCGTGGCGAATCGATTCGTGGACGGGCGGCGCGACGATCAAGGGCCAGCCACAGTTCGGACGGGTTCTGCGTCCCGATCTCGTGAAAGCGCAGCGCCGTGAGCAGGCAGAACACAGCTTGCGGCACACGTTTTGCCACCGTGGCCAGGCTCAGGTCTTCGGAAAACTCTGCATTGGCCAGCCGATAGACACCGCGACTGCTCCGCGCCAGCAGCCCTTTCTGGTAGAGTCGTCGGAGCAGTTCGGGGTGCAGCCCTTGCTCGGCCAGGTCTTTCACACGCACAACCTTGGCCTGCCGCGCGAGTGCCAGCACCCGTTCGGTATCGGTGAGCTTCTTGTGCATGTGCAAAAGTATAAACACTTATCAACATCTGACAAGTGTTTTACACAGACAGATGCGATCAGCCTCTGGTCTCAGCGTTGCGGTTCGCTGATGGTGATACTCGTGATCCAAGCGTGATCGTCATCGGCCTGCGGGGCGTAGCGGCTGGGTAATTCCCTTACCCAATCCACGGCAAACCTCTGAATTGCCAACAGCACTTCTCGCAGATGCTTGCCGGTAATCTGAATCTGGTGCGTGTCCAGGAGTACGTGCAGCGTGTCGTGATCGTTTCCGGGCTCGAATCGTGCAAAAGCGAGACGACGGTAAGGGAACACATAGGAACTTCCGTGAGACAACTCCACTCGCAGAGCCTGCGTCTGATGGTCTTTGTTCCAGCAAGGACGACTCAGACGATTCTGGTCGTAGCCGCGTTTCGCAATCATACCTTGGCCCCTCTTGTCTGCTGTTCCACGATCGGCCTTTGAATCACGTCGTGGTGGTCGAGCCTGTGTTGCTTCGCCAAATCAATGGCCAATTCGCGGCTGCCGGAGCGCAGGATATTCTCCCGCAGTTGCACCTTGTCGCCCGTGAAAATCTGAATCCCATTGCGTCCCCGCGAAATGGTCACGTACCACTGCTGCTGGTTGGTGGCCGCTTTGATGGCGGAATCGGAGAACAAGACATGATCGACCGTCTTGCCCTGGGAAGCATAGGACGTGATGGCGAAGCCGCGCATGAATTGCCGGTACTCTTTCTCCAGAACCCGTCCATCCGTCAGCGTGATTCGCCCGCTGGCACTGACCTTTTTCACCGTAACCAGTTCGCCATTGGCAAGGCGCTCGCCCCGCCGCGTTCGGGAATTGGATTTCAACTGCAAACGGTCGCCGGTCGCCAGCACGAGTTCCTTGGGCTGACACACTGTGAGCCGCTGCGCAAACCGGCGAGCCACGGTGTAAGTCTTGGCCGTCGCCTTCAGAACAAAGCCTTTGTCAGTGATGTCCACAAGTTGACACACCTCGCCCTTCTCCAGCCCGGCTACACGACGGTTCAATACAATCATGGTATTGTCGTTGTAGAACCGCCGGTCCCGTTTTTGGGCGTTGGTCAAATCGACTGTCTCCAACGCGGTAACAAGTTGGTCTTCGGCACCGAGCAGCCCACGAGATTTCAGCGCGATGCGCACTTGATCGTTGACCCGGTGAATCTGCGACCAGGTTTGTGAGACCACAACCACGGATTGATGTTGGTCGGCCAAGGCGAGGTAGCCTTGGGCGAGGCGCTCTTCCTGGTCGGACGGCGAACACACCACGATGACTCCTTGGCGGTCCAACCGATTGAAGGATGCATCGAGGTTGCCTTCAGAAGCTTCTTTCACGGCTTGTTTGTACTGGGCAATCCGTTCGCGTTCGGCCCGTGTCTTCCCCCGTGCGGGGTCTTGACGCCGAATCTCGGTGAGTTCGACAGCCTTCAGCATGGAATATTTCTCGATAGCGCGAAGCGCGTCGGATGCTTCCACCGCGCCATGTTGGCGGGTGTCGCCGGAAAGGATCACACGGCCCTCGTTGGCTTTTGCCAAGCAGAACAGTTGGTGCATCTGCTGGCCGCCGATTTGGCCGGCTTCATCGACCAGCACCACGCTGCCTTGGGGGAAGATTCCGCGCGCCAGAAAGCCGCTGACGGTTTGCGCGCCCTGAAAACCGTCCCTTTCTAGGTCCATGACCTGTTGCCGTTGCGGGGCGACAACCGTGACTGTCCGCCCGGCCTGTTGCAAAGCGCCGTACACTTCCTGCAGCGTGTAGCTCTTGCCGGTGCCGGCTCCACCGCGAAACAGGGTGACGAAATCGCGCGACCGCAGGATTCGCTCGACCGCTCGGCGCTGCTCGGCATCCAGTTTGGGATTCTGGATCGAGTGACCAGAGCAGTGCGGATCGAATCGTCCAATGCCGTCTTTGGCCATGCACACGATGTCCCATTCCCGTCGCAGCAACTCCTTCGTCGTGACCTTGCCCGGATGCCTTTCATCGCGCAAATAGTCGCGCCGACGGGTTACGGCCTGAATGTCGGCCAGCGCGATGCCCTGCCCGCGCACGTGCTCTAGTGCGTGTCGCCACAGTTCGTGCTCGTGCACCACGGACCGTCGTTCAAACAAGTGTTCCTCGGCCCAAGTGACGGCCTGCTCGGCCAGAGTCTCGCTGGAAGCGGCGGACGCGGTCTGCTGGTTGGTCCTCAGATAACGCAGGGAAGTTCTCTCCGCCGGTGCCAATTGCCCGTCCCACACGGCCCGGAGTTCTGACAGATTGATGTTGTGAATCTTGCGGGCGCGATCCTTGTGGGCGATGTGCTCGCGGATCGCGGCGATGTTGCTGTTGGCTTTCTCGGGCTCGCGCTCCAACAATTCGCGGGTCTTCTGGTCGATTTCTTGATGGCGTTTGGAAAACTTCTCGATCAGCGCCGGCGCGATTCCCCTGATTTCAAAATCCCCTCTCGGCTTGTTATCGATCTCGTAGCCGAATCGCCGCAGCGAGCGGGCCAACTCGTGGTAGTACAGGCCCTCGATGAACTTGATGGCCACCAGCATTTCATGATTCTCCAGGGCTTTCCACTGGCTCTCGACCGGGTCATGGGTGGCGTTGAACAAGATGCAATGGGTGTGTAGATGCGGGTCCAGAGCGCGGGAGGTTTCATGCCGGAACACGGCGGCCACGATGTTGCTGGTGGTGCGGCTGGTGCACTGCCCTTTCTTGCGCACTCGTGTTGCGGCGAACGTCTCCAGTTGGCCGAGGGCGACTGCGACCGCTTGCTCGTGCGCCTCGACAATGCGCGAGTCTTGGCCCACCAGAGCCGCGATGGACACGGACTTGGCCGGCGAGAATGTGAAATCATAGAACACGCGGCGGTTGGCGCTTTGGTGTTCGGTGCCGTCAGCTCCAACCTCGCGGCGGACGGTTTTCTGGCGCAACGTCAGTCGCTGGCCGGTCTGCGGATGAAGGTTCTCACAGAGCCGGACGAACTCGGCCTGGTGTGTGGCTCCGGACAATCCGAGAGCTTTTGCACCTTTGCCAATCCATTGGCCGGCGACGGCCTGGTTCTCCGAGTAATAATCGCCCGCGGAAAGGTGCTCTTGGAAATACTTTTTGGCGTCCTGCAAACTGTACTGTGCTTTGGCGGGCAGCATGACAACGAGAATATGCGGACCGGGTCAGACTTCGTTAGCGAGCAGTGGGCGAGTTGGCGCTGGTTACAGCAAGTTCTGCAAACCTTGTCCAAGGCGATGAGAGGGCGACCGTGACTGTTAAGCGCCGACCGGTGGCGAAGCGAACGCTGTCACAGGTGGAACTCGCGGGGAGATGGGGGCGAGTCGTACCTTGACGGCGCGAGCGAAGCTGTACACTTGAGGCGCGAAGGCACGCCGCCCATTCCGTTGAGAGCGGGTAGCGTGACTTCGACGGTGATCGAGCGGATGCGAGCGTCAACCGAATGCGCAAGAGCGGTCGGTGCCGGCGGACTGAGCGGCCAGGCGGAACGAACGTATAGTCGTTTCTGCTGGACGCGATGGAAGACGGCACGGACCGCTGGTGAACCAGCCACGTCGCGGCGCGTGGCAGTGGGCTGCGGAACGAGATGAATGGAGCACGCCACTGGCACGGGCCAGCGCGGCAACCGTGATCGGTCAGCGGGCAATGCGCACGCCAATCATAATGCCGAATATCAGGAACACGGCCAGTAGCATGATGAAGTAGAACCATTCGTGTTCGGTGTAGCCGTTTCTGACCTCGATCAGGATCTCCCTCAGTCGTTCACGTTGAGCAATGAAATCATTGCGGGCCTTCTCCCATTCGGCGACGCCGAGTTCGAACCGGCCCTGGATACGTTTGGCAGTCGTTTCCGTGTGCGCCAGTTCGAGACGCATTTCGGCCATAATCTTTCTCGTGGTCTCGGTGTGCCCGGCAATGATTTGTTCCAGTGTGCAGGTTCTGGTGTCCATCTCATGAGTGAACTCCTCGAAGGCTGCGGATGCTTGGAGTCGATGTTCAGCTAACGTTTGCTCCAGTTGTTGACGGGCCAGAGCCAATTGCTGCGGCATTCGCCCTGCTGCGCGCCACTGCGCGCAGGTCAGTAATGCGAGTTGAACGGGAAACGAATCTTCTTCTCCCTGACACCATTCGGACAGAATCTTTCGCAGCCGTTTGGCTTCCTCTGGGGAAGCTCCCTCGCACAGCGCGTCGAAATTCGTTTCGTCCATGATTATTCTCCGAAGTTGAGCTCCGGCTCCGGTGTTGCCACAGGCGATACCGTCTTTGGCGCAGGTATCTGTTTGGGAATCAACGCGGTGGGCAACAGCAAGTCGGCAATTGCGTCATACTGTTGGAACATGCGCATCATGGCCCACTGCATTTCACCGGCCAGCAACCGCTCCAGGTGACCGGCGTCCACGCGCGATAGTTCGGCAAAGCTCAGGTTGCGCTTGGCGGTCGCCTCCGCCTTTTCCGCCGCCAGCAAAGTGGTGGGCGTGAGCGTCGGCAGCGTGATGGAGCGCGCGCCGAAGGCGATCAGTTCCTTTTCCAATCTCGATGCACGGAACAAATCGCCCCGCGCTTTCGCCGGGTTGTGGACAACGATGTAATCGACGCGGTCACCGGCTTGGAGGAACAACTGCCCCACATTGGTCATGCTCTCGGTGTCGTCGGTGGGAAAAAGAAAGAACGTCAGCCGCACCCCTTGTTCGGCGCACACTTCCAGAACTTGGAGTTCCTCCAGCGCAGCGAGAATCAAGGCATCGGCTTGCGCACGGGTGTCGATGACGTGGACCGGGGCGGTGTCTTTCAGCACACGGCGGAACAAGCTGAGCAACTCCGTCTTGCTCTCTTGCTGGTTGCCCAGTGGGTACGACCGGACGGCCTCGGGATGGCGGCTGGCAAACGTGTGGTGACGATCATCGAGGTCGGAGCCGGTCCAAGGCACGCCGAGCAGGTCCAGCCAAGCGGTGCGGAATTCGGCCTCCAAGCTCTTTCCAAGGTTGCCTTTGGATTGCGGATTCAAGTGGATACGGCGGGTGATGTTCATAGGGTCGAGGGATCGTTGAGGTTAATGTTCTCCGGGCTCGGTCGCCGAAATGGTCGCGCCGCCGGAGTGGCCGCGAGCCGGGGCTTGCTTTGTGGTGCGGTTCCTGATTGTTCTGGTGGCAAATCGCGTTCCCAATGCGGACGGGCGCAACGTTTCAAGCGTCGGCGGTAAAATTGGTAAACGCCCTGAAAGGTGATGGGGCAATCCTTCTGGCTCCGAAGACGTTCAGCGATTTCTTCCCAGGTCTTGCCCTGCCGTCGCAGTTGGCGGATGAATTCGACATGGGGTTCCAGCCGGCTGTGAAAGGCCAAGCCGCCGCCCGTCTTCACCCGTCCCGTGCGCGTCGGGCTGCGTGTAGCTTCGGAATTCATCGGCGACAAGTTTACGGCTTTTCTTTCCTTGATGGTTGGTGAGTAGTGAGCGAGTTGCGTCGGGCGGTGACGGAGTTCGCGCGGGCTGCCCACGCGAAGCATCTGTTGAATGGCGTTGAAAATCTCAACGTGCCTCAACTCCCACGGGGGTTGTCTTTCTGGCGTTCTTGTATCGCCAATACTCGACGAGGACCTCGGACGCTCGGGACAGCCACTTCACGTCTTGGTGAAGCTCGGTCAATGTCGCCGCGGCGAAGTATTTGACTCCGTTGGCTGGCGGTCGGCCAAGCGGCCTGAGCAAGCCTTTGGCGATCAAAACGGGAATCTCGTGGGGACCGAATCCCAGATACCAAGCCGCTTCCTCGGCGGTCAGCCGGGCGGGTGTCGCCTTCAGGTTCAAAAATTGTTCTCGTTGTGGGTTCATGGCCTCAATGCCGAATGCCTCGTGCCTGGCGGTTCGTCTCGCGCAGGGACTCGCTCATCGTCCAGGACTCGCCCACGGCTAACAGGCAACGTTCGGAGATCGCACGCACGATCCTGCCGGGGTTGTGTTCGGGGAATTGCTCGAAAGTGACCCGCCGTGCGCGGGTCACCAGATTGCTGGCCATGAACCGCAGAGTGTGCTGTGCCCAACCAGCGTATTCGCGCACCAACTGCCGTGGATCAACGCCACGCAGCAGAACCTCCGCTTGGCCGTTGGTCTTAGCGTATGGAGTGTCAGCCGGGAACTGCTGGATGATTGCGAACTTATTCTCTGTGGGGTGGCGGCACAGGAAAATGCCGCTCTTTGGCAGTTCCAGAAGTTGAGCTTGAACCCGCCAGTCGATGCCGTCGGCGGCGATGCAGCCACCCGCTTCGGGAGAACCCGCCGTTTGCCGCAAGGCGGTTTGTGGAATTGTACGCACCTGACGTTGCATCTTTCGCAGCTCGTCGAACTCCGGCCGGATGGCTGCGAATGCTGCGGCGTAAGCGTTCATCTGGTTGGCGGCCAGCCGCACAGTCGATCCGGGCACAGGAGACCGGATGAATTGACCTTTGCGCTTGAGCATGGATTACCGGCCTTTCTTTAGCAACCTAGTCAATTCGACCTCCGGCACCGTAATCTCACCGGATGGTGAGCGCGCCGGATGCACTTTGTCGCGCTGGATCAGGCTCAGCATAGTGAACGAGTCCACACCGAGGGCGGCTGCGGCTTGGTTAAGGCTCAACTGCTTGGGCTCCGGTGCGGTTACATTGGCCGTGGACGGCTGAGGATGCTGCGGTTCTTCATTCATGATCGACGGCGAGGATGGCAGAGTGTCCTTTCTTGGCTGTTCGCAGGTGCGAACAATTTCTTGGGGCGTGTTGTCCCGCCAGCGAAATCGCTCTGGGAAGTTCGTCCATAATCGGTGGCGAGAATATCAGCCGTTTTCCCAGTGCATGTTCCCAAATGGGAACAACTTTTGGAATCAAACGGGGCGTTGAGGGGCATTGAAACTTGGCGTTGAATTTTATTGAGTTCTTCAACGCCTTTCAACGGTTTTCAACATGGTGGCGGGAATTGACTGCGCGGTGCGCGGAAAAAAACCTAATCCCATTAGGAGTTGGGCGTCCACTCTCCAATCAACACGCATAGTGGGAAACGAAGCGCCGGCTTTGTTGCGGTGCGCGACGAGTAAACCGATGTAGAGCAGAATGTTATTCTCATTCATTCAAGAGCAGTCACCGGCCGCGTCTGGGCAATATAGAACGACGTGCCGCCGATTCCGTGTCACGTCCAGTAGCAACGTTCTGCCGGGCGTCGCCTGTCCTGTAACCCTTCAATACCGTGCTCAGCCTTTTCTCATTGAGGGCACAGAAAGCGGCCTATCAATTTAGTGCAGCAAACGCGGGCTAACGAACGCGTCGCTGACTTCTACAGTTGAAATAGCCGAACCGATAGAGAATTGCTTCCAGCGTTGAGAGAGCCGGGCCGATCCGGGCGAACGGGCTGCTGCCCAATGGGTGTGCAGTGTGGCGTTAACCCTCAGCTCCCGGTCGTTTTCACTTCGCCACGCCCGATTTCCCGGCCTTGGCCGTGTAATACAGATTCGTGGTGGCCATGAAGGACTCAGTATCCAAGACCAAAATGACCGGCAGATTGACCGTATTGCCAGGTTTGAGCACGGTCGTGTCCGTTATGCCATAAGCCGACCAAGGCACCTGCCATGCCCCCTTCTTCAGCGTCGCGGTGAATATCCAGATTCCGCGGTTCTTGTTGTAGGTCATTGTGCACGAATTCGGATAGTTCACGCCACGTCCTTTGCGGTTTAGCGTGAATGCCACCTGCGCATCCGCGATGCTCAACGTCGCCAGCTTGTCTTTGACGCCGAAGCCCGTCGGCAGCGCTACCTTCGCCTTGAGCCTGCATCGATCCCTATTCGGTTTGGCAAAGTTCGCCTTGACTCGCAGCCTGCTGATATTCAAAACGCACGGGACTGACACGGTGAAGTTGCTCGTGACAGCAGCGGCAACATTGTCAGTCACGGTGACGCTCACGATGCACGGTCCGCAATCCGTGAAAACATGCGTCGGCTCCCAGTCAAAATTCGTGCTCGTGCCGCAGAACACCCACTGACAATTCAACGGATTGCCGTCTGCATCGGTGACGCCGACTCCAAAGCCTATATCTTCGCCCGCCGGTGCCAGAGTCAGATCTCCCACCTGCAGCAACGAATTGGATACGACCGATGGTGTCGAAGTGATCGCTGGCACCATGTCCACAATGACGCTCACCGTATTACTCGTTGAAAGTGCGCCATCGCTGGCGGTCAGTTGGAGTAGGTACGTTCCATTCGTAGAGAACGTGGCCGTGGTATTCGCCGCTGAAGCGTTGCCGAAGCTTACGGTGCCCAGACCGCTGAGCTTTGACCAAGCTGTCGTGAGCGTTCCATACGGCGCTCCATCGTCGGTTACGGTTGCAACCAGATTCACTGTGGATGCCGGCCACGCAATTGGCAAAACCGGCGTAATGCTCGTTTGGGGCGGCGCATTGCCGGCCTGCGTGACCGTCACTGTTTGCCCGGCAACAGTCAAGGTGCCGCTGCAGCCGCTCGGGTCCAGATTCGGGGCGACGGTGTAAGTGACCGTTCCGTTCCCAACTCCGCTAGGCACCGAGGTAATTGTGATCCAACCGTCTTCCGTGTCTGCTGTCCACGCACAACCGGCTGTCGTCGTGACCGCAACATTGCCATTCCCGCCCGTTGCGCTGAATGCCGCGAACGTGGACGACAAGCTATAATTACAAGCG
Source organism: Verrucomicrobiia bacterium (assembly GCA_035516795.1). Classification (GTDB taxonomy): domain Bacteria; phylum Verrucomicrobiota; class Verrucomicrobiia; order Palsa-1439; family Palsa-1439; genus DATJBF01. The sequence continues at coordinate 40,531 of DATIZX010000102.1, forward strand.
GTCTGCGTTACCGTGAATGTCTGCCCGGCAGCCGTCAAGGTTCCGATGCGCGTGCTGCCGGTGTTATTAACTTGGAGCGTGTAGCTGACACTGCCATTGCCCACGCCGCTCCCGTACGTGACTGTGATCCAACCCGCGTTGCTCGTCGCAATCCAAGCGCAACCATTCCCGGCAGTTACCGTCACCGTGCCAGTCTCTGTGCCCGCGCCGTGCGTCCGACTCAGTGGTGCAATGGAGAAACTGCCCACGCCTGCATCTTGCGTGACAGTGAACGTCTGGCCAGCAATAACCAGCGTGCCTGTTCGGGTGATGCAGTTATCCGTGTTCGGCGCTACGGAGTAATTTACAACTCCATTTCCCGTTCCGCTGCTCCCGGATATAATTGTAATCCAAGTAGCCCCACTCATGCCCGTCCAAGTGCAGTCCGATCCGGTTGTGACCGTCACGCTACCCGTCTCGATACTCGCGCCATGCGAGCGGCTCAACGGATCGACCGAATAGGAGCACACAATGAAATCGGCAGAGGCAATGGCACTGTTCTTGTAACCGGAGGCAAACGCAATCGCTTTCACAGTCGCCGAATTAGTTAATGTCAGCGGGGTGCTATATGCTGCTGAATTGGTCGAGGGATCTGTGCCGTCAGTTGTATAACTAATCGTCGCTCCGGCTGTTGTGCAACTTAGCGCCACCTGCACCGAGTTCGTGTACATCCCACCATTCGGGGCGATCATGGGAGCCTGGGCTGTTGGTCTGGATAGACGGAATACCGTGCCACAGCCATACACGCCCCCGGTCGGGGCAACACCGTAAAAATCTCCGTCTGCACCCTCTACTAATTTTGTCTCTGGATTACCGCCGTCTTGGCCTCCAGTGAACCGGTATAGTGTGGTCAGCGTCCCTGCCTCGGTGATTCTGAAAATGGTGCCCCATCCCCCAGTACCTCCCGCTGAGGTTGTGCCGTAAAAACTACCGTCCGTACTCTTGATCAGTGTGGCCTTTGGCTGTGCGCCGTCACTGCCTCCGGTGAACGTATAAAGGGTGGTAAGCGTGCCAGCTGGAGTAATTCTAAACACACTACCCCTACTGTTCGTTAAGGAATTGCCTCCACCGTTCAATGTTGTGCCATAAAAGTCGCCGCCGCTTCCCTGCGCTAAACCACCCTTTAGGTAAAACCCATCAAAATCGGCAAGGAACGAATACAGGGTGGTGATAGTGCCGTTTGTAGTGATTCTGAACACGCTGCCAACGCCGAGTGAACCGCCATAGTAAGTCGTACCATAGAGATCATCGTCACCGCCTTGCACAAGCCCGGCTGTTGGGCTGCCGGTGGCTTCTACTCCGCCTGGAAACAGATAGAGAGTGGCGAAAGCGCCTGTTGGCGATATTCTGAATATCGTACCGTTGCCGAGATTATTAGGCCCGCCAGAAAATCCGCCGGCGTACGCCGTGCCGTAGAAATTGCTATCGTTGCCTTGCACGAGGCCATTCGGGCCACTGCCGTCTCCGCCGGTGAACGTATGGAGATTCGTGAATGTGCCAGCCGAAGACACTTTGAAGATAGTCCCTCTTCCTGTCAGCCCGCCACCGTCCACTTCCGCTGCCCCGTAGAAATTGCCATCGATTCCTTGGACAAGCCAGGTGGGATACGCGCCATCGGTGTTGGGATTGAAGGTATGCAAAGTAGAAAATGTCCCCGCCGAGGTTAGTACGAAGAAAGTTCCATAACCCAGTGGCCCTGTCCGTAGAGTCGTTCCGTAAAACTTCCCATCTATGCTCTGCACCAACGCGGTTGGCAACCTGCCGTCAGTGCCACCTGTAAAGGAATACAACGTAGACAGCGTTTGGCCAAGTGCACACAAACCTGTGAAGCACGCAGTGAAAATCCCAGAGGCAATCAGAAACCTCCGCAGCCTCATCTCGCCTTTCGATGTTCTATAGTGGGCAGATATTGGGGGTAAAAGCATGATGACAGTAACACGCTGAACGACCCCTCCTGATCTTACAATTCTGAACAAGATGCGTGGGGCTTCCCATTGCCTCGTAACAGCCGTGACACTTGGGATTCACGAAGACCTGATCGCCAATTTCTCGGCGATGACCTATGCAGTGATTCTCGTTTTGGTGTCTAAAGTACCAAAAATTCACCGGCCTCCGACCAATAGGGCCATTGCTTCTGCATGGTGTGACCTCGTCTAGGCAATAGACACAAAAATACTGGTGCTCCTGCTGTGCATCTCGAATGTGGAGAATCAATTTGCGTTCGACAAAAGGGTGAATAGCTGAAGCATCATTGCGGCAGATTGCCTGGCAAATTCGAATCCGGCGTTGCTGCGAAAGGCTATTGTTTAGTGCTGCGTAGATCATTGTTCTTTCACCTGTTTGCAATTGATACAAATCAAGTCGCTCTGTCCTTTCTTCGAAGTTATCAGTTTCGTTACGGACGATGGCCGAAGCCGTGCGAATTTTTTTGGTGTTGATTAGTTCTGTTCCGTGTCCTCTGTTGCTTCGTTCTCAGTTGACGACAGAAACTCGGCCTGAGACGCCAGTGAACGTCTCAGCCTCGTCGAACGGGGTGAGCCTTGTATTCCGGGCAAGCTTCTCTGAAGCTTTTATGGCAGAAAACCGATGGCGTGTCAATCCTGAACGCCTTGTTCTTACTACCAACGAGCAACGAGAGTCCTTGCGAGGATTAGCTGGGAAGTAGAGATTCATGTCTCGAATGAGCTTCACAGGCCAACCGTCATTGCCCTCGGCATAGGCTCTACAGCCGTGACCGCCCCCGTGAACCGAGCGCGCTGCCGTTCATATTCGCTCAATGGCGGCAATTCTACCTGAGCCTTCCGGGCATATGCCCGATGAACCGCCTTACTGTTATGACCCAAAGCCTCCTGCGCGAACCGTTCGGGGTAACCTGCCTTCTTTGCCCTCTCAGCCCACGCATAGCGATAGGAATGCAATGTTACCCCCTCGACGCCAGCCGCCCGGCAGCGCTGCTTGAATTCTGTTGCACGATCTCCGGCCTTCAGTCTGCGAAAATGCGGGAAAAGCGGTCCGCTCGACGGCAGCGAGCGCAGTACTGCCTCCATCTGTTGGTCGATGCGCATCAGCGCAATCGAACCTGTTTTCTTCCGCGCGAACGAAATGACCCGATTCTCCCAATCGATGTTGTCGGCTTCGAGGAAGGCGATGTCTGACTGCGAAGCCCCTAAGTGCCACGCGAGTTGATAGAATGCCCTGCGTTCCAGGTTATGCTCACAGGCAACGACAGCTTGGTGTTCCTCACAAGTGATGGCTCGTTTCTCCTTATATTTGATAACCGGCCAGCGTTTCTTCGGCAGCACCGGCCATGGCAGCCAGTTCATGTCCAACGCGAAGTTCTGAACGCGCCGCAGATAAACGTTCGTGGAGATCGAACCTTTCTCCAGCACTCTTAGGAAATACTCCGCCTGAGTTTCAAGAACCAACATGCCTCGGATCGGATCAAACGCCTTGTCCTTGATAGCGGTGAGCCACCGGGATCGAGTCTCGCCGCGCTTCAGTTTTAGAATCTCGTCCATGACATGCTGCCATGTCCTGCTCGCTCCCACCGGGTCGCCGGCTTTCCAGTACACCCGCGCCAGATGAAGGCTGAACGCGGGTGCGTTCTCGGTCTCGTTCTTGGCAGCGACCAAACGAAAGGCTTCGTCCTGATCGCGGGTGTGGAGGCTCTCCTGTTTCTTGGTGACGAGGTCTTCGCAGTAGTAGGTGCCCCAACTGCGGCGGAAGACGCGGTAGCGTTGTTTCATTTCATGTCTCATGGTTGTGAGCATGAATGAAATCGTTCGCGCAACGTTAGCGAGTAGCAGGTGAGTTTCAGTTGACTGATACCGGATTGTCCGGGAGTAGCTCAGTCACTGAAGAATCCACTGAAACTTACACTCGCTGCTGTTCCAAGTCCTTGTAGCTCGAGTGCTCAAAGATGGAGCCAACGGTCGGGTTCGAACCGACGACCTGCGGTTTACGAAACCGCTGCTCTACCGACTGAGCTACGTTGGCGAAATCGCACCGTCATTATGCCACGTCTCGTACAAGTGGCAAGTAAATCAGAGATCCGAACTCTTGAGAGAATCTTTCCGTTCGTGTATTCTTTAGTACATCCGATCATGAAGACGCCGCCGAGTCCTGAAAGAAAAGCCCAGATTCTGGCGGAGCTTCGTCGCGATTTGGAAATCCGACAGAAAAGCTACCGCGAGCGGGCGCTGCGGTTGTTCCCCCATGTCTGTGCCAGTTGCGGACGCGAATTTTCCGGCAAGCGATTACGCGAGTTGACGGTTCATCATAAGGATCACAACCACAACAACAATCCGCCTGACGGCAGCAATTGGGAGTTGCTGTGCATCTATTGCCACGATCACGAGCACGAGAAGTACAAGCTGGCCGGTTATGTGGACGGGTCAACGCCCGCCGACACACCGCGGCCATCGGCGATCAGCAGCCCATTCGACAAACTGGACGACTTGTTGAAAAAGAAAAACGAGGACCCGGGCGCGGAGAAGAAGGAGGGAGGTTAATGGTGGCGCATCAATTTGCTGTAGCGGCGCTCTATGAGCGCCGTGGGCGCTAACATTTTCAACGGTCGGCGGTCATAGACCGCCGCTACAGTTCTGAAATTGACACACTAACAAGCTGGGATCCGCCACGAAACGTCTTGGCAGTTTGGTGACACGATGTCAAACTGCGGTCGCCCCCAACCATGAGCAACGCAGAGCGAAAAACGTCGTCGGGAATCGTGGTAAAAACCTTGTACGGGTCGGCGGATAGCCAGGGCGCGGAAATCGGGGAACCAGGCAAACCTCCGTTCACCCGCGGGATTCACGCGACGATGTATCGCGGAAGACCGTGGACGATGCGCCAGTACGCCGGCTTCGGCGCTGCTGCTGAAACGAACAAGCGTTACCGGTATCTCCTTGACCACGGCCAGACCGGACTGTCGATAGCGTTCGATCTGCCGACGCAAATCGGCTACGACAGCGACGACCCGATGGCGCTGGGGGAGGTTGGCCGCGTCGGCGTCGCCATCTCATCTCTGGCCGACATGGAACAGGTGTTCGCTGGCATTCCACTCGATAAGGTCAGCACTTCGATGACGATCAACGCCACCGCGGTGGTCCTTTTGGCGTTCTACCTCGCCATTGCGGAGAAGCAGCACGTTCCGTGGTCGAAACTCTCGGGTACCGTCCAGAACGACATCCTGAAAGAATACGTCGCCCGGGGCACTTACATCTTCCCCCCAAAACCTTCCTTGCGATTGATTGCCGACGTGGTGGAGTTTTGCGCGAAAGAAGTGCCGGACTGGAACACCATCAGCATCGGCGGCTATCACATGCGCGAAGCCGGCTGCACCGCCGCGCAAGAGATCGCGTTCACGCTCGCCGATGGCATTACCTACGTCCAGGCGTGCGTCGAAAGGGGACTGAGCGTGGACAGCTTCGCACCGCGTCTCGCGTTCTTCTTCAATTGCCACAGCAATTTCTTCGAGGAGGTGGCGAAGTTCCGCGCCGCCCGTCAACTCTGGGCGCACATCATGCGCGACCGATTCGGAGCGAAAAACGAGCGCTCCCTGATGTTGCGGTTCCACACCCAAACCGCCGGGTCGACGCTCACCGCCCAACAACCCGACAACAACGTCGTGCGCACGACCCTCGAAGCGCTGGCAGCGGTGTTGGGCGGCACCCAGAGTTTGCACACCAATGCCAAAGACGAGGCGATCGCTTTGCCGACCGAAGAATCCGCGTTGCTGGCGCTGCGCACCCAGCAGATCATCGCCCACGAGTTGGGGGTGACCGACACCGTTGACCCGCTCGGCGGCAGCTATTTCGTCGAATCGCTGACGACCAAACTCGAACAACTGGCGCGCGAGTATCTCCACAAGATCGACAACATGGGCGGCATGCTGAAGGCCATCGAGAATGCGTACGTGTACAAAGAGATTTATCGCGCCGCTTACGAACACCAAAAGGCGGTGGACAAGAAAGAAAAGATCATCGTCGGCGTCAACGAGTTCGTCAGCGAGAAACCCGTAAAAGTAAAAGCCCAGAAGATCGACCCGAAACTTGAGCCGCGACGACGCATGGAACTGGCCGCGCTTCGCAAGAAGCGCAGCGCGTCGAAGGTCGAGAAATGTCTGGCGACGCTGGAGAAAGCCGCCAAGAGTTCCGAGAACCTGATGCCGATCATCCTGGATTGCGTGCGCAGTTACGTTACGCTGGGTGAAATCTGCCGGGTGTTGAGGAAAGAGTTTGGGGAACACCGGGCAGGGCACTCAATATGAGTACGGCAGAAGCCGGGAGCCAGAATCCAGTAGGCAGAAGGGAAGGAGCGGCGGCAGGAAGCCGATGCATGCATTGGCAGCCGCTTGTAGGGCGCGATGCCGGTCGTGCAGGTATCGCGCCGAACTTTCCGGCTCCGCACGGCGCGATACCACGAAACGACGTGGGGCATCGCGCCCTACAAAACCTTCCCGAGGAACCCGTATGAGCGTTAGAAATGTGAAAACGCCTCGCCCCCTCAAAGTTCTCATTGCCAAAGCCGGTCTCGATGGCCACGAACGCGGCGCGTTGGTGGTCGCCATGGGATTGCGCGACGCCGGGATGGAAGTGGTGTACACGGGGATTCGCAACACACCGGAGCAGATCGTGCAGACGGCGATTCAGGAGGATGTGGACGCCATCGGCTTGAGTTCGCTCTCGGGTGGTCACATGGCGCAATTCAAACGCGTCATGGAGCTGCTGAAGAAAGAGCAGGTCAAAGGCGTGCCGGTCTTTGCGGGTGGGATTATTCCCGACGACGACATCAAGAAGCTGAAGAAGCTTGGCATCAAAGCGGTCTTCGGCCCGGGCAGTTCGATTGCCAGCATCGTGGAGTTCTTGAAGGGAAACACAGGGAAGCGGTGATGGATTTGAGCTGCGTCATCGCAATGCGATTGGCTATAATGGGAGCATGAACTTGCGGCAACGTTCAGCACGGCGGAAAGCGCGCATCGTGGCTTATCGGGCAAAGAATTTCGCCGACGCGGAGCGCTGGGACCTGGAGTACTGGCAGCGACAATCCCCGGAAGCGCGTCTGTCGGCTCTGGTCGCCATCCACGCGGATGTGCAGGCTGTGACGCGCAACCGACGCCGCAAGCGCCCATAAGGCGCGACACCGTGGAAACCATCCGCGATTTCGAGGACATGCTGGCGCTGCTGCATCGTCACCGGGTGCAATACCTGGTCGTCGGAGGCTTGGCCTTCATCTACCACGCCAAGCCACGGTTTACGAAAGACATCGACCTGTGGATCAATCCGATTCGTGGAAATCTCCAACGGGCCAATCAAGCGTTGGCCGAGTTTGGCAGCCCCCAATTACTGGAATTCGGTAACCGCGATCAGATTTTGCAACTCGGAGTTCCGCCCAATCGCATCGATCTGATGCTGGAAATGCCCGGTGTGCGGTTTGGAACTGCGTGGCGCCAGCGTGTACGCGGTCGCTACGGGCGCGCACCAGCCAACTGGATTGATTTGGACAGTCTGATTCGTATCAAATCGCGCATTCGTCATCCGCGCCATCAGGAGGATGCGCGCGTGTTGCGCGAGGTCAAACGCCTGCGGCGGAAGCGCTGAAGAAACTTGGCATCAAGGCGGTCTTCGCCCCCGGCAGTTCGATTTCTAGCATCGTGGAATTCCTGAAGAAGAGCGCGGTCGCGCGTTAGGGGCATTCGATACAGACTTATCGCAGTTCCGCACCGGTCTCCTGAATTCTGGCTTCTGCCATTTTGCTTCAGACTGCGCCGGCCGAACGCACCCGTAAAGGGTGCGGCTACTTTTCAGATGAAGCGTGTCATCACACTAGAGCCATTCGATAGAGACTTACCGAAGTTCCGCACCGGTCCCCTGAATTCTAACTTCTGGCTTCTGAATTCTGTCTTCAACCTTCCGGACCCCTCCGTCTTCTCTCAGCCCTGCGTCGGCGACAATCTGGAAGGCGTCGGCGTCTCTCAGGATTGCGTCGTCAGGTAAGTCCGGCGAAGGCCAAGACGGAGGGGCAGGCGCAGCCGCCAGCCGCACCGCCGGCCTGAGGCAGTTTTCTTTACCGCGAATAACGCGAAGGGACGCGAATCCGGCGCTGCAGGAATTGTAGCCCCGAAAGCTTTCGGGGCTACAACCTGCCTGAACATTGGCGCTCCGCTCCCGATGCGCCCCCATCATTTTGCCCGTCGACGAAGGGCTGGACTTCTGGGCTGAATTTTGTTCTAGTCTCCCTTGTCTCGAAACAAGGGGGGACGATTGAGTTGCCAGGCAGTCAGAGGAGGAGGGTTCCGTTTTTTGCTGCGGTGGATTTCGTTGCTGTGATCGGAATTGCACCTGATCGCGCTCTATTCTCTCCCGTCTCCCAATCCAGAGGAAAGAACCAGGCATGAAAAGAATCTTGAATTGTATGCTTCAATTCGGCTTTGTGGTTTTGATGATTGTCACGATAAATGCGCGCGCAGCGACCACCATCTACACCAATGAATCGGCCTTTACGGCCAACGTGACGCCCGGCTTCTACCTCGAAGATTTCGACGCGTACTTGTTTGGCAGTTTCTCCAATCGGACCCTGTCTCTTTCAGGTGGCAGCGGTTTCGCCTATACGATCAGCACTACTCCGGGGGTCTCCGGCCTGTATTCCGGCGACGGAAACATGTCCACCGATTCTCATTCAGATGCCCTCTTGGTGACCTTTACGGGCGCCGCGGTTTACGCCGTGGGCGGGTTCTTCTTCGCCGCTGATCTTGATGGCAACTATCAGACAGGCAACATTGTGATTACCCTCAGTGACGGAACGATTCAGACCTCGAGTCCACCGGATACCATCACCTTTCTGGGTTTCATTTCCGACCAAGCCATCACCAGTATTAAGATCGACGCCCCGGATAACATCATGGATTCGTGGTCGACGATGGATCATTTCTACGTCGGCTCCATCGGTGGTCCGTTTCCTTTCCAGGTCACCAGAATCGCCAAACAGGGCAACGATGTTCTCATCGAATGGCAAACGACGGGTGGTTTCACCAACGTGGTGCAGGCCACCAGCGGCGACACGAACGGCAGTTACTCAAATAACTTCACCGACCTTTCCCCGACGAATTACGTATCGGGCAGCGGAGCTGTGACCACCAATTATCTCGATGTCGGCGGCGCGACGAATTCGCCGTCACGTTTCTACCGCGTCAGGATGATTCCCTGATTGCGGCGCGGTCGGGGCACCGCGCCGCTTGGAGGCCGCATCCGAGCGATGTAGCCACGGCGCTCCGTCGCCGTGTCCGTGAAGCGCCCCGGCAGAGCGGGGCGGCTACAACACAAAGTCTCGGTGGTGATGTTGAGATGCGTTCTGTTCCCACAATCTGGCAATTCCGTATCGGACTTGGTAGGCTGATGGACATTGAACACGGACCGGCAAGAACTCACCAAACTCGTCTCGCGCCTTGAAAATGGCGCGGCTTTACCGGCGAAACTTTACGCGAAGACGGGACGTGCCCACGTCGTCGGCATCACGGGACCGCCGGGCGTCGGGAAAAGCTCGTTGATCGATTTGTTGATTGAACGTTTGCGCGCCCAGAACAAGACGGTTGCAGTCGTTGCGGTGGATCCGACGAGTCCGCTCTCGGGCGGGGCGCTGCTCGGCGACCGCTTGCGGATGCAGCGTCACAGCGAAGATGACGGCGTGTTCATTCGCAGCCTGGCAACCCGCCGTCATCACGGTGGACTCACGGATTCGACGCCAGCCATTGTGCATGCGCTCGATGCGGCGGGCTTCGACGTGGTCATCGTCGAAACGGTCGGGACGGGTCAGGACGAGGTGGAGGTTGCGGAGGTTGCCGACACGGTGGTCGTGGTTTTGATGCCGGAGATGGGTGACCAGATCCAGCATGCAAAATCAGGCCTGATGGAAATTGCGGATATTCTGGTGATCAACAAATCGGATCTGCAAGCGGGTGTAGTGGCGCCCGTCCTCGGGCGCAAAAGGAATGCCGCCGAGACGCCGGCGATTACAATTCACACTTCGGCGAAAACGGGTGAGGGAGTGGCATCCCTTGTGGAGGCGATCGGTGCCCACCACCATTCCTTGTTGCGTTCGGGTGAACTCGTGCGGCGTCGCGCGCGCGCGGCACGAGCGGAAGTGATTCGACTGTTGCAATCACGGTTGGCGGCCACTATACTGCGCGTCTTGGAACAGTCACGGGCGCAAAGCATTCTGGCCAATGTCGCTGCAAGAAAACTTGACCCAAACGACGCCGTTGAAGAACTGGCGCGGGAAATTTTAGGATAAATAACAGCAGGAGTTTTGTTCATGTCATCACAAGGTTTCGCCGTCAAGAAACACTCCAACAGCAAACACGGCGCTGAAGCGCGCCGATACAAGAATTTCATCGGCGGCCATTGGGTCGATTCCGCCTCACGTCAGGACGCACCCAATATCAATCCCGCCAATACCGACGACGTTATCGGCCGGGTGCCGCTATCGACGCGCGACGAGGCGCGGGCGGCGATTGAAGCCGCGCGGGCGGCTTATCCGGCCTGGCGCGCTGTGCCGGCTCCGCAACGCGGTCGCATCCTCGCGAAAGCGGTCGAGCTTTGTTATCAGCGCAAGGATGAGATCGCCCACACGATGACGCATGAGGAGGGGAAACCGCTCGGTGAATCGCGCGGCGAGATTCAGAAAAGCATCAACCTGCTGGAATATTACGCCGGCCAGGCGTTTCGCATTGAGGGGTGCACCTATCCAAGCGAAATGCCGCAAACTTTTGTTTACACTCTGCGCCAACCTCTGGGCGTCGTCAGTTGCATCACGCCCTGGAATTTTCCCTTCTGCGTGCCGGCCTGGAAGATTGCGCCGGCGTTGGTGGCTGGCAATACGGTCGTGTTCAAGCCCGCGACCAACACGCCCGGTTGCGCCGAGTGGCTGGTCAAGATTCTCGACGATGCCGGGGTGCCGAAAGGCGTGCTCAATCTGATTTACGGCAGCGGCGGCATGGTGGGAGACGAGTTGGTGAACAATCCGACGGTTCGGGCCCTGTCCTTCACCGGCTCCTGCGAAGTCGGCGCACGGGTGGCCCAACAAGCGGCGGCGCATCTGGCGAAAGTCACCTGCGAGATGGGCGGCAAGAATCCGGTCCTGGTGATGGACGACGCTGACCTGGATCTGGCGGTCGAAGGTGTCGTGCAAGGCGCGTTCGGCTCGACCGGGCAACGTTGCACGGCGACCAGCCGCGTGATTCTGCACCAGGCAATCGCTGAGAAGTTTATCGGGAAATTGCTGGAGCGCATCGGGAAGATCAAAGTCGGCGACGGAATGGACGACGGTATCAATATGGGGCCCGTGGTGGACCGGGCGCAGTTCGAGACGGACCTGCGCTTCATCGAGCTTGCGAAAGAGGAGGGCGGCCAATGCCTGATCGGGGGCACCGCGCTGACCGAAGGCAGATTGGCAAAAGGCTATTTCGTGGCGCCGACGGTGTTCGACAACGTCAAGCCCGGACAGACGGTGGCGCAGGAGGAGGTTTTTGGGCCGGTACTGACCGTATTGCGCGTGAACGATTTCGACGAAGCGCTGCAGGTTGCCAACGGCGTGAAATTTGGCCACACGTGCGCGATTTATACGGCCGATGCGAATTTGGCGATGAAGTTCACGGAGCGGATCGAGGCGGGGATGGTGCACATCAACCAGCCCACCATCGGTGGCGAAGCGCAGTTGCCATTCGGCGGCATTAAGGCGACCGGCTACGGCCACCGCGAGATGAGCGAGGAAGGACTGAACTTTTTCACGGAGTTGAAGACGGTGTTTTACGATTACACCGGCACAAAACGGCAAACAAATATCTACTGAGCCACGTGATTGTCATTCTGAGCGAAGCGAAGAATCTCAGTCGTTGCGGTAAGACAACAGAGACCCTTCACTTCGTTCAGGGTGACAAATAAGAGAAGGAGAAATGAGATGCCACGCATAGTACGAGGCGGACTGATTCAAGCGACTAACCCGGTCCCTGGAAACGAGCCGGTGAAAAAGATCAAGCAGGTAATGATCGAGAAGCACGTCAAGCTGATCGGTCAAGCCGCCAAGAAGGGCGTGCAGGTGTTGTGCATGCAGGAGATTTTCTACGGCCCGTACTTTTGTTGCGAGCAGGAGATCAAATGGTACATGTCCACCGAGCCGATACCGGACGGTCCGACGACCAAGTTGATGCAGCGGCTGGCCAAGAAGCACGGCATGGTCTTGGTCGTACCGATGTATGAAGAAGAAGGAACCGGTACGTATTACAACACGACCGCCGTCATTGACGCCGATGGCAAGTATCTCGGCAAATACCGCAAGAACCACATCCCGCATTGCCAGCCCGGGTTCTGGGAGAAATTCTACTTCAAGCCCGGCAACCTCGGCTACCCGGTTTTCGAGACCGCCGTTGGCAAGGTCGGTGTGTACACCTGTTACGACCGACATTTCCCCGAAGGCTGGCGCTTGCTTGGGCTCAACGGCGCGGAAATCGTGTTCAATCCCAGCGCCACGGTCGCGGGCCTCAGCGCGTATCTCTGGAAATTGGAGCAACCCGCCGCTGCGGTGGCCAACATTTATTACGTCGGAGCCATCAACCGGGTCGGGACCGAGAAGCCGTGGAAGTTTGGCGAATTTTATGGCCAGAGTTATTTCTGTAATCCACGCGGCCAGATCATCACGGAAGGCCCGCGCGACAAGGACGCAATCGTTGTCGCCGACCTCAACATTGACATGATTCGCGAGGTGCGCAACGTCTGGCAGTTTTACCGGGACCGCCGACCCGAGACATACGAAGAAATGACCAAATTACTGCCGTGAATAACCGGCGACAAAAGATTGTAGGGCGCGATGCCTGTGGTTTAGGTATCGCGCCGAAGTCCGCCGAAAGTCGCGCGATGGCGCGATACTCCGAGACGACACGGAGCATGGCGCCCTACAAAATGCGTTGATGCCAGCATTCGTCCAACCCCTCGAAGGTGTCACCGTCACCAACGGCATCCACGAGGTCACGCACGACATCTCGCATTCGCCGTACTGGAATCACGACATTGCACCGACGCGGGTCAGCGACCGTAAGTGGGGATTGAAGGACATCGCGGCGCTGTGGATCTCCATGTCGGCCTGCATTCCGACGTACATGCTGGCTTCGTCGCTGATCTCCGAAGGGATGAACTGGTATCAGGCGGTGCTCACCATCTTCCTGGGCAACGCCATCGTGCTGATTCCGATGATTCTCAACGCCCATGCCGGGACGAAGTTCGGCATTCCGTTCCCGGTCTATTGCCGCTCCTCATTCGGCGTGCGTGGGGCGAACATCCCGGCGATGCTGCGCGCGTTCGTGGCCTGCGGATGGTTCGGCATTCAAACGTGGATTGGCGGTTGGGCGATCTACAAGATTTTCACCATCTACATTCCTTCATGGGACAAACTGCCGGTCGGATTCGCCGGCATCAATATCGCCCAGTTCGGCTGTTTCATGTTTTTCTGGGGCATCAACATGCTGGTGATCTACAAGGGCATTGAGACCATCCGCTTCCTGCTTGATATCAAAGCGCCGCTGCTGATTCTGCTCGGACTGGCGCTGCTCGCGTGGGCGTACAAGGCGGCCGGCGGTTTCGGTCCGATGCTCTCACAGCCGTCCGCATTCGTGCCGGGTGGGCCGAAGCAAGGCCAGTTCTGGCTCGTGTTTTTCCCCGCGTTAACCGGGATGATTGGGTATTGGGCAACGCTCTCGCTGAATATTCCGGATTTCACCCGTTACGCTCGCACGCAACGCGACCAGGTCCTCGGCCAGGCGATTGGCCTGCCGACGACGATGGCGCTGTACTCGTTCATCGGCGTGGCGGTCACGTCGGCGACGATCGTGATCTACGGCGGCCTGCCGATTTGGGATCCGGTGGTGCTGATTACGCGGTTCAAGAATCCCATCGTGCTTGCCGTGTCGTTGTTTGCCCTGTGTCTGGCGACGCTCGCAACGAATCTCGCAGCCAATGTCGTCAGCCCGGCCAACGATTTCTCCAATCTCTGGCCGTCGAAGATCACCTTTCGCATTGGCGGACTGATCACTGGCATCATCGGCATTCTGATTGAACCCTGGAAACTCGTGGCCGACCCGACCGGTTACATTTTCACGTGGCTGGTCGGCTACTCGGCGTTGCTCGGACCGATTGGCGGCATCTTGATTTGTGATTACTTCGTGCTTCGGCACACGATGCTGCACCCCATTCAGCTTTATCAACGCGGCGGTCGATACTGGTATCGGAACGGTTTGAATCCGGCCGCGATCGTCGCACTGATTCTCGGCGTTGCGCCCAATGTGCCCGGCTTCCTCGGCACCATCAAGCTGATCGATCCGGCCACCGTGGGGACGTTCTTGATGCAATTGTATAGTTACGCGTGGTTTGTCGGATTCATCATTTCATTTATCGCGTACTGGGTCTTGATGGCCCTCGTGCGCAAACCAAGAACAGCGTGAACTTGTAGCCGCAGGCTTTAGCCTGCGCGCTGTTCGCACCCGAAAGGGGTGCGGCTACAGAAAAAGGACAAATATGAATACAGCAAAAAAGAATCTCACGGCCGAACAAATCGGCAAAATGCGCGATGAATACCTCCTGCCGAGCACGATGAAGTATTTCCCGATGAACATCGTCAAGGGCGACATGCAATTCGTCTACGACGATGCCGGCAAGAAATACCTCGACGGCTTTTCCGCCGTCGTCACCATCAGCGTCGGCCATTGTCATCCCGAGGTAACCGGACCGATCGTCGATCAGGTCAAAACCCTGCAGCACATGACGACGCTCTATTATCATCCGAACGTCGCCCGTTACGCCGAGAAACTCGCTTCGGTCATGCCGGGTGGCCTGAAGGTCAGCTTCTTTACCAACTCCGGTTGCGAAGCCAACGAACTGGCCGCGTTGCTCGCGAAGAATTTTACCAAGCAACAGGAATTCATCGGGCTGCGCCACAGTTTCCACGGTCGCACCCTGATGGCCATGACCATGACCGGCCAATCGAAGTGGCGGCATTCGTTGCCGTACGTGTTCGGCGTCACCCACATTTCGCCCGGCTACTGTTACCGGTGCCCATTCGGTTTGAAACATCCGCAGTGCAACGTCGCCTGTGCGCGCGAACTCGAAGACGTCATCAAATACAACACGTCCGGCAAAATCGCCGCGTTCATTGGCGAACCGATCCAAGGATTTGGCGGTGTCATCGATCCGCCCAAGGAATACTTCGAGATCGTCTACGACATCGTGAAGAAATACGGCGGGCTGTTCATCAGCGACGAAGTCCAGACCGGCTTCGGACGTACCGGCGACAAGTGGTGGGGCATCGAACAGTGGGGCGTCAAACCCGACATGATCACCATGGCCAAAGGCATGGGCAACGGCGTCCCGCTCGGCGGCGTCACCTGTACACGGGAAATCGCCGAGTCCATGCGCGACAAGGTCCACTTCAACACTTACGGCGGCAACCCGGTCAGCATGATGGCGGGGCTCGCCGTGCTCGAAACCATCGAGCGCAACAAGTACCTCCACAACGCAAAGGTCATGGGCGACATTCTCATCGACGGCTTCAAGAAGCTGGAGAAAAAACACAAGATCATCGGCGAAGTCCGCGGCAAAGGCCTGATGCTCGGCCTGGAGATCGTCAAGAACAAGGAGAGCCGGGAAATCGCCCCGGATTACGTCGGCCGCACGATGGAACTCTGCCGGGACCGCGGCCTGCTTATCGGCCGTGGCGCGATGGCCGGCAACGTGATCCGCATCAAACCACCGTTCTGCGTCACCAAGGACGACTGCGACTTCATCGTCAAGACGCTCGACGAAAGTTTTTCGATAATTGAGAAGGGGTAGGCGGGGAAGTCAGACCGGCGTCGGGGCCGCGGGCAGTCCGAAAGGGCTGCCCGCATTTGCATTGGGCTGCTGGAATTTGTAGGGCGCGAATGCTTGTCGTTTAGGTTTCGGGCCTCGTGGAAACAGCCGATCGGCGCGAAACCCTGCGGGCATTCGCGCCCGTCAAAACCGTACTTGACCGTGCGCCGGGCATTTGCAATAAACTTAATTTGCGAGTGCCAACGAGCATTGCTTCTCGGCACCCGCACCGACGGGAGAGGGAGTTTCTGTCAGTATGATTGTCAAGAAAACCGATGACGGTTATGAGTTCTCAACCCATACGAGTGATGGGGCATTCCTGGTTACGCTGACGTTGAGCGACAAGGGCGTGGAAACGCTCAGCACGGTGCCCGTCGGAGTGGCGGTGGCATTTACGCCACTGAAATTGAAGCGCGGGACCATCAAGAAGGCGATCGGCGAACAGCGCTGGAAAAACTTTCTGCGGATGCGGAAACTCGAAATCCCCACGATGTTCATCGATCGCTATTCGAAAGAATTTTCTTAACCGACGAGCGGCAGGCACCTCGTCAAACCATCCAGTAATCAAATAGACCTGCGGGAGAAAGTCACCATGTTATATCTCAACGAAAAAGACCTGAAGAAAATCGGACTGAATTGGAATGCAACCATCGACAACATCGAGCTGGCCGTCCATTGCCTGGAAAAGAAGGACTTCGTCCAGCCCATCAAACCGTACCTGCGTTATCGCGACCTGACGAACCGGATCATCGCATTGATCGCTTTCGTCGGCGGCAAGATCAATCTGGCCGGCATCAAATGGATCGCCAGTTTCCCCGACAACATCAACCACGGCTTGCCCCGGGCGCACAGCGTGGTGATTCTGAACGAGGCCGACACGGGCGTTCCGCTCAGCGTGATCAACACCGCGTTGCTCAGCATCGTCCGCACGGCGTCCGTGTCCGGTTTGATGATTCGGCATTTTCTGAAAGCCCGGCCCAAGAACAATCTCGTGGTTTCGATCATGGGTTGGGGTCCCATCGGCCAGCACCATTACAAAATGGTTTGCGACGCGTTGAAGGACAAGATTGCGAAGATTTACCTGTACGACCTGCGCGGGATCAAGCCGGAGACGATCACCGGCCCGTACAAAGACAAAACTGTCGTCGCCAAGAGCTGGCAGGAAGCGTATCGCGATGCGGACATCTTCATTACCTGCACCGTGTCGAAGGCGCCGTATGTCGATGAGAAACCGAAAGCCGGTTCGCTCCAGTTAAACTGCTCGCTGCGCGATTACAAGACCAACATCCTCGATTACACCAAGAACATCATCGTGGACGACTGGGAAGAAGTTTGCCGCGAGAAGACCGACATTGAGATGATGCACAAAGAACGCGGGCTGCAGGCCAAGGATACGAAATCGATTGTGGACGTGGTCTGCAAAAACTGCATGGCGAGTTATCCGAAGGACGAAGCGGTCATGTTCAATCCCATGGGCATGG
>DATIZX010000103.1:0-12723 GCA_035516795.1 Verrucomicrobiia bacterium
CAGATCGACTCCATCGCCCAGAGTTGGGCAGTGTTGTCAGGCGCGGCCGATCCAGCGCGAGCGCGGCTGGCCATGGAGAGCGTGGATCAACGTCTGGTCCGGCGCAACCGGCGGTTGATCCAACTTTTCGATCCGCCGTTCGACAAATCCGCGCTGCAACCCGGCTATATCAAAGGCTACCCCCCCGGCGTGCGCGAGAACGGCGGCCAATATACGCATGGCGCGATCTGGGCGGTCATGGCCTTCGCAAAACTGGGCGAGACCGAGCGGGCGTGGGAACTATTCTCGCTACTGAACCCCATTCGTCACGCGACGACTTCACGGGACGCCGTTCTCTATAAGGATGAGCCATACGTTGTCGCCGCCGACGTTTACGGCGTCGCGCCGCACACGGGGCGAGGTGGATGGAGCTGGTACACGGGTTCAGCCGGTTGGATGTACCGGCTGATCGTCGAGACGTTGCTCGGTTTGCGGTTAGAGGTGGACAAACTGTGCCTGAACCCGCGGCTGCCACGCGCCTGGGAGTCACTCAAGATTCACTATCGCCACCGCGACACGTTTTACCACATCTCCGTAAGGCGGATCGGAGAGGAAGCCGCCAAGGCGGTCCGGGTGATCGTGGATGGCACGGAGCAGCCCGACGCCACGATCCGTCTCGTCGACGACCGTCATGAACATTCAGTCGAAGTAACGGTTCGGTAGAGATGGGCTGTCGCGATCGCCGATCGAAACACCGCAGGGTTGACTGGTGCCACCTTGGGCAATTGGCTCGCGCGCAACGCGACACCGCCCAACATCAGTCCGGGATGAGCGGCTTGCGATGGCTCCGCATTTCTTCGTAAGATGAGCGCAATGCACTCCTTTACGCCCTTGCTCGTTGTCGTCCTCCTGGCACTCACGGTGCCGTTGGCCCTGACGCGACTTCGCCGAATCCAATTGCCCATCGTCGTCGGGGAAATATTGGCGGGAATTGTCGTGGGACGCAGCGGCTTTGGGTTAGTGGCGCATGAAGACCCGCTGTTGAAGTTGCTCGCCGAGTTGGGTTTTGTCTTTCTCATGTTTCTCTCGGGCATGGAAGTCGATTTCTCCTTATTGGGCGCGGCGAGAGCGGCCCATCGCACGAACCCGCAGAGACGCTGGGATCCGATCACGCTTGGCTTGCTGAGCTTTGCGATGACCCTCTTGCTTTCGGCCTTCGCTGGCTACGGAATGTGGCGACTGGGTTTGGTTCGAAATCCATGGATGATGGCCCTCATACTCTCGACTACATCGCTGGGGATTGTCGTTCCCGTGCTCAAAGAGGCCGGCTTGAGCAGCGGCCGCTATGGACAGACCTTGCTGATTGCGGCCCTGATTGCCGATTTCGTGACGATGCTGTTCATCACCATCCTGGTCGCCACGCTTTCTGGAGGAACCGCGGCGCGCATTCTGTATGTAGTCATGTTGTTCGGTGCAGTATTTCTCTTCTACCGGTTGGGGATTGTCGTTAATCGAATCAAGGCCGTCCGGCAGACGCTCGATGAGCTAAGCCATGCGGCTGCCCAGATCAAGGTTCGGGCCGCCTTCGCGCTAATGCTCGTCGTGGTGGCGTTGTCGGATGCCTTGGGCGCCGAAATGATCCTCGGTGCTTTCATGGCTGGGATCATAGTAAGTCTCTTGCGCGACCCTCAAGATACCGCCCTCGCTCATCAACTTGAAGGAATCGGGTTTGGCTTCTTCATTCCGATTTTCTTCATCATGGTGGGGGTGCAGTTCAATCTTCCAGCCCTGTTCGGCTCACGTGAGACGCTGTGGTTGCTGCCGCTATTGCTGGGCGCTGCAGTTTTGATCAAACTCGTATCCGGGCTGGTTTTCCGACTCGGATTTGGTTGGCGGGAAGCCTTGGGTGCGGGCGTTTTGCTTTCCGCGCGCTTGTCTTTGATCATCGCTGCCGCCGCTATCGGCTCTGAATTGGGCATCATCAGCGAGTCGGTGAACGCGGCCATTATTCTGGTCGCGATTGTGACGGTGACCGCTGCGCCGCCGGTGTTTCTCCGGCTTGTGCCGAGCCGCGACCGCGCAAAAGCGCGGCCGATCATCGTCGCCGGGGCTGGTGAATTGGGGCTGCAAGTGGCGGAACAACTGCGCGGACATCGTGAGCAGGTAATCGTTGTGGATGCCGATGCGGAAAGAGTGCAACGCGCTCGACAGCATGGGTTCGACGCGGTGCAGGCGCAGGCAGACCAACCTGACCCAGCGCTCGCGCCGTACCTCGACCGAGCACAGACCATTGTGTGCACGTACAACGATGGAGATTTGAGCTATCGCATCTGCCAATTCGTTCGTGCCAACTACGGCATCGATCACATCGTCACGCAAGTTACCGACCCGCGTGAACTACCCCGCTTTCAGCAATTGGGCGTGACCACCATGAACGCGGCGATTGACCGGGCGGCGCTACTGGTCCTGCTGGCGCGCAATCCAGCCGCGTACGCACTGTTGTCGCGCACGGATGAAAACACGGAGATACGCGAGATTGCGTTGCGTTCCAGTGAACAGGCCGACAAACTTGTACGTGAATTGAAACTACCGGGCGACGTGCTGCTGGTGGCGGTCCGACGAGGCGGCGAATTGCTCGTTCCGCACGGTAACACGCGATTGGATTTGGGCGACCGGCTGACTCTGGTTGGGTCGCGAGATTCCATTGAGCAGGCTCGATGGATTTTTATGTGAACGGCGTCTCGTGATGGAAGCTTGCCAAGAAGTGAAGTTCCGGACCGCACCTACAGAAGGTCGTGTCGGAGTGCGTATTCGCGACCGTTACCAGACCTAAAAATCGATTCCGATTAGGCTTTTTTGTCTGAATTCGCGCGCACTGCGAGCGTTGAGGTTTGCATTTCGTTGCGCACCAACTACCTGCAATGCCAATAAAAATAAGGTCTATAGAGCTATTGGTCGGTTGAAATGTCCCTCTTTCTGTGCTAACAGTTTCAATCCGTGTTCGTCCAGACCCAAGGAGCTGGAGGCGCGGCCTAAAGTCGTAGGGTAATCAAACAGGGAGACGTATGGGTACCAAAATTGTTGTACGGGGTTTTCTATTTGCGCTGTTGCTCTTGGTCGCTGGTAAAACGCACGCAGACATCGTCGTCGGTTCCGGTAGTGCCACATTCCAGAGTTGGACGGCCGCGGATCTCAATCAAAGTGGAACGCCTTTTTGGGATCAAACGTCGATGGATGGAGACAATCATAACGTTGGGTTCTATCTGACGGACGCTCCGTCAACCCCTTTGGCTGGCGCGCCCGGTGCCGTGCCGTTTTGGGGAAATGCTTACGATTCGTCAACCGATAGCGGTGGCGCTGCTGATTTGAATGTGTTCTTTCAACGAACGGCGCCTTCTAGCTCGGTTCAATTGGAATTGGAGATGGCAGGCGCCTCGAATGTCAATCAGTTCGGCTGGTACGATATTACCGACCCCTCGGTTCTCTACCCCTTGTTTGTCGGCCATGACTCGGCCCCGTCGACCAACCTGTTTTCCCCGACCGCGCAATATGGTTTTTATCTCAAGACGCTTGGTGGCGTAACCTACTACACCCAGTCGTCGTTGAACCAAGGAACGGAAAACACTCATCAACACTTCGCCGTATTCCAAGAGTCAGCCGTCTCCAGCCAGGAAGTCTATTGGCTCGGAATTGAAGACTCGACGACGGCCGCTCTCGGTCAGGAAGGATACATTGGCGATTACAATGATATGGTCGTTCGATTGACTGCCCTGTGGCCTCCGAACGAAATACCGGAACCTTCCACTCTCGTTCTAGTGGGGAGTGGTTTCCTCCTTCTGGCGGGCGTGCGTTCGAGACGCCGATAAACATTTCCAGACCTCCCACCTCGCATGTGGAAGCCCCAGGCAACACCAAGCCTGGGGCTTCTTACTTTTTAAATCGCGCCGCTTGTCTTGCGTAAGCTGGAGTGCATCGTATAATGCAGCGGCGATGAGTAACCGACACAACATTTTCAATTCACTGCATGAATTCGATCGCGGCGGCGACCAGTGTGGATTTTATTACTCGTTGCCGGCACTCGAGGCGGCCGGCATCGGAAAAATCTCGCGCCTGCCGATCAGCATCCGCATGGTTCTCGAATCTGTCTTGCGCAACCTGGATGGCAAAAAGATTACGGAGCGCGACGTGCGGATACTGGCCAATTGGAGCGCCCGGTCTCCGGCTCCCGAGGAAATTCCGTTCGTTGTCGCGCGCATCGTGCTCCAGGATTTTACCGGAGTGCCCTTGCTGGTGGATTTGGCCGCCATGCGCTCGGCTGTCGCGCGTCTGAACAGAAACCCCGAAATGATCGAGCCGTTGGTTCCGGTCGATTTGGTGGTGGATCACTCGGTCCAGGTGGACTTCTTCGGCACGCCCGAAGCGATGAAGCTCAATCTAGAAATGGAGTTCAAACGCAACCGCGAACGCTATCAACTTCTGAAATGGGGACAACAAGCTTTCAAAACGTTCAAGGTCGTTCCGCCGGGCATCGGCATTGTGCATCAGGTCAACCTCGAATACCTCGCCAAAGGCGTCTTGTCGTCGAAGGATGACGTTTACTATCCGGACACATTGGTGGGCACGGATTCACATACGACCATGATCAACGGGCTGGGCATCGTTGGTTGGGGCGTCGGCGGCATCGAGGCGGAGGCGGGCATGCTGGGCCAGCCGGTTTACTTCCTCACTCCGGAGGTGGTCGGCGTTCATATGAAAGCGGCAATGCGTGAGGGCGTGACGGCGACGGATCTCGCGCTGCATGTGACGCAGATGCTGCGCCAGGCGAAAGTCGTCGGGAAATTTGTGGAGTTCTTTGGCCCGGGCGCGGCGTCGTTGCCAGTGGCGGACCGGGCGACGATTGCCAATATGGCTCCCGAGTATGGCGCTACGATGGGCTTCTTTCCCGTCGATGCCGAGAGTGTCGGCTATCTCCGCGCTACCGGCCGGAGCGATGAACAGGTCGCCGCCTTCGAGAATTATTTCAAAGCCCAGCAGATGTTCGGCATCCCGCAACAAGGCGAAATTGATTACAGTCAGGAAATCGAACTGAATCTCGACCAGGTGCGACCGAGTGTGGCGGGCCCGAAGCGTCCCCAGGATCGTATCGAGTTGCCAAATCTAAGGGATACGTTCGCTGGCCTCGTATCCAAACCTTTGAATGAAGGCGGATACAACAAATCACCGGCAGAACTTGGGCGGTCGTTCGGAATCGACCTGCACGACACGGTAACGGCACCCTCCGGAGGTGGTTCCCAGGAATTGACAGTCGATGGACGGGCAGGACGTCGTTGGAGCGAAGCCGAAATGGTCAACAATCGTCCAACTCCCGACCGGGTGGTCTCCCCAATGCCGCAAGCGGATGGGAAAACACAAATTCGCCACGGTTCCATCGTCATTGCAGCCATCACGAGCTGTACCAATACTTCGAACCCCAGTGTCATGCTGGCGGCCGGACTGCTCGCGAAGAAAGCTGTTGAACGCGGGATGCGGGTGCCGCACTACGTCAAGACGTCACTGGCTCCCGGCTCGCGCGTCGTCAGCGATTACCTCAACAAGACGGGACTGCAAAGCTATTTGGATGCATTGGGATTCAATTTGGTGGGATATGGTTGCACGACATGCATCGGCAATTCCGGCCCGCTCCCCGCGCCAATCGAGAAAGCCGTGACGCAAAATGATCTTATTGTGGCCAGCGTGCTCAGCGGCAACCGTAATTTCGAAGCGCGCGTGCATTCCAACGTCAAAGCCAATTTCCTGATGTCACCACCGTTGGTGGTCGCCTTCGCGCTGGCGGGACGTGTGGATATCGATTTGACCAGCGAGCCGATCAGCAAAGACCAGAACGGCCGGGACGTTTACCTGCGTGAGTTGTGGCCAACCCTTCAGGAAATCCGCGACTCCATGAGGATGGCTCTCACACCTGCCGTGTTCCGCGCGCTCTACAAAGATTTTGCAGCCCAGAATCCGGCGTGGAACGAAATCCCGGCTTCCGTGGGCGCGGTTTATCGTTGGGATACGAAGAGTACATACATTCAGGAGCCGCCCTTCTTCGAAAACTTCTCCATGCAGCCGGGCAGAATCGAGGAAATTCATGGTGCTCGCGCCTTGGGCATTTTCGGAGATTCGGTTACGACCGACCACATCTCGCCTGCGGGG
Organism: Verrucomicrobiia bacterium; assembly: GCA_035516795.1. GTDB lineage: Bacteria > Verrucomicrobiota > Verrucomicrobiia > Palsa-1439 > Palsa-1439 > DATJBF01. The sequence continues at coordinate 6,175 of DATIZX010000103.1, forward strand.
AGCGTCAAGAAAGATTCCCCAGCCGGCAAGTACTTGATCGAGCAAGGCGTTCAACCCCTGGATTTCAACAGTTACGGTTCGCGGCGCGGCAATGATCGCGTGATGACTCGCGGCACCTTTGCCAACGTGCGCATCAAGAACCTGATGGTTCCGGGAACGGAAGGTGGCGTCACGAAATACGATGGCCAGGTCATGCCCATTTACGATTCGGCAATGAAATACCAATCCGCCGGCGTGCCGTTGGTGGTGTTTGCGGGACGCGAATACGGCACCGGTAGTTCGCGAGATTGGGCGGCAAAGGGTACGCGACTTCTGGGTGTGCGCGCTGTCGTTGCCCAGAGCTTCGAGCGGATCCACCGCTCGAATCTCGTCGGCATGGGCGTGCTTCCATGCCAGTTCCTCGAAGGCATCAACGCGCAGACGCTGGGCCTCGACGGCTCAGAAACATACGATTTGCAGGGTTTGGCAGACAACCTCAAGCCGCGACAAGAAGTGAAGCTCGTAATTCACCACGCTGATGGACGCGAAGAAAACGTGCCGGTTATCTGTCGAATCGATACGCCAATTGAGGTGGGATATTTCCGGCATGGCGGGATCTTGCCATTCGTGCTCCGTCAATTGCTGACGACGCCTTAATCGCAGCCCGCGGCTGCACTCCGGATCGTCAACGAGATGCAGTCACCTCGGTTGTAGGGCTGGGCAAGCCGCAAGGGGAGGCTGCGATTTCCACTCCGACAACGCAGATGTCGTCGAAGATGGGGGAAGAGCCAGTGAATTCGTTGACAGAATCCACAATTCTTTGGGTGACACATTTTACGTGGGCATCGATATTTTCAGCCAGAACTTGACACAGTCGTTCGATTCCAAATTCCTCCCCGGCCGCGCTAAGCGCTTCCACGATCCCGTCGGTATAAAACACAAAAGTGTCGCCATCGGCAATAAAGCTGGCAAATCTCGTGTAATGCGAATCCGGAGCGACTCCGAGCGCCGGGTTGTCCCGCAAACGATGGATCAGTGGCCGAACGGCTCGCCGAGCGCGTTCCATCAATAACGGCGGCGGGTGTCCTGCAGAGGCATAGGTCGCCACGCCCTTCTCCGCATCAACGATCATATAAAACGCCGACACAAAAATGAAATACCCGGCGTGCGCAACGACACCGTGGAAACGCTCGTTGAGCATGGCGAGCAGTTTTGCGGGATCGTCTGTTTGCTTCACCAAATCCTGCAACAAGGTCCGCAAAATCGCTGTTACCAGGGCTGAGCGTGCGCCGTGGCCCATCACGTCGGCAATCAGGATAGCAACGCGATGATCCGACAGTTTCAGTACATCAAAGAAATCGCCGCCGACAGTGCTGGCAGGTTTGTACACGTGATGAAACGTCAGGCGAAATGGATCGGGCACGTTTGGGGGTGGGATTTGTGGGTACACGCGCGGCATGAGCGCTTCCTGGAATTCGCGGGCGACTTGGAGATCTCGCTGGATCTCCTCTGTTTTGAGCGTCAGTTCGGCTTCGAGCTGTTCATGATAACGTAAGACGCGCTGGGCCATGGTGAGGAAATCTTGCGCGAGCCGCTCAATTTCGTCAGCGGTTCGAATTCGTCGGACCGCTTCGAGAGCATTGGATGACGCCGGTGACACGCCTACGGAATCTTGAGCCGAAGAGAGAACCTCGGGTTTCTCCAGTTTCGCTGATCGGGCTACCAATTGTGCGGCCGTTCGCAATCTCTGGATCGGCGCAATGATACGCCGATTGGCGATATAAAGTCCGGCCAGCGCAAAGCCCATGATTACCAAAACGCCGGTCGCCGACAATATCCTCAACTGAGCGCGCACTGGCGAAAGCACTGCGGCGGCATCATCGTGCACGACGACGTAGAGCGGACTAACGTCAAACGGAACGTTCTTGTCCATCAGCGGACTGGTCAGCTTCAGGGCGGTAAAGCCGATCATCCGAGTATCGTCTCCACTCAGTTTCTCAATGGTCCAGCCAACGCGATTCAAGGCAATCCGTTTGATCACCTCCGGGTTGACCCGCTGCGAAAACGGAGTCACCTCAGGGTGAAACAAATCGAAAACGATGTACCCCTTGGGGTCAATCAACTGACGCCGCGGTCGACGGTCGGACAAGATGGGTTGAATGGTCGAGAACAGCGGTGAAATGTTCAAAATCCCTTTCGCGACTCCTACCGGCGGAATATCGGGTCGCGCCCGATCGCGGATTGGAACGGCGACGTCGATGGAATAGACCTTGGCGCTCTGGTCGTAGGTCACGCCCTCGATATATACGTGGCGGGGCGCCACCCGCATGCCCCGCTGCCACCATTCCTCGTCTGCCTGCCAGTAATCGCTGGTCTTCCCCGTAGCGGCGGCCAGTTGTCCTTTGATATCAGTGACCAGAATCTCAGCAAAAAGCGGATGGAGCGATTGGAAAATGTCGAGTTCGCGTGCAATGTTGTTTCTTAGTACGTCACGCAACTCCGGTGCGGTGACGTCGAGCGCCGGCCAACGGGCTTCCATCTTCTGAATATGTTCGGCGAACTCGGCATCCGTGAGATTGGGAAGCGCCATGTTGCGGGTGCGAATTCGTTCGTGCAGATCCGAGAGTGTCAACCAGTCGTCCAATTCTTCCACCTGCTTGTCCACAACCTGATTGAGGTTCTGTGCGAAATGGATGGCCAGCGACTCGAAAAAAACGCCTTTCTCGGCGCGGTAATGATCATAACTGAAAACCCACACCACGATTACTCCCATCCACAATGGAAGGATGGCAGCGACAATCAAGATGCCAATGAATTTAGATCTTATGCCCAGTTGCATGAGGTGCGGCAGGTCTCGACTGCTCCGCCCCGCTTAACATACTGAGCCTCAAAAGACAATCTCGACCTGGAATTGGGTGGAACGCGCTTGACACCTCTGGCTATGCCGGTATAGTGGATTGGTAATCGGACAGATTTTGTCTCATTCGTGACTTTTACTTTATGAACTCGGAAATGCGAACTATGGCTGACACATTCGAAATCCAAGGATTGCACGTAAACATTGAGGACAAACCCATCCTCAAAGGCGTCGATCTCGTCGTCCGCAAGGGAGAAGTGCATGCGCTTATGGGGCCGAACGGTTCTGGCAAGAGCACGCTCGCCAACGCCATTTTGGGTCATCCGAAATACACGGTTACGGGTGGCAAAATCCTCATGAAGGGCGAAAGCCTCTTGGAGATGGACACCGACGAACGTGCCCGCAAGGGGCTTTTTCTCGCTTTTCAATACCCGTGCGAGGTGCCCGGGGTGCGCCAATCCAATTTTCTGCGCCTCGCGTGCAACGCCCGAGCCGGTCGCGAGCTGGACGTGATGGAGTTTTACGACAAGCTCGGACAGAAAATGAAGGTGCTCGATATCGACGAGAAATTCATGAAGCGCTACCTCAATGAAGGGTTCTCCGGCGGCGAGAAGAAGCGCAACGAAATTCTGCAAATGATGATGCTCGAACCCGAGTTTGCCATTATGGATGAGACGGATTCGGGGCTCGACATCGACGCCCTCAAGGTCGTCTCGCGAGGTGTCAACGAGCTGCGCGGCCCCGGGCTCGGCATCCTCATCATTACCCACTACGAGCGCATTCTGCGGTACATCAACCCCGATTTCGTCCACATTCTGGTGGATGGCAAGATTGTCAAGTCTGGCGGTTCCGATCTTGCGGCGCATCTTGAAGAACATGGCTACGACTGGATCATCAAAGACGCGGAGCCAGTGTCTGCTCCGGCGAAAGGTCGATAATGAGTACAGCTTTACCCGATCAAGTTCTGCGGGGAGCCTACAAAGAAGGCTTCCACGACGACATCAAGGCCTTGCGCAAGGTGGCCAAAGGTGCGTCGCACGAAGTCGTTGATTACATGTGCGACGTCAAGAACGAACCCGATTGGATGCGCCAGTTCCGTCACCGCAGCCTTGACCTGTTTTTGAAGCAAGATTTGCCGGCGTGGATGCCGGGATTGCGCGATATCGATTACGACGCGATCACCTACTACATGAGCCCGGTGGACAAATCCGCCAATCGTTGGGAGGATGTGCCGGAGGACATCCGCCGCACCTACGACAAACTGGGTATCGCGAAGGAAGAACAAAAACTCCTCGGCGGTCTGGGCGCGCAGATCGACAGCGAGATGGCCTACCACAACATCCAGGAATCGCTGGCGAAACAAGGCGTCGTGTTTCTCAGTTGCGACGACGGCTTGAAGGAATATCCCGAAATCTTCAAGGAACACTTTGCCAAGTCGATTCCACCCGAGGACAACAAATTTGCCGCGCTAAACTCGGCTTTCTGGAGCGGCGGCTCGTTTGTTTACGTCCCGAAGGGCGTCAAGTGCGATATCCCGCTTTCCGTTTATTTCCGTATCAACGCCGAGCAATTTGGCCAGTTCGAGCGCACGCTCATCGTCTGCGATGATGACAGCTTTTGTCATTACGTCGAGGGCTGCAGCGCGCCGGTGTACACGACGCATTCCCTCCACGCCGCGGTGGTCGAGATTTTCGTCAAGGACCGCGCCCGTTGTCGGTACACCACCATACAAAACTGGAGCACGGATGTTTACAACCTCGTGACCAAACGAGCATTCCTTTACAAGAACGCCGTGATGGAATGGGTCGATGGCAACCTCGGCTCAAAGCGCACAGTCAAGTACCCCTCTTGCTACATGGTCGGCGAAGGTGCCCACGGCGAGATCCTCAGTCTTGCTTCCGCCGACAAAGGGATGTGGCAGGATGCCGGCGCGAAACTCGTCTTCTACGCGCCGAATTGCACCGGCCGCATCAATTCCAAGTCGATCAGCGGCCACGGCGGACGCGCCTCCTATCGCGGTTTGGTGCAGGTCAACGAACAAGCCAGGAATTGCCGCGTGCAGGTTAATTGCGACGCGTTGATTCTCGATCCGGTCAGCCGTTCCGACACCTATCCCGTGATGGAGATCGACGGCGACCTCGCGACGGTTGAACACGAAGCCAGCGTCTCGAACGTTTCCGAGGAACAACTGTTTTATCTCATGAGCCGCGGCGTGAAAAAGGAAGACGCGGTCTCGATGATCGTCAACGGTTTCATCGAGCCGATCGTGAAAGAATTGCCCATGGAATTCGCCGTCGAAATCAACCGCCTCATCAACTTGCAGATGGAAGGCTCGGTCGGGTAATTGTAGCGGCGGTCTCTGACCGCCGTCCGGCGACCAACGAGTTTTCGGCGCTTATAGAGCGCCGCTACAGAAAATGACAAACACATTCTCCAAGCAGACACTGGAAGCCATCGCCTCGGGCGAGCCGGCGTGGCTCAAATCACAGCGGCTCGCCGCATGGCAGACGTTTGAAAAACTCCCGTTGCCCACCAGGCGCGACGTTCAATGGCAGCGGTTCGATATGCGGGCGCTCAAGCTCGATCAGATTGCCGTACCGGAAAATCAATCTTCGATCGCTGAGCGGCTGACGACATTGCCAGTGGACCTGAGCAAGAAAGGCGTCCTCTTCTGCGACATGCGTACGGCGCTTGCCAAACACGGCGACGTATTGAAGGATTACCTCGGCAAAAGCATCGCTCCCGACGAGCCCTCGAAATTCAACGCCCTCCACGCCGCGCTCTGGCGGACCGGCGCTTTCTTGTATGTGCCGCGTAACATTCGGGTCGAAGCACCGCTCGAAGTGGTGTATGAATTCAGCGGCCAACACACCGCTGGTTTCCCGCGAACGCTGGTTGTCATCGAACCCGGAGCGGAAGCGACGCTGGTCCAGAAATTCGTTGGCGGACCCGCCATCGGCTCCAATGGCGCCGCCAGCATTCACGCCAGCGGCACGGAAGTATTCGTCAGGGAAGGCGGCCATCTGCATTACATCAGCGAACAGAATTTCTCGCCGAACGTTTACGATTTCACCCTCAAACGCGCCCACGTCGCTCGCGATGCGGAAATTGACTGGGTGCTGGGCATGTTTGGCGCCTCGTTCCAACGTTATGACGTCGAATGCATCATGGAAGGCGAAGGCGGCAACAGCTTCATGTACGCCGTCGGCGTCCTGGACCACAACCAACAGTTTGGTCAGTTCACGAAACAACATCACAAGACCGGTAACACCACCAGCGACCTCCTTTTCAAGAATGTCCTGCGCGACAAAGCCGTCAGCAACTACGCCGGCGTGATCAAGGTCGAGAAGGATGCGAACGGCACCAACGCGTACCAGGCCAATCGCAATCTCGTGTTGAGCAAGGAAGTCCGCTGCGACACGCGACCCATTCTCGAAATCGAATCGAATCAACTCCGCTGCACGCACGGCGCGACCGTGGGCCAGCTCGAAGAACAACAGCTCTTTTACCTGCGCAGCCGGGGTTTGACGCCGGAACTGGCGCGCGATGTTTTGATTGAAGCGTTCCTCGATCCTGTGTTAGCACGTATCCAGGTCGAAGCTGTACAAAAGGAGTTTGCCAAGCTGGTCCACGACAAAGTCGTGCGCAAACAATGATCGAAGTCCTCGATGCGGTTGAACTGGAAGAAATCCGTGACGACTTTCCCGTCCTGC
>DATIZX010000104.1:0-12326 GCA_035516795.1 Verrucomicrobiia bacterium
GCATCGGGTGAAAGTCGAGCGCGGCGAGTGGAAGGAAGTTTATGTGAAAGAAGCTGGTGGTGCAGGCGTCCCTGCCTTCGGTAGTTCAAATACTACAGTCACGGAGGCCTGTGCTACCGGATTTGCGGAAACCCTCGGCCCGCTCTCGTCTCTACGGCTTGCCGAATCTCTCCACGATTTGCCAATCGAATACATGGAAGGCTATCAGACCGAAGTGAATCTACAGGCATTGGATTGGATGGAAGGTATTGCGTGTCATCTCAAGCGCGGTTTCGTACTGACGATCGACTACGGTTATGAGCGGACCGAATACTTCGCCCCACACCACCGCAATGGCACGCTGCTTTGTTATCATCGTCATACGAAAAGCGCAAACCCGTACGTTCACGTTGGCGAACAAGACATTACGGCGCACGTCGAGTTCACGTCGCTGATCGAACACGGGAAGAGGTTTGGCTTGGAGCCCGTGACGTTCACCGACCAAGCACACTTCCTATTGGGGATTGGAGAGTCTGAAATCGCAGAGATTGCCGAACGCACCGCCGGCCAGCTCAGTCCCGAACGCGCGGCAATTCATCAACTCATCCATCCCGAGTTGATGGGCCGTGCGTTCAAAGTACTGGTGCAACGGAAGAAAGCAAACAACATTCAGCCACCCAAAGCTGCAAGACGTGTAGCTAAATCTGTGACTGATCAGGTTGGAAGTTAAACGGTTGCTGCATCGCGAACTCCGTCGAAGTTCGGCTAAACGAATTCGTTATAGGTCCGGTAATCGACCGTCAACTCTTCACCGACATTGATATCTCTCAAGGCAAAGAATCGGTAACTCTTGTCACAGCCAACATTTGGGCGCCGCGATTCATTTAAATACCATGGGACAGTCATAGCATTAAAGTTCTTAGGACATCCATAGACCTTTCCATGCTCCTTGATGATACAAAAATCTTCATACAATCGCCTAATTGCTTTGGGCAAGCCCTTCAACTTTGCCCTTGCGAGCCATATTAGATTGTCGTCGTCGCCCCAGAAAACATAGGTCCCCTTGGGAATCCATGAAGTAACCTCCAATACGTTCCTTGAATTGGCAAACCCATCGTAGCACTCCCCAGGTTGAGGGCAATCCCAAATGGCTGAGGTTCATATGCCGCGCATTCTGAAGTATACCCAGTCTATAAATCTGGTCCCTTTCCGCTTTCCGCTTTCCGCTTTCGCCGCTATTCTAGTTCCATGTTCGTCGACAAAGTTAAAATCCGCGTGAAGGCGGGCGATGGCGGGAACGGCTCGGTTTCCTTCCGACGCGAAAAGTACGTTGACCATGGCGGTCCGGATGGTGGCAACGGCGGCGAAGGCGGTGACGTTGTATTAATCGCCGACAAAAACGTCGGCGATCTCTCCGAGTATTATTTCCATCCGCGCCTCGCTGCCAAGCACGGTGGACACGGTCGCGGCAAAAATTGTTACGGACGCAGCGCGCCGGACATCGTGGCGAAAGTGCCCATCGGCACACAAGTGTTCCGATTGACGCTGCCGGTCAAGGAGTTGCAGTCCACACACTATCGCCCGGCGGCAGCGATGGAAGAAGAAGCAGACTTCTCGTCGACGAAGATGCTCGGGCTTCCGTACCGCGAGGGAAGGGCCAAGCAGGCGTTGAGTGTAGGTCGTGTGACCACACGCGGCGGGGAAGGAATGCCGGAATCGCCCGCTGAGGTCAGCGGGCCTACAACCACCGGCCGCGAACTGATTGCCGACCTTGTTGAAGATGGCCAGCGGTTTGTGGTGGCAAAGGGCGGACGCGGCGGACGTGGGAATTCGGCGTTCACGAGTTCCACGCATCAGGCACCACGTGAGTTCGAGTATGGCGAACCGGGCGAAGCCTTGGAAGTCGAGCTGGAGTTGAAGACATTGGCCGACGTCGGGCTGGTCGGTTTTCCGAATGCTGGTAAATCCACGTTGATTTCGAAAATCACCAAGGCACACCCGAAGGTCGCGCCCTACCCGTTCACGACGCTGGCACCGAACGTCGGCATTATCATCTACGACGATTTCACGCGCATCCGCATAGCCGACATTCCCGGTTTGATTGAAGGCGCGCATCGGGGCAAGGGACTCGGGCACGATTTTCTGCGGCACATCGAGCGTTGCCAACTTTTGGTGGTGCTGTTGGACATGGCGGGAGTCGATGGCCGCAAACCGCAGGACGATTACCGTCAATTGCTGGACGAACTGGAACTCTATAATCCGGAAATCCTTAAGAAGAAGCGAATCGTTGTTGCCAACAAAATGGATTTGCCCGAAGCGAAGAAGAATCTGGCGGCGTTCAAGAAAATGGTGGCGCGACCGTCTCGGTTGCGGTCGTCAGGCAAATCTAAAACAACCGCAGGCGGGACGCCTGCGCCACCGAAAGTTTTTGAAATCTCCGCATTGGCCGGTGACGGCTTGGAAAAGTTGAAACTCGCCATCCATGAGTTACTGTCCTAGCATCCCAAGGTTGAAGGACGGAAGCTGACATGTACAAAATCATCGGAGCCGACGGACGCGAATACGGACCGGTTAGCGCGGAGCAAATCCGTCAATGGATTGCGGAAGGTCGCGTAAATGGGCAGACTCTGACGCAAACCGCTGGCACTGCAGAGTGGAAAGCGCTCGCCTCGTTTCCAGAGCTGCTCCAGAAACCGTCGCCCCCGGCGCCAACCATCCTACCGCCGAGCGCGCCCCAGCCGCAAACCAACAACTCGGCCATCGCCGGACTGGTAATGGGAATCCTCAGCGTGACTCCGTTCGGCTGGTTCTGTTGCATTCCCGTCTTCGGCATTCTTGGAATCATTTTCTCCAGCAAAGCCCTATCGCAAATCAATCGCAACCCGCTGCAAGAAACGGGCAAAGGCATGGCCGTGACGGGACTGATTTTGTCGATTCTCGGCTTGGTCGCGCCACTGTTCTTCTTCACGTTGTTTGGCGCAACCCACATGTTCGGCCACCGTCCACTATACTGGCGCTGGCATCGGACCTGGTAACGGCGTATGCATTCCACTTCCTGTCCGCCGAGAATTACAGCAGGAAACAAGTCGGTTGCACTGGTTGTTTCGCTAACCGTTGTTCTCACTTTGGGGGCGATGCTTTTCTTCCTCAACCCCGCCCGCTCGAATCTTTTTCCCCCGTGCGCTTTTCACAAAATGACCGGTTTGTATTGTCCCGGGTGCGGCTCCACCCGGGCTTTGCACCGCCTATTGCACGGCGACATTCGCGACGCGCTGCATGACAACGCGTTATTCGTTCTCGCATTGCCGATCGTTGGAGCGTTGCTTCTGGTGAGAACGATTTGGCCGCAACCTGCGACGGCTCCGCGACGGAGATGGGGCTGGGTTGCCCTGGTTTTGTTCGTTGTCGTGATGTTCGGCGTCATTCGAAATATTCGTCGCCCGCCGTTTTCGTTTTTGGCTCCCGTCGCTGACGCCGAGAGCAAATAAGCCTCGCCGGACAAGCCTCCGCAGGGTAGCATTCGGCCAAACCGGAACCAGCGTGGAGGAAGGAGGTCGTCCCCGATGTACAAGATCATTGGAGCCGATGGCAAAGAGTACGGACCCGTCACCGCTGAACAACTGCGCGAGTGGATTCGTCAGGGACGCGCCAATGCGCAGACCCGGGCACAAACTGAAGAAAGTCCTGAGTGGAAATCGCTCGCTGAGTTTTCTGAGTTCGCCGACGTTTTGGGCACGATTGGCGGAGTTCCCACCTTGCCGCCTGTCGTAGGCGCAGTGGATCCGGAGGCCTTGGCCGCTCAGATTCTGGCGCAAGATTATACCATTGAGATTGGCCGCTGCATTGGCCGCGGCTGGGATCTCGTCATGAAAGACTTCTGGTTGCTGGTCGGCACTTCTTTTCTGGCGGGAATCATTGCCGCGGGAGCGGGTTTACCAATCGTGGGCCTCATTATCGGTGGCCCGATGATGGGGGGACTCTATGCGCTGTACCTGAAGCGAATCAGAGGCCGACCGGCGACTTTGAGCGATGCGTTTGTTGGATTTAGCACCGCCTTTACCCCGCTGATGTTGGCGAAGCTGGTCTCCTCGCTGTTGACCGGTTTGGGGTTCCTGTGCTGCATCTTGCCGGGCATCTATCTCGCCGTGGCCTGGATTTTTGCGTTGCCACTGGTGATCGACAAGAAACTCGATTTCTGGCCGGCGATGGAATTGAGCCGCAGGATTGTGACCAAGCATTGGTGGTTGATGCTGGGATTTCTGATTGTCTGCGGCTTGGTCCTCATCGCGGGTCTTCTTGCCTGTTGTGTCGGCGTCTTTATCACGACCGCGGTTGCCCAAGCCGCATTGATGTATGCCTACGACGAGATCTTCGCCACGCGCCCGGCACAAACCACGTAAAGGAAAGGCAACATGTACAAGATCATCGGAGGGGACGGGAAAGAATATGGGCCGGTCACGGCCGAACAACTCCGGCAATGGATTGTCGAAGGACGGGCCAACGCTCAGACCAAGGTGCAAGCTGAAGGCAGCACAGAGTGGAAGACATTGGCTGAGTTCCCCGAGTTCTCGGGCGTATCGGGTACGGGCACAAATCTTCCGCCGCCGCCGAACGCAGTGTCGGCGGACGGTCTGGCTGCGCAGATTCTTTTGCGCGGGTATGAGGTAGACATCGGAAACTGCATCAGCCGTGGATGGAACCTGCTCAAGGAGCATTTTGGTCCATTAGTGGGTACATCATTGCTTATCTTTCTATTGATCGGCGGTGTCGGGAATCTGCTACGTGTCATGGTCGATCTCGCGCTGGGAATCTCGTTCCGTCCCCACGGTCTACACGGACTTGAACTCATCCGATTACAGTGGCCGGGCATGCTAGTGAGCACCGTATGGAACTTGTTGGTCGGCGGCGCGCTCCTCGGCGGGCTCTATCATTATTACTTGAAACTTATCCGCGGCCAGCCCGCTACACTGGCGGATGCTTTCCGTGGCTTCAGCAAGGCCTTCACTTCTTTGACCAGCGCCAACATCGCCATGGGCCTGCTGGGATTGCTGGGTTTTTTGCTTTGCGTGATTCCCGGCGTTTATCTGGGCGTCGCTTGGAGATTCACGTTGCCGCTTGTGATCGACAAGCAACTCGGTTTTTGGGAGGCGATGGAACTAAGCCGCAAGGTTGTGACCCGACAATGGTTCATCTTACTGGCGCTGTTTCTTGTGGCGGGAATCATCAGCATCTCGGGTCTGGTTCTATGCTGCATCGGTATCTTCGCCACCGCTCCCATCGGGATTGCCAGCTTTCTATACGCTTACGAGGACATCTTTGGTGGCCAATTCGTACAACCAACCGATCCCGCCCAAACTGCCTGAGACGCGCCGGCCCGGTTCGACGAACCGCTCCACGGCATGGAGTTGCGTGATTGGTAATCTGGTATTGCCGGGGCTGGGCACGTTCGTGGCCGGTCGACGGTTTGCCGGGGCGTTGCAACTGATTGTCTCCCAAGGCGGTTTCTTGCTGATGTTATTGTGGGCCATCTTGTATGCGCTGAGTTGGATGCGGCAAGAGAAAATCCCCGAAGACCTTGGGCCTGGTTCCTGGCTCGGTGTGCTCGGCGTGGTGTTTTTTGTCCTGGCATGGTTTTGGTCGCTGATCAGCAGCATTGTTATCGTGGTTAAGGGATTTCGCCGGACGGATTTGCAACCGCGACGCATCAGCGATACACTCCGCGCCCATAGATGACGGCCCCTATCGCTCTTCAAACCGGTCAAAGACTCGAACTCGATATCGCCACGGTCGCATTCGGCGGCGACGGCATTGGACGGGTGGATAATTTCGTGGTCTTTGTGCCTTTTGTGATCGAAGGCGAACGGGTCGAGGTGGAAATCGTCGAGGTAAAGCGCCGCTATGCCACCGCCGACCTCGTGCGAGTCATCAGACCGTCACCTTTGCGTGCCGAGCCGCGTTGCCCCTATTACATGCGATGCGCCGGTTGCCAGTATCAACACATCGACTACGCCCACCAACTCGAACTGAAGCGCAGCCAGGTTCGCGACGTATTCAAGCGCATCGGCAAGATTCCCAACCCGCCCATCGAGGCTGTCGTTGGCTCGCCCCGTCAATATCATTATCGTAACAAAATTGTCGTCCACGGGCCGGGGAAACCGGGGTTTTGGACTGTGCGCGGCCGGTCCATCATTGCCGTCGAACAATGTCCGATTTCACGGGAGGAGATTAACGAAAAGCTCCAGGAAGTGAGCCGGCAGGAATTGGAGAATGTCCATCAGACGATCCGCGCCACTTCCGCGGGCCAGGTACATTGTTACAGCGAATCGCGAACAGCCCCAAGCGAGACGCTCGCGCCGCTTGCGCAAACGATTGAGGAAGTCATCCTTGGCCGGACATTGCGTGTGCCGCTGGGCTCGTTCTTTCAAGTCAACCGGGAGGTTATCGAACTGGCCCTTGAACACACGCGCAAGATCTTCGCCAACAGTGGCTGTAAGATTCTCGTGGACGCCTATTGCGGAGTCGGACTGTTCGCCCTGATGCTGGCGGACCTCGCCGAACACGTTTATGGGATCGAAGAAGACAAGAAAGCGATTCAGGCGGCGAATGATAACGCCACGCGCCTTGGTCTGGAGCGATACGACTTCTATCCGGGCAAAACCGAGCGACTATTGTTCTATACCCTGCGTCAATGCCGTCTCGACGAAACCTGCCTGATTCTCGACCCGCCACGTTCAGGTTGCGGCCGGCCGGTTCTGAAAACGCTGCGCGATCAGAAACCGCGCAAGATCGTTTATGTTTCCTGCGCGCCGCCGATGCTCGCGCGTGATATCAAAGAGTTGGTGGTGTCGGGGTGCCGACTGGAACGCGTGGTCCCGTTTGACATGTTTCCCCAGACAGCGCATTGCGAAGCCGTGGCGGAACTAACCCGGGCATAGAAGACTCTGCAATCCAAACTCAGGCGCGTCTGGGGTTCACGAGCAGCAACACGATCCCGCCGACCAACGCGAGGGTCCCAGCCACTGGGGGGATAAAGTGGCTATGGGTGGTCTCAATGTGCACTCCGAGGACATCGAGAGGTTTTCCCGGGGTCTTGACAGTGATGCCCGAGTAAGCGAGCACCACGATACCGAGCGCGATCAGTACAACTGCTATCGTTCTTGAATTCATTGTGAACCTCCAGTTTCTCTCCTTTGGTTTACCGCTTCTTAAACGGCTCTGCGTCCACTAATGACGTTGACCAGGATCATGATGATGGCAATCACCAACAGGACGTGAATTAGCCCGCCCATCGTGTAACTGGTCACCGGCCCCAGCAGCCACAGTGCGATCATTACTACAGCTATCGTATACAACATATGATTTCCCTTTCCGTTTGGTTTGGATTCACCACCGACTGGTGCGCCCCATACAACTCTCGCACCAGCCAGCGGTGAGTTAATTGTCTGATTTCACTTGGATGCGGCCGACTTTGGTTGTTTCAGCACCACCTTCGCGCGATGCGCGGTTTTGGTCACTGCATTGCGAACCGTCTCTACGGCAGTCGAACCGACCTTGCCAGCCGCCTTCAACGCACCATCGGCAGTCGCTGACACAGCGTCCTCGGCGCTGACTCCCATTTCCTTGGAGCCTGCGATGGCCCCTTCAACAAGACCGGTGGTAGCGGCTTCAAGGTCGCCGCCAACCTCCGCCGTGTCTCGGATTGTGACATGGGCGGTGTGACTGATGATATCCAAGACCTCCGTGCCGGCCTCCTTGGTGCCGCGCAGCACCCCGACCATGATTCCTTTCGCGGCATGGCCCAGGTCGGCGCCGACCTGCGCGGCGCCGCGGATCGCGCCGCTCGCAACGTCGGCGACGGCATCGATTACAGACGTGCCCACCTTGCCGGTGTCTTTGAACGTTGTAGCGAGCATATGGGTAATGGTATCCACCGTCGCTTTGACGATGTCACCTGTCCCCTTGATCGCGGCAACAATTCCATCTTTTACTGTCTCCATTATCCCTGCGTGTTCTGTCTGCATGTTTGCGTTCCTTTCAGTCTGCCCTGGATTCCACTGCCGACTGGTGCATCCTGTGCTTCGCACCAGCGAGCAACGATCTCATGTCTACTGGTTACTGGTCACGGTCTCCTCGATGACCATGTTGTTGACCACGCTCTTGACGCCATTGATGTCCGTGACGAGCTTGGTGACCAGCGCCTTTTCGGCTGCGTTCCTGGCCGTGCCGCTCACCGTGACCACGCCGTCGGTCGTTGTGACTTTGGTGTTGAGCACGCTGGTTGAACGATGCCACAACAATGACCCCTTGACCTGGGCGGTGATGGAGGCGTCATCGATTTTTTCGCTGATTGTCTGGTCCGGTTTCGGAGAGGTCGTCGCCACCGTCATTTCATTTTTCACGCTCTTGACGCCGACGATGTCTTTGGCGTAATCGGCGGTCAGTTGCTTTTGGGCTTCATTGGCGGCCTCGCCTTTCAACGTCACAATGCCGTCTTTCACGGACACCTCGGTCTTGGTGCCGCTGACGTAGCGACGATACAGCAGTGCCGCTTTCACTTTCATGCTGACCCACGCATCCGAGTTCTCGGTCGGTTGGTCGCCTTTGACTTCGATGCGATTGTCCACACTCCTGACTCCGGGCAAGGCTTCGGCGGTGTCGGCGGCCATCGGTTTGTGGGTTTCGTTATACACGTCGCCCGACAAGGTGACGGCTCCATGCTTGGAGCTGATCTGGATGTGTTCGTCCTTCAGATAGGTCTTATAAGCGTAGGTATTCTTGAATGCCGACTCGATGCGGTTATCCGTCTCGGATGCGCGCACGGGTTGGCTGGTGAACACCAGCACGGCAGCGAACGCCAAGGCCGCGCCGGCCATTACCACCGCCAGCGGGTAGTGTGTCTTAATTACTTTCATCATGCTTGCCATCTTTCTGTTGTTACGTCTTTGGGTTGGTTACTGGAGGTACGCTACGTGATGCGCTGACCCTTCGCTATGGGGCAGAACCCTACCGTGGATGGCTTGCAGGTGCTCCGCGAAAGCCGATCCAGCCCCTCGTGTCTTACGGCTTCTTCCCGCGGGTGGCTTGGTTGGTCGCGGCGGCGGCATCGGCTTGCCGGATTGCGCCGCGGAGCAACCAGAAATGTTGCATCCCTCGGACCAACCGTTCGATTTCGTGCATGGTCTGCTGCGTCTGCGCTACCAGCGCCGGCAGGTCTTGGGTGCTCTGATTCATCGAGCCGGCGATCGCCGGGAAATTCGTGCTCGCTTGCTGAACGTTGCCCAGGATGAGCTTCAGTTTGTCCATCGAGGCGTTGGCCTTGGCCAGCAACTGCTCCAACTCATCCGCGACGGTCGGATCTGTCAGCAGTCGGCCCGCCGTGCCTTTACCCTGCTCGACGCCCGCGGCCCTGTTGTCCAGGCGGGCGATGAGTTGATTCAACTGCTGCCGGGTTTCACCCAGATCCGTGCCGAGCTTGGTCCACGCATCCAAGCCCGCGCTCAGTTTCTTCAACGCGGGCACGGCCTCGCGGCGGACTTCCTCCAAGGTGGCTTCCAAGGCGCTGGGCTGAAGCTCGTTGCAGATGATGGAGGCATTCTTTTCGGGCAACGGCCGGCCATGACCGCGCGTGATCTCAAAGTAGGCATCGCCCATCACGCCGAATTTCCGTTTGACGACCGCCGACGAGTCCGCGCGCACAAACAGGAAGAAATCGCGGCGGATGTTCACGCGCGCCTCCATGCGCCCGGTCGGATCGACGTTGACATCGGTGACCGTTCCCACCAGCGTGCCGAGGAAGTACACCTCCGAGCCTTGCCGGATGCCCGCCGCGCCGGTCGCCGGCAGAACGATCCGCAACGTGACATTACCCCGGAACCAGCGCTGACTGCGGCTGGTCAACACGACGGCGGTGATCAACACGGCGAGCACCGAGTTCAGTCGTCATCGCGCTGCCGCTACGGACGATCACGACAAGGTTGATCAGCACCGGACCGAGTTCGCGCGCCACGACAGCCACCAACAGCGGCCCGAGGAGTTGTGATTGTCCCGCTTCCCCGAGCCAGAAGGAGAGCTGCACCACCACGGAAATCCCCACCAGCACCGCGACGGCGCAAACAAACCCGAGCGGTTCGATCCCGATGACCAAGACCTGCCGGGCAAACAAATTCCGTACAGCGCGCCCCCAGCGCCATGGACGAACGCTGCAGCCAAGAGCTGTTCCAATCACCGCCGCCGCGTACCGCAGTTCGTCCCACTGCGTCCAAACTATTTCCCCCAATCTGCCAATCGCACGCATGAATGGATTCCGAAACTCACACAGCATGCTAAGCCATGGACCGGCCCTCCTCTATGGGGTGTACACCCCATAGACGGCTTGAAGTAATCGTCAGAGAGTGACAGTGGAATCATGAGGCAAAAATCCGCGTACATATTATGAAGCGAAAATTGAAACGACTATCGCGCGGTTATGCGACCGCGTTGCACAAGCATTTGAAACAACGCCGGCAAGCCAGCCTCCTACCGGCGCGTGAACTGGGACGCCAGGCGGCAGCCATCGGGCTGGAGACATTGGACGTGGCCAGGATTCATGAGACAGCACTCGCCTCGCTGGAATCATCCAGCCGCAGAGATGGGATCATCAAGCGGGCGGAGCTGTTTTTTGCCGAGGCCATCACCCCCATCGAGAGAACGCATCGCGCTGCGCTCAAGGCCAACGCCCACCTGAATCAACTGCACAATAAGCTGGGTCGGCGCACGGCGGATTTGGCGGTCTCCAACCGGTTCTTGAAACAAGGAATCGTCCAGCGCAAGACCGTGGAGCAAGCTCTCAAGAAAAGCGCGAAACACTACGCCCGGTTGGTAAAGGAGTCCCGGCGCTTACAGAAACGGTTGCAGCATCTAGCCCATCAGATCCTGACGGCGCAGGAAGAGGAACGAACCAAGATCAGCCGGGAACTGCAAGATGAAATCGCCCAGATCTTATTGGGCATTAATGTTCGTTTGTTGGCGTTGAAAAAGGAAGCGACGATTAACACGGAGGGCCTGAAAAAAGAGATTGCCAGCACTCAAGGCTTAGTAGAAAAATCCGTTAAGACGATGAGTCGGTTTGCTCGTGAATTCGGAAAAAAACATGACACGTAAGCTGACCGGATTGTCGCGACGCTATCAGGCGGCGTTGCGCAAGCACCTCAAACAAGGGCCGCGGGCGAGCTTGCAGCCGGCGCAGGGATTGGGACGCCGGGCCATGGCCATCGGGCTGGAGACGCTGGACCTGGCCCGGATTCACGAGCGAGCGTTGATTACCCTCGTGTTGCCGAGCTACTCCCCCGGCACCCGGGATGCGATGGTGCGGCGGGCAGGAACTTTTTTTGCCGAGGCCATCACCCCGATCGAGAGGACGCATCGCACTGCGCGCGAGGACAACGACCGCCTAACTCGAATGAACGAGAAGCTGCACCGGCGGAGCGCGGAGCTGACCGAATCGAACCGGCGGTTGAAACACGAAATCGCCCAACGTAAGTCGGTTGAGGAGTCCCTCCGGAGAAGCGAACAACACTACAGCCAACTGCTGGAGCAGTCGCAGCGCTTGCAGGAACAATTGCGCCATTTGTCCCGCCAGCTTCTGCTGGCACAAGAGGAAGAACGCAAGAAGATCAGCCGCGATCTGCATGATGAAATCGCCCAGACCTTGACCGGTATCAATGTCCGGCTGGCGGCTCTCAAGGCGGAGGCCACGGTTAACACCAAAAGCCTCCAGAACAGAATTGCCAGTGCGCAACGGATGGTCGAGAGATCGGTGGACATCGTCCACCGGTTCGCCCGGGAACTGCGCCCGATGGTGTTGGACGATTTGGGCGTGATCCCTGCCATGCATTCGTTTATGAAAGGGTTTGCGAAACAAACGGGCATCCACATTCATTTCAAGACCTTTGCTCCTGGTAAGATTGAACGATTAGACACGATTACGCGCACGGTCCTCTATCGCGTCACCCAGGAAGCCCTGACGAATGTCGGCCGCCACGCGCAAGCCAGCCGAGTCGACGTCATCCTTAAGAAACTTCCGCACGGCATTGCCCTGATCATCAAGGACAACGGCAAATCTTTTCGGGTGGATCGCGTATTGCAGGCCAAGACAAACAAGCGCTTGGGGTTGCTCGGCATGCGCGAACGCGTGGAGATGATCGGCGGTCATCTTCGCGTCGAGTCCGCGCCCGGCAAAGGGACCACCATCCGCGCCGAGATTCCGTTCATGAAGGGCAACCGGGTTTAGTGTCTATGAAACGCATCACCGTCCTGCTGGCTGAAGACCACATGATTGTCCGCGAAGGGTTTCGGAGGTTACTCGAGGC
>DATIZX010000105.1:0-6351 GCA_035516795.1 Verrucomicrobiia bacterium
CCAAACTTGTGGACCGCAAGCTGTGAACCTTTCCACAATTGCCAGCCAACAATCACAATCAGCGCCGCGACAGACGCAGCCATCAGCAACGTCATCCATTTGAAGAGACCGTCGCCGATTCGCGCCGGTGGCGCCATCGGCAGCGGTTCGGTGCTGCGAGGTTCAGTGGTGGCAATATCAGCCATTTTTGTCCGTCCGTTTCTGCGCCAAGAATTGTAGGGCGCGCAACCGGCAAGGTGTCGCGCCGAACGCCTTGCCAAACATCGGCTGGCAATCCTTCAGGCTGCGAGCCCTACAAGCAACGCCGGCCATGTGCTCTAATACTTGATCTCTTCGATCCGCTCTAACACGCGTTTCTGGAGATTCTCGGGCAATGGTGCGTAATCCAAACTTCTGGCCATTTTTTCGCCGTCCGCGAGTGCCCACTTCAGGAATTCGACGAGCTTCTTGCCTTTCGCCGCATTCTGCTGGTGTTGGTACACGAGCAACCACGTGGCACCGGCGATCGGATAGGCATCAGCACCCGGCGCGTTGACCATTTTAAAACGGAAATCATCGGGGATTTGGGCCGTGGCCATCGCCGCGGTCACTGACTCGGGAGAAGGCGTAATGTATTTGCCGTCGGCGTTTTTGAGGTCGGCGTAAGCGAGCTTGTTTTGCATCGCGTAAATCAACTCGACGTAGCCGATGGCGCCGGGCGTTTGTTTCACCAGACCGGCGACGCCCTCGTTGCCTTTGCCTCCGAGTCCGACCGGCCATTTCACGGAAGTGTTGTAGCCGACTTCCTGACTCCACGGATTGCTGATGGCACTCAGGTAACTGGTGAAAATATAAGTGGTACCACTGCCGTCCGACCGATGTACGACCACCAGGTCCTCGTTGGGGAGATTGACTCCTGGATTTTGGCGGGCAATCTTCGGATCGTTCCATTTCGTGATCTTGCCCATATAGATGTCGACGATGGTCGGTCCATCGAGTTTGAGCTTGGGATTGCCTTTCAGATTGTAAGTAATGACGACCGCGCCCGCCACGGTGGGTATGTGGAGCAATTTGCCCGGCGCCTTCGCCAGGTTCTCATCGCTCATCGGCCCGTCGGAAGCGCCAAAATCAACGGTCTGCTCGAGGATTTGCCGTTGGCCGCCGCCCGAGCCAATCGACTGATAGTTGAATCGCACGGAGGGATCCACCTTGGTGTATTCATCGAACCACTTCGAATAGATGGGATAAGGGAACGTAGCTCCCGCGCCGTTGATCAACATTTGAGCTGACGCTTCTGGAGCCAGCGCGATCATGATCGTAATGCCAAGTAATGTTCCCAACCGACAAAGAATTCCTGACAAAACTGTAGTCGCAGGCTTCAGCTCCGACAGGAGTCGCGAGTCCTGCTCGGACCTGCGCGGGAAGGGCGCACCCGTAAGCCGAGTCCGACGAGACGCCGCGGTCGTTTGCGGCAACGTTGCGGCTACACAAGAATCGGTTTTGTTAAGAGCGCCGAGAACGTTCATTGCCTTCTGCTTTTGACTTTCCATTTACTTGTTACGATTGAGTTACAAACTCGTGCCGACCTCGTAATAATCCCATGCAACCGGAGGAGAACTTTGTGTTGAAAGACAAAAACGGCAGGAAACTACGGATTCAGGGTTGGTGTCCGCAGCATCAAAGAATCGATGCGCGCCAAAAGCTCTGCCACCTCAAACGGCTTGGTCATGTAGTCGGCGGCGCCAGCATTAAATCCCTGCACCTTATTTTCGGTTGAGGCCATGGCCGTGAGAATGAGTACCGGGATCTCACGAGTCGAAGGACTCGCTTTCAGCATCCGGCACACTTCAAAGCCGTGCAGCTTCGGCAACATCAGATCGAGAATCACCAAATCGGGATGACCTTCAAAGACCAGATTCAAGGCGTTGAACCCATCGGCCGCCACGGCGGTACTGTAGCCACGCTGTTGCAGATGAATTTGCAGCAGATTCGCCGTATCCGGTTCGTCTTCGGCGATCAAAATGAAACGCCGTTGTGGCATGACAGAACTCAGGACGCCAGCTCGGGTTTCGCAACAAGCAGTTCGGATTGGTCAGCCGCGTCGAGTGGAAATGAAATCTCATCCGCCGACGGAGACGAGCGCCAGTGCACCAGTTCCATCCGGCCGTCGAGATGCTCCACCAACGCCGTGTTGCTTTCCACCCAGTCGCCCACGTTGAAATACGCGACGCCGCGGATCTGCTTGACGGCCGGCGTATGGATGTGACCACAGATCACACCGTCGGCAGCGTACATTTGGGCGTACTGCACCACCGCAGTTTCAAACTGGCTGATAAATTTCACCGCGTTCTTGACCTTGCTCTTGGCGTAAGCGCTCAACGACCAGTAATTCAGGCCGAACCGACGACGAAGAGCGTTCAAGGGACCGTTGGCCTTCAGCAGGAAGCTGTAGCCGGCGTCGCCGAGATACGCGAGCCAGCGTGCGTGTTTGGCCACAGTGTCGAATTCGTGCCCGTGCAACACGAGCAGGCGTTGTCCACTGATCGTGATGTACAGGGCCTGGGTTTGGATCGAGACGTTTCCATAATTCCCGAGAAAATTGCGGCAGAACTCGTCGTGGTTGCCGGGAATGACAACCACGTTCGCCCCTTTCCGCGCCTTGCGTAAGATTTTCTGCACAACGTCGTTGTGGGTTTGGGGCCAGTAGTGATCTTTCTTCAGGTGCCAGATGTCCACCACATCGCCAACCAGGTAGAGATTCTCGAAGTCGGTCTGCCGCAAGAAATCCAGCAGGCCGAGTGCGTCGCATCCCCGCGTGCCCAGATGCAGATCAGAGATCCAGACGGTTTTGTAGTGCATGGCACAAAGCTCGCCTCGTCTGGTTTCGATCGTGTGACAATTGTCTGACAAGCCGGCGAAATCCTTCGGTGAGTTGGCGGTACAGGCGTCCCTGCCCGTGGATTTGTGATAAAAGGGGGTGTCGTCAGTAGAGCCGGTGGCGGAAGAGGAAACCGGCCAGGGCCAGATTGAGCAAGCCGATGAGGCCCATCGGCCAGAACTGATTGATCAACAGATGAAATGGCGCGCCCTGCAGAAACACGCCGCGCAGGATGATGAGGAAATAACGCATCGGGTTGAGCAACGTGAATTGCTGCACCCAGTGGGGCATGTTGGCAATCGGCGTGGCGAAGCCAGACAAGACGACCGATGGCACGATGAACAAGAACGCGCCCAGCAACCCCTGTTGTTGCGTGATCGAGAGCGACGAGATCATCAGCCCCATGCCGACCGTTGAAAGCAGGAAGAAAAACAGTCCGACGTACAGTGTCACCAAACCCCCGCGGAACGGTATCTGAAACCAGAGCACCGAGATGAGGATGATCAGCGTCGCCTCGAAAAACCCGATGATGAATCCCGGCAGAGCCTTGCCCATCAAGATCTCCACGGGCCGAAACGGCGTCACCAGCAACTGATCGAACGTGCCCTGCTCGCGTTCCCGCGCCAGCGACAACGCTGTCACCAGTGTCGTGACCACCAGAGTCAGCAACCCGACAATCCCGGGCACGATGAACCACCGGCTCAGCAGATTCGGATTGAACCACGCCCGTGTTTCTAGGAAGGCCGGCAGCGCCACCGCACCGGTCCGCTGCGCCCAATCAGCATTGAACCCGGCGATGATGGTGTTGACGTAGCCGAGCAGAATCGCCGCGGAGTTGGAGTTGCGGCCATCGACGATCACCTGCACCGGACCGGGCCGACCGGCGAGCAACTCGCGGCTGAATTGTGGTCCGATATGCAAGACGACCATGACCTTCCGGGAGTCCACGAGCGGAGCAATCTCTTCCGCGTGCGTCAGTACGGCCCGCTGTTCGAAATTGGGACTGCCGACAAACCGCGCCACGAGGTCGCGCGACGCTGCACTGTGATCCTCGTCGTACACGGCCAGCGCAATCCGGTTCAGGTCGAACGTGGCCGCGTACCCGAACACCAACAGTTGCAACACCGGCGGAACAATGACCACAAACCGGCTCCGCTTGTCTTTGAGCAGCGTCAGGAATTCCTTTTGCACCAACGCACGAATTCGCCGCCACATAATCGTGTCCTATTCCAATCGTTTCCGCAGTTTGCGTCGGCTCATGCCGAGGAAGAACGCCGCCATCAACACCAGTGCCAACGCGTTCGGCACCAGCACCGACCACACATTGCCGGCCAGGAACAACGTCTGCAGGATCGCCACGAAATACCGGGCGGCGATGACGTGCGTGATCGCTTGCACCACGCGCGGCATGCTGCCGATGTCGAAGATGAACCCCGAGAGGATGAACGCTGGCAGGAACGTCGTGATGATGGCGACCTGCCCGGCCACAAACTGGTTCTTGGTCGCGGTCGAAATCAGCAGTCCCATCCCCAGCGCCGCCAGCAGGAACAACGACGACGCCACAAACAGCAGCGCCAGCGATCCGCGCAACGGCACGCCGAAAAGCCACACGCCCATGGCGACCGACAGCGCCATCCCGCCCGTGCCCAGTACGAAGTAGGGCACCAGTTTGCCGAACAAAACTTCGCGCATCGTTACCGGTGTTACCAGCAACGCCTCCATCGTGCCGCGTTCCCACTCCCGGGCCATCACCAGCGCTGTCAACAACGCACCGATCAGCGTCATGATGATGGCGATCAAGCCGGGCACGAGAAAATTGCGGCTCCGCAGTTCGCTGTTGAACCAGATGCGTTGGTCGACCTGCAACGGCGCGTTCAACGGCGCGCCGCGGTCCCGCGCGTGCTGAACCAGCCAGGTCTGCCAGACGCCTTGAATGTAACCGACAATCAACCGCCCGGTGTTGGCGTCCACGCCGTTGACGACGATCTGCACCGGCGCGCCGCCGGCTTGACGGAGTTGCCGGGAAAAATCCGACCGCAGATGAACGATCGCATCAACCCGCCGGGCCATCAGCGCCGCCTCGGCCTCCCGCAGGTCGCGCAGGAACACGGGCGCGAAATACCGGCTCCCCTGAAAACAGGCCGTGAAGCTCGCCGTGTCGGCGTTCGGTTGTTCCACAACCAGCGCGACCGGCACATGCTCGGCGTCGAGCGACACGCCATAGCCGAAAATCAGCAGGAGCACGACCGGCAATAAAAGCGCGATGGCGATGCTGCTCGGGTCGCGCAGGATCTGAAGAAACTCCTTGCGCATCAGCCCCCGCAAGCGCATTCGGCCACCGCCGCGGTCAGTCGAATGACGCACTCGATTAGTTGGGTAGGGCGCGACCGCTGGGCGCGCCGAGCCGTTGGAACGCGGTCGGCCCGGCGGTCCGACCCTACCAGCAAGCCAGCGAATGAATCGCGTCGCAAGACTGGATTGTTCCGAGGGCTGGCTCATCCGGTAGTTCCCTTGTCCTCGATCAGGGAGATGAAGGCGTCTTCCATCGTTGGCTCCGGTTTTTCGGCGGAGCGCTGACGCTGTTTGATCTCTTCCGGCGTGCCGAGGGCAAGAATTTCACCGTCGGCCATGATCGCCAGCCGGTCGCAATACTCGGCCTCCTCCATAAAATGCGTCGTGACCATCACGGTCACCTGTTGTTGCGCCAAAGCGTTGATCCGGCTCCAGAATTCGCGACGCGCCAGTGGATCCACCCCCGAAGTCGGTTCATCCAGAAACAAAATTTCCGGTTCGTGCATGAGCGCGCAAGCCATGGCCAGCCGCTGCTTGTGACCCAATGGCAAATCGAGACTGGTCACGTCGGCCATCGGGGCCAGATCGAATTGCGTCAGCGCCCAATCCAACCGTTCGCGCTGACGTGGTCCGGACAAATTGTACGCGCTGCCGAAAAATCGCAGGTTTTCGCCGACGCTGAGATTGCCGTAGAGCGAAAACTTCTGCGACATGTATCCGACTCGCGCTCGTGCCGCCGCTGCCGCGTGGCGCAGGTCCAGGCCGGCCACATGCAAACTGCCCTCGGTCGCCGGCAACAACCCGCACAACATGCGAAACGTGGTGGACTTGCCGGCTCCGTTGGCCCCTAGCAACCCGAACACTTCTCCCCGGTTCACACGGAGCGTGATGCCCTTGACTGCGTAAAAATCGCCGAAGCGGCGTTTGACGTTATTGACCTCGATGATCGGCTCGTCTCCGTTGCACCGTTGTGCGGGGACGGCAACTTCGGACGGTCTTGGCGGCTGGATGCTTTGGCGCCGGCGGCGCAGCATCGCCACGAAGGTGTCCTCCAACCGCGGCGGCACCGGTTGAATCGATACGTCGGGCAGATTCGGCGCCAATTGGGCCGCGGTAGGCGGAACATCGCTATCCATTACCAGTCGCACTCGATCGCCTTGAATGAGCGCATCCACGACCCCCACGGCTGCGGCCAGCGTGCT
>DATIZX010000106.1:0-4003 GCA_035516795.1 Verrucomicrobiia bacterium
GTGAACTCGGCGGCGCCGGAAAGTCTCAAACCGTGCTGCCGGATGGCTTCGACGTGATCTCGCCAAACGTCATAAGCCCACACCTCCGCCTCGCCTGCTTTGGCGAGATGCGCCGCAAACAGGCTTCCCACAGCTCCGCAACCAACGATGCAGATACGCATTCCCTTAATGCAGAAGTAAGAAGTGAGAATACAGAACTAAATCTCAGGTTCACACCGAGCGACTTACTTCTGCATTCTTCCTTCTGACTTCTGCATTGACGGACTTTGGCTTCTCCGATCCCCTATAACACTTCCATTCCACATCCGCCAAACACTCACCCTCGTTCTTGCCAATGCGATAGGTGTCCTGAGTGTACAGGCAAACCTTGCCGTCCTTATCCACCACCTGCGGATGCAATGAAAAAATCATGTTCTCCTGCAGAGCCACGCTGCTATTCGCTCCGATCGCGGGATGCTCAATCATCGTCGCGCCGATGCTGTGACCCGACAGATGGCCAAGCGCAAATCCGTGTTTGCTGAAGGTCTCGGCTACCGCACGATGCACATTGCTGGCCAACTCTCCTGTCCGCATCAGTTTCCGGGCAGCTTCCAGCGCCTCAGGATAGGCATCCGCCATAGCCTGAGTTCGTGGACTGAACCTACCGCGAATGAGGGGACGTGAAAACTCAACCCAGTAACCACCAGTACCGGTGATCTCAAGCGAATACAACAGCAAATCATCCGACTCGACCTTCCGGTGACCCGGCACTTTGAACGAAGCTTCCGCCTCGCCGTTGGTACCTGAGAGCAAGATGTTCATCATGCGTGGTCCTGCGCCTCGAGCGAAGAACCTCTCGACAGCCGGAGCCATGATCTCCGCTTCCGTTTTGCCCGGCCGGTATTCAGCAACCATCGCCCAAAATCCGTCCACGATAATGTCCATAGCATCGCGGATTTCCGCCATTTCCTCTTCGCTCTTCACCGCCCGCGCCATATCGAAGTGGAAATCGAACGGCACCAATTCGAAGGAGGCATTCGCGAGTTCTCGATAATCGCGGACGGCCATGATGAAATCCAAACCGTACACGCCAACCCGTTTCCATTTACGATCCATCGCGCGCTGTCTGATCCATTGGCCGGGAATGTCAGGCCAGACCTGATCTTTCACCCACGGCTTGGTTTTGTCGCCGATCCAGCGCGCTTCGCGTGGAAACACCAGAGTGGGCTCGCCTTCGAGCGGCAACACGACATAGACATATCGATGAACGATTTCAAAACCCGAGGTATATAAGACCGCACCCTCGAATCCCGCATATTGATTGCCGCACACGATGAGCGCATCCAAATGCTCTCGTTCCATGCTGGCGCGGAGGTTGCGGTAACGACGTTCGATTTCTTTTTGGCTTGGCAAGGAGTCTCCAGGTTGGCTACGGTTGAACCCCACACAACTCAGTTGCGACCAAAGCGTAAATCTTTGTTATATCCACCAGAGTCTTGATGGCAACTTTCTCGCCTTCGGCGTCGCGCGGTCCACTGGATGGGCCGTAGTTCACGGTCTCAATGCCGTAGCGGCTCAACACGCTTGCATCGGAGCACCAAGTTACCACTTCTCGTTCGGGCCGTTTGCCCATGATCAGCTCGTGGCACGCATCGATCGCTTTAATCAGTTCGTGCTCCTCGCTGATTCGCGCACCGGGAACCGAGACATAGGTTTCAAATTCCAAGCCCCAATCTGGATATTTCTTTTGTAGCTCGGAAAACATCTGCTGAAAATTTCGGCGTGCATCAGTCATCGGAATGGTTGGCGGCACACGGACATCCAGGAACAACTCAGCCTTCTCGGGTGTGCGGCTGGCGCGCCATGCATGCCCACCGCGGATACCTCCAATATTCACAATCGCCTTCTTGCCCCCGTGAGAGGCGTTCTTTTCCCATTTGCTGATCCAACCCATAATGGTGCCCATCAACTCGTACATGCGACGGATCGAATTCATCTCTTCACGGTTTTCGCAAAATGCCGTGTGCACATAAATTCCCGTGCACGAAACTCTCACCCACATGGAACCAAAGTGTTCGGGCACAACTTTCATATCCGTCGGCTCGCCCAGAATGCAAAGGTCTGGAAGCACGCCATGGTTCACCAGGTAATGAGTTCCCGTCCCATAACCGCGATACTCTTTGCCCTGGAACTCACCCCATTGCGTCTTTTCAATTTCCCCAGCAACTGCGGCGATGATGACATCGCCCTTCAACTTGACCCCGGCGCGCTGTAGCGCTTTCACAGCATGCGTATAGCAAACCAGCGCGCCTTTCATGTTGTAAATGCCGAGTCCATAAATGAAACCGTCTTTTACCACGGCGTTAGGCTTGTAACCGATGCCGGTAAGAAATTCTTCGCGGCCGGTGTTCGAGGTATCCATGTGCCCGTTGAACATCAGATTTTTTCCGCCGCCACATCCGCTCCACCGGGCTACGACATTCGCGCGACCTTCCTCCACCTCCTGCCAGGTAACATCGAGTCCGAGTTGGCGCAAGGTGCTTTGCATGTACTGCGCCATCTGCAGTTCTTCACCCGTTGGACTAGGAATGTTAATCACGTCACAGGCCATAGCGACGATCTCGTCTTCCCGCACCTCCGCGACAATTCTCTCCGCCAATTTCGGTTCTAGCTTCAGCGCCGCTTTAGGCATGATTAACCAACCGAAAATCGTCGGGATAACTACACAGTTTCTCGTTGCCATTGTCTGTGATAAGAAAGTCGTCTTCCAATCGAAGTCCGCCGCCGCCATCCCAGTAGATGCCCGGCTCAATTGCCAGCACCATTCCTTTTTTCATGTTTCCACTCGCGGCCTGATGAGCATAGGGCGGTTCATGCGCGCGCGCTCCAACGCCATGGCAAATAGGATGTGATGGCTGCCCCGGATATCCTCCTTCAGCAATGCGGGCGCGTATCAAGCGATCGAGTTCTGGGAAACTCGCGCCGTCCCGAGCGTGCGCGACCGCCGCGCCAAACACCTTCAGCAAGAGATCCAAAAGCTTGTGATACTCGGGTGTCAGTTCTCCGGGGCACACATTCTTGGTGAGATCGGTCCAGTACCCGTCGACGCAAACCCAGATTTCAAATAACGTCGGTTCGTTTTCTTGAATCGGACGATCGCCGGTTGCGGTGAACGTGGCAATGCCCTTGCCCGACCATACCAAGGTGAAAGCGCGTGCCATTTCGACTTTGCCCTTGTACCCTACGCCCAAGCCATGGACGAAGCTTTCATACATTCCGCCTACTTCGCTCTCTTTCATGCCCGCGCGCATGTGTTCACGGGTGTGTTCCATCGCGAGTGCAGCAAGTTCGTTCGCCAGTCGCATGCGTTCAACTTCCTGCGACGTCTTAATCGAACGAGCTTCGTTCAGCAGCGGCGTCGCGTCGACCAGCTGGCCAGCAACTTTTTTGAACGCGTCAAAATAATTTTGCGTGGGCGTCGTCGGCTCACCCACCATGCGGTCAGACGCCTGCGTTCCCATGTTCAATTCGATTCCAACTTTGTCGGTCAGGCGGCGTTCTTTCAGTACCTGCAGCGCGATATCAAGGGCCCGGTATTGCGGCGGGCGCGGATCGTTTGGGTGATAGCTCTTGAACAGCCGAATATCTTTCGTCCACGCATTTCGCTCGGCATCTGCAAGCTGCGGTTCGATGGCAATCAGAGTCGGCCGCCCTTCGCGCGGAAATACAACCGCGTCGTACCCCTTCATACACCAGTAATTGGTGAGATAAACAATGTTGTCCGGCGCGCGAACCACCACTGCGCTCAGATCTTGATCCTTCATCAGCGAGCGCACGCGATCTAGTTTTGTTGTATCGATAGGCCAGCCCATATTCTTCAGAACTAGCTTTCTGTTGCTATTGCGCTGTGAACCGCGCGGTTTTCATGCTCGTAATTCCACGCCGCTTCCTTGCCTTTGATCAGCCGATAAACCGCGGCGTGCAGTGGCGCCGCAACCCCCAAGCGTTGCGCCTCTCGAGCAAT
>DATIZX010000107.1:0-43457 GCA_035516795.1 Verrucomicrobiia bacterium
TCCGAAGCCATTGCGACAGCGAACCTCCACGGCTTTGGCGCTTCCGCTCCATTCAGCGAACGAACTTTGAGGACTCGCCAAGCGGTGTGGCTGGAGAGTTTTGCAGCCGAAGCCGAAGTTCCGTGGTTGCAAGCGGCACGAGAAGTCGAACTCCAGAGTGGAGGCGCCTGGCCTATTTGCGCGGGCCAAGATTTGATGGCGGTGCTGGAGTTCTATTCGGCAGCGCCTATTACGCCCGACGAGCCACTGCTGCAAGTTTTCCACTTTGCAGAACTACTTCTCGGCCTTCTTACCGATTCTCAGAGGGCGAAACAAGCGAGACCAGACAGCGGCGTTCCCCTTCCAAACCTCCCCAACGAGGTCGCCTCTCAGGCAAATGAAGCTCTCTTCCATCAGATGGGAGAAGTCATCGGACAGATCTTCTGGCTGGCCGATCCTTTGTCAACCCGAATCACGTATGTCAGTCCGGCTTACGAGGAGATTTGGGGCTGCTCACGGGGACAATTATACGAGTCTCCCATGAGTTGGTGGGACGCCATCCACCCGGAGGATCGACAACGCGTGATTTCGTCTCTGCCCCAACCAGTGATGGGGAAATATTCGGTTGAGTATCGGATCGTTCGTCCAGATGGGACGGTGCGCTGGATTTGGGACCGTCGCTTTCCAGTCCGCGACGCAACGGGCACGATCTACCAGGTAGCCGGCGTGGCGAAAGACATTACCGAACGGAGAATCGCCCAATTGGCTCTTCGCGAAAGCGAAGAGAAATATCGGCTCTTGATCGAGCTTTCACCCGACGCGCTTTATGTGCAGGTCGAAGGCCACATCGTCCTGATTAATCCTGCGGGGATACGTCTCCTGGGCGCGGAACGCTCCGAGCAGATTGTCGGCAAACCGGTTCTGGATTTTGTGCATCCGGATTATCGGGAAGCCGTCGCTGCGCGAATGAAGCAGACAGGGTCGGGGCAAACTGTTCCTCCGTTGGAGGAGAAATACCTGCGACTGGATGGTTCCGCCATAGATGTGGAAGTGGTCGCCGCTCCTCTGCCTTATCTGGACCAACGGGCAGTCCAGGTCATCGTCCGCGACATCACCGAACGAAAACGCGTGGAAGAAGCGGCGGACCGCGAACACGGGCTGCTGCGGACGCTGATCGATACGATTCCCGATCGCATCTACGTCAAGGACACCCAAGCGCGTTTCATCCTCAACAACATTGCCCACATTCGTGCCCTGGGCGCCGCGTCTCAGGAAGAAGTCAAAGGCAAGACGGACTTCGATTTCCGCCCCTCAGATATTGCGACCGAACGCCTGGCCGATGACAAACGGGTGCTGGAATCCGGCGAACCGCTCTATAATCGGGAAGAGGCCACGATTCGCGCCGATGGCAAGGAGGGCTGGAATCTCGTCAACAAGGTTCCGCTGCGCGACGCCCACGGGAACATCATTGGGTTGGTGGGCGTTTCCCGCGACATCACGGAGCGGAAGCTCGCGGAGGAAGAGACGGACCGTGATCGGAATTTGCTGCGGACTTTGATCGAGACGATACCGGATCGTATTTACGCCAAAGACGTCGAGGCGCGATTTATTCTCAACAACATCGCGCACCTGCAGGCCCTGGGATCCCGATCACAGGAAGAGACCGTCGGCAAAACGGATTTCGATTTTCGCGCTCCGGAAGTGGCAAGCAGTTGCATGGCGGATGATCAACAGGTGCTCCAATCTGGTCAACCGCTTCACAATCGGGAAGAACAGACGAAACTCGCCGACGGCCAGCCGGGTTGGATTTTGGTGAACAAGGTGCCGTTGCGCGACCCCGATGGAAACATCATTGGCCTGGTCGGAATTTCCCGCGACATTACGCAGCGCAAACAGGCGGACGAAAAGCTGCGGACGTACGCCGCCAAGCTGGAACGCAGCAACCGTGATCTGCAAGATTTCGCCTACATTGCCTCCCACGACTTACAGGAGCCGCTGCGCAAAATCCAGGCGTTCGGCGATCGGCTCAAAGCCAAATACAATGATGTGCTGGGCGACACCGGTCGGGATTATCTGGCGCGTATGTTCGACGCCGCCGGCCGTATGCAGACCTTGATCAATGACCTGCTGTCGTTCTCTCGCGTGACCACCAAAGCGCAGCCGTTCGCCCCCATCGAACTCGATAAAGTCTTGCGCGAGGTCTTGTCGGATCTGGAAGTGCGCATCGAACAAACGCACGGCCGAGTAGAAGCCGCCGCCCTCGGCACGATCGAGGCCGACGCCTTGCAGATGCGCCAGTTGTTCCAGAACCTGATCGGCAACGCGCTGAAGTTTCACAAACCGGATGTGCCGCCAGTAATTCGCATCCAGAGCCAGCGAATGACTGACGATTCGCCGCCAAGCATCGAAATCACTTTTGTCGATAACGGGATCGGTTTCGATCAAAAGTACGCTGACCGCATCTTCGTGATCTTCCAGCGTTTGCATGGCCGCAGCCAGTATGAAGGTACGGGCGTTGGACTGGCGGTCTGCAAGAAGATTGTGGAACGCCACGGCGGCACCATTAGTGCCGAAAGCAAGGAAGGCGAAGGGGCGACATTCCGCATTGTGCTACCTGTCAACCACGCAAAGGGAGAACAGACGACATGAACAACCGCCGTAAACCAATTACCATTCTTTTAGCCGATGACGATGCTGAGGATCGGTTGCTGGCGCGCGAAGCGCTGGAGGAAAGCCGGGTCTCCAACAAATTGGACACGGTTGTCGACGGTGAAGAATTACTCGACTATTTGAACCGGCGCGGTCCCTATCAGTCGCTCGAAGGAAAGCCGCTGCCCGGGCTGATTCTGCTCGATCTGAACATGCCGCGCAAGGACGGTCGGGAAGCCCTGCGCGAAATCAAAGGTGACCCGAACCTGCGGCGCATCCCGGTGGTAGTTCTCACCACCTCGCAGGCCGAGGAAGACATTTACCGCACCTATGACCTGGGCGTGAACTCGTTCATCACGAAACCGGTCACCTTCGACGGGCTGGTGGATGTGATCAAAGCCCTGAGCCAGTATTGGGTCGAGTTCGTGGAGCTTCCGAAAGACTAGAGGCACTTATGAAACCTACTCGCCGCAATATTCTGTTGGCTGACGACGATCCTGACGACCGAATGCTGATTCGAGATGCCCTGCAAGAGAGCCAGTCGCAGGAACAACTGACCTGTGTCGAGAACGGCGAAGAACTGTTGGATTACCTTCGCCATCAAGGCGCCTTTTCTTCTCTGGACGAAAAAGCCCGCCCCTACGTGATCCTGCTGGATCTCAACATGCCGCGCAAGGACGGCCGGGAAGCCCTCCGTGAAATCAAGGCCGACCCGCATCTGCGACGTATCCCGGTGATTGTCCTGACCACCTCCCAGGCTGAGGAAGATATCGCCCGCACCTACGATCTTGGTGCCAGTTCCTTCATCATCAAGCCCCGTGATTTCGAAACCCTCGTCCGTTTGCTCCGCACGATCGACGAGTACTGGTTCGAGACGGTTCAACTTCCGTCGGGAGAAAACTGAGAGCATGAGTGACCCAGCCCTTCGCGTGTTGCTGATTGACGACGACGAAGATTACTTCGTCATCGTGGGCGATCTGCTCACCGAAGTGCAGGGCTTTCGTGCCGAGCTGACGTGGTTGGATACGTACGAGAAAGGCGTAGCCGCACTCGGTCAAAATCATATCGACGTTTGCATCGTTGACTATCGTTTGGGAGCGCACAGCGGTTTGGAACTCCTCGCCGAAGCCGCTGCGCGCAAGATCGGCACCCCATTCATTCTCTTGACGGGCCAAGGGGATCAGGAGACGGCGGTCGAAGCCATGAAGTCCGGAGCGGTGGATTATCTGGTCAAGGGCCAGGTGAATGCTCCGCTGCTGGAGCGCTCGCTGCGTCATGCGTTGGAGACTTCCCACAATCGGCAATTGGTTCGCCGGATGGTGGAAATTCTGGCGACCACCAATGAGATGGTGGGTTCCTGCAATCCCAAGGGGTTGCTCACCTACCTGAATGCCGCCGGCAGGCGCATGTTAGGGATCGGATTGGACGAGGATATTTCCAGTTTGTCCATCAAACAATTTCATCCGCCGGCTGTGGCTCAGCAGATCGTTGACATCGCCCTACCCACCGCGGACCGGGAGGGATCGTGGAGCGGGGAGACCGTGTTGCTCGCGCGAGATGGCCATGAAATCTCGGTTCTGCAGACGGTCGTGTCCCAGAAATCCTTGGAGGGACAAACCGAATACTACTCGACCACAGCTCGGGATATCACGGAGCGGAAACGTGCTGAAGAAGCCCTGCGTGAGACAGAAACAAAATACCGCGTACTCGCTGAAGAATCGTTCCTCGGGGTGTACATGCTGAGCGAAAACAGCATTGAGTACATGAACGAAGCAGGGTCTCGCATGTTCGGATATACCGCGTCCGAAGTGGCCGGAAGGTTGCATCCTTTGGACATTATTGCTTCGGAGGACCGCGCCCAGGTTGCCGATAAGATCCGGCGACGGCTGAGCGGCGAGATCAAGTCGGTACATTATGAATTCCGAGGCCAACGCCGAGACGGCAGCCAACTTCTCTGCGAAGCTTATGGGCGGCGGATCGAGTACCGAGGCCGCCCGGCCATTCTGGGAACACTGTTGGACATCACTGAGCGCAAGCGCGCTGAGGAACAACTGCGGTTGCAGAGCATGGCTCTGAATTCAGCAGCCAACAGTATCGTCATTACCGACGCCAAGGGCATCATCCGCTGGGTAAACCCCGCATTTCTAAGATTAACGGGTTACACGCAGGAAGAAGTCGTTGGCCAGAATCCGCGTGTTCTCAAATCCGGCAAGCAACCCCCCGAGTTCTACGCCGAAATGTGGCGCGTGATCTCGTCCGGGGCGGTCTGGGTCGGCGAAATCGTCAATCGTCGCAACGACGGTTCATTCTACGACGAGGAAATGGTCATTACGCCGGTTCACGATAACGAGGGGCAGATCACACATTTCATCGCGATCAAGCAGGACATCACCGAGCGCAAGAAAGCCGAGGAACTCCTGCGGCAAACCAACGGACGCCTGCGGGATACGCTTCAAGAATTAAAATCCGCCCAAGCCCAGATCATCCAACAGGAGCGGCTGCGCGCCGTCGGCACGATGGCCAGTGGCATTGCGCATGATTTCAACAACGCGTTGGCGGCCATCCTGGGCTTCAGCGAACTCCTCATCCATTGCCCGGAGAACCTCGACGATAGGGAACGCACGTTGCGCTTCTTGAAGACCATGAACACGACCGCCAAGGACGCTGGTGACGTCGTGAATCGGTTGCGTGAATTTTACCGTCATCGGGATGAGAAGGACGCGCTGAAGCCTGTCAACCTCAACCAGGTCGTCAAGGAAAGTATCGCCCTCACGCAACCACGCTGGCTCATCGAAGCGCAGGGAAAAGGCATCAGCATCGAAATGCGCACGGAGTTGCAGGACGTCCCCATGATTCCCGGCGACGAGCCGGAATTGCGCGAGGCACTGACCAATCTCATCTTTAACGCCGCCGACGCCATGCCACAAGGTGGAACCATCACGTTGCGGACGCGTAAAGAGCGGCACGAACTGGTGCTGGAAGTCAGCGATACCGGCACCGGCATGACCGAAGAGGTGCGCCGGCACTGTCTCGAACCGTTCTTCTCGACGAAAGGCCAGCATGGTACCGGGCTGGGCCTGTCCTCCGTTTACGGCACTGTGCGCCGGCACGACGGAAAGATAAACATCCGGACCGAATTGGGGAAGGGAACCACGTTCGAGGTCCATCTGCCTTTGGGCCCAGCCCGGGTCTCGGTCGAAGATACCCAGAAAGAGGAGAATGCGCCGCAAATAAGCCCCCTGCATGTGTTGGTTGTGGACGACGACACGGTGGTGCGCCAGATCGTGGCCGAGTATCTCAAAGCGGACGCTCACCAAGTCGAGGTAGCCTGTAGCGGCGCGGAAGGCTTGGACAAGTTCAAAAAGGGCAGCTTCGACCTTGTGGTGCTCGACCGTGCGATGCCTGGGATGAACGGCGATCAGGTGGCCAGCAGCATCAAATCGCTAAATCCCAACCTGCCCATCATCATGCTCACCGGTTTTGGCTCAATGATGATGGCCGCCGATGAAAAACCGTCTGGCGTCGATCTCATCATCGGAAAGCCGGTGACCTTGGACGGCTTACGCGAAGCTTTGGCAAAAGCCAAAGCGGCGGCAGCTACAGCCGAATGCCCGAAAGAAGTGGGAGTTTCATGACCAAAGCAGCAGAGGCTCAGGGATCTTCCGTCCCCCCGCCAGGACGACAGTTGGTCAAAAGGCTTCGAGCCAGACTGACGTTTCAGCAAAAGGCATTTCTGATTACCGCCATCGCTCTGGCCGGATGGGTCGTCGCTCTTTACGCGGTGGCATCGCGGATTGTTATAGGGCGCTTCGCCCGTTTGGAAAAACAAGATGTCATACTGAATGTGCGGCGCGCGCGCGCGGCCTTATCCGCCCAACTCGACGCTTTGGACAGCAAAACTGGAGATTGGGCCAATTGGGACGACGCTTACGACTTCGTCCACGGCGAGAACCCCGAGTTCGTGAGTAAAAACGTTGCCCCGGAAAGCTTCGTACAACTCAAAGTGGACCTGATCGCGTTCGTGGACACGTCGAATCATGTGGTTCTGGCCAAGGGCTACAGCGTGGATGCGCAAAAGGACATTGCCTTTCCGGAGTCCCTGCTGCGTCGGTTGCACCAGAACGATTTGCTGGTGCAACACCCAGACGTGCAAAGCCGTCACACCGGGCTCGTGCTTCTGCCGAATGCCGCACTATTGGTAGCGTCGCGGCCAATTCTGAACACTCACAGCCAGGGACCTATTCGCGGCACGCTGATGTTCGGACGGTACCTGGGACAAGAGGAGATCAGCGAGTTGGCGGAGACCACTCATAACGACCTCCACTTCTACCGTGTCGATGCTTCCAACCTGCCCGCCGACCTGATGACGGCCGCCAGGGAATCGGCGAAATCCGACGCCGCGATCGCTCGCCCGGTTAATGACGAGCAAGTGGCCGGGTATGCGCTCATCAAGGATATCTACGGCGAACCAGCGCTCTGGTTGCGGCTGGAAATGCCGCGACAAATCTACGCTCAGGGCCGCCTGACGATGAACTATTTTCTGGTCGCGCTGTTGGCAATCAGCGTGGTGTTCGGCACCAGCGCTCAATTCCTGCTGCAAAAGGTCATTTTCCACAGCTTCGCCCGCAAGGAAAGCGAGAAGCGCTATCGCGCCATTTTCGAACAAGCCACCGAGGGCATTCTCCTGGCCGATGCTGCCAATCACCGGATCCTCGAAGCCAATTCTGCGCTGCAAACTTTGCTGGGCCACACCGACGAGGATTTGCGGCAGCTCACGCTTGGCGATTTTTGCCTGTGCGATGACAACCAAGCAGCCTTTAACCTGCAAACTGCTTTGTCGAATGCCACATCCTTTTCGGCCGTGCGGCACGTAAAGCACAGAGATGGTTCCTGGATTTGGGTGGAGATCAAAGCCAATCTGGTATCGCTGGAAGCCAACCAGGTCTTCTTCGTGATGTTCCACGACATCACCGAGCGGCGCAAGGCCGAGGAGGAATGGCTCTTGCGCGACCGCGCCATCGAATCGGCGGGACAGGGCATTGTCATTTCCGACCCGAACCAACCCGACAACCCGATTATTTACGTCAATGCCGCTTTTGAACGGCTGACCGGTTACAGTCGTGCGGAAGCCATCGGGCGAAACTGCCGGTTTCTACAGGGGGCGGACACCGACCCAGCCGCGGTTGAAAACGTCCGTGCCGCTGTCCGCGAACGGCGCCCGGTCATCGTGCAGTTGGTCAATTATCGCAAAGACGGCACAAAATTCTGGAACTCTCTCATCGTCTCACCCGTGTTTGATGCCAAAGGCCGGCTTACACATTTTGTCGGCTCCCAAACCGACGTAACCGCGATCAAACAACTCGAGGAACAGCTTCGCCAATCCCAAAAGATGGAAGCCATCGGAAGGCTTTCCGGCGGCGTGGCCCATGACTTCAACAACATTCTCACTGCGATGATGGGTTATTGTCAGTTGGCACTCGAACAATCTAACGGCGATCCATCGCTGCGTGGAAACATTGAGGAAATCGGCCGTTGTGCCGAGCGCGCGGCATCCCTGACTCGTCAGCTTCTCGCCTTCAGCCGCAAACAGGTGTTCGAGCACAAGGTATTCGACCTCAATCAGGTTGTTGGCAGCATCGATCGAATGCTCCGCCGGCTCGTCAACGAAGACATCGATATTGCCACGCGCCTGGTTCCTGGCCTGGGTAAAGTCAAAGGCGATCCGGCGCAAATCGAGCAGGTCATCCTCAACTTGGTTGTTAACGCCCGGGATGCCATGCCCAATGGCGGCACGCTTACCATTGAAACCGCCAATGCAACTTTGGATGAAGCCTACGCCCACGCCCATCAGGAAGTGGCACCGGGCGATTACGTAATGATTGCGATCAGCGATTCAGGCACGGGCATGACCCCAGAAGTCAAGGCCCGCATCTTCGAACCGTTCTTTACCACAAAGCCCCAAGGGCAAGGCACAGGTCTTGGCCTGGCGACTTGTTTCGGAATTGTGAAACAAAGCCAGGGGCACATTGCCGTCTACAGCGAAGCGGGCCACGGCACGACGTTCAAGGTTTATCTGCCGCGCACCGCGGAAACAACCACGGCGGCCAGTTCGTCCCCCTCCGCCCCTGCAAAAACCCACCGCGGCACCGAGACCATTTTACTGGTCGAAGACGAGCCGGGAGTTCGGGCGATCAACACACGCGTGCTACGCAGTCAAGGTTACAAGGTCATCGAAGCCAACAACGGCGAGGAAGCGCTACGGCTGGCCCAGCAGCCCGAGGCGGATGACGTGGAACTGCTGCTGACCGATGTGATCATGCCGGAAATGGGAGGAAAGGAACTCGCTGATCTCTTTCGCGCAAAGCATCCGAGCACGAAGGTCTTGTTCTGCTCGGGTTACACCCAGGACGCGATCGTCCATCGCGGCGTGTTGGAACCCGGTACTGCCTTTCTCCAGAAGCCGTTCACTCCTGCCACTCTGAGCGGCAAAATTCGGGAAGTGCTCGATGATTGAGCGCACGCCACTGCGACCTGTTACCTACACCGCGTCGGCGAGCGCCCCTAGCGTTCGATAGGAGAGGCCGCCGACCCGGAAATCAGAAGCCAGCCGATTGTGAGCGCCCACGTCCACAGCCTAGTATTTGCAGAGCTTAGAAAGCCATGCACGTGAACGACGGAACTGGAAATGGAACTTGTTTGGGGGGACATAACATGCGAACAAAAACTGGGTTGCGACGGCTGTTTTTTTCAAATATCTGGCGGGTTCAAATGGCTTTGGCGGCCTCGCTTTTCTTCTTGGTTCTCCCCTCTCGGGCGCAGCTCAGCCTCAATCCGGGCGACACCGTCAACCTCTCCCAACTGGTTGGCCCCGGCAGCGCTTCTATACAGGTCGGCGACAAGCTCTTCTCTGATTTCGGTATTCCCGGGACTGAAGTGCCTGTGAATTCTGTAAATGTCACTGCGCTCTCCAATCTCTTCGGCTATGGTATCTCGTTTTCCTCCTCGCAGTTCGCCGCGATCGGCAACACCACGAATGACATTATCCTGGAATACTCCGTCACGGTGACTGATCCGCAGCGTTTGATCTCGGATGTCCACCTCAGTTACAACGGCTCCAACGCAGGCAGCGGCTTTTCACATCTTACGGAAGAGATTTTCACGGGAGGATTCGGTGGGCAAAAGATCGCGCAATTGGATGTCCTAAATCCTGGTAATCCCAACCCGATATTCCAGAATTCCGTCAACCTGGTCCCAACGCGGGAGACACTGTTCATCCAAAAGGACCTGTATTTGTTTGGCGGCGGCTCTTCGAGCGGTCTGAACTATGCCTTGGTTTCGATTGTGGACCAGACCTTTTCGGAAATTCCGGAGCCGAGCGCGCTCCTTCTGGCTGGGATCGGTTTTCTTGCGCTGCTGACGTGGGAACACCTCAAACGCACCGCTGCTCGCTAGGTAAGCCGGTTCCGATTTCTTCGCTCTGACGAAGGCTCGCTTCGCACTGCCACTGCCTTGGGCAACCCTTGGAATGCCGACATCTTCTCGCTCGCACGGTCGCCCGGAATAATCATTTGACACGTACAGCAATCCGGGCATAACTAGTGATAATTCCGATGCCGAGACGGGAATCGGACGGAAGAATAATGGTTCACTTAGTAGGACGTGATTGAAGCTCGTTGCAGTCTGTAGCTGACGTTTGTTTTACTGCCGCTATCTCTCCTTTTGGCCGATACGGTTGTTCAGGAAACGCCCACAGCCTGACCCCTTGCTGAGTCGAATCCGGTAAAGTCATGAAGTTGCACCATAAGTACCTGAGAAATGCGAGGAGTGAAGGAACGTTGACGATGCCGAAACTTAGCGCGTTTCGGAAAATGGCGGCCATTGCCATGATCTCGCTGGGGACGAGTGTCGCAGTGCCGGGCGATCTAATTGTCACCAACGCCGCCGGCGTCAGCGCCGGTATCACCGGCATTGTCCGACGATCAGACAACAGCATCGGCGTGGATTTTGAAATCACCGACCCCACGGGTACCAACGTGACGACGTTCAATATCCAGACCAGCCAAGACCTGATCACTTGGACAAATTTGACTCAACAGAGCGTCACCTACACCGGAAGCGTGCCGGGTGAAATTAGCGGCGGCTTTGCCTCCTCTCCTGCAAAGTTCTACAGGATGTACCTGATCAATTTCCGATAAGCACAAATCCGGTGGAAGTCACGCCGCAGCCTGGCGCAATTCTTCCGGCAAGCCGGCGCGGTTCCTGGTCAACCCATGCTTGGCGCCCTGCAAGGTGGAACTGACCTCCAAAACCCGCAAAGCTCGTTCATCCTCTTCCGTTTTGAGCGCAATATAATGTTGGCCTCGCTCGGTTCGGTGAGCATAGGAATAAACGACATGGATCCCAGAGCCTTCGAGTTCGGCCCGCAACGAGGGCGTCCAGCCGCGGCGCGCCAGCGGACCGACCAAAAGCACCGGCTTGCGGTGACAATGGTAACCTATTCTCTCCAGCAGACGAGTCGTTTTGAATGGATTGTTGGTAACCAGCAGCAGCACCACGCCATCGCGATCACAATAGGAACGCATGGCGAGAACTTCGAGATCCGGGCATTGAGCTATCGCCATCAACGCAGTCACATCCAATTCCTCATTCCAGGTCCGCACAGCGATTTCCTCATGCTTCGACACAAAAAACATCCTCCATCCCTCCTTTGCCGCTTGGCGGGTCCCGCCTGATGCGACGAAAATGAATACACCAAACTACTTGAGGTTCGTCACTCGCGAGAATTCGCCCGACCCGAGCGGCATTCTGTTTCGGCGAACTCCCGACAAAAATCTGCGTGCAAAATAACCCAACTGCTGTGCCAGCTGCAATGAGACGAACTCCGAATGTAGCATAGGAGCAACTCCCAATGTCCATGCGACGCCGCCGAGTGGCTGGACTAGGAATGTTTTCGGTAAGGAAATCGGCGAAAAGCCGAGTTGCCCCCATTCCATGGCGTATGCGGCGACGCGGAAGAGGCCGTTGGCCATACTATTATTTCGCGTTGCCCAAGAAGCTGCGCGTAACGCCGCCAAACATGCTCAGACCAAGAATGCCCCGAGCCACCTCGCCAAGGTCAATGGCGACATTACGCTCACGGTCAAGGACGACGGGCTCGGGTTTCCATCTGATAGGGACGCGTCCACGGGAATGGGACTCAGAATCGTGCTGCACCGGGCGCACACGGCCGGCGCGAGCCAGAGGCGATTATCGAAAATCACCGGGTGTCAAAACGGTTGCCACCACTGCTGTCGTCCACTCGCCACGGTTGTTGCGATAGCCCCCGCGCATCCAGACAAGCGCGGTGCGAGAGTCATTCCAGACGGGCACGATGGGCCGCAAATTGTCCACGGAGGAGTTCACGGTGACGGGTGTCCATCGCCAGGTCGCGCCTCCGTCGCGTGTTTCGCCCCGGAAAATCTCATGGTGCCGTTGGCCATCTGCCGCGCTGATAAGTGGCCGTCCGGATTCCAAATCGGCATCACTGGAGAGATAAACCACACGAGTGTTTCGCGGGTCAATCGCTCCCAGCCCGGTGTAGTCGTCCTCTCCCGCGTAAAGACGTTTGCCAGCATGGGCGATCTCGTGCTCGATCCACCGCTTGCCATTCCACCAAGCGTAATGAAAGCGATGGTCCATTCCTCCCTGTCCGGGTGGCAGTCCGGCCCCGTCGTTTTGCGTGGTAAACAGCACCGCTGGACACCCGTGGGAGTCGAGTCGAATATCCGACATCCACGCCACGTTGGTTGCGCCACCTCGATACAAGCGCGTCAAATCTGTGACATGAACTGTGGTGTTCGAAGCCCTGGAGAGCGGCGCGATCAGAGTTCCGTCGCTGGCAAAGATTTTACCACCACGAATGAAACCGTGATAGAGACTGTTGTCGTAATTGCGCGGGTGATCTTCCGTGGCGACAAAATGAATCCTGTCCCGGCCGTTGGAGGCGTATTTCGTGTACGGACTGTAACCGCGATAACCGATGTAGAGTTTGCCGCCGTACACCCACGTGCGCCCGTTATCGTCCGACACCAGATAATTCGGATCCTGATCTACCCCGCGATGAAACAGATAGATTCGTCCTTTTTCTGCCGCGAGTCGCAGAGGATTGCAGTAGGTGAAATTGCCGCCGCTCCAATTGCCTTTGACGCCCGGCGTGACGAGTTCCGTCACCGGCCCCCAGTCGAACGGATCGTGAGCGCGAGTGGAAATGCGGAAATAGACGCGCGGTTCTTGATTGTGCTTCGAGTACGCGGCCAGATATCGGCCATCAGGCAACACGAGCAGTCCCGGACAATCATGGTCGTCTTGCTCCAGCTTTTCGTGCAAGACGATAGTTCGTCGCGTGCCAGAGCGGAGGTCCAGCACGGATAATTCCACGTTCCCCCAGCCTGGTTTGGCCTTGTCCCGGAACGTTCCGCTCGCCCGCACTGAACCGACAATCAAACGTCCATGGTCCACGATGGCGCGTGGATCCATAAACCAACACCAGGCGCCATTATCGTTCAATTTGCAAAAATGGCCGCGCACGTAATTCGACTGGTGCGCATTGGCCCCGCCGGCTGCCAATGAGACCGGCAGCACGAGGCTGACGGCGATCACGAAAGCCGCTGCGTTTGACCGGATTCCCATCTGCTTATCTCTGAAACGATCACGGAACGAACTCAAGAAAATTCGCCGACTGAGTAGGAAGAGTTCCTAGGTAACCAGGGCCGGATTCTTATTGCAATCCGGCAGAATTGCAGTATCCTAGCGCTCGCTAGGATGGATGAACATCGCAGTGAGATTGGTGGAATGTCAGTCAGCCACGTTCGCTTGGTGACAGTCCGAAACCCGATGGTCGGGAACAGTCACTGAGGTCTCCTACCACAGCAGAAGGAAATTCAACCAACACTTATGGCAACGAAGCTATTCG
The DNA here is from genome assembly GCA_035516795.1 of Verrucomicrobiia bacterium. Classification (GTDB taxonomy): domain Bacteria; phylum Verrucomicrobiota; class Verrucomicrobiia; order Palsa-1439; family Palsa-1439; genus DATJBF01. Next base: position 13,580 of record DATIZX010000107.1, read on the forward strand.
TGGGTAATCTATCGTTCAATACAACCGAAGGCGACCTGCTAGAATTATTCAAACAGGCTGGCAATGTCACCAGTTGCGAACTCATCATGGACAAATTCACCGGCAAGTCGCGCGGCTTTGCCTTTGTTCAAATGGCGACCCAGGAAGAAGCCAACAAGGCCGTTGCCGATTTCAATGGCAAGGACTTTGGTGGGCGGGCGCTCACGGTTAATGAAGCTCGCCCCCGCGAGGAACGTCCCCGCAATGATTTCGGCGGCGGTGGTGGCGGCCGCGGCGGTGGCAAACGCGATTTTCGCGGAGGCGGTCGGCGTTAATCCGACGATCATAGCCTAATTCGAAGGGCGTCCCGCACCCTGCGCGACGCCCTTTCTGCTTTTGCCCTTTGGGAATCATCCGCTGGGGAACCACGACCACCGATCCATCTGCGTGACCCGGCAATCGGGCAATTTGACAAGTTCAATAACCCCGCTTACGATTTGCCGCTGGCGAGTGGGATTGCAGGCGGTTTGGCCGCAGAGGGCGGCTAAACCCAAGACCTGCTTCCCAAACAGAAACCTAAAAGGAGGCCATGCAGTGAAAGCTATACGAGTGTCAGTTGCTGTAGCGGTTGTGTTGTCGTTCGTCACACTGAGCGTTACCGCAGGGTTATTCAACATCCGGGTCCAGGTGAAGCGGTACAATGCCGGGGGTCTAGCCAGGGAATCCAATGGCGACTTCATCTCCAATTGCACAGATACGAATGGGGCAAAGCTGGTCGCAGTGGTGGACGACCTCAACAGCAACATTGCCGCCATTGCCACCGTGGATCAATGTGGCAACGTTCTCTGCACGAATTTGACCGTCACCTCAAACTGCAGCCAGGTTGGCTCCAACTATAACGGCACGGCTGTTGGCGTGGCGGGATTGACCTTCTCGTCATCCCAGCTTAACGGAACCGGATTCTTCGCACTCCACGGATCGGTCAATAGGACCAATCCCACGGAAATCGCCTCTCTGCACGGGAAAGGCGAGGTGGTTCTGTGTGACACGAATGGCGACGTGCTTGCCGGGACGGTCTTCGTGACCGGACGATTTAAGCCCAGGAGGAATTGCGATCACTAGCTTTTGGTAATCTGCAAAATCCTACGTTTGGCGCAAAGCCTCCGGCATGAACGGGGGCTTTCGCGTCTACTATTCAGACAGCGGGCCGGCGAGCAATTCTTGCGGCGCGGCAAGAAGAAATTCCGCACCGCTCTCCTCCAACTCCCGTTGATCGCGAAATCCCCACAGCACGCCGACCGGATGCATCCCGGCGGCGCGGGCGGTACGCATGTCGGTATTCGTATCTCCCAGGTAAAGCCACTCGGCTGGCGGGACGGCTAACTCGTCGGCGATTTGAAGCGTAGCGGTCGGATTGGGTTTCAGCGGCACGTTCGGCAATTGACCGCGCACGATGGCAAAGGGAGACGGTGGAAAGAAATGTTCGACCATGCGCTTCGTGAATTCATCGCGTTTGTTGGATAACACCGCCAGTTTGTAGCTGCGTTCGGCAAGAACGGCGACCAGTTCGGCAATGCCCGGATACAATCGCGTTTCATCAAAGCAGTGCTCGCTGTACCGTTCGCGCATCAATCGCATCAGTTCTTCCACCAACCCCTGTTGGTCAGACGGCAACGCTCGAGCACAAAGCTGACGATTGCCGTCGCCAACCATGTATCGATAACTCTCCAGTCGATGCGTGGGGCAACCGAGTTGCGCCAGACCCCAATTTGTCGCATTCGCCAAATCCGCCAGCGTGTCGGCCAATGTCCCATCGAGGTCAAACAACACGGCGCGGTATTTCGTTGGCATCAAGGTTTGTATAGCAGAACTGCCGGAAGCTGTCCGCTTTTTAAGTTGTCTGGCGCGAGCGCACTTGTTAGCTTCGCAACCATGAAAACAAAACATTTTCTTGCTTGCGTGACGTTAGCAGCGATTGGTTTGGTTTCAAGTGCACAGGGCCAGGGAATGTTCGGCGCCCGTTCCCGAGACCCCGGCGAACAAATGGCCAAGTTCTTCGGGAAGAATACGGCCTTCAGCGCCAAAGCCCAGGTCACGATGAACAGTCCGTCTGGCAAATCAATGTCCATGATGGAATTTCAGTACGACGTCCTCGATGGCAAAGTGCGCACGGAAATGGATATGACGAAAATGCACGGCGGCGCGATGCCGCCGGAAGCCATGGCGCACATGAAACAGATGGGCATGGATCGCATGGTTCACATTTTTCTGCCGGATAAAAACGTCACTTACATGATCTATCCCTCCATGAAAGCGTATTGTGAGATGAACACCGGCCAGGTGCCCGGTCCGAAGGAAGCTGTCAAAGGAGCCAAGGTCGAAGAAACGGAACTTGGCAAGGAGACGATTGATGGCCATCCGTGCATGAAATCGAAGATCGTTATCACCGAGGAAAGCGGCCACAAATCTGAAGCTCTCGTTTGGAAAGCAACTGACCTGAAAGATTTCCCAATTCAATGGCAAACGACTTCCGAAGACGGCTCCACGATGACCATGAAATTCACCGACATCAACCAGAGCAAGCCTTCGGCGTCGATGTTCGAGCCGCCATCCGATTTCAAACGTTACGGCAGCGTACAGGAATTGATGATGAGCAACATGCAGCAGATGATGCCGCGTGGCGGAATGCCTCCGCAAGGTGGCAACGAGTGATGCTTGGTGCCGGGCGGAACTCTTTTCGCAGTACCCGTTGCCCATCGTAACCGACGACAATCAATGATTAAGAAATCAGCCCAACGAACCTGGGGCGGACGATTCTCAGCGTCTCCCGCCGAAATCGTGAAAAACTTCACGGAAAGCATCAGCTTCGATTGGCGATTGTACAAGCACGACATTGCCGGCTCCATCGCCCACGCGAAAGGCCTGGCAAAGGCAGGGCTTCTCACGAGGGCGGAGGCGAAACGGATCGAGCGCGGGCTGCGCGCCATCGAACGCGAAATCGCCCTCGGCAAGTTCAAATGGGACGCTCGCTGCGAAGACGTTCACATGAATATCGAAGCCGCTCTGGTCAGTAAGATCGGGCGCACGGGCAGAAAGCTCCACACGGCCCGCAGCCGAAACGATCAAGTCGCGACCGATATCCGTCTCTGGCTGCGCGACGAAGTTGTTTTGGTCCTGCAAGCGTTGCGCGAGCTTCAGAAAGTTTTGGTTGTCCTGGCTGAGAAGAACGCCGATGTGATCGTCCCCGGATACACTCATCTTCAACGCGCCCAGCCGGTTTTGTTCGGGCATACCTGGCTGGCTTACGTGGAGATGTTCGAACGCGATCACGGACGATTTGCGCAGTCTTTGCTGAGCTTGTTTCGGTGTCCCCTGGGTTCCGCGGCTCTTGCCGGTAGCACGCTGCCGCTGGACCGCGAGTATGTCGCCCGTCAACTCGGACTGGCGCTGATCACGGACAACTCGATGGACGCGGTGAGCGACCGCGATTTCGTCCTCACGTTTCTCTCGAACGCGGCGATTTGCGGGATGCATTTGTCGCGACTCGCGGAAGACTTGATTCTTTGGTCAACTACCGAGTTCGGATTCATTACGATTGACGATGCGTATACGACGGGCTCATCGCTGATGCCGCAGAAGAAGAATCCCGACATCGCGGAACTCGTTCGCGGCAAGACCGGCCGGCTCTACGGCAATCTGGTGGCCGCGCTGACGATGATGAAAGGGCTTCCCCTCGCCTACAATCGTGATTTACAGGAAGATAAGGAGCCGCTGTTCGATTCTGCGGATACGCTGTTGGCGTCTCTGCAGGTCACGGCCGAAATGCTCCAGCACACGCAGGTGAATCGGATCCGCTGCGAAGCCGCCGCGAGCAATCCGCAGCTATTGGCAACCGATTTGGTGGATTTTCTGGTGAAGAAGGGCACTCCTTTCCGCGAAGCGCACCATGCGGTCGGCGCCCTGGTCGCCGCTTCCGAGCACAGCGGCGTATCGTTGGTCAGCCTGGCCGCACAGAAGTATGGCGCCGCCGCCGAGCGGGTGTTCGATTTGCGTCGGGCACTGGCAGCACGCAAGATTCCCGGTGCCCCTTCCCCGCAGAACGTCAACGCCCAGATCGCGCGCTGGAAAAAAGTCCTGCGTTAAGGAGAACGTCCCAAGTTGCTGGGCACCGTGAGAGCGGCACTCCTGCCGCGACGCTTCGTCGTCTTTCGCTGATGGCTGACCGCTTTCTTTCTCGTGGGAGCGGCGTCTCGCCGCGATACCTGAAAGCTGACGACTGAAACGCCTATCGCTAGGAACCGAATCTCGCAAACAGTTGGAGCTTGCGCAGGGCAACGTGATTTCGTTATGGGTTGCGCATGAAAATCGGCGTCATCGGCGGGAGCGGATTGTATGCAATGGAGGGAATCGAACGGAAACGCTGGGTCAGTGTGACCACGCCGTTCGGAAAACCTTCGGACCAATTTCTCACCGGGCGCATCGGTCAGCGCGAAGTCGTCTTCCTGCCGCGACACGGCCGGGGACACAGTATTTTGCCGAGCGAACTGAATCATCGCGCCAACATCTACGGAATGAAAAAGCTCGGCGTGAGCACCGTCATCAGCATCAGCGCGGTCGGATCACTCAAGGAAGAATACAAGCCGACCGATATTGTCGTGATCGACCAATTTTTCGACCGTACCAAACGCGGTCAGGATTACACCTTTTTTGGCAACGGCGTTGTTGCGCACGTCTCATTTGCCGACCCTGTTTGCGGTCGGCTGCGGCGGACATTGGTCGATTGCGCGCGGGAGGTCGGCGCGACGGTGCACGACGGCGGTACTTATGTGAATATCGAAGGACCGGCGTTTTCGACGCGCGCCGAATCGTTGTTTCATCGTAAAATGGACTGGGACGTCGTCGGCATGACCAATCTCGGCGAGGCGCGTTGCGCCCGGGAGGCTGAGATTTGTTACGCGACGTTGGCTATGGTGACCGACTACGATTGCTGGCATGAAGGACACGATGCGGTCACGGTGGACATGGTGGTTGCCAACCTGACGAAGAATTCGCAGACGGCACAACAAATCGTTCGCCGCGCCGTGGCAGCCATCGACCCGGATGCAGACTGCGTCTGTCAGCACGCGCTGGCCAACGCGGTCATGACGCAGCCGAAGGCGATGCCGCCCGCCACGCTAAAGAAGTTACGCTTGCTGCTGGGTAAGTGATTGTGCGCGGAACTGCCGCTTGCGCGACCAAGCGATCCAAGGTCGCGAGCCAATTGAGTGTTTCATTGCGACCGGATCAGCAACTCGGCTAGCAACTTGACCAGTCGGATATTTTCAACGTAGTATGAGCGTCGATGCAGACTTGGATTTCGAGCGCCGTGATTGCGCGACGGCCTTGATTTGATTTTCCAAGTCCGCGCCTGAAAAGTTCGAGTCGATGTGCTTCGTGAGTGGAGAGGTGGCTGAGCGGTCGAAAGCGGCGGTTTGCTAAACCGTTGTACGGGACTAAAGCCTGTACCGAGGGTTCGAATCCCTCCCTCTCCGCCAGCGTAGCTGGATAGACTACACTCCATAAGCGGTGGCAGTCACACTCACGACGACATAAACAATGCATCACTACACATCTCAATCTCCAAATGAGATGTCCAATGTGCGTGCGGTCGTTACAGCGTAGCCGTCCGCGGGAACGCGCTTGAGCTTTGCGGTCGCCTCCTTCAGCGGAACGTAGTCAATTCGCGGCGGGTTGACAGCGACCATCACGCCATCTTGACCCTCGGCCAGCGCACGCACGGCAGCTGCGCCGAAGATTAATCCGAGTGACCGGTCGAGCGATGTCGGTTGGCCTCCACGTAGCAGATGACCGAGCACGACGCTCCGCGTCTCTTTGCCAGTCAGCTCGTGCAACTGACCAGCCACGATCTCGCCGACGCCTCCGAGCCGCTCGACGTGTCCGGTGTTTGCCGCTTCTTTCAACGTCACCTCGCCATTGACCGGCTTCGCGCCTTCGGCCACGACGATGATGGAGTATTGCCGGCTGCGGCTCGCAGTCTTGCGCTTGACGTGCGCGGCGATCTTGGTCATATGGTAGGGAATTTCCGGTATCAGAATGGCGTCAGCCCGGCCGGCGATGCCTGTGTGCAACGCAATCCAACCGGCGTACCGGCCCATCACTTCGACGACCATGACCCGCCGGTGCGATTCGGCAGTGAAATGGAGTCGGTCAATGCACTCGGTCGCAAATGACACCGCGCTGTCGAAACCGAATGTCGTCATCGTGGATTCGAGATCGTTGTCGATGGTCTTGGGCACGCCGACGACGCGCAATCCCCTTTCATTCAGCTCGCGCGCAATGCTGAGCGTGCCGTCGCCGCCGACGGAGATGAGCGCGTCGAGTTTGTGTTGCTGGAAACGTTGAATTAGTATTTCCGCCCGGTTCGAGCCACCGGGCTGGTTGAACGGATTGCCGCGATTGGACGTGCCGAGAATCGTGCCACCAAGGTGCGCGATGTCGCGGACGACCCCGCGCGTGAGTTTCATCAGGCCTCCGTCGGGATAACTCTCGGGATCAAGCAAACCATCGAGTCCGTCGCGGATGCCGACGATTTCCCAGCCGCGATTGCGCGCCGCATAGACGGCCGCATGAATGACAGCGTTCAGTCCCGGCGCGTCGCCACCCCCGGTACTGATGGCGATTCGTTTGATGTTGTTCATGATTCACCCACCAATTATCCGTCCATCGCGGATGGCAGTTGCCGGCAACTTCGCCGGCGCGGGCGTCACTTCGACAGTTAGGATGCTGTGCTTAGGAATGACCAGTAGCTGGACGCCCAGCTCAAGCGCCAAGTCCTGGGCCTGTAATGCCCTCTCGATGCGGCTGGCCAACGTCAGCTCGTCGCCTTCTTTTTCGGCGGGGATCTGGAAGCGCTTGACGCTGCCGTCCACAAGACGGACAACCATCGTAACGGCGGAAGGATTCGTATTGTTCATGGATTTTTCCTTTCATCATTTGGTATGTTGTGTTCTTCGGATGCCAAATCGCGTAGCAATTCTTGGTAGCTCACGGATTCGCGCAACAGTCGGCCAGCGACTTCGCGCAAACGGTCTACTGCGCCGGGCGGGAGATAGAATTTCGTCGGCAAATTGTCGAAGTATTCGCGCTCCTTGGGATCAGCCAACTGCTCGAAACTGACTTCAATCCCATAGACCTTGACCGGCTCGACGCCGGTTTGCCCATCATTCAATTCGCTTTCCCATTGCTTGATACTTTCGTGGAAGAGTTCCCTGGTCTCAAAGGAATACCGGTTGATGACATCGCCGAAAGCGAAGCCGACTTCCAAGAGACCGGGAGCCCGCGCATGTTTGTCCCAGCCGGGGTCGTGGTGAGTGGCCGCGTTGACGGCAATGACGACGATTTTGCGGGGGCGTTTGACCCCGAAATACTGCATGGCCGGACGTATTCCGCCGAGCGCCAAGACAGGCTCTAACGGCCCGCGCAAACCCAGATTGTCGGACAGGCCGCCATCAAGCAAATGAAAATACGGATGATGCGCCGCGTCCTGATAGTTGCGGATTTCCTGTGCTTTGAAGTAGCCGCGTGACAATACCTCTCGTTGCGCCAGCGCCGATTCCACCTGCGGCGGTTCGATGAAACCGCAACTGCCGCCGTAATTGTTGACTGTAATCGGAGTCAAGAGAACCGGAAATGCCGACGAGGCGGCCACCGCGCGACCGACCGGGAATGTGGAAAGGTCCGAGCACAACAAATCGAACAGGTCCTGCGTAAACTCAAAGCGTGCCGACGACGACATGTCGGTTGCGTTTAAGATCAGAAACGGCGGCCGCTTGGCCTGCGCCAGATCGCCGAATGTTTTGCCGCGAAACACGTGCCGGTCGTAAAACTCCGCCGCCATGTCGCTGCGGCTGAAATACGGCGACGCACAACGCCCCCAGTTCAACGGCGACAGCATCCGCCACAGCAACGCCTGCTGAATGTTGCGCCGGAGAAAGACTTTCTCGTAATCGCGGAAAATTTCGTCGCCGAACAAGGCGTAATACGCCGCGGTGAAGCTGCCGCCGGACACCGCGGAAATCACCTGCACCTCATCCAGCAACCGTTTATGCTGGCCCTCCCAGACGATGTCGGTTCGTGCGAGTTCCTCCAGCACGCCATAGGACAGAGCCGCCGCCCGATGACCGCCGCCGGAGAACGCCAGCACGACGAACAAGCCGTCGGAGTTGTTCGCTTTGGCCACCGTTTTGTAACGGTAGCCGGCATCGGGATTGTACTGCGTCAGCCGTGCATTGACCGGGTAGTGAGCACAACCAGCAACCAGGAGCAGGCTGCACACGAGTGTTAGCGATGCAATTCTAGAACTACGCTTGACGCCGCGCTCACCGTTTTCTATTCCGTTCATTTTCTCGACCTCATTTCGGCTTTCCAGCGTCAGCACCCCTCATCAGCCACGCCGGGAACAACTTTCCAAGCCCCTTCATAATTCGCGTGCTGGCGAAGATTAGGCCTTCGATGAGGTCGGTGGCCTGATGCACCAATCGGTCGACCCGATCCAACCAACCGCGGAAGACTCGGAGCGATTGATTCACCTTATCGTTCTGCTGCTGGGCCTGCGTGGTGAGCTTGTTGACGTTCTGCACCATCGTGCGCGAATCCTGCACCAGCAGCTTCACGTTCGTCTTTAATTCGGCCAACTCGTGCCCCGCATCCGCCAAGTGTCTGCGAAGCCCAAGCAGCGCCGGTATGAGCAACACCACGAACACCACTATGGAAACGGACGCCAGAAAGAGCGCAATTAGTAGGGCAATCGCCATCAGTCACCTCCAGTCGTCACTAGTATGTTGTGGCCAACACCACTGCCACCGCATAAGCCACAAGGAATGTAATCAGAGTAATCACGATCAGTACCCTCCAAGGTGCAATTCGCGCGCGACGCCCGCCAAGTGCCAGCGCAGCCGGTGATCCTTCGCCAGCGCCATGAGATGCAACAGCACTCTGCCGTTCGAGGAACTCACCAGTTTCATTTGTTTGGCTGCGCTCATTCGTTTCTGTTTCGTTCATTTTCTCGACTTCATCTCAACTTCGAGCAATACATACTCAGCTCTCGTGCCAGCGAGCGGCTGACCATGGAATGAGTTGCGAATCAGGAGTTAGTGACAGAAGTACTGTGATGACCGGCCAGTCGAAATGTTGAACGTGCGAAAAGTCGTGCGGCTTAAGAACCCGCCGGCTTCTTGAGTCCCCATTTGTTCATCCGGGACAGCAAGGTCGTGGGTTTAACTCCGAGAAGCTCGGCCGCGCCGTCTGGGCCTTTGATCTTCCAGTTGGCTTTTTCGAGAACGACCAGCAGGTTGTCGCGCTCGCGGCGTTGCAGTTCGGCTTCGGTGAGAAAGTCCGGTGGGGGGGCATTGTCGGCCGTCGCGGCTGGTCGCGCCGGTAACGGTTGGTTGGCGACCGGCAAATCAAAATCCAATGCACCGCCGCGCGCGAGAATCACGGCGCGCTCGATCACGTTCCGCAGTTCGCGGACGTTGCCGGGCCAATCGTAGCTTTGCAGCTTGGCGATACCGGCGCGGGTCAGGCGCGGCTTGGTGCAATTCAAATCGCGCGTGGAAAGTTCGACAAAATGTTTCGCAAGCGAAGGAATGTCGTCGGGACGTTCGCGGAGCGGCGCGACGTTGATCGGAAAAACATTTAACCGGTAATACAAATCCTCGCGGAACTTGCCATCGGCGACGGCTTGTTTCAGATCGCGATTCGTGGCCGCGATGACCCGCACGTTGGCCCGCCGCGTGCGGTCGTCGCCGACGCGTTCGTAGCGTTTTTCCTGGAGCACGCGCAGGAGTTTATTTTGAATGTCGAGCGGGATTTCGCCGACTTCATCAAGGAAGATCGTGCCGCCTTCGGCGGTCTCGAAACGACCCGCCCGGTCTTTCACCGCGCCGGTAAACGAGCCGCGCACGTGGCCGAAGAATTCGCTCTCGAACAGTTCGCGCGGGATGGACGCGCAGTTTACGCGCACCAACGGGCCGTCTTTGCGTTTGCTGCGCCGGTGGATCTCGTGGGCGACCAGTTCCTTGCCGGTGCCGGTCTCGCCGAGAATCAGCACGGACGCGTCAGTGGGCGCGACCAGATCAATCTGGCTGACAATATGCCGGAGGGCGGCGCTTTGCCCGATCAGATCGCCGAACGCTTTCGCTTCGACGACAGCTTCCTCTAAGTACGCGTTCTGAAGTTCGAGTTGCGCTTTAAGCTTCTTAACCTCGTCGAAGGCGCGCGCGTGCGCGATGGCCGCGCCCAACTGGTTGACAAAGATTCGTCCCCACGGGCCGATTTCCTCGGGCCGTTCCTCGCGTGTGAACGCAACGGTGATGGCCAGCGGTTCGCCTTTGAACCAAATCGGCACGACCCGGTAAGCGCGAATCGCTTCGTCGCGCAGCCATTCCAGACCGGGAGGGACCGGCTCCTTGTCCGCTCCCAAAAAAACGTTTTCCTGACCGGTCATCACAGTTTCCCCGACCGGGCCGACGCCCAGCGGGATGCGCGCATCGCGATTTTCAAATGCGTGAGGCTTTTTATCGGCGAGCGATTTTCCTTTGGCCGCGACCAAGTGCAAACAGCGAGTTTGGTCAGGACAAACCGGTCGGCACGGACATGTGGCGCAGAGATCGCCCTTCTCAATTAGCCAGGCTTGGGCACAGACGATGTTCGGGCGCTCCCCGCCATCCGAAACCAGGATCTTGAATATCTCGTCTAGCGACTGAGCTTCGCCGATCCCAACCAGCATTCGGACGGCAATATTCGCGTCAACCCGACTGTCACTCAGAGATTCCACGCCGCGACAATGTTCGCAAAGTTAGACCGAAACGTCCACTGCAAATCGGACGAGTTTTCGGACATCCAATTTGTCGAACCGAGTTCTGACCGGACGCACTTTCTCCAAGTCATTGCTTTCAAGCAAATTCCGGCTTTGGCAAATCGCTGGCACAGCCGGTGCAAATAGAAGCAGTGACAGTGAAACGCAAACGAGAACATGAACCGAAACGATAACAACTCGAAACCAGTTCCGATTGACGGTGTGAATTTCGACTTGGAGGTGCTGAAATCCAAGCAGCCGGTGTTGGTCGCGTTTCTGACAACTTGGAGTCGGCCGTGCGCGATTCTGGCGCCGGCGCTGGATGAAATCGCGTCCGAGCGTGCCGGCAAGCTGAAGGTTGGGCGAGTGGATGCCGACGCAAGTCTGGATCTCAGTCTGTGGTACGACGTGCAGTCGATTCCGACCCTTCTCTATTTCGTGGACGGTAACGTCCGCGCCAGAGTCGTCGGCACGGCCACCAAAGAAGCAATCCTCTCCAAACTGGAGTCAACCCGAAAGGTATCTTCATGAATACGCTCACCACATTTACCGACTCGCGACTGGCGCACGCAGTCGAATCGAGGCATAGCGTGCAGCAGTCCGCCCGCTGGTTCTCCCCAACCGTCCTGGAAATCGTGACCCTCTACGACGAAGAAGGCGCTCGCGAAGCCGGCAAGAACCTCTGCCATCGACTCAACGCGCAGCTCGGTCCTCGTTACGCCATACACCTGCTTCCGTGGAAGTTCTCCGTGACGCAGTTCCCCATGTTGACAGACATTGTCGTGCGCGAAACGACGCGAGGGCCGTTCTTGCTCGTGACGATCCGTGCCGAAAGAGCTGTCACGCCAGAAGTAGAAACTTTCATTCGACGATGCGCCGCCGGGATGCGGCGCGCCGGGGCAGCGTTGGTCGTACAGCTTCATGGCATCGCCAAAGATCAAAAGGCATCTTCCCCGGTTTATCAATGCCTCGCGCGGATCGCGGAGGAATCAAACATACCGTTTTTTTCAACTGTCGTCGTACTCAACCAATCATCCCGGGGCGCTGGGCGCGCTTCTCCTAGCCGCAGCGGATCTCCTTTCGTTGCGATCCCACCTCAAACCCTACCTCTAGTCTCCTAGCCCTCACCTACGCCCAGCGCCCCAAAGGAGCTTTAATGAATATGAACACAATCTCACGAATCGAAAAACTCACCGCGTTCGCTTGCCTGATGCTTATGCTGAGCGGCTGCGGGAAAGAGGCGGCCAAAGCGCCGGAGAAGAGCCTGGTGCGCACGGCGGTGGCCGAGTCGCAGGCTAATGTCAGCTCCGACGGCGAGGCTTCGTACCTGGCAATCGTCAAGTTCGACAACGAAACGGACCTCAACTTCAAAGTAGGCGGGATCGTGGTCAACATCGGTCCAGGGACGGGCTGGGACGAAGGAACGCCGGTAAAAGACGGGACTGTCTTGGCGGAATTGAAGCAGTCGGACTTCAAGAACGCGTTGGATACCGCACGGGCGAAGGCCGATCTGGCCAGCAAGACTCTGGAGCGATTCCGAAAGCTGCGCATTGAGGATGCGATTTCCCAGCAGGAACTCGATGTGACCGAAGCCGAATGGCGCACGGCCCAGGCCGCGTTGGACCAAGCGGAGCAGAATCTCAAGGATTCCCGGCTGGTGGCGGACAAGAATGGAGTAATTCTGGCGCGCTATATCAATTCGGGTGTGACTGTGCCGCCCGGTCAGCGCGTGTTGCGCTTTGCCGCTACGAGTTTGATGTCCGTCGAATTGGGATTGCCGGATCGGCTGATCGGAAAGCTGACTCCCGGCCAGGAGATTGATGTCGAAATTTCGGCGCTGGAAGGAATGCCGCCGTTCAAAGGCCGAGTGTCGGAAGTCGGCGTAGCGGCGAGCGGCGAAGGCCGGTTGTTCCGCGTCGTGATCAAAGTGCCCAATCCGGACGGACTGCTGCGCTCTGGCATGACGGCGCGCATCCACGTCAACGACGCTGCCGGTCTGAAACCCGGCACGGTGGTCGTTCCGCTCTCGGCGCTGGTGACATTTGCTCCGGGCTCGCAAGTAGGTGTGTTTGTCGTGCAGGACGGTAAAGCCGTGAAGCGCCTCGTGAAGACGGGCGACATTCTAAACAGTTCCATTCTCATCACCGAAGGCTTGCGTGCCGGCGAACACGTGGTGACCGCGGGTGCGAGCTTTCTGTACGACGGTGCGCCCGTCGAAGTCGCCGGCAACTAAGGAGACCGCTCGATGTCACATTCCAATGAAAATGAAAAACAGCCCGGTGGCTTGGCCCAATTCTGCGTCGAGCACCGGGAAGTAAGCTGGCTCGCGCTGATTGGCGTGCTCGTGTGGGGCAGCATTGCCTACACCCGGCTGGGCCAGCAGGAAGACCCGACGATTCCGCAGCGCACGGCCATGCTGGTCACGGTGTTCCCGGGCGCGACGGCTACCAAAGTGGAAGAGCTGGTTTCCAAGCCGCTCGAACGAAAGATCAGCGAGCTGAAATCTATTGAGGAGATTAAGACCACGTCCCGGCCCGGCATCTCCACGATGACCATCAAACAGCTTCCGGCTCCCACGGCCACCATCGACGAGGAGTGGGACAAGTTGCGGGCCAAGCTCCAGGAAGTGCCGCTGCCGGAGGGGGCGCGTCAGCCGTGGCTGAACACCGATTTCGGCAACACGATCACGATGCTCTTCGCCATCACAAGTCCGCCGATCAGCGATGCGGAGTGCGTGGCCCGGGCGAATCTGTTGCGCGGCCAGCTCGCGCAATTGCGCGCCGGAGCGACCTCGACGAACCACGCGGCCGTGGCCGTCTTCTTTCCACCCTCCATCGATCAGAATTACAGGGAAGTCCTTCTCGGCCGGTTCGAGACGGCGATTCGCGCGGCCGGCTTGGCCAAGCAGGTGCGGACGGCGCAAGGGCATGCGTTCATTCTGACTGACTTGGAAACGCCGTCGAGCCGGACCGACTTGGAGAAGTTCATCGCCGATTTTACGCGACAGGTGACCGGCAGCGACCGCGAATTGATTCACCCGGATTTCACGCCGCCGATCGTGCTGATGGGCGACGAAGACCCGTTGCCGCAAATCCGTGCGTCTGCGCCGCCGCGGTACAGTTACCGGACGCTCGAATTGCTGGCACGCGATTTCGAGGATGAACTAAAGCAAGTGGACAGCGTCGGCAAAGTCACCAAAATCGGCATCGTGCCAGAGAATGTGTTCCTGCTGTTCTCGGACGCCAATCTTGCCGGCTACGGACTCACGCCGGAGGGGATCATGAATTCGATTGCCGCGCGCAACGCGGTGATTCCCGGCGGCACGGTGCGCACGGAAGGCCATAACTTCCCGGTACAGCTCTCTGGCGAATACAAAACCGAAAACGACATGCTCGGCACAATCGTCGGCCTGAGCCGACAAGGCGCGCCGGTGTATTTGCGCGACGTTTTTGAAGTCCGCCGCATGTACGAGTCGCCAATTCCGTACAAGGTGGACGTGCTCACTCGTGACGGCGACAAACTCGACTCACACCGCTCCGTGATGGTCGCCGTCGAAATGCGCGACGGCAAGATTATCCGGTACTTCAACCGGGATGTCTGGAAGGTCGCGGACAACATGAAAGCCCGCAGCCCGGAAGGCATCGAGTTCCAGTTGCTCTCTGACCAGCCGACCGCCGTCGCACATCGGATTCATCACTTCGTGCGCTGCTTCATCGAAGCGGTGCTGATCGTGATTATTGTGGCGCTGTTCCTAATGGACTGGCGCTCGGCGCTGGTGTTGGCGACGGCCATTCCGCTCACAGTCGCCATAACGCTGATTGGCATGCAGATGTTGCACATTCCGTTGCAACAGATTTCCATCGCCGCGCTCATCATTGCGCTGGGGGTGCTGGTGGATGTGCCGGTCGTCGCAGCGGACGGCATCAACCGCGAACTGCATTTGGGCGAGCCGCGGATCCGGGCGACGTGGCTTGGACCGCTGCACCTCCGGCATCCGATGCTGTTCGCGACGTTGATCAATATCTTCTCCTTCCTGCCGCTGCTGATGCTCAGCGGCGACAAGGGCGCATTCATGAAGAGCTTGCCGGCCGTGGTCAGCATTGCGCTGGGGACAGCGTTGTTGGTCTCGAAGACCTTCACGCCGCTGGTCAGCTACTACGTGTTGCGCGGACAAAAGGGCTTCGATGAAGGCGGCGAGGTACGGTCGTTCTTCTTGTTCCGGTATGTGGACCAAGGTCTCGCGGCTGTCTTGCCGCGCTACAAGGCCGCGTTGGAAGGCTCGCTCAAGCGTCCGTTTCTGGTGCTGGGAATTGGCTATGCGCTGCTGGCAGCGAGTCTGCTACTCATCCCACATCTGGGCAGCCAATTTTTTCCACCAGCCGAGCGCAACCAGTTGTTGGTGGATATCGAAACGCCGTCCACCGACTCGCTGACCAGCCTGCGGGCGACGGTGGACCAAGCCGTGACGATCATCAAAACCCACGAGGAAGTCGCCAGCGCCGCAGTGTTTACCGGCGGCACAGCGCCCCGCTTTTACTACAACGTCGAGCCAAAGGCCCCGGCCAACTATCTCGCGCAGATTCTTATCAACACGCGCCACGAGGACGAAGTCGCGCCGTTGCTCGTAAAATTGCGCCAGGAGCTGGATGCGAAAGTTGCCGGCGCGCGTTGCGTGGTCAAGCAACTCGAGCAAGGCCCGCCGGTCGCTGAACCTATTCAAATCCGCATTAGCGGCGAGAACCTCGACAAGCTGCGCGGCTTGGCCGACCAGGCCGCCGCCGCACTCCGGGCCGCTGGTGGGTATCATGTGTTCGACGATCTCGGCCTGCGCATGCCGAACATCGAGATCGAAATTGACCAGGACCGCGCCAATTCGTTGGGCGTAAACAACGATGAGATCGGCAAGGCGACGCTCGCCTCCTTCAGTGGCTTGAAGGTGACCGAGCTGCGCGAAGGCGACCGGTTGATACCGGTGCTGATTCGCGGTCGCATCGAAGACCGCAGCGAAGCGGAAAAGATTCGCGGGCTGTACGTGCCGATCGCGAACGGAAAGAGCGTTCCCTTCGAAAGTTTCTCCCGGCTCACCATCAAGCCCGAGTTCGTCACGATTCCGCACTATAACCAACTGCGTACGGTCACGGTCAAATCGTACGCGCCGTTTGGCGTGTTGCCGTCCGAGATTTTGGACCGCGCCCGGCCCGCGTTGGCGAAGATCAAACTCGATTCCGGCTATGAAATGAGGTTTGCCGGCGAGGACAAGGAATTGCGCGAGAACAAAGCGGAGATGACGTTGGTCATGGAGGTGTGTCTCGCGCTGATCGCGTTCACGATGGTGCTCCAATTCCGGTCAGTCATCAAATCCGTTGTCGTCATGCTGACTGTGCCGCTCGCCCTGATCGGCGCGTTGTTGGGACTCTGGATCACCGGTTCGCCTCTCGGATTCATGGCGATGCTGGCGATGGTGAGTCTGGTCGGCGTCATGGTGAGTCACATCATCGTGCTCAGCGACTACATCGAGGAAGCGCGGGCGCAGGGCATGCCGCTGGAGCAGGCTCTCGTCAAGGCCGGGCTGGCGCGTCTGCGCCCGGTGCTGGTGACGGTCCTCGCGACGGTCGGCGGACTGATCCCGCTGTTTCTGACAGGCGGCGCGCTCTGGCATCCATTGACCGCGGTGCACATCGTCGGCCTGCTGCTGGCGACGGTGATGACCTTAGTCATGTTGCCAACGATCTACTACGTCTTCTGCGCCAAACTGAAATTCATCAAGTAAGGATCACACCATGCGTTCAATTCTTCTCATAGCGATACTGACACTCACCGGCTGCGCCGTCGGCCCGAACTACCGGCGCCCCGCCGTCAACATGCCGGCAACTTTCCGCGGCGGTCCTGATGTTGTCTCGACGAACTCGTTCGCCGATCTGCCCTGGTGGGGCGTGTTCAAAGACCCGGCGCTGCAGGACCTCGTTCGCGAAGCGCTCACCAACAGCTACGACCTGCGCATCACACTGACTCGCGTGGACCAGGCTCACGCGCTCCAAGCGCAGGCACGCTCGCAATTCATGCCACAAATTGGTTACGCCGGCGAAGCCGCCCGCGGTCGCGACACGTATCTCGGCACGCCCACATTGTTTCCCAAGCCGACGACGACAGACAGCTTTTTTGCCGGCTTCGAAGCGGTTTGGGAAATCGACCTCTGGGGTCGTGTCCGACGGATGAATGAAGCCGCGCGCGCCAACTTCACGGCGTCGCAAGAAGGCCGGCGCGCGGTGATGATCTCGGTCGTCAGCGGCGTCGCGCGGGCCTACTTTGAGCTGCTAGAACTGGATGACCAACTCGCCATTGCCGAGCGCACCAGGGCTTCTTATGAGCGCACGCTGAAACTCTTCTCGGACCAACATGCCGGCGGGCTGGCTTCCAAGCTAGAGGTTTCCCGCGCCGAACTCGCATTGCGCACGGTGACGGCGACGATCCCGGAAATCGAGCGGCAAATCAGTCTCAAAGAAAACGAAATCAACACTCTCCTCGGGCGCAACCCGGGCCCGGTTGCCCGCACCTCGACGCTGCTCGCGCAAGAGATGCCGGTAGAAATCCCGGTCGGCTTGCCGTCGAGTTTGCTGGAGCGACGCCCTGACGTTCGCGAAGCCGAGCAACAAGTCCGCGCGGCCAACGCGCAAATCGGCGTCGCGGTCGGCGACTTCTTCCCGCGCATCGGCTTGACGACGCTTTACGGCGGCACGAGCATGGATTTCGACAAACTGTTGAAAAGCGAAGCGAACATCTGGTCGGCAGCCGCGACCGCCGCCAGCCCGGTGTTTACCGGCGGGCGATTGACCGCGCATTACCGGCAGGCGAAAGCCGCGTTTGAACAAGCCAAGCTCAGCTACCAACAAACCGCGCTCGTCGCCTTCCACGAAGTATCTGACGCGCTCATCTCGCATCGCCGGTACGAAGACGAACGCGGCGAGCAAAGCCAAGCTGTGGATGCCGGTCGCGAGGCGGTAGAGTTGGCAACGGCGCGTTACAAAGAAGGCAAGGCGAGCTACTACGAAGTGCTCGAAGCGCAACAGCAACTTTACCCCGCCGAAAATTCCCTCTCGCGAATCGAAGCCGCGCGACGACTCACGATCGTTCAACTCTACAAATCACTCGGCGGTGGGTGGTCGCTCAAGGATGCCGAGTCGAATGGAGGTACGAAATAACATGAACCAAATCACCCAATTTCTGATTTCACACGGCGGCTTGATTTTGTTCGCAATCGCCTTCACGGAACAGTTTGGCATGCCGTTGCCGGGAGCGCCGTGGCTCATGGCGGCGGGCGCTCTCTCCGCGAGCGGGAAATTTAGTCTACTCTCCGCCATCGGCTGGGCGGCTGCGGGCTGTGTCGTGGCCGACGCGACTTGGTTTTTCCTGGGACACCGCGGCAAGGCGCGCGTCTTCCGGGTATTCCCCCATTTGCTTTCGGTGCAGGTTCGTCTTGAGCGCGCAACGCTCGCCAAAACCGTCCTGCACGGCACGCGGATGCTCACAATTGCAAAATTCCTGCCATTCGGCACGGTCATTCCCATGCATGCCGGCGCGTTGGAGGTCGGTCGGCTGCGCTTCCTGCTCGTGGACGCTTTCACCTCGGTGGTTTACGCGACCGTGTATGCCGCGTTGGGATTCGCCTTTCACAATCAACTCGAACAGGCCGTGGCTTCCCTGCACAAATTGGGCATAATTTCGTTGGTGCTGATCGTGGTTTTGGCGGGAGGATACGTCGTCCATTCGTTTTCCAAGCACCGACGGGCGCAAGAGCATCCCGAGCCGAGCAAAAAGGAAGGGCACCTATGTGCTACATGCTCATAATGGCCGCACTATATCTGGCCACCATTTTTCTGGCAGACTTTGAACCGGGAGGGATCCCGGTAAGGGATCAAGAACATGATTGAGAAGCAAACGTGTCCAACCCCGCCAACTACCTTGGTTTCTTGTTTTGTCTGCGGGACAGATGTCCATGACGGATGGTTTGCACGGATGAACAGCGATCATCAAACTGTTTTCCTGTGCAGCAGCGTGTGTGCCCGGATGTTCTTCGAGGTGAAACAGCCTCCCGCCCACGATCACCGGGCGCGCCACAACTTTCAACGCGCTCGGGCCGCGATCCTTGAGGCCGCGCGCGGCGCAATGAGGGAGGCGAGCACAATATCGGGTTTGAACTTGGAGGCATTGTCATCATGAAACCAGCAATGGTTCTGCTATTCGGGTTCAGTCTCTTCTTTCTGGCAGGGTGTGCAGCATTTGAAACCACCCCCAAAGACGTGGAACAGAAGCTCACTCATCCATTGGACGGTCATCTGTACGTTCCCGATTCGGTGGACAAGTCCCCCAAACTAGCCGCATACTAATTGATGGAATCGAGCGAAGCCAGTCATGAAAATCAGACCCCTGCCAACGGAAAGTCTCCTCGAACGTTACAACTGTGGGCCGGTGAAACTGTCCGGCGACCACAATGCTCTTTATGAGCGCCACGTCGCCTTCGACCAAGTCGTTGCGGAAACGGAAACCACAGACCGCGACAAGTTCGAAGCCATCGCACGCTCTGTGCGCGACGTGCTCTCGCAGTGTTGGCTAAAAACCGAGCAGACTTACCGGCAGCGCAACGTGAAGCGCGTCTATTATCTCTCGATGGAATTTCTGCTCGGCCGGATGTTGGCAAACAACGTCACCAATCTCCAAATCAACCCAGAGGCGCGGCAGTTCGCGAAGCAGCACCAACTCGATCCGCTGCGCATTTTCGAGCAGGAACCGGACGCCGGGCTTGGCAACGGCGGCCTCGGTCGGCTCGCAGCTTGTTTTCTCGATTCGATGGCGACGCTCGGCATTGCCGGCACGGGATACGGGCTGCGATACGAATATGGAATCTTCCGGCAGCTCATCCGCGACGGCAGGCAGGCCGAACAACCCGACCACTGGCTCGCCCGGCCCGATCCCTGGGAAGTCCCGCGGCCCGACGAAGCCGTCGAAGTGAAGCTCAACGTGTCTTTCGAGATTCGTGGCGGTGCGCTGCGCATCGTCGAAGGCCGACCTTCCACGCTCCTCGGCATCCCATATGATCGGCCCGTGGTCGGTTACGGCGGCAAAACAATCAACACGTTACGCTTGTGGGCTGCGAAGGCGTCGAGCGATTTCGATTTCGCGCAGTTCAGCAGCGGCGATTTTGTCGGGGCGTTCGCCGAAGCGCTCGCCGCTGAAACCACAACGCGCGTGTTGTATCCCGATGATCACACGACCGAAGGCAAAGGGCTGCGATTTTTTCAGGAGTATTTCCTCGTCGCGTGTTCGCTCGCCGACCTCATCCGTCGTTTCCGCGCGGCCGGTAATGAGTGGTCGGCGTTGCCGGAGAAAGTGGCCATTCAACTCAACGACACGCATCCCGCGATCGCCGTGCCGGAGTTGATGCGGCTGCTGTTGGACGACGCGAAGCTCGGCTGGGACGACGCTTGGAAGCTCACGCAACGCACGCTCGCGTACACGAATCATACGCTGTTGCCGGAAGCGCTGGAGAAATGGCCAGTGCAGTGGTTCCAGGATTTGCTGCCGCGCCATCTCGAAATCATTTACGAAATCAATCGGCGCTTCCTTGGTGACGTCCGCGCCCAGTATCCCGGCGATGCCGGGCGAGTCGAGCACGTCAGCCTCATCGAGGAAGGCGCTTCCCGCCAAGTTCGCATGGCGCATCTGGCCATTGTCGGCTCGCACAGCACCAACGGAGTCGCTGCGCTGCACTCGGAGTTGCTCAAAAAGCAAGTCGTGCCGGACTTCGCGGCCCTGTTCCCCGAACGCTTCAACAATAAAACCAACGGCGTGACGCCGCGCCGCTGGCTGTTGCTGGCCAACCCGCCGCTGGCCGCAGTCATCACCGAGGCCATCGGCGACGGCTGGATCACGGACCTGGCGCAGTTGGAGAAGTTGAAACCGCTCGCCGACGACAAATCGTTCCGTGCCGCCGTCCGCAAAGCGAAACGCGACACGAAGACACGTTTCCTCCAGTGGCTCGACATGCCGGGGATTGATCCCGACGCGGTTTTCGATACGCAAATCAAACGCATCCACGAATACAAACGGCAACTGCTCAACGCGCTGCACATCGTCGTGCTCTACAACCGGTTGCACGAGAACCCACAACTCGAATTGCCGCCGCGCACGTTTTTCTTCGGGGGTAAGGCTGCGCCCGCGTACCACTTCGCGAAGCTCGTCATCAAGTTCATCAACAACCTCGCCGGCACGCTCGACGGCGATCCGATCACCAAAGGCCGGTTGAAGGTCGTGTTCGTGCCAGACTACCGGGTGTCAGTCGCGGAATACCTGATCCCGGCCAGCGATGTGTCCGAGCAAATCTCGACGGCGGGCTACGAAGCCAGCGGCACGAGCAACATGAAATTCATGATGAACGGCGCGTTGACCATCGGCACGCGCGACGGCGCAACCATCGAGATGGCCGAAGCGGCTGGTGAGGAGAACCTCTTCCTGTTCGGCCTGACCGCTGAGCAGGTCGAAGCCAGCCGCGGCTGGTACAACCCACGTTGGCATTACGACAACGAACCAGAAACGCGCGCCGCGCTCGACTTGATTGCCGGCAATCATGTCAGCCAACACGAACCCGGTATCTTCACGCCTATCCTCGATGCGCTGCTGCAACACGGCGACCACTACCGGCATTTGGCCGACCTCACCAATTACGCCCAGGCCCATCAACGCTTGGGCGAGTTGTACGCCGACCAAGAAGCATGGACGCGCAAAGTCATCCTGAACGTCGCAGCCTCCGGCCAGTTCTCCAGCGACCGCACGATCGCCGAGTACGCCAAGGAGATTTGGAGCGCGAAACCGTGCCCAATTTAACCTAGGAGGAAACAGAATATGCCCAGCCCCCAACTCGGGTACACGATTACGGTTCACCGGGTCGACGACGACCCGCTGCGCTTCAGACTGCGGCGCACAGTCGATGAGATGCGCAATGCCGGTGCGACCATCGAAAACGGATTGGCCGCGAATTATCTCGGCGTGGTTCTCGAGGGAAAGCTCATCGTCGTGCCGGCGCGTCGGATTGCCGGCATCGAGATCGATCCGGCCCCGAATGTGTTGGTCGCACACGTTATTAAGGACGCCGAACCCGCGTAGGATGCAACCGGCATCACAGGAAGGTAGCCCGACACCGCCAGGAGTGACGTGGGAGGGGGATGGGTGGAACTTCGCCTTCTACTCCCGGCACGCGACCGGCGTCACGTTGCTGTTGTACGATGGGAAGAATTTCGTGAAGCCGCTGGCCACGCTCACGCTCGATCCACTTCAGAACAAAACGGGACGGATCTGGCATTGCTTCGTGCCGCACGTGCCGCGCGCGCGCTACTTCGCCTACCGGGTCGAAGGCCCGACCGGGGCACTGCACCAGTTCGACGCCCGGAAGGTGTTGCTCGATCCCTTTATCGAGCAGGTGTTCTTTCCGCCGGACTTTTCGCGTGCCGCCGCGATGAAGCCGGGCGCAAACGATGGGCGCGCGCCGCTTGGTGTTTTGCCGTCGAACCGAAAACCGAAAACCGAGAGCCGAGAACCGACCGGCCCGCGACATTCGTGGCATGAGCTTGTCATTTATGAGTTGCACGTGAAGGGCTTCACGGCGCGAGCGAACTCGGGCGTCACGAAAGAAAAACGCGGGAGGTTTCTGGGCTTGATCGAGAAGATTCCGTATCTAAAGGAACTCGGAGTGACGGTGGTGGAATTGTTGCCGGTCCATCAGTTTGATCCGCAGGAGGGCAATTACTGGGGCTACATGACCTTGAACTTTTTCGCGCCGCATCAAGGCTATGCTCTGCACGACGCGACGGCGGAGTTTCGCGAGATGGTCCGCGCTTTTCATGCGGCAGGAATCGAGGTGTGGCTCGACGTGGTGTACAACCACACGTGCGAAGGCGACCAGACCGGCCCGACGTATTCGTGGCGTGGGATTGACAACAGCACTTACTACCTGCATCGGCCCGATGGACAATACTGCAATGACAGCGGTTGCGGGAACACGCTGCGGTGCGGGCGCGATGCTGCGCGCATGCTGGTTTTGGAGAGTCTGAGGCATTGGGCGGATCTCGGCGTGGACGGGTTTCGTTTCGATTTGGCCTCGGCTATGGCGCGCGATGCGCACGGCCAAGTGCAGACGGAGGATGCAGCGCTGATCAGCGAAATTACCGCGCTGGCAATTACGCGCAATCTCCGAATAGTGGCCGAGGCATGGGATATCGGGGTGAATTTGCTGGGAAAAAGATTTCCTGGCTGGCTGTGGGGGCAGTGGAACGGCCGGTATCGCGATGATGTGCGCGCGTTTGTCCGGGGCGATGCCGGCAAGATCGGCGCGTTGATGCAACGGTTGTACGGCAGTGATGACTTGTTTCCCGACGGCCCCGGTGATGTGTACCGGCCGTATCAGAGCGTCAACTTCGTCACCGCCCACGATGGTTTTTGTCTCTACGATCTGGTCGCATACAACCAGAAACACAACGCCGCGAACGGGCACAACAACGCGGACGGCACGGACCACAACGTGAGTTGGAACTGCGGTTGGGAAGGTGACGAGGGCGTGCCGGCTGAGGTGCTCGCGTTGCGCCGGCGGCAGGTGAAGAATTTCTTCTGTCTGCTGATGTTATCGAACGGCACGCCGACGTTCTGCGCGGGCGACGAGTTTCTGAACGCGCAGGGCGGCAACAATAACCCGTACAATCAAGACAACGAGACCACGTGGCTCGATTGGTCGAAACTGGAGAGGAACCGGGACATCTTTCAGTTTTTCCAGCGCATGATCGCATTTCGTAAAGCCCACCCGGCTATCGGGCCCGGCCGGTATTGGCGGGAGACGGTGAGTTGGCATGGCGCGACTGGCCCGATGGATTTTGATTCGCGCTGTTTGGCATATTGTTTGCACGGCGCGAGCGACCTCTACATCATGATCAACGCCTTCTGGGAGCCGGTTCGATTCCAGATTCAGGAGCCCGGAGATTGGAATTGTGTCGTGGACACCAGCCGCCAAGACTTGGCAACGCAGGCTGTCGCTGGGCTGAACTACGAGGTCGCGCCGCGGTCCATTGGCGTTCTGGAACGCAGATCATGAGTACGGCACACGCCGGCGAGAAAGTGCAGCGCACCATCGTTCACCTGCTGTTTCCGTTGCTGACCACGCGAATGCTCTAATGGGATCTGAAGGACTATGTCACACGTTACGAATCATGATAGGGCTGGAGAATTCAATGCACCCGAGAGAGCCGGTGCTTTCGAATTCGGATTAGCCTTAAGAGCCTAATCCACAAGGGCTTCTCAAACAGCGACTGGGCAATTTGCTTGGGGGTGCGGAACCCTCGGCAGATTCATTGTGCACCCAATTCGCAAGCGACTGCAAAGCCACCCAAGATTGTGGTTTGGGGGTGGCTATGCCACGCTCCCAGCGGCTAACCGCGCTGAGTGTGACACCAAGCCTTGAGGCAAGTGATTTTTGGCTCAGATGGTTCTTAAGTCGGTATTCTCGAAGAACTTGAGACAGAATTTCTGGCTGATTTAGCCAAGGGGGCGGAGTGACCCTTCCGGCCCGGAGCACCAAATGGCAAAAAGGGTGCAGAGGGGTCCCTCTCCGCCAGCGTAGCTGGACAGACTACACTCCATTTGTTGAATCAGTTCGGTGTAGTTAGAACAGCCACACGCAGCACTCATCAGTTTCAGTTAGCTTCAGACCGAGTGTTCTGATCGTCCGGAAGAGCCGACTGCTTGACGATGTTCTCGAAGCTGACAAAATCAACATGTTGGAAATCGATAGTAACCTCATTGAGAACGCCATAAGGCCGAGTGCTCTCGAAAAAAAGAATTGGTTATCCATTGGCATCCTGGTGCTGGCGAACGAAGCGCCGTAATCTACACTTTGCTCGGAAGTTGTCGGCGGCAAGGGATCAACCCATTTGAGTATCTGAAGAATTTGTTCACGCGATTGCCAGTGGCGAAGATGACGGAGATCCAAGAGTTCACGCCGTCGCAGTGGGTGACGATGCAATCCGCTAGACTGGTACAAGCGGCCTGAATTGATCCCGAGGAAAAAGAGGGGAGCGCAGCCGCAAGTCGGTTCACCGAGTCGTGAACGAGGCAGTAGTTTTTCGTTCTACCTTTCCGTCGCGACTGCACTCCTTCATCCGTACATCTTTGCAGCCTTACGGCACCAACACGCGGACCCGGTAGTAGCGCGCGGGTGTGTTGGTGGCACCCCCGGAATCGAGCATGTTGGTGACGATCCCGACACCGGTTCCGCCGCTGAGGATGTTGGTCTGCCCGGTGCTCACGAAGTCATTCGTATAGCCGCCCTCGGGCGTGCCGCAAGCGTACTCGAGCACATTGGTACGCGAGGTCGGTCCGCCAGGGTAGGAACTGTCGCCGTTCGCGCCCAAGTATGTCACCTGTACATCCTGACCGGAGTTTACGATCGCGAGACTGATGATGTGCAAACACGCCGCGGTGTTGGTGGGGTTAAACCCCGCGAGGAACTCATTGGTGTTGCTCATGCCGTCATTATCGGCGTCTTCATTGCCCGCCGCCGCCGGGCAGCCGAGGCAGTTGAAGTGCTTCCACTGCCATGCATCCCATGAGCCGGGGGCAAGTACGGTTACTGTGAACGAGGCATTCGTTTGATTCTGGGAGGCGTCGGTGGCGGTGCAATTCACGTTCGTGGTGCCGATCCCAAAGGCCGAGCCGGACGCGGGGGTGCAGACCACCTGTGGCGCCGGGTCGCAGTTGTCCGTCGCCGTGACGCTGAAGCTGAGGTTCGTGCTGCTTTGGCCCGCTGCGAGAGTGACCGTGATGTTCGTCGGGCAATCAAGCTCCGGAGGTTGATGGTCATCCACGATGACCGTCACATTCGTGGTGGTCACGTTGCCGGCCCGGTCTGCCACGCGGATGGTCGCGACGCTGTTGCTGATCAGTTTCGACGACATAACGCCCTGCATTGGGTCCACCACCCCGCTACTGTAGGCGTCGACGGGCGGATCGACCGCCTGATAGGTGATCGGATCGCCGCAGGACATTTGGTCCCCAGAAGTGAGAATTATCAGAGGCGGGGTGTTGTCCACGTAAATGGTGATCGTGTCGCTGTTGATGTCCGTTCGCGGGTCTTGCCCGGGTTGACAACTGTCCATCGCGGTCACGGTGATTGTGTGGGGGCCATCCGACAAGGTGGTCGTGTCCAGTTGAAACGGCACGGCCTGCTGGTACGGGGCGGCCGGCGTCGGGCAATATGAGTTGCCGTTGGGCGGTGGCGGATAGAACGACGGTGGCGGATAGGGCGCGGTGTTGACCGTGTTCCCATCCACCGAAAGGGTCGTCGCCAGTGCCGGCCCACACATACAGTACGTGCTCTCCCCTTTCTTGTCGACCACCCGCGCGTCGATGGTGATGGTGCCACTCACCGTGTCTTCCGGTCGCGGTTGCGTCACGGCGACCACCACCCAACCGCCGGGCACGAGACCGTAGGCTTGGTTGTAGTAAAACTCCGAGGCTGAGCGCAGCAGTTCATCAATGTCGTCGGGTACGCCGATCGGGACCGAAGTGAGATCAAGGGCGGCGATCTTGTCGCGGAGCGCGTCGATGTCGGCCTGCGCGTAGCCGAGTTGTTGGAGTGTGTCCACCTCGCTCTGGGGGAAGCCGTTCGTGGCGATCTTCTGCTGCAGGTCGAGGACCGCCTGCCGCGACGGGATGCCCGCAGCTTGTTGGGCTACGAGCAGGTTGGTAGCGAAGGTTACCAGTTGCTGGTCCAGCATCGCCGCGTGGCGCAGCAACTCAGGCGACTGGAGCAGCAGGCCATCCACGCTGTTGGTCTGATAGGCGCCAAACAATTTGTCGTAGGTTTGGTTGTAGGCCGCCAACTCCGCGTTAATCAGCATCGTCTGCTGCGCGGCCGCCGCGGCGAGGGAGGCGGCCTGGTTGGTGGTGACCGCCGGAGTGGCATCAATCTGCGGCAGATTGACGGTGACGACGACCATGAAATTCGTGTCAATGCCACCGGGATCGTTGTGCAGTTCCTGGCAACGGTTGGACCAATCCCACATGTCCCACGCTTGAAGGCCGTACTCAACGGCGGCCTCAGCCGCCAACGGCGGGTCGAAGAAGGAGGCAGCGGCAAGGATGTCTCCCATGACCGTATCCGTCATGCCCGCCCAGTACGTGGCGACCACGACACCGTGGGGAAACCATTTCTGCTGATCCACGTTGACGTTGTACTGCTTGATCCCACTGTTGTCCTCGCCGATCGTGAGGCCATTGGCATCCTGCCACGATCTCACGGCCACGGCAAACACCATCGAGGTGCTCCAGCGGCCGCCCGGTATGATCTTGGTGCAGTTCCAATCATCCCAGACATACATGCCTTGATACGTGAACGCCTCCAGCGGCCCCACACTTGTGTTCGCGGGCAAGGACAGCATAAAATCGTGGAGATTCGCCGTGGCGAGGGTGTGCCCCTGCTGATCGAGCAGGACAATCTGCGCCCCCTGCGTTTTCATTCCGATCGGATTCGGGTCAATGGTGAGCTTCACGGGCAGGTCATAGGTGAACTCGCCGCGGCCGGTCTGCCAGTTCGGCCAGCCAAACGAAACCTTGAGTTTCGGCCATGCACAGACTTGCAGGACCGAGCTGGGGCTGGTGTTTGAAACCCACTGGTTGGGGTCCGAAGTATCATCCCTGTCGGTCACCATAACCGAAATGTTGTACAAGGTTGTGGCCGTCGTGTCGTCGTTGGTCAACCCCATGTCGAAGAGGCTCACCGTGATGCTATTGGATAAACTGACCTTGAACTCCGATCCGTTCACGTACCATGTGTACGCTGCGTGTGGACCGGCGTTCGTGGTCGTCATTGTAATGTTGGTCGTGGAGTCCTGCGCGTGCACCAGATTAGTCCCGCTATTCGCCACGTTGATCTCCGGCGCCGTGGCCGGGGGCGGCGGCTGTCCCATGAGCGTGATCGTCTTCGAGAACGGAGCGCTTGCGTAGCAGCCATTGCTGACGATGAGTTGAATCGTGTAGTCTCCGGCTGCATCCCCCCAGAACGTGGTGGAATCTGCTGTATCGTCCCCAAAGCCGTAACTGTTGGTGGGCGCGGACGAGACGGACCATTTGTACGTCAGGTGCGGCGCGAGTTGGCCGTTGCAGTGGCCGGTTTGCGAACCATTGGCATTCACCGCGACCCCGTTCAGATTGCCGATCTGGCCGGCGCTTTGGCCGCTGATGTTCGCTACGGGCGGGGTGTTCGTCAGTGCTGTGGTGGCGCCCGGCTCAATCACGATCATCGGCGTGTAGAACGAGCCTTCGCTCCACGGGTACCCGACCCCGCTCAAGAACGGTTCGATCTCCAAGATGTCCCCCGGCGACTCCTCCGTGGTAATCACCCGAAATGTGTAGTTAACATTCGTTGACCAACCCACTGTGAACCAGAAATCACCTGCGCCGCGGTCCACGGGGACCGTGATCGTGGCGTGATGCCAGCAGACGTTGTAATACTGCCCCGACGCCTGCGCATCGAAGTTGGTGGTGGCTAGCACCGGAAGATCACCACTCCCAGGATCCATTCCCGCATCCCTGCCGCTGGTCACCGTGCTTGCTTGCCGAATCCGGACCACCAAGTTACCGCCCGCCGGCGGCGCGTTGTGGTCCCAGTCGCCAAGGGCGGCCAACACCCAGACACCGAACGTCTGCCCCGGGCCGGACGAGTCGAGGTGGAACCGGCTGCCGACCTCTTCGACGCTGGGGATGTTGGCGACGGCGCCCATGTAGTGCTCGACCTTATTCAGATCTCGGATATAGCCCGATTGCCACAAGTTCTCATCCACGCACCCCTGACCGACGATTGTGTTCTGGTCGTTGAAGCCATTCACCACCACCTTCCCGAAACTGCTGTTGGTCGCCCACATCAGGTCGGCTCGCACCGGTGCCGTGACGGCCAGCAGCACCGCCAGCACTGCCAACGGCACGGCTCGTGTCAGGGTAAGCTGGCGACAGGATGCATGATTTCTGGAGGAAGGAAACATTACGAGACTAGACGCTTTCTTCATAGCTCATCTCCTCTGAGTTGCGGAGGAACAAGGAATTGTGCCCCTCTTGCAGTAGTTCGACCGGAAGGGATGATTATCACCCGCCGCTGGGAGGCTCGGATGGTCGTACTGAGTAAACCGAGAAGAGGGATCCTTTGTGTGCAGCCGTCCCCTCGTCGTGCGAACTTGGCGCGAACAGCTTACGACACCCAGTATAGTGCGCCTCACTGGTTCTCTCCGTGCGACCCGAAGCCACCTCTGCACGGAATGAGTGACCGCCTCAGGATTAAATCCTCCGCCTGCACCCCAACCTCTGTCAAGCCTCTTCTTTGCGATTCCGTAATACCGCTTACTCCTTCCCCCAAGGACGCGTCTGCGCTTGGGTCGTTCGTGACGTGCTTTGTGCGGTCACCCAATTCAGGTTCGCCATAAGCTCCTATTCAGTAAGGGCCTCTAGCGAATGTAACTCAGCGATTGGCTAGGGGGCGCGGAACCCTCGGCAGATACATCGTTCACCCAATTCGCAAGCAAATGCAAAGCTGCCCAAGATTGTCGCTTTGGCGTGGCTTTGCCTCGCTCCCAACGGCTGACGGCGCTGAGTGTCACGCCCAGCTTCGAGGCAAGTGATTTTTGGCTGAGACTGTTTCTAAGCCGGTATTCCCGAACAACTTGAGAGAGAATCCCGGGCTGATTTGACCAAGGGGGCGGGGTGACCCTTCCGGCCCAGAGCACCAAATAGCAAAAAGGGTGCAGAGGGGTCCCTCTCCGCCAACGTAGCTGGATTAGCTACACCATCGCTGCAGCGGCAGTGTGCTTTTAGTGATTCGACAGGGCGATTGCATTTAGAAACCCAAGAGGCTGCGTAGGTAATCGTGATTCCAACCGGCTACTTTTTGTTTGGTGCGGATTCCCCGTTTAATCTTCTGATCCCGCCGCAACAGATTCAGGCACAGGGCTCGTAGCGCCG
>DATIZX010000108.1:0-9471 GCA_035516795.1 Verrucomicrobiia bacterium
TGCCGCGCCTATCGCGATGGCGTGCAGGAAACCGACGGCGAACCGCTGCCCCGTTGGGTTTACATTGGGGAAGCTCGTCATCCCATCCCACCCCCTCCGCCGCCGTAAGGCTGGGAGGTGTCAAACCTTGTTGGCTTTTAATTCAGCCAGCGGGTAATGTGTGCCGCGCCAGTTGATGCCATCGTTGAGGATCGTTTTCAGCGTGGCCCGCAGGATGATGAACCCGAAAATCAGCGCGCTCAACGGCAAGGCGAAGCAATGCCAGCGTTTCATCCCGTGGAAACTGGCGTTGTCAGCGTATCCCGCGGCGAGGCCGAGCAGAATGGCAACGTTGAGGAGGCGCGTGACGCCGCTGGTGAACGCGAGCGCGAACACCGGCCAAACGTACATGGCGAGCATCGCGAAAAATGACAAGATCACGAGCCCGAAGTTGTACTCCACGCCTGCGAACGAATTCTTCTCCAAGCCGCGCATGAGTTCGCCCACCGACGCGTACCACTCGACCGTGATCAGGCCATCGCCCAACACAACGTCCTGTCGGTACCCGGCCTTTTTGATCAGCTTGCCGAGCTTCATATCGTCGTCGGGGCGCAGGGCAATGGACTGGTGGCCACCCACCGCACGATAAACTTCGGCGCGGACTAGGTTGAACGCACCAATGCCGATGTGCCGGCTGCTCTTCGGGTCGCGAGCTTTCCACGGTTTGGCGTAAATGCCGAAGAACAACGTGAACGCGCCGGCGACCATATTGAGCAACAGTCCTGACATGGCGACGTGCGGCGTGACGGCCAGATGATCGAGCCGCTCGTCGAGCGCGAACCGGATCCCGCGGCTGACGGTTGTCGGTTCCATCACCACGTCGGCATCGGAAAACAACAACCAATCGCCCGTCGCGCGTTCAGCACCACGGTACAACGCATGATTTTTGCCGAGCCAACCGCGGGGAAGCTCGGTCACGTGGACCACGCGCAGGCGCCGGTTGGCGGCCGACATCCGATCCAGAATCGCTCCGGTTTCGTCACTGGACCGGTCGTCGACGACAATGACTTCTAGATTTGCGTAATCTTGGTGGAGTACCGATAGAAGCGCCTCCTCGATGTTTCGCGCCTCATTACGCGCGGCGGTGATGACGGAGATTTTCGGCAGTGTGTGGCGGCTGATCGGAGCGGCATTCTTCAATGAGCGGATCGACCGATTGCCGATGGCGAACTCCGCAACGGAAACCACCACAATTAACAGTTCCACCACCGCGAGCCAAAAGAGGAAGACCGACAGCATATTTGAGTGATAACCTGTTGAAGTGTGGAACTCAACAGGGGAATGCCGACAGAAATTACCGAAAACGGTCAAACATCCTTGTTCCCGCCGGTCGTCTCTGGCAGTATTTCGCGCAGTCAGGCTGTCGACGGGAGGAGTTCTTTCAAGCTACACGCTGACATAAGTGCACAAGAACGAATGAGTGTTATCTAAAAGGAATCGCTGTTATGAACTGCAACAAAGTTTCTGTTGTCGCACTCGCCGGATTGTTTTTCTCGTTGGCGGTAAACGTCACGGCGGAGAACCCGCCACTGCCGGTCATTCCGACCAAGACGTTCAATGTCGCCAAGTACGGCGGCGTCGGGGATGGCAAGACTTTAAACACCGCGGCCATTCAGAAGACGATCGATGCGGCTTCAGCGGCTGGCGGTGGAATTGTGTTGATACCGGAAGGCAAATTCCTGACCGGGCCGTTCACGCTTGCCAGCAGCATCAATCTGCACCTCGACAAAGGGGCCACCATCTTAATCAGCGACGACATGAAGAACCATCCCCTGTCCGGCAAGCGCTATGAGGATTGCATCACCGCCTCGGATGCGCACGACGTTGAAATCAGCGGGGAAGGCACTATCGATGGACAAGGCCAGGCGTGGTGGACGGCCTTTGAAGCGGACCGCAACATGCCACACCGGCCTTACATGATCGCGTTGAACAAGTGCACCCGGGTGCTGGTCGCCGGGGTGACGTTGTGCAACTCGCCGATGTTCCATTTGGTGCCGCGGAATTGCACGGATGTGACCATCAAGGGCATCACCATCAAGTCGCCCAGCAATGCGCATAATACCGATGGCATCGATCCTTCGGGTTGGAATTATCTGTTCACCGATTGCGTGATCGACTGCGGAGACGACAACATCGCGATAAAGCCGAACCGTTCTCGCACTCCA
This sequence comes from Verrucomicrobiia bacterium, assembly GCA_035516795.1. GTDB lineage: Bacteria > Verrucomicrobiota > Verrucomicrobiia > Palsa-1439 > Palsa-1439 > DATJBF01. Next base: position 2,205 of record DATIZX010000108.1, read on the forward strand.
GGGAACAAGAATTATACGATCACCAACTGCAAATTCCTGCACGGTCACGGTATGTCGATCGGGTCCGGCACGGAAGGCGGCATCGAGAATCTCAAGGTTAGCAATTGCCTGTTTGATTCGACCGATGCAGGCATCCGCATCAAGACGCTCCGTGGACGGGGTGGAGTGCTGCAGAATCTCACATACGAAAACCTCACAATGAAGAACGTCAAGTACGCCATCCGTATCATCGACTATTACCCCGAGCGGACGGCGCCCAAGGATCCATCGACCGAGAAATCCCAACCGGTCACCGACACGACGCCTATCAACAAGAACATCATGATTCGGAACGTGACCGCGACCGACAGCCCGTACGCCGGCCAGATTTGGGGATTGCCAGAAGCGCCGATCACCGACGTGACGTTGTCGAATGTGACCATCTCGGCGAAAAAGGGTCTGCAGATTTATTACGCCAAGGGAATCCGGTTTATCGATTCCAAGATCACCGTCGAGAGTGGCAAACCGCTGATTACCTATGATGCCGAGGTGAGCGGATTCAAATAATCCGGACCTGTTTTCGACCCGTTAACGTTCCGGCTTTTTGTTGACACGGTGTCAACGTGCAGGTTGCCGGATGACAGAGTGACACCTTTCGCATGCTCGATAATTTTATTACCCGCGCATAAGTGACGACATAAGTTTCTGCAATGCAAGCAGATATGACCTACATGTCTCACGCCATAATTCATTGGCACAAGCGATGCAAAGTGCTTCAAAATGCTCTTTTGGAACTCGAATTTAAAGCCAGGGGGATTTTATGTCTATTGATGTCGAAAAGATTCTGCGGCCGGTCGACAACCCGATCCCACCATTCCCGCCCAAGTATATGATGCTCGCGGGCGGTGAGGAAATGGTTATCCGTCAAGTGGGGCGCGAGGATATTCCGGACATTCTGCAGCACGTCGAACCATTGATCCACGTTGAACGCGATTACTACGACGTGGTGGCGGCTCGGCTCTACAGCGAGTTGCTTGCCTATTACCGTTATCGCGTTCAAGACGAGTACGTCTTGGTGGCGCAAATCCACGGGGAACTCGTTGCGGTCGTGAATGGCCGGTTGCTTAATAAGGACGTCGGCATGTCGTATCACACCGTGGCCCTGCGACGCGGGTTGCGCGTGGGAGCGCACGCCTTCGCCAGCAAAATGGAGTACCACTTCGATATCATCGGTCAGAAAGAAGTCCTCATCGTGGCCGAGTCGCCAATCGGATTCCGCCGCTGGATGATCGAGTATGAATTGGAGAAGCGATTCCACGTCGCGCACGAGCTTGGCGGCGTGCCGTCTTGGGCCTTGACGAAAGAGTTATTCAATCGGGCCCGGGAAACGCTGGTCGTCGGCCGCCGTCCCGTCCCCCAGCATCTTCTCGACGAAGCCAAGGCCGCCATTCTTCCGCCCACCGATCCGCCAAAGGCACCGGCCGATCTTCTTGCGGCCACGCGTTCGTTGTACGACTCGACCGGTACCGCGCTGATGTCACAACGCTGGAAACAGGAAGGGAGGATGTGACCATGCGCGAAGTTTACGCTGTTGGTATTGGCATCACGAGTTTCACGCGTCTGGAATATCCGCTCAGCGAAATCGCGGCATATCCGGCCATGATGGCGCTGAAGGATGCCGGGGTCGAAAAGGTGGATCATATCTACGTCGCCAACATGGGCGCAGGCCGGCTCAATCATCAGTCTGGATTAGCCAGCGCCGTGGTGGATAGTCTCAGCCTCACGCCGGCTGGCGCAGAGGTAATTGAAAATGGCCCGGCTTCAGGGGCGTCGGCCATCAAGACCGGTTTCATGGCGGTCGCCTCTGGGATGCACGATGTGGTCCTCGTAACGGGCGCCGAGCGACTTCGGGAGGTCAACAACCTCGAAGCGACCGATTGTGTGGCCACGCTGACGCATCCGTTGGCGGAATACATTTACGGCGTGACGCTCCCGTCGCTGGCCGCCATGTTCACGCGCCTTTACATGCAGAAATACGGCGTGACCGCTCGTCATCTGGCAATGGTCGCGGTGAAGAACCACGACAACGCTCTGGATAATTTCTACGCGCATCTCCACGAGAAAATCACCGTTGAAGGCATCCTCGATTCGCCGGAAGCGATGACCAACAATCCTTACGTTGCGGAGCCGCTGCGCTTTTTCGATTGCTGCCCCGTCTCCGACGGCGGGGCTTGCGTGATTCTCGCCTCGAAGGAAGTCGCTGAAAAACTCAAGAAACCGATGATCCGGCTGGCCGGTGTTGGCCAGGCCACCGATATGCATTGTGTTCACGAGCGGGCGGAGCCAACGGATTTGCTGGCCGTGCGTGGCGCAGCCGCGCAGGCCTACAAAATGGCCGGCGTGACACCGGCGCACGTTGATGTGGCCGAGCTTCATGATGCTTTCACGATTTTGGAAATTGCGGAAAGCGAAGAAGTAGGCTTCTTCCGAAAAGGCGAAGGGCACTTGGCGCTCGAGCGTGGAGAAACCCGAATCGGCGGAAAGTTGCCCATCAACACGTCGGGCGGTTTGAAGGCGAAAGGTCATCCGGTTGGGGCGACCGGCGTCGGACAAGCTCACGAGATCGTATTGCAGCTTCGCGGCGAAGCGGGCAAACGCCAGGTCAAAGAAGCCAAGGTCGGGTTCACCTGTAACTTCGGCGGTTTCGGCAACAACGTCGTTTGCCTCGTCTTCAAGAGGGAGGATTAGTCATGGCTCTGGAAATCCTGGCGTACAAGTGCAAGAAATGCGGAGAACTCCACTATCCGTTGCGCATGGTGTGCAAAAAATGCGGCAAGAATGAGCCGCATGAATTCGACACCGTGCCTCTGCCCAAGAGTGGAAAGTTGCTAACGTTTACGACCGTCCACAATCTTCCTCCGGACTTTAACGTCGCGAAGCTCAGTCTCGGAATCGTTGAATTGGAAAACGGGATGCGAATCACCGGTCAACTTAAGATTCCGAGTCCAAAAATGGGAATGCCCGTCAAAGGGAAAGTGGAAGTCGTTCGCGAGGCCGATTACAGCCAGAACTACGGAATCGTGTTCTATCCGGCATGAGGCTCGTCAGCATCGGGGACCAGATTGAGGAGGGGATCTATCCGTTCCACTCCCGATTCCACCGGGCTGTCAATTTTAGGCAAGGCGACAGGTTGGTTTCAGTCGTCCACGAACAAATCGGCGACGGTCCGCTCAACATCGTCCTGCGCGAGTTCGACGCCGGAGAGACTCAGAATGCGCTCGAAGTCGGCACCGATAGAATCAACTTCGATGGCCGCACGCTTCCGTTTGCGTCTCAACAACGGTATTGCTCGGTGCTCAACAGCCACCCTGGTCCGCACTTTCGCGAAAAGCTAGTGGTCTTTCGAAAAATACTGTTGAAGGCATCGCATCCCAAGAGTCTCACCTTCCTTCTCGACGACAGCCGAATTCGGAACTTCAGCTCTGGATTTGAGCGGGCATTTGCTCGTCAGGTAAAGTTTTGTGTGGATGAGATTTTCCACGGGGATCGCCTGAATGGCGTGCGCACGCTGGCTGGATGCGGCATCGGTTTGACTCCCAGCGGTGACGACTTTATCGCCGGTTATCTGATCGGCTTGAACCTTGGTGGCACAGGCGTCCCTGCCTCTGGACAAACGGCCGACGAGGTTTTCGAGGCGGCGCGGTCGGACAACATTTTCTCCAACACGTTCCTCGATCTTGCCCGGCAGGGGCGACTCTTCGGTCGCATGAAGAATTTGATTCTCGCGTTGATGCACGACAGCGAAAGGGCAGTGCAGGAAATGACGAACAGGCTATGTGCAATTGGCGGAAGTTCCGGAGCCGACCTCGGCACCGGCTTCTACGTGACAATGTGTAAACTATGATTGTAACGGGACAGATTCGAAAGGGCGCGTACTTCGATTCGGTGACGCTGATGCGCGTCGGCAAAGAGATTGGCAGCCTGCCCGGCGTTATCGATGCCGCCATCGTGATGGGCACGAAAGCCAATAAGGCGATTCTGAATTCCAGTGGACTATTGAGGGCCCAATTCAGTAACGCCAGCGATACCGATCTTCTCGTCGCGGTGAAGGCCAAAACCGAAGACGCGGGCCAATCAGCTCTCGCTGGGGTCGATGCGTTGCTCAAGAAAACCGCCAAGACAACTGCGAGTACCGAGGTCCCCTCGGTCAATTTACGCGGTGCACTCGATATGCTACCCGACGCCAATCTCGCTTTGATTTCCATTGCCGGCCGCTATGCGGGCGACGAAGCCATGCGCGCCTTGGAAAACGGTCTGCACGTCATGTTGTTCTCCGACAACGTACCCCTCGAGAAAGAGATCGCGCTGAAGAAGTTTGCCGCGAAGCGTGGTCTGCTCGTGATGGGGCCAGACTGCGGCACGGCCATCATCAACGGCGTCCCGCTGGCCTTTGCCAACGTCGTCAACCGCGGAAATATCGGCATCGTCGCGGCTGCTGGGACCGGTCTTCAGGAAGTGAGCTGCCTCATCTCCAATGCCGGCGCTGGCATTTCCCAGGCGATCGGCACCGGGGGACGCGATGTGAAGAAGGAAGTTGGCGGCATGATGTTCATCGAGGCGCTGAAAGCGCTGGCTAAAGATGAACAGACCAAGGTGATCCTGCTCGTTTCCAAGCCGCCGCATCCGCAAGTCCTCAATCGCATCAAGAAAGTTCTGAAAAGCATTCGCAAGCCGGTCGTCACGATGTTTATCGGCGCGTCAGACAGTACGTTGGAAGAAGCCGCCCTTACGGCTGTCGCGTTGTCGCAGAGAAAGAAATCCGACGACGTGGCGAAACAACTCACCGCGCGGAATATCGAAATTCAGCGCATCGCCAAACGCGAGGCCGGCAAGCGGAAGAACGGCCAGAAATATGTGCGGGGACTTTTCAGCGGCGGAACGTTCTGTGCCGAAGCACAGATTTTATTCAGTCAGATGCTGACCGGCGTGTACTCGAATGCGCCGACCGGTAAAGCCAGGCAGCTCAAGAATTCGTTGAAGAGCCAGAAGAACACAGTCATCGACCTTGGCGAGGACGAGTTTACGGTTGGCCGGCCGCATCCGATGATCGATTACTCGCTGCGTAACAAACGAATCCTTGAGGAAGCCGCGGACCCGGAGACGGCGGTGATTCTGCTCGATGTCGTGCTCGGCTACGGATCAAATCCTGATCCTGCGTCGGAACTTGCCTGCGTGATTCGCCAAGCGAGGCGGAATGTGTCGGTGGTCTGCTCGATTACCGGAACGGACAAAGATCCTCAAAACCGCAGCCGCGTCGAAGCCGCGTTGCGCAAAGCGGGGGCGATTGTGATGCCGTCGAACGCTGCCGCGTGCAAATTGGCTGGGAGCATTATCTAATGTCTGTGAACGCCCTGTTCCAAAGCGAATTGAAAGTGGTCAACATCGGCCTCTCAGCATTCAAGGAGGCGCTGGACGATGCTCACGTGCCGGCCGAGCAGGTCAACTGGAAACCGCCGGTGGATGTCGATGTGCGATTTCTGAAACGCGTAGCGATGTTCCGGCCTGCCATCGAGAAGGCGAACGCCCAGGCCATGAAGATTATCCTGAGCGGCATGCCGCATCTCGTCGGCTTGGAGCGCGCCCTCGATGTAATTCCCGGGATGACCACCGATACGCTCCTGCACGCCGGCCCGCCGGTTACGTGGGACCGGATGTGTGGACCGATGCGCGGCGCGATGATTGGGGCGCTGTTGTACGAACGAAAAGCGGGGACAGCCGAAGAAGCCCAGCAACTCGCGGCGTCGGGCGCGATCAAATTTTCACCGTGCCACGAACACGCTACGGTCGGCCCAATGGCGGGTGTCACCTCTCCCTCGATGCCGGTCTTCGTGTTGAAGAACGAAGCTCACGGCAATTTGGCGTACTGTTCGATGAACGAGGGGCTCGGCAAAGTCCTGCGTTACGGCGCATATAGCGAGGCCGTGATTCAGAAGCTGCGCTGGATGGAAGGCACGCTCTACCCGGTTCTCAAAAAGGCCGTCGCGAAGCTTGGTAAGATCGACCTCAAGAACATCATCGCGCAGGCGCTGCACATGGGCGATGAAGTTCACAACCGCAACCGCGCCGCGACTTCGATCTTTTACCGGACAATCGCGCCAGCGATCGTGACCACGTGCCATGATCCGTCGGCTGCCGCCGCGGTGTTGGATTTCATCAATGGCAACGACCATTTTTTCCTGAACCTTTCGATGCCGGCATCGAAAGTGACCCTTGACGCCGCGCGCGGCGTCAAGAACAGCAGTGTCGCCGTGGTAATGGCTCGGAACGGCACGGATTTCGGTGTGCAACTGTCGGGTACCGGCAACGAATGGTTCACCGGGCCCGCCGACGTGCCGGATGCGCTGTATTTTCCGGGCTACACGAAAGCCGACGCGAATCCCGACATCGGCGACAGCGCGATCACCGAAACAAACGGACTGGGTGGGTTCGCCATCGCTGCCGCACCGGCGATTGTTCAGTTCGTGGGTGGCAGCAGCGACGATGCGATCAATTATACGCGGCAGATGTACGAGATCACCGCCGCGGAGAACAACGTTTACCAGATTCCGTATCTGAATTTCCGTGGCACACCGACGGGGATCGATGTGATCAAGGTGGTCGAAAAGAATATCCTGCCGTTCATCGATACCGGCGTCGCGCATAAGGAGCCTGGCGTCGGTCAAATCGGCGCGGGCGTGTTGAACGCGCCGCTGGAGCCGTTCAAGAAAGCTTTTGAGAAATTCGCAAAGACATTGAAGAAAGGATGACATGAACGCCAAACAATTCCTGCAATTCATGGACAAGGTACGGGTGTACGACCTGACCCAACCATTGAGCATCCACACGCCACCGTGGCCGAGTTACATGCCGCTGGGCATTCAGTACTTCAAGCGGATCGCCGGCGCGCACATGGGACAGGGCGCGAACGGACAAATCATCACCACCAGCAATCATGTCGGCACACACATGGACGGCGAGATTCATTTCCACGCCAGCGGACGGTCCATCGGGAAAGTGCCGCTCGAAGAATGGATCGGCCCCGGCGTCGTCGCCGACATTTCGAAAGAAGTCGACGACTACGATCTGTACTCACCGGAAATGATCACGAGGAACGTCGAGGTCAAGAAGGGCGACATTCTGATCATCAACACCGGTTATCACCACTATGCCTGGGACCAGAAAGAATCCGACGAGGTACGCTACTTTGTAAAGCATCCCGGCCCCGACCCTGATTTTCACAAGTGGGCGC
>DATIZX010000109.1:0-20749 GCA_035516795.1 Verrucomicrobiia bacterium
GTCGGATTGGTGTCGCTTTGCTGGAGGTGGATGGCGACGTTGCCGATGGTGAGCGTGGTCAGCAGATTGGTGTTGGAACCGAAGATGACTTGTTGCAATCCAAACGCGTCCACGAGCGGGAGCTGATATTTCTGGGCGAGATAGGCGAGGCCGGCGTTGGCTTGTCGGATGATAGCGGAGACCCGCTCGCGTTTGCTGCCATTGGTGTAGAAGAAATTGTTGTAGACGGCGGGTGTCTTGCCGTAGTCGAGGATGTTGAACACGACCAATCGCACGCCGGTGGTCGAAACCGTGACGATGGCGGTTTCGACATTGGTCAGGATTTGCGCGACGTAATTGCTGATTTGGCTGGCGGACCAGGAGTTGTCGTAGATGTTCAAGTAAGCGTTGGGAGAGTAGTCGAGGAAATCAGGATTGAAATCGTTCGCGCCGACCGCCAGCACGGCGTGGGTAATTCCGTCGGGGACGATCTGGGCTGCGAGGCCAATGTCTTGGCCGTCGGAGAGAAGATCGGCGGAAGTATCGCCTGAGAGTGCCCAGTTGTACTCGTAGCCGGTGCGCCGCGGTGTGCCCCATGTGCCGACGGGTTGGCCGGCTTCAGCAGCGGTCGGCCCGATGTCAATGCCGCGATAAACAACGAGTTGTTCGGTCCAATTTGTTGCGTAGCTGCCGTAGGTTTCCTCGAAATACTCGTCGCTGAGACTGTCACCCATCACGCCCAGTGCGTTGATTTGTGCGCGGGCAGAGGTTGCCAGGCAGACCACGAGCAGAAGAAAACCGACACAGAGATTGCTGAAGATAGTTTTCACCTGATTGTTGCCACTCGCGTTCTCCTACGACCAAAAACCAACCCGATTGGAGGAAATAATACACCAATCGAGCGCGAGTGAAAGGGAAAACAAACCTCAAATTCATCAGGCGGTGATTTTGTAGGGCGCGAAGGCCAAAGGGTTTCGCGCCGAGATTCTGTTGTAGCCGCCTCGCTCTGCCGAGGCGCCTTCCCGGACACGGCGACGGAGCGCCGTGGCTACAAATTTGCCACGCGGCGGGATACCCTGCGGGCGATCCGGCCCTACAACACCTCAATGCCAGACGACATGACTACCACCCCTGCTGGCGGCGGTACGCGGCGTCCCAACGCGAGAGGACAACCTTCTGGCGCGTGTAGAATTGCACGCCTTCGGTGCCCTGCATGTGCAGGTCGCCAAAGAACGATTGATTCCAGCCGGCAAACGGAAACACGCACATCGGAGCCGGCACGCCGACGTTGATGCCGACCATGCCGCATTGAATGTCGCGTGCGAACTGACGCGCATATTTGCCGCTGGTGGTGAACAGCGTCGCGCCATTGCCGAAATGGCTCCGATTGGCCAGGGCAATTGCTTCTTCGAGCGACGACGGCCGGAACATCGAAAGGACCGGGCCGAAGATCTCTTCGCTCACCAGTTTCATTTCCGGTTTCACGTTGTCGAACAAGGTCGGGCCGACGAAGAACCCGCGGTCGGGAATTCCCTTGCGTCCATCGCGGACAAGTTTGGCGCCCTCGCCGGGACCATTCTCGATGAAGCTCAGGATGCGTTTTTGCGAGTTGCCGTCGATGACCGGACCCATCTCGGCGGACGGATTGGAGTAGGTGTCGTCCACTTTCAAGGCGTCCATCGCGGACAACATCCGTTTTTGCAGTGGGTCGCCGGCTTCGCCGACGCCGACCAGGACCGAACCGGCCATGCACCGTTGTCCCGCGCAACCGAACGACGCGCCCATGATGGCGCGGATCGTGGAATCCGGTTCGGCATCGGGCATCACGATCTGAAAATTCTTCGCGCCGCCGCCGGCTTGGCACCGTTTGCCGGTTTGGCTCGCGAGCGCGTACACGTGCGCCGCGACCTTCGATGAACCGACGAAGCTCACCGCCGCAATGAGCGGATGCGTGCAAAGCGCGTCCACAACTTCCGGGCCGCCGTGGACGACATTCAGCACGCCTTCGGGCAGGCCGGCTTCGACGAACAATTCCGCCAACCGAATCGCGGTCAGCGGGACTTTCTCGCTGGGTTTGAGAATGAACGTGTTGCCGCAGGCGATGGCTAGGGGGAATTGCCAGAGCGCGATCATGGCGGGGAAATTGAACGGGGTGATACCGGCGCACACGCCGACCGGCTCGAGCATGGTGACGCCGTCGATGTTCTCAGCGAGTTGCGGGAGCGATTCCCCTTTTTGCAGATGGGCGATGCCGCACGAGAACTCGACCACCTCGAAGCCACGCCGCACATCGCCACGCGCTTCTTCCAACGTTTTGCCATTCTCGCGAGTGGTGATTTTGGCGATTTCTTCGAGATGCGCTTCAAGAATATTGCGGTACTTGAACAGCAACGTCGCGCGTTTTGGCGCCGGCGTTTGCGACCAGGTCTGGAAAGCTTTGTGAGCAGCTTTGACGGCTTCATCCACTTCGGCGGCACCGCAGAACGGCGTTCGCGCAATCACCTCGCCCGCGGAAGGGTTGTACACATCGAGAAACGTTTTCGCCTTCGGCACGCGCCATTTGCCGGCGATCAGGATGGGAAGTTCAGATGGATTCATTACATGCCTTTGTAGGGCGCGATGCCGTCCCGCGAATGCGGGGTTTCGAGGTATCGCGCCGTGGTTGGTGATGAACAAATGGCGGCGCGATACCGGAACAACCGGCATCGCGCCCTACAATAAGGGATTCGGCAGACGGACATGCTAATGTTCCTGGAACCCGGGCGGTTCACACCTGGGATTCTTGCCGAGCGCCGTTTGGTACTCGCGCCACGACATGGATTTCTTGCCGACATCCGCTTCCACCATCGTGATGCAGCCGTCCACCGGGCAAACGAGCATGCAGAGATTGCAGCCGACGCAGGCGGGTTCGTTGACCACCGGGACCCGGTGACCGTTGCCCATTTCCAAGTCGATGCACTGGTGGGAGCCATCCCAGGCGGCGACGTGGCAAAGCTCGCAGCCGATGCAGAGATCGGCGTTGATGCGGGCGATGAGTTTGTAGTTCAGATTCAGGTCGCCCCATTCCTTGATGTTGGGCAGCGCTTTGCCGATGAAGTCGGTGCACTTCTTGTAGCCTTTCTCGTCCATCCAGTTCGACAGACCGTCGAGCATGTCCTCGACGATGCGGTAGCCGTAATGCATCACGGCGGTGCACACCTGCACGCTGGTCGCGCCCAGCACCATGAATTCCACCGCGTCCTGCCACGTCGCGATGCCGCCGATACCGGAGATTGGGATGCCGATTTTTGGATCCTGGGCAACCTTGCTGACCATGTTCAACGCGATCGGTTTGACGGCGGGACCGCAATAGCCGCCGTGACTGCCTTTGCCATCGACGCTGGGATACGGTGAGAAATTGTCGAGGTTGATGCCCATGATCGAGGTGATGGTGTTGATGAGTGAAAGACCGTCGGCTTTGCCCGCAGCGGCGGCGCGTCCGATAAAAGCAATGTCGCCGATGTTTGGCGTGAGTTTGACCAGCACGGGCACCTCGGCCACTTCTTTCACCCATTCGGTGATCATCTGGGTGTATTCGGGCACCTGACCGACCGCGGCGCCCATGCCGCGTTCGCTCATGCCGTGGGGACAACCAAAGTTCAATTCGAGCCCGTCGCAGCCGGTATCGTTGAGTTCCTTGACGGCCTTCTGCCAGGCTTCCTTTTTCGATTCGACCATCAAGGAGACGACGAGCGCATTCTTCGGATATTTCTTCTTCGTCTCAATGATCTCGCGAATGTTGGTGTCCCACGGGCGCGCCGTGATCAACTCGATGTTGTTCAAGCCCATCATGCGGGTCGGACCGTAATCGACCGCCCAGAAGCGCGAGGTGACGTTGATGATCGGTTCCCCGAGCGTCTTCCACACCGCGCCGCCCCAGCCGAGGTCGAACGCGCGCTGGACCTGCCCGGCGCTGTTGGTGGGCGGGGCGCTGGCCAGCCAGAACGGGTTGGGTGATTTGATGCCCGCGAATTCGATGCTTAGGTCAGCCATAAACTCTTCTCCTGATGTAGCCGTATCCCTTTAGGGTGCGTTCCGTTCGCAGGCTAAAGCCTGCGGCTACAGGTTAAATCATGCGTACTGATATTCCGCCGTGTTGGCCACGCGCCGCAGCTTCTCGTCTTTCCAAAGCCCTTCAAAATCGAGGTCCTCACCGGTGATTTGTTTGTGAATCGCCCACGCCGCGCGTTTGCCGTGGGCCACGGCGTTGACGACTTCCTTGCCGCCGCTGACGCAATCACCGCCGGCATAGAACTTCGGTTTGCTGGTCCGCAAGGTTTTCTCATCGACAGCGACGCGGCCACGCTTATCGGTTTTCAGGCCGAGCTTCTTCTCGATGAAGTTGCGCTGTTTCTGTTGCCCGAGCGATTTGATGACCATGTCGCACGGCAGGACAAACTCGCTCCCGCGAACCGGCTCGGGCGCCGGTCGGCCGGACGCGTCCGGCTTGCCGAGCTTCATCCGCACGCACTCGATGCCCTCAACGTGTTTCTTGCCGACGATGCGTTTCGGGGCCGTGAGGAAGTAATAAACGCAGCCGTCTTTCTTGGCGATTTCGTACTCGTAATCGTAGGCCGGCATTTCGGCCTCACCGCGGCGATACAACACCATCACCATCTCCGCGCCGAGCCGTTTGGCCTGCGTGGCGGCATCCACCGAAGTGTTGCCGGCGCCAATGACGGCAACGTGGCGTCCGACGCGCACGTCACGCAGTTTATTGTGTTTGAGTTCGTCGATGAAGGTGATGGCGTCGACGACACCGGACAAGTCTTCGCCCGGGATGGCGAGATCTTCGGTCTGCCCGAGACCGATGCCGACAAAGATCGCCTCATTCTCTTTCAGGAGCTTGTCCACCGCGATGTCCTTGCCGACTTCGCAATTCTGTTTGAATTTCACGCCGACGTGCTCGGCGAGTTTGACTTCCTGGAGCGCTTCCTCGGCGCTCATCTTATAACGGGCGATGCCGTAGGTGTTGAGGCCACCGGGCTTGTCGTTCTTGTCGTATATGGTGACGGCATAACCGAGTTGGGAGAGGTAGAACGCGCACGACAGGCTGGCCGGTCCGCCGCCGATACAGGCCACCTTCTTGCCATTCGGCTTGCCGGCTTTAAACATCTGCTTTGTCTTCTCCCAATTCTCGTAAAACCAATCAATGGAATAGCGTTGCAGCCGGCCAATTTGGATCGGCTCGGTATCGCGTTCGTTGTAAACGCAGGCGCCTTCGCAAAGCGAATCGACCGGGCAGACCCGTCCGCAGCTCATGCCAAGAATGTTGGCATCGAGAATGGACTTGGCGCTGCCGCGCATGTTGCCGGAGGCGATTTTTTTAATGAAGGCCGGGATGTCGATATGCGTCGGGCAGGCGCGCGTGCAGGGAGCATCGAAACAAAACAGGCAGCGGTTGGCCTCGACCCGGGCATTGTACGGCGCAAACGGCGGATTGATGTCGGCAAAATTCTTCTCGTATTCAGCGTCGGACAATTTCGGGGCAAGATTCTTGATCATCATATTCTCCGTTGTGCGGCGACCCGTCGGCGCGAGATTCCCAATCCTTCGCCCTTTACAAGGCATTATAAAGAGTGGATTTCGACCGGCAAGGTAAAAGTTGCCGGAGTCTGGCGATCGATCCATCCGGGGAAAATGAGAAGTCGCGAACATAAATCGCTGCGACAACGGACCCGTTTGTGTTAGAATCACCAGCGCGACGAAAGATGGCACGACTTTGGACGATCCATTACGGCTGGAATGCAGGTTTTCGCTTGCTTGTCGGGGCGACAGGGGCGGGCACATTGCCGTTCCTTGCAGCCTGGCCAGCCAGGGCGCACGGTTACGAGGGAAATATCACATGCTTGGAGTCTCTAACAACACTGTAGTCGCAGGCTTTAGCCTGCGCGGGGAAGACGCGCCCGTAAGCCGAGTCGTTCGAGACGCCGCCGTCGTGTGCGGCAACGGTGCGGCTACACGGAAACCAGTTTTGTTCGGCGCTCTTGGATGGCTCTCAATTTTCCTTCTTTTACTCACCAGCGCGAGTGCGCAAGTGACGTTGCCGGGGCATCGACCCGATGGATCGGTTCTCCTTCCCAATCAGTGGTCGCTACGTCCCGCCGGCGCGCAGATTCAGTTGGGCGATTTTCCAGTCAATGTCGCGGTTCATCCGCGGGGCGGTTATGCGGCGATCTTGCACAGCGGTTATAGCCAACACGGGATCATGATCGTGGACTTGGAAACCGAGAAGGTGGTGACGAATGTGCCGTTGAAAGAAGCCTTCTACGGAATCGAGTTTTCCAAGGATGGTTCCTCTCTCTTTTGCAGCGGAGCGGGCACCGAAGTGATCCATCAATTTCATTTCAAAGACGGGGTTCTCTCAGACCACCACGAACTCGCGTTGCGCGACGTCAAAAGCACCGGAGTTCCGTCGGGGCTCGCCGTAGACCCGCGTGGCCGGAAATTATGGGCTGCCAATCTCTTGGGAGAAAGTGTTTCCGTCGTGGATCTCAAAACCGCAAAAGTGATGGACATTCCGATCGAGTCCGGGCCGATTGACACGAATAACGTGGCGGATGACACGCATCCGGCCAGCACGGAGACCACCCTGAACCGCAGTGGTGCGTTTCCATACGCCTGCTGCGTCGATGTCCGGCGCCATCGGCTTTACGTCAGCCTGTGGGGCGAGGCATCCATTGCGGTGGTCGATCTGAAATCGAATGCCGTCGTCGCCCGTTGGCTGACACAGGAACATCCGAATGAAATGGTCCTAACCAAAAGCGGCAAGACGCTCTATGTCGCGAATGCCAACCGCAATACCGTCAGCGTGTTCGATACCGCGACCGGCAAAATGCTGGAAACGCTCACTGCATCGCTTTATCCGAACGCGCTCTCCGGTTCGACGCCCAATAGTCTTGCCCTTTCGCCGGATGAGAAAACATTGTTCGTCGCCAACGCCGACAATAACGACATCGCCGTATTCGATGTCAGCCGGCCCGGACGCAGCCGTTCGATCGGTTTCATTCCTGTCGGTTGGTATCCAACATCGGTTCGGGTGACGCCGGATGGAAAACGTCTGCTCGTTGCGAACGGGAAAGGCGGAAGTTCGAAGGCCAATCCCGGCGGACCGGCGCCGGGCAAAAAGCCGAGGCTTGAAACGCTGCCGCAATATATCGCGGAGCTTCTGCGCGGGACGTTGAGTGTGATCGATATTCCGACCCGGGCGCAACTGACCGCCTACACAGCGCAAGCCTACCGCTGCAGTCCATTGAAGGCCGAGACGCCTGTGCCGCCGACCACTTTCGCGCCAGACTCGATTCGTTACTGCATTTACATCATCAAGGAAAACCGGACCTACGATCAGGTTCTGGGCGATCTCCCGCAAGGGAACGGCGACACCAACCTCTGCCTTTTTGGGGAGGAAGTCACCCCCAATGCGCATCAATTGGCCACAGATTTCGTTTTGCTCGACAACTTTTATGCCGATGCCGAAGTCAGCGCCGACGGCCACGAGTGGAGCATGGGAGCGTACGCGAGCGACTTCGTCGAAAAGCTCTGGCCGCTCCAATACGGTCACAACCACAGCCGGAAATATCCCTATCCCGCCGAGGGAATCTATCCGATGGCGACACCGGCGGGCGGTTATCTTTGGGATCGAGCCGCTGAAGCAGGAGTGAGTTATCGCAGCTACGGGGAATTTGTCGCCAACGGCAAAACGCCCGCCGATCCTTGCGTGGCGCGGGTCAAAGCCTTGCGCGGCCACATCGACGAGGGCTACCGCGGGTTCGATTTGGATTATCCCGATGCCAAACGCGCCGACCGCTTTATCAGCGATTTGAAAGGGTTCGAAGCGCAAGGCGATATGCCCCGGTTGCAGATCGTTCGCTTGCCGGCGGATCACACTTTCGGAACGCGACTCAATAAACCGACGCCGCGCGCTTGCGTGGCCGATAACGATGCGGCGCTGGGACGAATCGTGGATGCGGTATCGCATTCCAAATTCTGGCCGCACGTCGCCATCTTTGTCGTCGAAGACGATGCCCAAAATGGCGCCGACCACGTGGATGCACATCGCACCGTGGCGTTTGTGATCAGTCCGTACGTCAAACATGGGTTCGTCGATTCCACCATGTATTCGACCAGCAGCATGTTGCGAACGATCGAATTGATTCTCGGGTTGCGGCCGATGTCGCAGTTCGACTCCGCCGCCACGCCGATGCTGAATTCATTCCAAGCCAAGTCGGATGAGCGTCCGTACACGGCTCTCCCTCCACGCATCGATGTCAATGAGCGCACCGTCAAGACTTCTTGGGGAACGCGGCAATCACAGAAGATGGATTTCTCGAAAGAAGACGCCGTCGATGACTTCCTTCTGAATGAAGTGGTCTGGCGCGCCGTCCGTGGCGACGGTTCGCGGATGCCGCCCCCCACACGAGCCGGTTTCGTGTTCGTACACGGAAGCAAGGATGACGACGACTGAGATGTGACTTATCTCGAGCGATAGGACAGCGCCAGGTGAATCGATGAGATAACGTAGATGGCGATGCTGGCGACCGTCAGTCCGACGAGCAGGTGGACCGTGAAAGCACGGGCGAGGTGTTCGAGATTGCCGGTTTCGAGAATGTCGCCGCTGGTACTGAGCTGCAAATAGTCAAAGTAACCTCGCAGGAATTTGACGAACATCGATGCAAAGCAGGCAATGAATCCAAGTGTGTACACACTGCCCATCACTGGCTGGCCGAAATAGAACTGGCCCAAACCGGGCAGTACAAGATTGAGCGTCATCGCGACCCGCAGCGATTTGCGACGCGGAGCCGGGGTCGGCAATGGTTGATTGACGGCCGGCGAGGCCGTTGGCTCCGCCGCGCTTGCAGGAGAGACCCACACGTTCAGTATCTTTTGTCGCACGGCCAGAGGAACATTCTCCAGTTTGTTATAGACCATCGTGCGTCCGTTCTCAGTGAGAGAAATCTGGATGCCATCGCGAAGCGGAGGGGGCGGCGGAGGTGAATTTGTCGGCGATTGAGAATTGTCTGCGGCGAGCGTGGCCAGCGCCTCGGCCTCGAATTCAGCTTCGCGCTTCTTTGCTTCACGATCCGTCAATTTGGTGATGTCCTTCCATTTCGACATAGATTTGTTCCCGTTGCCAAACAGGCAGGAATTGTGCCGCGCGAATGTAGCACGGTTCAACGATGGCAGATAGTGCGGGCCGCAACGAAAAGGGCGATTACGTACCTATCGCGGTTTGCCAATGGGCAGGAAATGCGTTTGCCGATGGTCTTTCGCGACTCGAACTGGGCGCCGCTTGGAGAATAAGACCCGGCAGGGTGCGTCGGCAATCGGCGCATTGAACTGGGCAAGGGCCGGAAGCGGTGTTAAGCTTTGCGCGTTGGTGCGGACTGGATTTTCAGACGAGGACGGAAGTTTGCGCCCGGTTCTGGGAACTCAGTTTCGGCGAGAGATTTTGCGGGGGCCATCGGATCGTTTTCCGTAGGAGGCACATCATGAAAATTCAAGAATTGCGCGTTGGAATGAGAGTCAAACATCCACAGCACGGCATGGGTATCGTCAAAACCGTTACGGAACACACGGCCGATATTCGGTTTGATGATGCGACGCGGACGATCGCGCCCGAGAACAGCGAATTGGAGCCCTTCGAGGCGCGCGCTTCGGTGAGCGGTTTGGAAATGCCTTTGTCTCAGTTCATCGAAAAGACGATCCAAGCTGTGTTGGCGCAACTCGGCGTAGAACGACCGGGTCAGGTGGTCGAACAACTCGGCAACCGCTGGCGCGGCGGGCGGATGGTATTGCACCCTGCGGACGCCGCGCTGCAACCGAAGGAAGTTCTGCTGGATGTGTTCTTTCACAAAATCGTGATGGTTCGAAACAACCTGCGCGTACTGGAACAGAAGATCAATGGCCACGAAAAACTTTCGGACGCGGAGAAGGTGGAGTTTCAGCAATACATCACGCGTTCCTACGGATCGCTAACTACTTTCAATATGCTCTTTGGACACAAGGAGGATCAGTTCAGGAGCGGCGAGTGATTGCCCCAACTCATCGCAAGCGCGTGAGGGGCTCGCTCCGTGGCGGCATTTCTCTTCGATGTGTTGGGCTACCTGGCTCAGAGAAGCAGAGCTTGACTTGGCGCAATGCTGGTCTTACAAACGGGCAAGGTTTTCATCATGAAAAAATCCTCTCTGACGCTGATGGCTTCTGCTGTCGTACTGCTCTTTTCCCTTCCTGCGCGAAGCGCCGTTCAAGTCATGCCCCGCCCAGAGTCTGAGCCTGCGAAAGAACCGGCTCAACCTGCCGCTCCCTCGAAACCCGCCGGAGCCGTGGACAAGCCAGTGGCCTTTGAAGTGGATGGGAAATATCTGACCGCGGATCCTGGCAACGCCCTGGATTTGATGGGTGACAAGATTGGTTCCAAGCAGGGTTTCACACTCGTAGACGTCAATGGGGGTGAGTTGGCAGACGGGGACGAAGTTAGGATCCAGTATATTCCTGGAAAGGGCCACGGGCGTGCGGGAGATCCGACAAAATCCTCTTTTTGGGTGGAAACTCCTGAGGGCATTAGGCGCAACCGCGAAGGTGGATCCTTCAGGATCAAGCAGGTGGGAGACAAATATGCGTTTCAGACTGACAAGGGCAAATTTGTTGGTCCTCCAGCCGCGGGAGGATTCTTAACGCTCGTGGATAAGCAGGAAGGCGCCATGCTCGTAAAAATCATTGATCTCTCCCATGGCATTCCGAAGAAGCCAAAGGCGCCGAAGACAGAAGTCAAAGAAACAACTCCGCCCGGTTCTTCAGACAAATCTTCCGAAGAGTGATGGCACTCGACTTCCGGCGCCGGAACGGGGTGAGCTGTCATTTTCTTCTTCTGATCCATGTTCTTACGGGCAGCGTGAAATTTGCCGATTCGGGGGCACGATAAGACCGTTGTCAAACGGGCACGCGTCAGGAGGTCTCACATGACGGCTGAATTCAGCATGCCCGATCCAGCTAGCGCCCGGGAATGCTTCCCGGCAAAGATGCAGTTCACCACGGGCGCCAATGGCTCCGCAAAGTCGCGGGGAAGGAGCGCCCGGCGTACGTTTGCTTCAACAATGACGTGAATGCCTGCGGCTACGCCGAACAGCTCCAAATCCCTTCATCTTCCGAAGATTCCCACAATCCCGATGACGATCAGGTAAATGGCCACGATATAATTCAGCAGTCGCGGCACAGCCAGAATCAGAATCCCCGCGATCAATGCGACGAGCGGCTCAATTGCGAAATGATAGGTCATGTTGTTGCCCTCCCGATTGCGACTTGAGAATAGAATCGCTCACAGATACCATCCGCGCAAATGAAGCGTTCAAATTCGACCGGCCTCTTGCAAGGTGCCCGCGTGTATTTGTCCGGCCCGATGGACTTCGTCGCGTCCCGCGCTGCGGAAAAGAAGCTCGGCTGGCGCAATCGCGTCGGCGAATTTCTCGAGACGATGGGCGTGACCGTCTTCGATCCCTGGTTCAAGCCCGACGTGCGCGGATTGCACGAGTACGGTCGCGAAGATGTCAAAAGCGGCGAGCGAATTCGCAAACGCTGGACGTATGCTAGCGGCCGCAAAGGCGCGGAAGCCCGGTCGTGGTGCGCCCGCCAGTTTTGGGAGACGCTCCACATCGACCTGCGCATGGTGGACACCAGCGACTTTAGCATTTCCTATTGCCCCACCAACATCTACAGCGTCGGCACGCCGCACGAGATCATCATGGCCACGTTGCAGCACAAACCCGTGCTCTTCGTTAGTCCGCCCGTAACCTTTCCCACATTGGACGAGTTGCGCGAGCATCTGAAGAATGATCCGCTGGGCACCGCTCTGCTGGAACGCCTGGAGGCGGAAGTGCCAATCAAACAAAACCTGCGCGCCATTCCGAGCCTCTGGTACATCCCGTTGGTCGGCGGCGAGAATTTCTTCGATGGGTTCGGCTTCGCACCTTTCCGCAAGAAGTTCGGCTGGAAGCAGGAGATCAAACTCGACGATTACGAGAAGCGATTCCCGCCCAAACGTCCGCTCCTGCCGTTCCTTGCGAACCTGAACAAGCATCTGCCTCGCCGTTGGGACCGCAAACTCAAGCGATTTGTACCCGACGACGACTGGCTTTTGTGGGACCTGAAAGCCGGCAAACGCCGCGGCAAACATCTCCAGGGCGTCCGTCGGTAGGATAGTCGCGGACATTGTATACCGTCTTCATGTAGCCGCAGGCTTTAGCCTGCGCCTACGTTTCCGAAACTCCCGCCGCCACTCTCGTTTGCAGGAGATGCCGCACCTGCCGGAAATATATGCATAGTGCTATATATAACTCCGTAACGCCAAAACGAGGGTAGCGAAACACGATTGTCGAATGGTAGCGCGTGATGCGAGACACTTCACGCAGGCGTAAAGCCTGCGACTACATTCGAACCGGGCTTTTCACAATTGCTCTCATGAAACGCGTGACGAGGACGCGAGAATCTGTTACGCTGAGCGGACGAGGCAATGAATTCTCTGTGGCTGATCATTGGGTCGCTGGCCGCATTTGCTGTCGCGTATAGGTTCTACGGCGCGTTTCTCGCCGCGAAAGTGGCCGTGCTCGATGATAGTCGCGTGACGCCCGCGCATCGGCTGAAGGACGGCGTCGATTATCATCCGACGAATCGGCTCGTTTTGTTCGGTCATCATTTTGCGGCGATTGCCGGGCCGGGACCTTTGGTCGGGCCGGTGCTCGCGGCGCAATGGGGTTACGCGCCGGGCTTTCTCTGGATCATCATCGGCGCGTGTCTGGCGGGCGGGGTACACGACTTCGTCATTCTCTGGGCGTCGGTCCGTCAGGACGGAATGTCGTTGCCGAAGATTGCGCGGGCGAATATCGGTCCGTTGTCGGGCGTCACCACCTCCATCGCCACCTTGTTCATCATCATCACCATCCTGGCCAGCATCGGCATCGTGGTGGTCAACGCATTAAGCGAGAGCGCGTGGGGGATGTTCACGATCGCGATCACGATCCCGGCGGCGCTGGCGACCGGTTTCTGGATGTACAAGGTCCGCCCCGGCAAAATCGTGGAAGCGTCGGTGATTGGCGTGACGATCGTCATGCTCGGTGTGTTCCTTGGGAAACCCTTCGCGGACTCCGGCATCGCTCATTGGTTGCTGTTCGATAAACCCACCCTGTGCTTGATGCTGCCGATCTATGCGTTCATTGCCTCGATCTTGCCGGTATGGCTGTTGATGTGTCCCCGCGATTATCTGAGTTCGTACATGAAGATTGGGGTGATGGTGGTGTTGGCTGTGGGAATTTTCCTGGCGCATCCGACACTGCAGATGCCGGCGACGACTCCGTTTATGAGCGGTGGCGGTCCGGTGGTTTCGGGCGCGGTGTGGCCGTTCGTGTGCATCGTGATCATGTGCGGCGCGTTGTCGGGGTTTCATTCATTGATCGCCTCGGGGACGACGCCGAAGATGTTGTATCGGGAATCCGATATTCGGCCGATTGGCTATGGCGCGATGGTGGTGGAAGGATTCGTGGCGGTAACGGCGCTGGTGGCGGCGTGCGCTCTGCAGCCCGGCGATTATTTCGCAATCAATGTGGCGCAGGACCAGCCGGCGCAACGGGTGGCCTACGTTCAGATGGTACAGAGCGCGCAGGCGGAGCACGGCTGGGATTTGGCGCCGAAGCAATTGACCGAATTGGAGCGCGAGACGGGCGAAAGACTGGTCGGCAGGGTTGGCGGAGCGGTGACATTGGCGGTGGGTATGGCTTCGATCTTTTCGAAGGTGCTGAAAGGGCTGACGAGTTACTGGTATCACTTCGTCATCATGTTCGAAGCGCTGTTCATCTTGACGCTATTAGAGACGGGGACGCGGGTGGCGCGTTTCATTTTTCAGGAGACGGCTGTTCAGATGGGCGGCAAGCCGCGCTGGGGGATGAATATTCTGATGAGCTTCGTAACGTGCTTCTGCTGGGGGTATCTCCTCTACACCGGTAATATCAACACGCTCTGGCGGATGCTGGGCATCTCGAACCAGTTGCTGGCGGCCATCGCCTTGGCGGTGGGGACGACGTATCTGCTCAATCACGCGCCCAAACGGAAGTATGCGCTTTGCACCGGCATCCCGTTCGCGTTTGTAATCGTCACGGTGCTGACCGCGGGCGTCCAGAGCGTGCAGGGTTGGTGGCAGGAGATTCCGGCGGCCGAGCCCTCCCAACAAATCTCACTGCAGATCATGTGTTGGCTGGCGTCGATCATGTTGGCACTGACCGTGGTGATTGTGCTGGATGCGATGCGCAAATGGAAAAACATCCTCGGAAGTCCGGCTCCTGCCACGCCGTCTTCAACCGTTGTTGAAACGGCCTGACGCCGAGTTTTCAGTGCGACGCCAGGAGAAATTTGAACCCGCAACTGGCGGCGACTTCTGAGGTTTTCCCATGAGGATTCGGCCCGGCAAAAAACTTGCAAGCGAGTATTGACACTGAGAAGGAATCAGTTATAGTCGGCCCGACCCGATAGTTCGGGGGAGGAATCGACAAACAGTTAAATAGGGCGTAGCAGAACCCACTGCTGGTTTTCTTGGAACGAAGAAAACGCAAGGGGGGTTCTAGCGTCTTTTTGTGTCTAGTGGTTTTGCCGTGGAAGTGGTTGAGGGGATATGGCCGGAGGCAATCACGCAAATCGCTCTGCACAAAGACAGTGCCCACGTAGCTCAGATGGTAGAGCACGTCCTTGGTAAGGACGAGGTCATCGGTTCAATCCCGATCGTGGGCTCCAGAATGGGAGTCGGGCGGAAGTTGGACCGGAGCGAGTAACAAACGAGGTCATCGCGACCATATAGAAGATAATTGAGAAAGCAGACAGGAGGAGAATATGGCCAAAGGCAAATTTGAACGGACGAAACCACATGCGAACGTGGGCACCATCGGCCACATCGATCACGGTAAGACCACGCTGACCGCTGCGATTTTGCAGGTGCTGGCCAAGCAGGGCAAAGCCGAGGTCAAGAGCTATGCGGATATTGCCAAGGGCGGAACAGTTCGCGACGAAACGAAAACGGTCACGATTGCTGTGGCGCACGTCGAGTACGAGACCGAAAAGCGCCATTACGCCCATGTCGATTGCCCCGGTCATGCCGACTACATCAAGAATATGATTACCGGTGCGGCGCAGATGGACGGCGCGATTCTGGTGGTCAGCGCGGCGGATGGTCCGATGCCGCAGACGCGCGAGCACATTCTGCTGGCGCGCCAGGTCGGCGTTCCGGCGATCGTGGTCTGCTTGAACAAAGTGGACCTGGTGGACGACCCCGAGCTGTTGGACCTCGTCGAGTTGGAAGTGCGGGAATTGCTTTCCTCCTATCAGTTCCCCGGCGACAAGACCCCGGTCATCCGCGTGAGCGCCAGCAAGGCCTTGGCGGGCGATCCGGAAGCCGAGAAGCAAATTTTGGAACTGATGAAGGCCGTGGATGAATTTATTCCGCAGCCGACTCGTGAAAAGGACAAGCCATTTCTGATGCCGGTCGAAGACGTGTTCTCGATTACCGGGCGCGGGACCGTGGCGACAGGCCGCGTCGAACGTGGCACGGTCAAGGTCGGCGATGAAGTCGAGATCGTCGGGCTGCGCGAGACGCAGAAGACGGTCGTGACCGGCGTGGAAATGTTCCGCAAGCTGCTCGATCAGGCGGAAGCCGGCGATAACATCGGCGCGTTGCTGCGCGGGATTGACAAAGAGGGAGTCGAGCGCGGCCAGGTATTGGCGAAGCCCGGCTCGATCACGCCGCACAAGAAATTCAAGGCCGAAGTCTATGTACTGAGCAAGGAAGAAGGCGGTCGTCACACGCCTTTCTTTAATGGTTACCGTCCGCAGTTTTATTTCCGAACAACGGATGTGACCGGGATGGCGAAACTCCCGCAGGGTGTGGAAATGGTCATGCCCGGCGACAATGTGAACATGGAAGTGGAACTGATCACCCCCATCGCGATGGAAAAGACGATGCGCTTCGCCATCCGCGAAGGCGGCCGCACGGTCGGCGCGGGACGGGTGACGGACATCCTGGAGTAACGCTCGAAAGGTTGGAGAATTATCGAGAATGCCGAGAGAATTGATCACGCTGGCCTGCACGGAGTGTAAGAGCCGCAATTATACAACGACACGGAACAAGAAAGCCCAGGGCTCCGAGCGGCTCGAATTGACCAAGTTCTGTCCGAAGTGCGGCAAGCACGTGGCTCATCGGGAAACAAAGTAAACACCGACGGAGGTTCGAGGCGGAAGAGACCGCGATTTGGATACGCCAGTAGCTCAATTGGCAGAGCGACGGTCTCCAAAACCGTAGGTTGGGGGTTCAAGTCCCTCCTGGCGTGCCAGCTTCGGAAGTTTCTGGCTGATGGCTGGCGAGCACAGTCGGGCGATTGGAAATCGAAACATGACGAATCCGTTTTTAAAAATGCGCGACTTCCTCAATGAGGTTGCCACCGAGTTGAAGAAATCCTCGTGGCCTACACGAAAGGAATTGGTGGATTCAACCATTGTGGTGATCATCACGATCCTGATTCTGGGATTCTTCGTCGCCTTGGCGGACGTGATTTTCCTGAGGATCATCGGTTTCCTGACCAAGGTCTGACGAAGAAAGGCCAAATGGACGCGACAACCAAAACAGAATTTCAGTGGTTCGTGCTCCACACGCTTTCTGGCCAGGAACAGAAGGTCAAGGACAGCATCGAGAAACGGATCAAAGTGGAGGAGATGGGCGACTTGATCAAGGAAGTGCTCATCCCCACGGAAAGGGTGGCCGAGGTCAAGAAGGGTAAGAAGACGACGAGCACCCGAAAGTTTTATCCGGGCTACATCCTGGTGCACATGAAATTGCTGGATGAGAAGAATCAGTTGATCGATCGCTCGTGGTATTTCATTCGTGAAACGCCGGGGCTGATCGGTTTTATCGGAGGCGACCGGCCCGTGCCGCTCAAACCGGACGAGGTCGAGAGCATCCTCGCGCAGATCGAGGAGCGTCAGGAAAAGGTGGCGCCCAAGGTCGCCTTTGAGACGGGCGAGACGGTGAAGGTTACCGACGGGCCGTTCCAGAATTTCACGGGCGTGATCGAGGGAATCGATCCGGATCGCGGCAAGCTAAAAATTTCAGTTTCAATTTTTGGACGTTCGACGCCGGTCGAGCTGGAGTACTGGCAGGTCGAACGCGCTTAACGAGGGATTTATGGCAGGCAAACCAATTACAGGCATGATTAAGTTGCAGATTCCGGCAGGGCAAGCGAACCCGGCGCCGCCGGTTGGCCCCGCGCTCGGCCAGCAGGGCGTCAACATCATGGAATTCTGCAAACAATTCAACGCGGCGACGCAGAAGCAGACGGGCACAATTATTCCCGTCGTCATCACGGTTTACAAAGACAAGACGTTCACGTTCATCACCAAGTCGCCACCGGCCAGCGCGTTGTTGAAGAAGGCGGCGGGGATCGCAACCGCCAGCGGCGAACCCAATCGTAATAAAGTTGGAAAGGTGACACGGAAACAAGTTCTGGAAATCGCCAAGACGAAGATGGCCGACCTCAATTCCAAGAGCGAGGAAGCGGCCTGTCGCGTGATCGCCGGCACCGCACGCAGCATGGGAATCGACGTGGTGGATTAGGCGGGATCGAGGTTTTTATGGCAAAGCACGGCAAACGATACATTTCGGCGGTCAAAGAAGTCGACGCCAAGCGCGAGTACAAAGTGGGGGAGGCGGTCGAGCTTTTGAAGAAGCTGCCGAAGACGAAATTTGATGAGTCGATCGAGCTGGCGTTCAAACTCGGTGTTGACCCGAAGCAGAGCGATCAGATGGTCCGCGGCACCGTGGCGCTTCCGCATGGCAGCGGCAAAAAAGTGAATGTGGTTGTGTTCGCCAAAGGCCCGGCGGCCCAGGCCGCGAAAGATGCCGGCGCGGATTTTGTCGGGTTTGAGGAACTCGTGAAGAAATGCCAGGAAGGCTGGACGGATTTCGACGTGGCGATTGCGACGCCGGAAGCGATGCAGGAAGTCCGCAAGCTGGGCAAAGTGCTCGGACCCAAAGGGCTGATGCCGAACCCGAAGACGGGTACAGTGACCGAGGACACCGCCAAAGCCGTGAAAGAAGTCAAGGCGGGCCGAGTCGAGTTCAAGATGGACAAGGCGGCGAATTTGCACGTTTCGTTCGGCAAACTTTCGTTCGAACCCAAGGCGATCGAGGAAAACGCCAAAGCGGTGATCAACGCGATCGTGCACGCCAAGCCGGCAACGTCGAAGGGCAGTTTCATCGAGAGCTGCACGTTGTCGAGCACGATGAGTCCGGGGATCAAAATCGATCACCACGAATTTTCGGCGAGCTGAAGAAGGGCGACCATGAGAGCGGAAAAGCAACTAATCGTTGAGGATTTGAAGAAGCAGGTCGCGGCATCGCCGTTTGTGATCCTGACCGAGTACAAAGGCATGACGGTGCAGCAGTTCGCGGAGTTGCGCAAGCGGTTGCGCGCGGCGAGGGCCGAGTATCACGTGGCGAAGAACACAATGCTGCGGCACGCGATCAAAGCGGCCGACTTGCCGGAAGTTGACGGCAATCTAGGCGGGATGACTGCCGTTGTCGTTGGCCAGGACAAAGCCGACATCGGCGCAGTCGCGAAGGTTTTGAAACAGTTTGGCAAAGAATTTGAGAAACCGAAATTTAAAGTCGGCTCGCTCGGCAAGCAGGCGCTGACGGCGGACGAGATTTCCGCGGTGGCGGATTTGCCGCCGCTGGATGGACTGCGGGCGCAATTGATTGGTTTGCTGCAGACGCCGGCCACGCGCATCGCGGTCGTACTCGGCGCGCCGGCGGCGCAGATTGCACGGGTGCTGAAAGCGCATGCTGACAAGGCAGGAGGAGAAAAGGCTGCGGCCTGAGAGATTTTTGTAGCCGCGTTCCGCCTCGGCGGGATTCGCGGGAAACGAGAAATGCCGCGAATAGTTCGCGGCTACAAAAGGAAACAAATGGTTCCTTGTCGCCCCGAAGGCGTTCGGGGTGAAATGTTCCGATGCTTCGGAACGCGACGATACCGATAGGAAGGATGCGATACGAACATGGCAGCGAATCTGGATCAGATTGTTGAACAATTGAGCGGGCTGACAGTGATTGAGGCCGCGGAGCTCTCGAAAAAACTGGAAGAGAAATGGGGCGTCAGCGCGGCGGCTCCGGTAGCGGTCGCAGCGGGCCCGGCAGCGGGCGCGGGTGCGGCACCGGCGGCAGAAGCGAAGACGACGTTTGACGTGGTTTTGAAGGCCGCGGGCACGAACAAGATTGGCGTGATCAAGGAAGTCCGCGCGGTGACCACGCTGGGGTTGAAGGAAGCCAAGGATTTGGTGGAAGGCGCTCCGAAGACGGTAAAGGAAGGCGCGACGAAGGAAGAAGCGGAAGAGATCAAGAAGAAGCTCGAAGCGGCTGGCGCACAAGTCGAGCTGAAGTGATCCGTAGCGGCGCTGGTTGATGGGCGTCCGAAACAAATGCGTTGCACGGGGGCGGACGCGGTCCGCTGCGACAACGTAAAATAACGCGGTCAGAGGGCAGTAATGCCCGAGGAAGTAATCAATGGCTGAACGGAAATATTTTGGCAAGTTGGGTGACGTGATTGAGCCGCCTCCGATGATCGAGGCGCAAACGGCGTCGTACGCAGAATTCTTGCAGGCGGATGCAACGACTCGGCGCAAGAACATCGGGTTGCAGACCGTCTTCAAGGAAGTTTTCCCCATTGAAAGCTATGATGGGCAGGCGACGCTGGATTTCGTGGAGTACACGATCGGTGAATCGAAGACCTCGTGGCTCGATTGTTTGCGCGAGGGGATCACGTACAGCGGACCGCTGCATGTGACGTTTCGGCTGAAGGACGCCAACGGCACGAAGGAAGAAAAGGTGTACATGGGCGAAATCCCGCTGATGTCGCCGTCCGGCTCGTTTGTGATCAACGGCGCCGAGCGCGTCATTGTGAGCCAACTGCATCGCTCGCCCGGCATTTGCTACGAATCATCGGTACACACGAGTGGCAAGGTGCTGTTTGGTTTCCGCATCATTCCCGATCGCGGTTCCTGGCTGGAAGTGCAGTTCGACAACAACGATTTGCTGAACATCTATCTCGACCGCCGCCATCGTCGTCGCAAGTTTCTGGCGACAACATTCCTGCGGGCGCTGGGCTACAGCACCGACGAGGACATTCTCAAGCTGTTCTACCAGATCGAGACGGTGAAGCTGAAAGACTTCACGAGCGAGCAGGAAACGACCAACAAGGTTCTCATTGCCGACGTGATGGACAACGAGAAACAGCTTGTGGTGGGCCGCGCGTTTGAGCCGTTGACGAAGACGGTCGCGCGGCAGTTGATCGATCTCGGCGTCGAGAAGGTGAAGGTGGTCGATATTTCCGTCGATGACGGCGTGATCGTCAAATGCCTGCGCAAAGACACCTGCAAAGATCAGGAAGAGGCGTTGAAAGATATTTACCGGCGGTTGCGGCCCGGCGATCCGCCGACTGTGGCCAACGCGAACGCCTTGGTGAAACGGTTGTTCTTCGATGCGCGCCGCTACGACTTGGGTCGTGTCGGCCGTTACAAAATCAACCAGAAACTGAATCGTAGCGCCGACCTTGAGAGCCGCATTCTGGAAAAGGAAGACCTGATCGAGGCGATCAAGTATCTGTTGAATCTGCGCAAGGGCGAAGGTTCGGTGGACGATATCGACCATTTG
>DATIZX010000110.1:0-41434 GCA_035516795.1 Verrucomicrobiia bacterium
ACCCCCCAAAGGGGGCGGCGGGAAACGACTAACAACGACAACCAAACACAACAACGAACACGGTGTCATTTAATGTGATGCAACGAATCGCTAAAACCACCCCCACCTACGGTGTCATTTTGACTTGATGCAACAAGGCCATGATCCAGCGGCCTTGCGAGCCCGCAAAACCTGGCCTCCAAGCCTACACTCTCTGCACGTTCTGGGCTTTGGCTCCCTTCTCGTCCTGAATAACGTCAAACTCCACCGCCTGACCTTCCGCCAACGTCTTGAATCCGTCACCTTTGATCGCAGAAAAGTGAACGAAAACGTCCGGGCCGCCCTGCTGCTGAATAAAGCCAAATCCCTTCTTCTCGTTGAACCATTTTACCGTGCCACGCGCCATGTGTTGCTCACCTCCTCGGGTATTGTTGACTCGGAAATCTCCCGTAGTGGAAAAAACAAAACGACCGCGCCCACCCCTAGCGGTAAGCACGGTCACTCAAACATTCGACTGCATTCCTCCAGATTCTGAAACAACTCGCTCACAAGTACAGTCCTAGCAGCAAACAATTGCTTCGTCTACCAGATGCCCGGCCGCAAGTCAAAGCTTTTCGGTGATTGGCGGAGAGGGGGGGACTTGTCCGCTCGAGGCGGATTCGAATGCGCCTGCGGCGCACAAGCCCCAGGCTGATGGTATCGCACCTCTTCGGGGACATATGCGGTCGAGCCAAGCGCAGCCAAACGTAGTGTTTTTGACTATTGTTTGCTGACTTCTGGCCCCTGTTTCTTTGGCGGAGAGGGAGGGATTCGAACCCCCGAGTCCCTTGCGAGACTAACGGTTTTCAAGACCGCCGCATTCGACCACTCTGCCACCTCTCCGCTTCCGAGGGTGCGGTTACGATACCACAACCTCAGCCTGCTTTGCTGCCGAAATTTATCGCCATCGTGCCGCCGCAAAACTCTTCAAAACCGCAATCCCCGTAACCGCATCGCTCCATCAGTGTCTTCATCCCGCGCTGAGCCGGGTACTCCTGCAACGACGCCAGAATGTAACCGTGCGTGTCCGGGTCGCCGCAATACAATCGACCCAGTATTGGCAGGATCGTGCGCAGATAACCGAAATACAGCGACCGCAACATAGACGACTCCGGCTTCCCAAAATCCAGCGAGAGAAATTTCCCGCCCGGCCGCAACACGCGCCAAGCCTCGCGCAACCCTCGTTCAATATCCGCGAGATTGCGAAGACCGTAGCCAACGCTCACCACATCGAACAAGTTGTCAGGAAATGGCAACCGCAATGCATCCCCCTGAAGCCAATTCAACGACGGCAACCGAGACGGTTGTGCCACCTCAGCAGTGGGTGGCGGAGGCGGCCGACCTGCGGTCGATCGAGTCATAGCGACCTGCAACATTTCTGTAGTAAAATCCACACCGGTGACGCGAGCGCCGTTTTGCGCAAACCGCAATGCGATGTCGCCGGTCCCACAACACAGATCCAAGACTTGTCGGGCGGGCTTGCTTGAAGGGTTGCTCGCCGACTTTGGATCGGTTTCTGCCATCTCCACCAGCCGTCGCTTCCACCGCCGATGCAGGCCGGCGCTCATGATATCGTTGAGCAAATCGTACCGGCGGGCGATCGTGGCGAACAATTCGTTCACCTTTTCCGCACGATGTTCGTCCGGCCGGTAAAATCTGCTTTGCATCGATGTTGCGCATCCTAACAAAGCCTGTCATTCTGAGCGAAGCGAAGAATCTCTGATTTTTTGGTTAGAAAGAACGACTGAGACCCTTCGCTTCGCTCAGAGATGACATCACAAGCTGACAGGACTGCCAAGGCTCGGGAACTCTATGAGAAATTCCCGGACAATGATTTGTCGCGTTTTAACCTAGCCCAAGCGTACTTCGATGCTGGCGATTTCGCGCATGCCGCGGAACATCTCCGAGCGTTGTGCGCGAAAAAGAGGGAGTGGATGGTCGTGCACATCTTGCTCGGCAAATGTCTGCTCGCTACCGGCAACGCAACCGAAGCGAAACCGATTCTCGAACACGCCCTCCAACTCGCCATCGCGCAACATCACGACACCCCGCGCGAGGAGCTGGAGGATTTGCTGAAGACGTTGTAGAAAAAGCCCGCCAATGACTGACAAGATTCCGTCAGTTCGCAATCAGTAGATTTGGAAACGATAGAACCGCTGCGTGGTCAGGCCGCTGACGGCATCTGTAAAACTTAGAATGCCGCCCGTGCCTGACTTCGGTGATCCGGTGTAGGACCAAGTGCCAGTGTCGAGAACGTCTCGCCTCTGGAGTCGGAATGTGTGCCCGTCGTAGGACTGAATCTTGACGATCACGGTGCTCCCAGAGTTGCTTACCTCGGTGATACGAGCGCTGCTTAGGTCGAGCAGTGTACCATTATTGATGAATGCGCCGTGAAAGTTAGTAGAGCCATTGATAATGTCGATCACGCCATTATTTACCAGTGTACCATAAGACCCCAGCGCAGTACCAGAGGTTGCCCGGATCAAGCCATCGTTCGTTATAACTCCAGTGAACGTCATTGTTCCCCCGCAATCGGCTAAAATTGTGCCACCGGGATCAATTGTCACATCTCCATTGATTGTGCCGCAGCCGGAGAGGACGCCATTCGTGAGAACTCGAAGATTATCTGCAAAAGAGTGGACGCCACCCAAGAGGTGAAAGGTTGCCGCGTTCCCACCGTCTCCAATTGAGAACAACGACCCGTTGTTGATACTGGTTGTCTTTGTATTGATTACGCCACCATTCAAAGACAACATACTGCCGACGCCGTTGGTGACAATGAGGCGATCGACTGTGAGGACCGACCCGTCAATTGAAACGCCACCGCCACGGCGAACTTCCATGAGAGCATTGCCGGCCAAGTTCGTGACGAACACACTGGCGGCTCCGTTAAGAAGCGCATTGCTGGAGATCGTGATGCCTTTGAGGAAGGAATGTAATCCACCTTGGATATGGAACGTGGCTGTATTAACATCGTCGCCAACGACGAGCGGCACCCCGTTGTTTATGGCCGTGCCCATGGAATGAATGGTGCCGCTCGCAAAAAAACGACACCGGAATTTGCCAAGAGCTGATTCACAGTCAATGTCCCTCCGGCCAGCGTAACCATGCCGCTGGTCAGCGAAAACGTTGATGAAACAACCGCGCCGCCGTTTGTGATTACCAATGTGCCATCACCACAGCCACCGCCACAGCAGCCACACGCTCCAACACGCAAGAGGTCCCGGTTACTCCAAACCGATCCACTCCCGCTGACCACCACTGCATTACTATGACTGAATACAGTTATTCCAACATTTCCCGTGGTGTCATACACCGCAGCTCCGTCAGCGATGACGAGCTTACTTTGGAAACCATACCTGCCCACATTAAGTTCAGATTGAGTGTTCCAAACCGATCCGGTTCCGCTCACGATGACCGTGTTATTTGTGGCCAAGTCAAACCCAACGTAGCTAGCACCTGCGTTGACAACTCCGCCGTTGGTAATGATGAGCTGGTTGAAAGACCCTTGATAGCCGACATAGAGGATATTGTTGTTATCCCAAACTGACTGCGGACCGCATACTATGCCAGTGTTGCTCTCGCCGTAAGCTCCAATGTAGCCGAAGCTGCTGTACGTTGACGCACCATTACTGATCACCAGTGAATTGCCACTACCCCCGTAACTAACGTACAGATTAGCACGATTGCTCCAAACCGACCCGGGGTCGCTAACGATTGCAACATTATTCGTACTACCATCTTCATAGCCAATGATGCCATCCGCATTTGACAGCAACCCGGCAGATTGGATTATCAAGGTATTAAACACGGAGTTCGAACCGACGAAATACTCACCCACCCAATTACTGGCAATACCGCTGATGGTGTTGGTCTGATAGTCGGCGCTAAACTGTCCGTACGTTTGTGAAACGAAGATTGTGCAGATGGCTAGCCAGACCGCCAGCATAGATGGATAGAAGCCCAACTTCATCGCTCCATTCCTCACCTTTCTACCTAAACCGATTTCAGCCTACATTGCAGATAGTTCACAAATCAAGCGAATTCCAGCCACGGATACCAGTCCCTATATCTCAGCCGCCCGGCCGGCCTTGGGGTGGTTTGACGTGACCAACGGCGAAGCGTCGCTTCAAATCACAACTTCAGCACGTTTCTCATGTCCGATCATGTCCTTGTTCGCTGCACCGGGCGGAACCATCGGATACACCTTTTCGTTGGCGTCAATGAGCGCATGAATCAAGCATGGTCCTTTGCTCTGCAACGCGCGCTGTAATGTGGCGACCGGATCGGCTGCGTCTGCCAAATCGTACGCCTTCACGCCGAGGCTTTCCGCCAACCGGAGAAAATCAACGCGCATACCATAATCAGCGGCGAACACACGCCGACCGTAGAAAAGATCCTGTTGCTGATGGACCAATCCCAGCGAATTGTTGTTCATCAACACGATCTTGATGTTCACGTTCTCCTCGGCGGCGGTCGCCAATTCCTGACAGTTCATCAACAAACTGCCGTCCCCGCTGAAGCAAACCACCGTGCGGTCAGGACATGCCAACGCCGTGCCGATGGCTGCCGGCAACCCGAATCCCATCGTGCCGAGTCCACCCGATGTGAGCCATTGACGGGGACGCCGAAACGGATAGGCTTGCGCCGTCCACATTTGGTGCTGGCCGACGTCCGTCGTAATGATGGCGTTTTCGTCAAGCAATCCCGCCACCGCGTTGATCAGGCCGTAGTGCGTCCGCGGATCGTCGGCCCCCGGCATTTCCAGCGGAAACATTCGCCGCAAGTCTGCGACGTGCTCACGCCAGTCGCGACGTGGATTCTCTTTGATGAGCGGGATGAGCGCAGTCAACACTTCACCCGCATCGCCGATGATTCCAATGTGCGCCGTTTTGATCTTGTCGAGTTCGCTGGCATCGATATCGATGTGAATGACCTCCGCCCGCGGGCAGAACTGCGCGACCTTGCCCGTCGCCCGGTCGTCGAACCGCGCGCCAACGGCAATGAGCAGATCGCATTCTTCCAACGCCATGTTTGTGTAACGCGCCGCGTGCATTCCCAACATACCCAACGACAGCGTATGATCCCATCGCAACGCGCCGAGCGCCATCAATGTCATGGTTGTCGGCAAAGAAGCTCTCTCCGCGAGCTGTTGCGCCAATGCGCTGGCGTCAGAATGAATCACACCCCCGCCCAAATACAGAATGGGACGGTAGGCGCGGTTGATCAACTCGGCCGCGCGAGCAACTTCGTTGATATCGAATCGTGGCGACGCGCTCCTTCGGCCCGGCTCGGGCCATGATTCGAACTCGACAATTGTATTCTGCACGTCCTTCGGCACATCGATGAGAACGGGGCCGGGACGTCCTGACGACGCGATGCGAAACGCGTCGGGAATCACCGTGAGCAAATCGGTTGCGCAGCGGATGAGGAAGTTGTGTTTCGTAATCGGCATGCTCATGCCGTACGTGTCCACCTCCTGAAACGCATCCGTCCCGATCATCGTGCTGGGAACCTGTCCCGTGATGCAAATGAGCGGAATCGAATCCAACTTGGCGTCGGCGACTGCGGTGAGCACATTCGTCACGCCGGGTCCCGATGTGGCAAAACAGACCTGCGGCATGCCCGTCGCGCGGGCCATGCCTTGGGCAATGAAGCCAGCACCTTGCTCGTGCCGGGCCAAAACGTGGCGGATTTGTTGGCTTTGCGACAATGCGTCATACAACGGCAGGTTCGCGCCGCCGGGGATGCCGCTGACGATGCGGATGCCCTGCCGTTCCAGCAAGCGGATGATCAATTGTGCACCGATCATTCTGTTCATGGTCGAATTTCCTTTCGCGGTTCTCCCCGCGGCCGCAACTGCGGCTTGCCCAGACCGGCGTGAGTTGGTGGGACTACAAAACGCAACCCCCGTCGGCTCGCGCCGACGGGGGTTGAAAAGTTTCTCTGTTCGTTCCCGCTACGGCGCGAAGGGCACCACGACCACCACGACGCCTACCAGCGCCGCGCGGGCTGCATTACTTGATGCGTTTGTCGCGTTTTGCATAGCGGTTACAAAACTATATCGGAGGCTTTTAATACCTGCTGAAGCAGGATTTGTCAAGGCTGGCGAGCTTGAGCTATCGACACTGTAGCCGCATGTAGGACAACCGACTCTGCCTACATCTCGGCCGGCGGCGGGCCTTGGGGCGGTTTGACGTGGCTGACGGTGAAGCGGCGCTCCAGGATGATCGCGTCGTCGCAGTAGAATTCGATCGAGTACATGCCGGGCTCGGGGAATACGAGGCCGACTAGGTTGAAGTTCAACTCGACCACGACGTTGACATCCGGAAACTGAATGTTGCCATTGACCTCGGCCACGACGTGGCTGCTCTCGTCGTGAACGATCCGCAGCCGCGCCGCGCATTGTCCGCGGCCTTCGGTCAGCGATACGAACACACACACCTGCGGATGACGACAGGGAAAGTTCTGCGTGCCGATCTGGTTGAAAATGCCAATGAGCGATTTCTTGCCGGTAAGTTTGTCTTCAATAATCTGGTCGCAAATAACAATCGCGAGGCCGGTGGGAGATGGTTTGTCAGTCATAAATGCCCCAAGAAGAAATTCGAATGCGGGAAACAAGTCTCACTCGGCGCGTGGGCCAACACGAAGTTTGCAACCCACCCGAGATCACCATCACGGGAGACTGTCATTCTGAGCGAAGTGAAGAATCTCTGCCTTTTAGCGCGGCTTCCAAAACGACCGAGACCCTTCGCTTCGCTCAGGGTGACAACTTGTAAGAGTTTCAAGATGAGTGGGTGGACTTTCAAGATGAATTCGTTTCGGATTTGCTTCGCAGGTCTCGCTTCGCTCGGCTTCGATATTCGTGCTTCGGATTTGCCTCTACCTTGAAATGTCTTTCTGGCCCAGGACGCGATAGCCGGCTTTCGCGAGCACATCGCGGGCGAATTCGGGGTCCTCACAATGCAACGCCAGCAACGCTTTGTCATGCGGACGAACCATCAATGAATAGGTGTATTGGATGTTGACTTCGCCCGCGACCAGCGAACGCAGCATGGCATCGAGTTTTTCGGGGCCGCTCGGCAATTCCACTACGAGAACGTTTAATTCGTTGACCGCGATGCCGGCTTTCGCCAGCGCCTCCCGACAAACGTCGGGATCGTCCACCACAATGCGCACCACCGACGAGTCGGCGCTGTCCACCACGGAGATGCCGCAGACGTGAACGTTGGATTCGCCGAGCGTCCGCGTGAGGTCGAGCAGCGCCCCGACCTTGTTTTCGAGGAACGCAGAAAATTGCTTCACCAGCGGCGGTTGCAGCGACCCACGCACCTTGGATTCGGATTTGGCCATGCTTAACTCCTTCGAATTCATCCTACTGTAACCTGCCGCCGGGCAAAAGCAAAACTTGGGTAGTGGTGCATTTCGCTGCAGCGGCGCTCTGCGAGCGTCGAATCATGAGCCTCGGCGGTCATAGACCGCCGCTACAATTCTCAATCCGTACCATCGCTAAAAGTTGGCCGTGCCTCGTTCAATGGATGTGGTGGACCTTTAGATAATCGATGATCTGCGCCACACATTCCGCCGGTGATTGTTTGTCCGTGTGGACAACGAGGTCCGGTTTCTCCGGCGGTTCGTAGGGAGCCGAGACGCCCGTGAAGTTGGCGATCTGACCGGCCCGGGCCTTCTTGTACAAACCTTTCGGGTCACGTTGTTCGCAAATCTCCAGCGGCGCGTTGACGTAGATTTCGACGAATTCCCCCTCGTTGACGAGCGACCGCGCCAAACGGCGGTCATCGCGGTAGGGCGAGATAAACGCGGTAATGACCAGTACGCCCGCGTCCATCAACAACTTCGCCACTTCGCCAACGCGGCGAATGTTCTCGGTGCGATCTTCGGGCGAAAACCCGAGGTTGGCGCTCAGACCGTGCCGAATGTTGTCGCCGTCGAGGATGTACGTGTGCAACCCCATCACAAAAAGTTCGCGCTCCAGCTCTGTGGCCACGGTTGATTTACCGGCGCCAGACAGTCCTGTCAGCCAAATGATGGCGCCCTTGTGACGGTTGCGCTGCTCACGGGCGTCGCGAGTGATCTTACCGGCCGACCAAAAGATGTTCTGGCTTTTCACGCCCGACATCACTTGCCGCCGATCCGGATATTCGCCCTTGGAGATAATGCCGCCGCCGCACACCATGTGGTGGTCGACCAACACAAAGCGGCCGGTTCCCACAATGCGGTCGTAGTTGTCGAACGCGATGGGCGTCTTCGAGCGAATCGTGACCTCGGCCACATCGTTGCGAGCAATGTGGGGATGCGATTTGGTGTCGATCTCCGCCAGCGTCGAAGCATCGATCAATTTCTCGATCGATTGAATCCGGCATTCCACTTCTTCGGAGGTCAGCTTGAGCTTGATTTTGCGGCCGACCTCCAAGTTCTGCCGGCCCAGCCAGAACAATTTCGCGTTGAACACATCCGTTTCGATGGGCGCGCTTTCCTCGTTCGAACCGATTTGGCCGCGTTCTACAAAAATCTGTTCCGTCAGCGTGATGCCGATCGACTCACCGGCGTGCGCGGTCTGGCGCGAGCCGTGCGGCCAGTGCTCAATCGATTTGACGGTGCTCATCTTGTTGCGCGGCGAGAACAGAATCCTGTCGCCGACGCGCAGCGTGCCGGATTCGACGCGGCCCGCCAGAATGCGGCGGTGGTCAAACCGATACACGTCCTGGATGGCAAAACGGAGCGGCAGATTTTTCTCTGGTTGAGCGACCTGAAATTGGTCGAGCGCCTCCAGCACGGTCGGCCCGCTGTACCACGGCATATTTTTGGATTTGCTGGCGACGCTGTCGCCATCGCGTGCAACAATCGGGATGAACAATCTCGGCGTGACGCCGAGCTGCGCGAGAAAAGCGCGGTATTCTTCCTCGATGCTCTTGAACACTTTGTCGCTGTAACCCTTCAGGTCCATCTTGTTGACGAGCACGACGATTTGTTTGATGCCAAGCAACGAGAGCAAAAAACCGTGCCGACGCGATTGCTCCTGCACGCCTTCATTGGCGTCGATGAGCAGCAAGGCCGCTTCGGCGTTGGCGGCGCCGGTGACCATGTTCTTGAGGAATTCCTTGTGACCCGGCGCGTCGATGATGACGTATTGACGCTTTGGCGTGCGAAACCAGATTTGCGCGGTCTCAATCGTGATGTTTTGGTCGCGCTCAGCCTGCAAGCCGTCCATCAGGAACGCCCACTCGAACGGCATCCCGCGGTGTTCGCACGACTGCTTGATCTTCTCGTATTTCCCCTCCGGCAACGAACCAGTGTCGTAGAACAACCGTCCAACCAGCGTGGATTTCCCATGATCGACGTGGCCGACAATGACGATCTTCAGTTGTTCAGATTGTTGCATCGCCTAGGAAACGCGGACGGACTGGATCCGCCTTTGTGCGGCCCTTGCAAGTAGTCCGCCGAACGTCACCAATATCATAGCGCAAAGAAACAAGAACGGCTGTCGCCGTTCCAGATGCGCG
This sequence comes from Verrucomicrobiia bacterium, assembly GCA_035516795.1. Taxonomy (GTDB): domain Bacteria; phylum Verrucomicrobiota; class Verrucomicrobiia; order Palsa-1439; family Palsa-1439; genus DATJBF01. The sequence continues at coordinate 9,540 of DATIZX010000110.1, forward strand.
AGGCCATAGTATTGCAGGCAATATGCGACCGAGAGTCCCACCCCAATGCCCGCCAACACCCCACCAAGGTATTCACGAGTAAGTTTCATTTGAGCTCCTCCTTTCCTTACATATATCCATCTCGTCTCAGTTTCTCGAACGCGTCTTCGCTCTCCTGATCCTGGGCGCGGACGCTGCGCTCGCTCTTTTTCGTCGTGCGCAGCTCCTCGCGAATCTTATCGTACGTGTCGGCGACGGAATCGATGCTGAACGTGCACGGGACGCAGCCGAGACTCCGGTAGCGTTTGCCGTTCTTGGCGAAATAGAGCGGGACATTCGGGATCTTCTCGCGTTCGGCGTACTCCCAGATATTCATCTCGGTCCAGTGCAGCAGCGGATGCACGCGCAAATGTGTGCCGCCGGCGAGATCGGTGTTGAACTGGTCCCATAACTCCGGTGGTTGATCTTCCACGTTCCATTCCATGTTCTTGTCGCGGGGCGAAAAATAGCGTTCCTTGGCGCGGGTCGGATCTTCGTCGCGGCGCACGCCCACGATCAGGCCGCCGAAATTGTGTTTGTCCACGGTCTTCTTGAGATTCTCTTTGAGTAGTGCGGAACAGCAAACGACGCGACCGAGCTTGTGATTCATACCTTGCGCGAGCGCTTCGTCGTTGCGGGCAATGAGGAGATTCAGCTTCCAGTCTTTCGTGAGCTTGTCGCGCAATTCGATAAGTTCGGGCATATCGAAGCTCGTTTCCATGAACACGCACGGAAACGGGACGTGACCAAAGAACGCCTTGCGCGCCAGCCACAGGAGCGTCATCGAATCCTTGCCGACGCTCCATAACATCGCCAGCCGCTCGATTTTATTGAAAGCTTCGCGGATGATGTAAATGCTTTGGTTTTCCAGTTTGTCCAAATGATCCATACCTGTTGGTTTATACCATGTGTGTCACCCTGAGCGAAGCGTAGGGTCTCTCCCCAAAAGGCAGAGATTCTTCGCTTCGCTCAGAATGACATTCATGAAAAGCTAAATGTTCGCTGCGAAGGTATGTAGCCCGCACTCCTTCTTCTCCGTGCCGGCCCAGCGACCGGCACGCTCGTCCTCCCCATCTTTGACCGGGCGCGTGCAGCAATCCGGCCAGCAGCCGATACTTGGGTACCCTTGGTCGTGAAGCGGATTGTATGGTAATTGATGGCTGAGGATATACCACCAAACCTCTTCCTTGCTCCAACCGGCCAGCGGATTGATCTTAAGGTAGTGGTGGCCGTCGGGCGTTTCCTGCAACTGCAAAATCTTCGCGCCCTTCCGCGATTCGCTCTGCGAGCGGCGCAAACCGGTGACCAGGGCGTCGAGTTCCGGAAGCTTCTTCTGCAAGGGCGACACTTTGCGCAGGTAGCAGCACTTGTCCGGTTCGCGCCGATACAATTCGGGTCCGTATTTTTCAGTTTGTTCTTCCGGCGTAAGCTCCGGGTGCAGGCGCTCGATCGTGATCCCGTATTCCTGCTCGACTTTGCGAATCAGTTCCACGGTTTCCTTAAACAGGAAACCGGTATCGATGGTAAAGACCGGTACCGCCGGCGTCACCTTGCGCATGGCAATATCGATGACCACCAGTCCTTCCGGTCCGAACGCAGAGGAGATGGCGATTCGTGCCGGAAAGCTGTCCGCGGCCCATTGCAGGATCTCGCGGGGTGTCCGGCTCTCAAACTGCGTCGCCAACTCTTTGATCTGTTCGGAGGTGAATTTCACAATTCGCCGTCAGCCTTCAATCACGTTGATCTCCACCGGCTCCACCTTGATACCGAATCCTTCGAGCCATTTGATGGCTCCTTTGATCTCGGCCCGCTCGCCTTCCAATTCCAACGAGACGATGCCGACCTCTTCGGTCACGCTGGCTTGCCGAATGTTGGTGACAACCTTGAATTTGTGGCCGAGTTCATAAATGACCGGCCGCTGGATGACCTTCTTGGGATAAGTCAACCAGAGACGTTTGGTCTCTTTCGCTGCTTTCGTGGTTTTGGGCATGGTGTCCTTCTTTGCGACCTTGGTTTAGCCACCGGCAATCGCAGGAATTACCGAAATCTCATCGCCGTCCTTCACCGGCGTGCTCTTGCCTTGCGCAAACCGAATGTCTTCGTCGTTCAGATACACATTTACAAACCGGCGCAATTCCCCACGTTCGTCACACAACCGCTCCCGCAATCCCGGATACTGATCTTCCAGGCTATCAATGATATCCTGAATCGTCGCACCCGCGGCCTGGACGGTGTCCTTATCCTTCGTCAATTTTCGCAATGGTGTCGGAATCCTTACATTAACTGGCATTGCTGTTTCTCCTTCTCAGTTTTCATTCTCCAACAGGGCTGAGAACTCGTGCAGATGCGGCCCAATCACGTGTGGTTCGCCGCAGCTTCCGTTCACCGCCTCTTGCGTCTTCAATCCGTGTCCCGTGATACACAGCACCAACGATTCGTTGGGCTTGATCCGGCCACCTTCCACGAGACGTCGAGCGGCGGCGACGGTCACACCACCAGCCGTCTCGGCAAAGATCCCTTCCATTTGTGCGAGGAGCCGGATACCTGCAACCACTTCCTCATCGGTGGGATTCTCAGCCCATCCTTCCGTCTGCTTCATCGTTTGGATCGAGTAAAATCCGTCCGCCGGATTCCCGATCGCCAGGGATTTCACAATCGTCTGCGGTTTGCTGACAGGCTTGATGATCTCCACCCCGGCTTTCATCGCGTTGACGATCGGCGCACAACCTTCGGCCTGTCCGCCGTGGATGTGATAATCGTGTTTATCCACCAGTCCGAGCTTCACAAATTCCTTGAAAGCCTTGTGAATCTTGGTGATCAGCGAGCCGCCCGCCATCGGCACCACCACATGATCCGGCAACCGCCAGCCCAGTTGTTCGGCAATTTCATAGCCCATCGACTTCGAGCCTTCTGCGTAATATGGGCGAATATTCACATTCACAAACGCCCACCCGTACCGGCCGGCAATTTCGCTGCAAAGCCGATTCACCTGATCGTACGTGCCGCGAATTCCGATCACGTTCGTCCCGTACACGAGCGAACCAAGCACCTTGCCGCTCTCCAAATCTGCGGGAATGAACACGTAACTCTTCAACCCGCCACTGGCGGCGTTGGCGGCGACCGAGTTCGCCAGGTTCCCGGTCGAAGCGCAGGCGACAATCTCGAACCCCAATTCGCGCGCCCGCGAAAGCGCGACGCTGACCACGCGATCCTTGAAGGACAGCGTCGGATAATTCACCGTGTCGTTTTTCACCCAGACCTCGCGTAGACCAAGCCGCTTGGCCAATCGATCCGCCCTTACGAGTGGGGTGAACCCGACCTGGAGGCCGACGGTTGGCTCTCCTTCCGTGGGCAGAAGCTCCCGATAGCGCCACATGGATTTGGGCCGTGACTGGATGGTGTCACGGTTGAGGACGCTGCCGATCAGATCGTAATCGTAATCGACTTCCAGCGGACCAAAACAGAACTCACAAACGTGGAGCGGCTCGCTGGGGTAATGGCGTCCACATTCGCGACATTTCAAACTGGTGAAGAATCCATGCCTTGCTTTCATCTGCGACTCTCTTTCTCCACCAAGAGAGACCACCAGCAGGGAGGATGCAGGGAGAGTTAAACGACCGGCCACTTACTCCCTCATCTTCCCCCGAGACTGTCTCGGAGCTGGAATTGGCACCTAGACTTCCCCGAGATTCTCGGGAAACGGTTGCCGCGGCTTCACCGGGCCAGTCCCTCGGCCGCTCTTGATGAGTTTACCTCGAACTGCTTCGAGGACGTCGCGACTATATCAAAGAACCAAAACGTGTCAAATTCTTAAATGTAGTACATCTGCGTCTTGCTGCTGGCCTCCGCGCAAATCGCCTCGAACGTAATCTCGTCGGCCGCACCTTCCGCTGCAACCTTGATCCGTCGCCACGCGCGTTTGATTTCCTCGGGGCACCGTGATTCCCCCAGCAGAGGCATCTCAAGAATATCGCCCTGGATGGCTCGCAGAACATCTCCGACCGTGATTTCGCGTGGCGTCTTCGCCAGGTTGTAGCCTCCTTCTTTGCCCCGCCGGCTTTGAATCAAGCCCTTGCTTTTCAGCTCGATCAAAATCTGCACGAGATAGTTCGCTGGGATCGATTCTCTCTCGGCAATCTCCTCGATCCGCAGCGGGCGCGTGCTCGGATAATGAAGCGCCAACGCCTCGACGGCACGACAGGCGTAATCACTCTTGACCGAGGCTTTCATTCAATCATAACCATCTTAAGCATGTTGCTTTATTTTAGCAGCGGTTTGCCCTCTGTCAATCATCGAGTTTTGGTGAAGTAAAATCTTCTGGAACTTTCACGCGCAACGAACTTTATATCGGCGAAAAATAGCTTAATTTATGGTTGCAGAATTCATTGGCTTCAGGTACTATTTGGCACGTCGAAGGAGGAGGGGTTGAATGTCCAATAAGGTTTTGGAAAAGGCACGTACTGTGGAAAAATCGCCAACAAAAAGCAACGCTCGCTCAACCGTGGAAGCCCTCGGTTCCAGCGAGTATATGGCCGACAAGATTCAGAAACTTGAAGGCGTGGAGGCCGTGCGCAAACGCCCCGCCATGTATATCGGCGACACGGGCGAGCGTGGTCTTCACCATCTGGTTTATGAGGTCGTTGACAATTCGATCGACGAGGCCCTGGCGGGGTTTTGTAAGAAGATCGAGGTCGCCATTCACGTCGATAATTCCATCACAGTGATCGACGATGGCCGCGGCATACCGGTCGACATGCATAAGACCGAAAAGAAGCCGGCGGTCGAAGTTGTCCTGACCATTCTGCACGCGGGCGGCAAGTTCGACAAGAAATCGTACACCGTTTCGGGCGGTTTGCACGGCGTCGGCGTGACGTGTGTCAACGCCTTGAGCGAATGGCTCGAAGTGGAGGTCAAGCGTGATGGCAAGGTCCATCACATGCGCTTCAAGCGTGGCAAGACGGCATCGAAACTTGAAGTGATTGGCAAGGCCAAGGGCACGGGGACAAAGATTACGTTCAAAGCCGACGGTGAGATTTTCCCGGTCATTGAATATAAGTACGACATCCTGGCCAACCGGTTGCGCGAACTGGCCTTCCTGAACCGCGGGCTCGAGATTTCCCTAAAAGATGAGCGGACCAACAAACAGGAGATCTTCAAGTTCAATGGCGGCATTGAGGAGTTCATCAAACATATCAACCGCGCCAAGGAACCGCTGCATCCGAAGGTGATTTACGTTTCCAAGGAAAAGGATGGGATCGCGGCTGAAGTCGCGCTGCAGTACAACGAAGGTTACAACGAATCGGTTTACAGTTACGCCAACAATATCAACACGATTGAGGGCGGCACGCACCTCAGCGGGTTCCGCTCGGCCCTGACCAAGGCGATCAACCAGTACGCCAAGTCGAACAATCTGTTCAAAGAAAAGGACCCCAATCTCTCCGGCGACGACCTGCGGGAAGGCCTGACGGCAGTGATCAGCGTCAAGGTTCCCAACCCGCAGTTCGAGGGACAGACGAAGACCAAGCTCGGCAATGGTGAAGTTGACGGCATCGTCTCCTCAATCGTGTACGAAGGTTTGATGACCTTCATGGAGCAGAATCCGCCGATTGCCCGCCGCATTGTGGACAAGTCGCTCACGGCGGCGCGCGCTCGCGAAGCCGCGCGCAAGGCCCGTGAGGCTGTGCGCAAAGGCGCTCTGACCGGCGGCGGATTACCCGGTAAACTGGCCGATTGCTCGGAAAAGAGCCCGGAGGACTGCGAGTTGTTTATCGTTGAGGGTGACAGCGCCGGCGGCTCTGCCAAACAGGGCCGGAACCGTCAGTTTCAGGCGGTGCTCCCGATCCGCGGCAAGTTGCTCAACGTTGAGAAGGCGCGCCTCGATCAGATTCTGAATAATCTGGAAATCCGCACGATGATCACAGCTATTGGCACCGGTTTCGGCAATGCCGAAGGCGAAGGCGCCTTCGACATCAACCGTCTCCGCTATCATCGCATAGTGATCATGACCGACGCCGATGTGGACGGCTCGCACATCCGCACGCTACTGCTCACGTTTTTCTACCGTCAGATGCCGGAGCTCATCAATGGCGGTTACGTGTACATTGCGCAGCCCCCGCTTTACAGGGTGAAGCGCAAGAAGCGTGAGGAATACATCGAAAACGACGACCAGATGAGCCGCATCCTGATCGAGCTGGGGTCGGAAGACGCCCGGCTGCTGCGCCTGAAAGATAAGAAGGAGTTTACCGGCCAGCAACTGATCTCGGTCCTGGAATCACTCCGCGAGCTGGAGAAACTGGCCGACACCATTGAGCGGCGCGCCATCAAGTTCGAGGACTACCTCGCCGCCCGCGACGAAAAGTCTGGCGAGTTCCCCTCGTACGCGATGCGCCTCAAGGAAGATGGCGTCGTCCGATTCGAGTTCGCGCGCACGGACAAGGAATGGGCCAAACTCTGCGACAAGTACGACATCAGCCCGGACGAAGAGGTCGCGCCCGAACCGAAGAACGGCGAGAACGGTAAGGCAGTAGTCGCCAAGCCCCTCGATCTGAACGAGTCCAATAGTATTCAATCCGTCATCGAAACCTTGGAGCGGAAAGGTTTCAGCATCGACCACTATTCAACGCAGGAGAAGCCTTTGTTTGAACTGGTCGAAGGCGGCGCCGTTGAGGCCGCCAAGGATGCTTCGGTGCCTGGCGAGACGGCCGACAAGAGCGAGAAAGCCAAGCCGAAGGCCAAAGCGAAAGCCGAGGAACAACGCACGCCCATCCATTCGATCCCGCAGATTTTGGAGCAGATCAAAGAAACCGGCAAACGCGGTCTGGTCATCCAACGCTACAAGGGCCTGGGTGAAATGAATCCCGAGCAACTTTGGGAGACGACGATGGATCCCGATCGGCGCAAGATGCTCAAGGTTGTCTTGGAAGACGCCGCCAAGGCCGACGAAATGTTTACGATTCTCATGGGGGACGAGGTGGCGCCGCGCCGCCAGTTCATCGAAGAGAACGCCCTGAACGTTCGCAATCTCGACGTCTAAACGCCGTGACCACCGAGACTCAGGATTTGATCGATCTGCGGCTCGTTCAGGCCGAGGAGAGTTTGCTGGAGGCGCGCACCTTGATTGACAGAGGCTTGTGCCGCGGGGCCATGGACCGGATTTATTTCACCATGTTTTATTGCGTGTGCGCGCTCTTGGCGACCAAGGAATTTGGGCCGTCGCCCGATGGCGATGTCGCGGCGAAATTCCACCGCGAATTCGTGAAAACCGGGCTGGTGCCGCGGGAAATTGGGGAGCTCTTCGCAGTCGCTACCCAGTTGCACCAAGATACGGATTTCGGCGCGCACGCCCCGCCCGATTGCGATCGAATGAAGCAACTATTGGAAGAGGCAGAGAATTTTCTGACGACAACGAAACTGTTCTTGGGAAAAGCATGATTGGAAAGCGCAAGATTACGGCGAAACTCCTGCGTCTCGGCTCCGCAGAGGCGGATCAGATGGACTGGGAATTCTGGCGTTCCGTAGGCGCGGAAGGTCGTTTCGCTGCGGCTTGGGAGATGGTGGCCGAGGTGGACGCATTTCGAGGGGGCGATGGCAATCAACCCAGACTTCAAAGATCTATTCAGAATATTCAACGATTGCCACGTTGAGTATCTGGTAATCGGAGCGCACGCCGTGGTGTTTCATACGCGGCCCCGGTTTACGAAGGATTTGGATATGTGGGTGAATCCGACAAAGGGAAATGCCGCCAAAGTCTGGGAAGCGTTACAGAAATTTGGCGCGCCGCTGAAGGGCGTGACAGAGGAAAGCTTCACTGATCGCCAGATGGTGTATCAGATTGGAGTCGAGCCAAACCGGATCGACATTATGATGGGAACTCCGGGTGTGGAGTTCGATGTCGCGTGGGCCAATCGGGCCCAGAGCACTTACGGCGACATTCCCATTGGAATCATTGGACGCGCCGAGTTGCTGAAGACCAAGTTGGCGACGGGACGCCCGCAGGATTTGTTGGATGCAGACGATTTGAAAAAGGGGACATAAATCCATGTACGCACAAAATGAAAAGGTCACACCGGTCAACATCAGCGAGCAGATGCAGCAGGCTTACATCGACTATTCGATGTCGGTCATCGTCGGGCGCGCCCTGCCCGATGCGCGCGACGGATTGAAGCCGTCGAACCGCCGTGTCCTGTACGCGATGCGCGAGTTGGGGCTGTTGCATAACCGCTCGTATACCAAATGCGCCAAGGTGGTCGGCGAAGTCCTCGGCAAATACCATCCGCACGGTGATGCCAGCGTTTACGATACGCTGGTCCGCATGGCCCAGGATTTCGCGATGCGCTATCCGCTCATCGACGGCCAGGGCAATTTCGGCTCCATCGACGGCGATCCGGCCGCTGCGTATCGATATACCGAATGCCGATTGGAAGAGATCGCCGAGGAATTGCTCGCCGACCTCGACAAGGACACGGTCGATTTTCAACCGAACTTCGATGAGAAGGAAAGGGAACCGGTGGTTTTGCCGGCGCGCATCCCCAACTTGCTCATCAATGGCAGTACTGGCATCGCGGTCGGCATGGCAACCAACATTCCGCCTCATAACTTGAGTGAGGTTATCGACGCGTGTTGCGCGCTGATCGAGGAACCTGAACTCGAGGTCGAGAAGGTTGCGAAATTCATCAAGGGCGCGGATTTCCCGACGGGCGGCTTGATTTGTGGGCGACAAGGCATCAAGGATTATCTCCTTACCGGCCGCGGCAGCCTCAAGATTCGTGGCCGGATTGGCGTCGAGGAAGTCAAAGGGGGCAAGGAACGTCTCATCATTTCCGAGATTCCCTACAACGTTAACAAAGCCTCCCTCATCGAACGCATTGCCCAACTCGTCAACGACAAGAAACTCGACGGGATTGCCGATATCCGCGATGAGTCCAACAAAGAAGGCATGCGCGTGGTCATTGAATTGAAGCGCGACGCGCTCCCGAAAGTCGTGATCAACAATCTCTACAAGCACACGCAACTGGAGGACTCATTTGGCGTCATCATGCTGGCGATCGACCACGGTCGACCACGCACGATGAACATCAAGCAGATGATGGAGTGCTATATCGCACACCGCAAAGAAGTCATCACCCGCCGCACGAAGTTTGAATTGCAAAAGGCCGAGGAACGCGCCCACATCCTCGAAGGCTTCCGCATCGCGTTGGACAACATCGATGCCGTCATCAAGATCATCAAGGGCGCCGACGACCGTGAGGATGCGAAGAAGAAGTTGATGGACAAATTCCATCTCTCGGAAATTCAATGCAACGCCATTCTCGACCTGCGTCTCTATCAACTGACCGGCCTCGAACGCGACAAGATCGAGGAGGAATATCTCGAGCTGATCAAACGCATCGAGTACCTGAAAAGCCTGCTCGCCAGTGAGAAAAAGTTGATGGGCGTCGTGAAGACCGAGTTGGTTGAGGTCAAAGAGAAGTATGGCGACCCGCGCCGGACCGATATCGTAGCCGATGAAGGCGAGATCAACATCGAAGACCTCATCGCCAACGAAGCCTGCATCGTCACCATCTCGCACCAGGGCTACCTCAAACGCACTGCCGTCAGCGCCTACCGCTCGCAACGCCGCGGCGGCAAGGGCGTCATTGGCATGGAACAACGCGAAGAGGATTTCATCGAACATCTCTTCACGTGCTCGACGCACGATTTCATCATGTTCTTCACCGAGGAAGGCCGCGTGTACGTCGAGAAGGTATATGAACTTCCCGAAATGGGCCGCGCCGCCAAGGGCAAGAGCATCGCCAATTTCCTCCAGCTTCGTCCCGAGGAAAAAGTCGCCGCGCTTCTACGGATCAAGGAATTCTCCGATAAGAACTATCTTCTGTTTGCCACGCGCGCCGGCATCGTCAAGAAGACAGTCCTCAGCGCCTATCAAAATGTTCGCAAAGGTGGAATCATCGGAGTCACCGTTGAAAAGGGCGACCGCTTGATCGGCGTCAAACTCACCAACGGCAACAACGAAGTCGTATTGGTCACCAAGGACGGCATGAGCATCCGGTTCCACGAAGACGATGCGCGCGATATGGGACGTGGCGCAGTCGGCGTCTGGGGTATCCGACCCGACAAAGGCGACTACGTCGTCGGCATCGAGATTGTCGATCCCAACGCCACACTGCTGGTCGCGGGCGAACATGGCATCGGCAAACGCACGCCGTTCGACGAGTATCGCGTCCAATCCCGCGGAGGCAAAGGCATCATCACCATGAAGACCACCGACAAAGTCGGCTCGGTTGTCGGCGCGCTCAGTGTGACCGACACCGACGAAATCATGCTCACAACCTCCCAAGGTCAGACTGTCCGCTGTCCCTGCAAAGACATCCGTGTGGCTGGCCGCAACACACAAGGCGTCAAGCTGATCGACCTCGCCAAAGGCGACAAACTCGTCGCCATCGCCCGCGTCATCTCCGAACAGCAGGAAGAGGCGGCGGAGGGTGCGGAAGCGGAAAAGAAGTAGTCAGAATTCAGAAGCCAGAATGTTGTCACCCTGAGCTTGTCGAGAGGGTCTCTGTCGTTTTCGTTTTTGGAGTTGGCATTTCGCCCACGACTGGCACTCCCGTTCAGCATTGTAACGTAAAAGCTTGTTCGCTAAAATCGTCTTTGCCTTGACTGAACCAATAGAGAATCGTTTCGAACGATGAAGAACGTGCTCTATATTTTAGGGGCCGGATTCTCCGCACCGCTGGGCCTGCCGCTGATGAACGATTTCATGTCCAAGTCTAAAGACATGTTCGTTCTGGACCCAAAGAAATACGCTTACTTTGAAGACGTGTACAAGCAAGTTGACCGGCTTAGCCGATCAAAGCTGTACATGCGTTGCAATCTTCACAACATCGAGGATATTCTTTCAATTCTAGAGATGGAGTCGTACATAGCTGGCGACAAGTTGGCGAAGGAGTTTTCGAATTTCATTGCAGATGTCGTTCGTCACCACACGCCGGAAATCAAACCGTATCCCGGACGGCTACCCGGCAACTGGTATACTTTCTTGTTTGGATACGATACCAATCAGTTTCGATACGGCGCTTTCATTTCGTCCCTAGCAAGTCTGCGCTTCTCATAGTCGGGCACTGAATCTCGCCGTCACGTTGCGCAAGGCGATGGAGCGTCGCCATGCCCGGTCTTGAAAACTTGTTGGCGCGATCGATTGAGAACAAGGTCGAATCCTGCCGCGAGATTGTTAGACAGCTCTCCAACTCCGCGCGATTAAGCAACGGCGTGGCGATTAAAGACATTCCTGAGGCAGCGCGGGACGCGGATTAGCGTACTGAAAGGCTTGCCTCTGCGGGCGCGTCGGGGTAATTTCGGCGCCGTCGTCGGCGTGATTTCCCAACGGCGGGAAGCGGCTGCGGAATCGGCCGTGCGCGGCAAAGCGGCAAAAACCCAGACATAGGCGAGACGTTTCACATGGACCGTACGTCATGGCAAGAACAGTTCGACGGCGAGAGATTAATCCCGAAGGCAATTCGCGCGGAAGTGCCTGAATCTTTTCCGCGTGCGAGACCCGGTACAGGATCGGGCTTCGCCTGGGTTGCCGCGGTGGTGACCGTTTTTTTATTCCTTCAACTTCCAGGGTTGACGCGGTTGCCAGCTTTCGGAGGAGACGAGGTTCAGTACGCAGAGGCGGCGGTCAATTTGCTCACGACGGGTCGGTTGGCGATACCCATTTGGGGAAGCAGCCGCGGCTTCAACGAGGCGTTCTATATCAACGTCCCGGGTTACCCACTGGTTCTGAGCGGCGTGTATAAGGTCTGGGGGCTCGGCTTTTGGCAGACACGGTTGCCGGCGCTTGTTTGTGCTCTCTTCTGCCTTGTGCTTGTCATGCGAATGGCCCGGCTCGCCGGCTGCGAGTGGTGGACAGCCGCGGCCGGCGCGAGTGTTCTCGCCGTCGCCCCTTCCTTCATCCAAGCCACTCGAACCGGCCGTCCTGATACGGCGGCCATTTTTCTAGCGCTAGCGTGTCTGTGGGTCGTGCTGTCATCGCGCCACGCCTCTGAACCACGCGCGCGAGCCAAGCCGGTCCTTGCCGGTGTCCTGATTGGAATGGGCGTCATGATGCATCCCAACGTTTTGCCTGTCGCTCTCGGGTGCGTGATTTTGTTGTGGCTGGATGAGCCGCGCGGCCCGCGAGTGGAAAGAACGGCTTTGTTCATCAGCGGCGCGATCTTGCCGGTGGTGCCGTGGTTTTTGATCGGTGTCAGCCATTGGCCGGCATTTCGAGAACAATTCATCCCGTGGGCGAGCATGAACAGCGTACTCGGCGGGAATCCGCTGATTGCCTTACGAGACGAGATCCTTCAACGTTATTGTCGAGGCTACAAGTTGGGGCCAGCCTGGATCGTCTTGCTCACGGTCTCGCTGCTTCTTGGATTCCGCCACCTGTGGAAGCAGAATCGTGTGGTCAGAGGATGCTTGATCGTGTGGCTTGTGCAATTCGTCTGCTTCGCGTTTGCCCGAACGAAGGAAGAAGCTTTGCTGGTGTACACGGAGCCCTGCATCGCCGTCGTCGCCGCCGTGCTCCTGCAAGCCATTTGCCGCCAGCCGAAATTGCAGACGCACAAGTTGGCACGCTGGAGCGTAATAGCGGCTGTCGGCTTGGTGCTGGTGAACGGGCTGGGCTTGATGGTTGTTCGATATTGGATGATGGGGACGCAATGGGCGGCCCGAGATTACGCGGTCGTCGAGCAGAAGCTTTCCGCACGTATCCCTCCGGGCGCACGCGTTCTTGGGCAAGGGACGGTCTGGCTGGCAGGCCGCCGACACAGATGGCAACTCCGAGTGCTTACCCAAGGGGGTTGGGTCGCCGACTTGCTTGACCGCCAGTGGGATGAGGCGGCGGTCTCGGAGTTCGAGTGGGTGGTTTTGCATCCCGACTTTCGTCGGCCCAGCTTGGAACCGGTATGGGCAGCCGTGGCGAAGCATTTCGATCAAGTCGATGAAATTGATGGCGTGTCGGGCGGCGTGACGCAAAGTCCATCATTGACTCGCGCGCCATATCATTTGCTTGTTTTCCGCCGCCGCGACTCGGCGGCAGACAAAAATTACGCATTCGATGGCTTGGGAAATCCACGCCGCTCAGAGCACGAAGAAGCCACCAAACTCACGACCGGGATAAGGCCGACAAACGCGTCGCCATAAGAGAGGCGATGGACCGCCCACCTGACTGCAAAACAGTTCTCCAACTCCACGATTCAAACAGCGACACGGCAGGAAAGAACCCGGCTGAGATAGCGGGGCACCAAGCAGGGTCGGCATCGAAGGGCTTGCCTCTACAGGCGCGCCGGGGTAAACTCGGCGCCACTATGGAACCGCGTGATGGTTCCGCGCAGCCAGAGACGGGTTTTTGCGGGAGCATTCTATGGATCTGAAGCCGGCAACCGAACTGAAGGAAGTCGTCAAGAAGCTTTACTGTTGGTCAAGTTTTCACATGCAATGGAAAATCGACTTCAACAGCTATGCGCTCAAGACTGCTGACGGCGTCGTGCTCATCGATCCGCTGCAACCCGAACCGACTGTTTTGAAAGAGTTGGAGGGCCTCGGCGAGTTCACTGGGATCTTCCTCACGAACGCACATCACGATCGCGATGCCGAATGGTTCCGCAGGCACTACGAGATTCAAATCTATGCCCACGAAAAGGCCAAGGCTGAATGCGACACCAATATCGACGTGCTGATCCTGGATGGGGAACGCCTGCCGGGTGGTGTGAAGGCAATTCATCTGTCCGGCAGTTCCACCAGCGAGACGGCGTACTATGCGAAGATCAGCGGCGGCATCATGATGATTGGCGATATCCTGTTGAATTCGCGAGGCAAAGGGCTCACCTTGTTGCCCGAGCCGTATATCGAAGATCGCAAGGAAGCGCTAAAATCGCTGCCCAAATTGCTGAAATACAACTTCACTGCGATCACGTTCGCCCACGGCGATCCCATTGTGAAGAACGCGGAGAAACAGATCGAGAATTTTCTCAAGAAACCGAAGAAAGAAATCGCATGAGCCAGCAATACAACAAAGCCCAAAAACGTCGTCGTCGGATGCGCTATTTGAAGCGGGTGAAGCAACGCCAAAAACCATCCGCCGCGAAGCCGCCCAAGTCTGAGGCTGCCCCTTCTGAGGCAGCGCCGGCTAAGAGCACGTAAGCAGCTTTTCCCAACCACATTTTTGCGGGTCCGCCTTTCCCCGCCGACCAGACTACGGCTACAGTTTTCTATGCTCTCCGGCAATCTAAGCGGCGGGCGCCAGACCGTAGTTGTTCGCATGTAACTCGGCCAGCGTCCTCAGTTCTTGCCGGGTTAGCACGGGCGTTTCGGCAGCCGCAGCGAATTCATGGAGCTGTTCTGCATTGTAAATGTTCGGCAGCACCGAGCCGATACATGGTTCTGCCAGAATGAACTGAATCGCGGCTTGGGATAGCGTGCGGCCGGTTTCCTTCATGAGGAACGAGATCTGTTCCACTTTCTTCAAACCATCGACCAGCCAGGCCTTGCGTTTTTCGTCGTCGGCGACGCGAAAACGGCGATGGTCATCCCGGCCGAAGGTTGTGTTCTCGCTGAACTGCCCTTCCAATAATCCAGAGCAATGCGGAACGCGGGTGAACACGCACAGGTCACACTCGCGAGCCACAGGGAATACCGCTTCGCCAAGCATCTGCTCGAACAAATTGTAGATGATCTGGATGTGGGCGCCGCGTTCTCGCAGGGCCGCAATGGCTTCGGCAATTTGGCGGCGGTCGATGGCCGGGCCCAGAGCGACGCCGAAAGCCAGGATCTTTCCTTCGGCACGCAAACGGTGCAACGTGTCGAATAATTCGTCATTGTGAATGGCGTCGATGCGCGGATTGTGAAGTTGATAGAACTCGATCCGATCCGTTTTTAATCGCTCCAAGCTTTTCTCACAGGCTTGGCGGATAAACGAGGATGACCAGTTGTGGGGTCGTTCGCGCTGACCGGGCTGCACACCGGGATGATTGTAAAAGTCATAGCCAACCTTTGTGGCGATGACGATCTCGTCGCGGCAATTCTCGAAAGCCCGGGCGAGCAGGACCTCGCCCTTTCCGTCACCATAGACGTCCGCGGTGTCGAAGAAATTGATTCCCAGTTCGCGAGTCTGTCGAAGCAGGTGGATGCCCGTCTCGTAGTCTTCCTCAGGCACTCCCCACATTTTCGTGCCCACGGTCCATACGCCAAAGCCGACCTCAGAGATCTGCAGACTCGTACCTTTTAAGTTGCGATATTTCATAACGAAAACTGCGGCCCTGATTTCTTATAGCCAAAATACACGCCGGGCACAAGCGAGTTGATGATAGGATGGGGATTTGCAGGTGGACAGTCTTCTGCCGGTACGTTAATTATAAGTTGGCTATGCTGCCTGAATCGAAAATCGCCTTCAAAGAGTGGGCTGTCGTGGTGGACGCATTGGCTCGTGGCGAACAGATTATAATCCTGCGCAAAGGGGGCATTCGCGAAGAACGCGGGCAATTCCAGGTTGAACATCGCGAGTTCTGGCTGTTCCCCACGCAGTATCACGAAGCGGAACGCTCGATCATTCCTTCCAAACGTCCCAGATTGGATGCTCTGGCAGCGACGTTGGTCAAAGATCAGGTAGACATTCAATATTACGCCGTAGCCGATTCGGTGCTGAGAGTTAGGGATCCTGCCGCGATTTCGCGCCTGCAAGGCCGACACATTTGGAACGAACAGGTTCTCCATGATCGATTTCGATTTGGCCGCGCGCCGGGTCTGTATGTACTGCTGGTGCGGGTGTATCAACGTGAATCACCGGTGCGCCTGCCACTGCTTGCCTCGTTCGGCGGTTGTAAAAGCTGGGTCGAACTCGAGCAGGAGATCACCACTGGAGACTTGACGCCCGTATTGGCTGATGTTGAATATCACCGCCAGCGAGAGGAAATCCGCGAACGATTATCCGACCATGCCCTTGCTGATTCATAGACGCCCCGATGGGACCGAAAAATCCATTGAATTCGGGACCAAACCGTTGATCCTCGGTCGTCTGCCGGAATCAGAGATCACGGTGCGCGACGCGTTCATCTCGCGCGTCCACTGCCATATCAGTTGCACGAACAATCAATTCACCCTGAAGGATTTGGGGTCCACCAATGGTACTTATCGCAATGGCGCCCGTGTGTTTGAGTGTACCCTGGCCACGGGCGACAAAATCCAACTGGGCAATACCACCCTCGTTTTCGAAATCGATGCCAAGACGGGCGATGCGGTCCTGCGGCAGATTCCACAAATGGTGGCGCCGCCGACAACTGTCAAGAGCCCGGCTCCACCGCGCCCGGATCTTCGACAGGTCACGACGCCCGTAAAGGAATCCAGTGCCAACCCGTCTCCACCCGGCCTCAAGCCAAAGTAGGATGCGCTTCGAGGCGCTGATCGAAAGAGCTTGCCCTTGGAGCCGATGGATGACGGTCGGCTTGACGATCATTTTGGCCGGACTTCTTTTGATTTCTGACGCACAGGCGGAGGAGACGGTCGCCGCTGGGACATCCACCAACGAGACGACGGGTACCCCGGCGGAACCGCCGCGGGCACAATTCCCGTTTGCGAAAGGCACGCTATTATCGAATGATCTTTTGCGCCGAATCCTGAAAGTCAGAACGGAAGATGGAACGCGTACCTTCATCTACACCGAGCACACGTATTTTTTCCGCAACAAAGAAAAGATCACTCCTGATAAACTGGTGATTGGGGAGATCGTTGCCCTGCGGTTCGACACAGATGGCGAGGGACGGGCTATCGTCCGGCGGGCCAAAGCGTACGGAAAGCCGGCGCCAGCCGGAGCCAAATCGACGGACGCAACCGATTCTGCAAAGTGAGGCGAGAAGCCATACGCAAAATCCTTGTTCCTTTGGCGCCGGGCTTTGAGGAAATCGAAGCGATCACCGTGATCGATATTTTGCGTCGCGCCGGTCTTGACGTCGTGGTGGCCGGCACACAACCCGGCCCCATCGAGGCTTCGCGCAAAACGAAGCATGTTCCCGATTGCACTTTGGACGACGTGAATGCCGATGATTTTGAGATGATCGTTTTGCCTGGGGGGCAGCCCGGCGCGACGCATCTCCGCAGCGATCCGCGTATTCGGGCGATCGTTCACACACTGCAGGCCAAAAACCGTCGGATTGCTGCCATCTGCGCCGCTCCAACCGTCCTGTCGGCCTACGGCATCTTGAACGGTCGCTCAGCCACATGCCACCCCAGTGTACGTGCAGAAGTTCGAGCCGCCGCCAAGCAGATTTCGGACGAGCGCGTGGTGGTCGACGGGCCGATTGTTACCAGCCAGTCGGCCGGTACCGCCATGGAATTCGCCTTCAAGCTCGTCGAGATCCTCTGCGGGGCGGAGAAGGCCGCCGAAGTCAACCGCAGTGTGCTGGCGCGATTATGATCTGGGTCCGCATGCTGTTGCGGGCTCTCCGGAGTCGACCGGGGACTTCTTCGCCTGCGGAAAAGAGCGATGCGGCGCCCGGTGTACTGGTGGGTTTACGTTCACTGTTCGTCTCGGCGGAAGCAGGTCCAGTGCGATGGGAATGCCAAATTGCATGGGAACTTTCGTAACCTCGCGATAGCTTGCAATTCGAGACACGCAGACATTAAAGTGCAGACGGAGGCTAATCCATGGTGAGGCGCCCGGCAGCAATAGTTCTGACGGTAGCAGGTTCGGACAGCGGCGGCGGTGCGGGAATCCAAGCTGATTTGAAAACCTTCCACGCACTCGGCGTGTTCGGGACAAGCGCAATTACCTGTCTTACGGCGCAGAACCCGCGGCGCGTCAGCGGTGTGCAAGCACTCCCGCCCGGTTTTGTTGCCGAGCAAATCGATCGCGTATTTGAAGCCTTCCCCGTTGGTGGCGCGAAGACCGGCATGCTTTACGCCGCGGGGATTGTCGAAGCCGTGGCGGATGGATTCGCACGGCGGAAATTCCGCAAGCTGGTTGTCGATCCGGTGATGGTGGCCAGCAGCGGTGCTGTGTTACTCAAGAAAAATGCAATCGTGGCGCTGGAGAAAAATCTCTTCCCGTTGGCGGCCGTCGTCACACCCAATCTCGCCGAGGCGGAAGTGCTTTGGCGACAATCGATCCGCATGCCCTCCAACGTTCGGGAAGCCGCCCGCGCACTTGCCGACTATTATGACGTTCCGTTCCTCGTGAAAGGCGGACATCTGTCAAGGTCCAAATATGCAGTGGATGTTCTTTTCGATGGGCGCGAGTTTCATGAGTTTCGCGCCGGCGTGGTGCCCAACGTCAGGACGCACGGGACCGGTTGTACGTATTCCGCGGCGATCGCGGCCAACCTAGCGCTCGGTCACGATCTTGTCGAATCGATCCTTCGCGCCAAGCGATTCATTACTGGTGCCATTCGCCATGCCTTGAAAGTAGGTAGCCATTTTGCCTTGAGAATATGAAGCGTCCACTCACCGGGCTGGTCTTGGGCTATGCCCTGGGGATTGGGATCGGATCGCTGACTGATTGGCCGGCCGCAACAGTATTCTATTGGGTGGCGGGTTTGCTGGTCGTCTTCGTATTCTTGAACAAAACGCGCTTCGGCATCTCTGCCCTACTGGCCGCAGTTTGCGCGGCGGGCATCTTTGCTGATCGTCAGGCGACGACGATTTCATCACCGATTGATATTACCCGGCTCGTCGAGCCGCGCGATCAGAATATATCCTTGCGGGGCACGATCGTGAGCGACACCGGCTATCGCACCAAACCGGCGAGCGGTGGGGGACGGCAACAGTTCGAACTGGATTTGCGGGCGCTGCAACATGACGGAGAATGGCAGCCCGCCACCGGCCGGATTCTTGTGTTCGTCAGCGACGCGCGTAAGCCCGAAGCGATCCGCTATGGGGACTTGGTCGCGTTCACGGCGATCTTGCGGGTGCCCCAACCGCTGCGCAATCCTGGTTCATTCGATTGGCGTGCGTGGCTGCAACGACGCGGCATTCGTTTTACTGCGACCATTCGAAAGAGCGATTCGATTGAAGTCGAAGCGCACCACCAGGCCAATCCCATAATCCGCATTTCGCTCGGCTTGCGGGAGCAATTGGAACGCGCTCTGCAACTGGGGCTTGAAGATGAACCCAAACTGGGCGGCGTATTGGCCGGCATGGTCCTTGGCGAACGTGCCGAGATTCCACCGGACACTTATGCTGATTTCCAACACACTGGCGTGTTTCACGTCTTCGCCATTTCCGGTCTGCACGTCGG
Source organism: Verrucomicrobiia bacterium (assembly GCA_035516795.1). Lineage (GTDB taxonomy): Bacteria > Verrucomicrobiota > Verrucomicrobiia > Palsa-1439 > Palsa-1439 > DATJBF01. The sequence goes on from DATIZX010000110.1 coordinate 28,825, forward strand.
CTTGGTTACCGGTGTGGTACTGATTGCGCTTCACCTGCTCCGAGTTCCTCGGCGCTGGTGCGGATTCGTGGCGATACCACTGCTGGTTTTATACGTCTTCGCAACCGGGGCCCGGCCCGGCGCGGTACGAGCATTGGTCATGGCCTGTGCCTGGTTGATCGCGTGGATGTTGGTGCGTCCGGCAGATCCCCTCAATACGCTGGCCGGAGCCGCTCTGGTTCTTCTCATTTGGGATCCCACACAACTGTTCGATGGCGGTTTCATCTTGTCGTTCATGGCTGTTTTGGCGTTGCTCATGTTGTCGCCCCGATTCGAGAAAACCTTGCGGAATTTGTTGGCGCCGGATGCGTTGTTACCGCGGGATTTCGTGCCGCGGTGGCGGCTTGGGATCGATCCGGCGCTGATTTGGTTCATCCGCCTGGTGAGCGCGTCCTTGGCGGCCTGGCTTGGACTGTTGCCTCTCATGGCGGCCTATTTCCATCTATTCACACCAGTTAGCATCGGAGCCAACCTGTTCGTCATTCCATTGCTCGGCGTCATTATCGCCATTGGTATCACGTCGTTACTGGCCTTTTTCGTTTGGCCCTGGCTCACGCTGACACTGAACAACGCGAATCTCTTCCTGATCGGCACGATGCTCCGGGGAGTACAAGCTTTGGGGCATTGGTCATTCGGCCATCAATTCATGCAGGCTCCGCCCTGGTGGTGGGTGTTGGCATATTACGCCTGTGGCGCATTACTGTTGAGCAGTTGGTTTTCGCCTCGACGCCGTCGGTTGGCTGTGTCGGTGGCGATACCCTGTATCGGCGTGGCTCTGGTTCTGAATGGCGGACGGGCGCGGAAGGTCGATCTCACCGTGTTGGCTCTGAGCGATGGCATGGCCGTGTTTGTGGATTCACCCGGCGAACGAGGCGATATCCTCATTGATGGGGGCAGCGATTGGAGTGGAGCTCACGTCGTGGTTCCATTCTTGCGTGCGCGTGGCGTGGATCGTTTGGCGGCAACGATGCTGACGCGAGGCGACAAGGCACACGCAGCCGGTTTGTGCGTCGTGGCGAATGAAGTTCCGACGCGGGAGGCAATTTACAGCGGCATTCCCTCGCGATCGAAGTATTACTCCCAGTGGAAAGAGCACATGCAGGCGCTTCAGGCTCCCCTGCGCGTCATGAAGGCGGGAGACGATTTGAATCTTGCGGCTGGCGTACGCCTGCGTGTGCTGAACCCACCGCCAGACGCCGTTTTCAGCCGCAGCGAAGACAATGCGCTGGTGCTTGCGATCGAATTCGGAGCGACGCGTGTATTGCACATGTCCGATGTGGGCGACACCATCGAAAAGCGGTTGTTAAAGGAGATCCGGGATCTGCACGCCCAAGTGATCGTAAAAGGCCAACATGGACATGAGATGTCTTGCACCCCGGAGTTTTTGGACGCGGTGCGACCAGAGGTTGTTATTCAAAGTGTGGCCACCAGTCCGAGCAACCGCTATCCGGAGCCGGGATTGCGAGAGCGTCTCGCGGAAAGAGGCATCGCCTTGTACCGGACCGACGAGACCGGGGCGGTCACGATTCGGCTGACCCGAAGCGGCTACGAAATTCGTCCTTTTCTCAAGTAGAAGCGGGCGATTTCCAGAAGCTTTCTTGGTTTTCCGACGCGGCGTGGTAGACTGACGAGAATGAAGATCGTCGTTGCGCTCGACAAATTCAAAGGGAGCCTGGCTGCTCTCCGGGCCTGCGAGATCGTTCGTGACGCACTACAGTCAACCCGCCCTGGATTGGAAGTTGTTGTCAGGCCCATGGCCGATGGTGGCGACGGCACGGCTGAAGTGTTTCACACCGCTCTCGGCGGCGAATGGATTTACCGGCGCGTAACGGGCGTATTGGAGGCAATACCATTCACGGGAAGATATCTCTGGCTGGCTGATCGGAAGCTGGCGGTCATTGAAATGGCAAGTGCAAGCGGTTTGGCTCTTTTGCGCGCTGAGAATCGCGACCCGTTGAGGGCCACAACTCTTGGCACCGGCGAATTGATCCAGGCGGCCATCGAGTCCGGGGCCACCAAGATCCTGTTCGGTGTCGGCGGCAGCGCCACAGTGGATGGTGGTGTCGGCGCCTCGACAGCACTGGGGTGGCGATTCCTTGCGGCCAATGGCCGGCGAGTTGGCCATGGCGGCGGTGAGCTTGACAGAATCGCCCGGATTGAGCCCCCGCCGTTGCACCGGAAGCTGCCGGAAATCGAAGTGTTGTGCGACGTGAATAATCCGCTGTACGGCGAGAACGGCGCCGCCCGCATGTTCGGTCCCCAAAAGGGGGCCACGCCGGAAATGGTCGAGCGACTGGAGGCGGGTTTGCGTCATCTGGCCGAATTGGTGAAAACCCAACTCGGCAAGGACCTGGCGGATGTGCCCGGCGCCGGCGCGGCAGGCGGACTCGCATTTGGCGCGATGGCATTCATGAATGCGAAGTTGGTGCCGGGCATTGATACGGTGATGGAAGCTGCCGGGCTCGAGAGCGCGTTGAATGGCGCGGATTGGGCGATCACTGGCGAGGGACGGTTCGACGAACAATCGTTGCGGGGCAAAGTCGTGGCCGGCGTGACCAAACTGGCTCGCGAACATGGAATCAAGGTTGCCGTGCTTGCGGGCAGCGCAGCCATCCCCAAGGCAGAAGGTATCAACATCGTACTGACCGTGCAGAAAGAAGGGATGCCACTCGATCAAGCGATGACCAATGCACCCAAGCTTCTTGCGGAGACAGCGCGCGAACTCGCAGCTCGATTGTAGTTGTGGGGCTCTTCGCAACTGCTACAACCCGGCCGGCAACTTCGGAACAGCCGCTAGCAATGTCTTGGTGTATTCGTGCTGTGGGTTGCCGTAGATTTGTTCGGCGCTGGCCTCCTCGACAATCTTGCCATAGTACATCACCAGCATCCGGTCGCTGATATGTTCGACCACTGCCAGATCATGAGCGATAAAAAGGTAGGTGAGCTTGAATTGTTCTTGGAGGTCCTGCAGCAAATTGATGATTTGCGCCTGCACGCTGACATCCAGCGCGCTGACCGGCTCGTCGCAGATGAGGAAGTTCGGCTGGACTGCGAGCGCCCGGGCGATCCCGATGCGCTGTCGTTGACCTCCACTGAACTCATGCGGATAACGCCGCGTGTGATCGGGCGAAAGACCGACCGAGCGCAACAATTGGACAACGCGTTCGCGTTCGGCATTGCGGTTGGCACATAGTTTGTGAATGCGGAGTGGTTCGCCAACGATATTGCCGATGGTCATGCGGGGATTGAGCGAGCCGAAAGGGTCCTGAAAAATCATTTGCGCCTGGCGGCGGAACGATTTCAGTTCTGCTCCTTCCAGTTTCGTGATGTTTTGGCCGTCGAATTGGATTGCGCCTTCCGTTGGCTCAATTAGCCGTAAAATGGTCCGTCCCAGCGTCGTCTTGCCACAGCCTGATTCACCAACCAATCCCACCGTTTCGCCTTCGTTGATTGCAAAACTCACGCCATCGACTGCCTTCACCCACCCGATAGGCCGTTGCAGCAAACCCGCCCGAACCGGGAAGTGCGTCTTGAGGTCCTTGACTTCGAGAAGGCTCACGGGATTGTCCTTCGCAGTTCCGGTTTGTCCCAATACGGACAGCGGACGTGTCGCGCGCCGCTGTCGGTTTCGATCAGCGCGGGCTCCGGCTCGCGAGCGCAATCGTCCTGGGCCCGTTCGCAGCGCGGATGAAATTTACAGCCGGTTGGCAAACGAGCCGGATTCGGCACGTTTCCGGGAATCGACTGCAGCCGTTCCTGATGCATCCCGAGTTTCGGGATCGAACACAGTAACCCCACCGTGTACGGGTGCTGCGGTTCTCGCAAGAGTTTGAGGGTCGGCGACTGCTCGACGATGCGTCCTGCATACATAACAGCAACTTTGTCAGCCAGATCGCCGACGATGCCGAGATTGTGGGTAATCAACAGAATCGCCATGCCAAGCTTGGCCTTGAGTTCTTTGAGCAGATCGAGGATTTGCGCTTGGATGGTGACATCGAGTGCGGTGGTCGGTTCGTCGGCGACCAGCAACGCGGGTTGACAGGCCAGCGCCATCGCGATCATCACGCGTTGCTGCATGCCACCGCTGAGTTGATGCGGATAATCCTGCATGCGTCGCGCGGGATCTGGAAGGTGAACCAGCCCAAGCAGCCGCGCCACCTCTTCATCATTTGCTGCCTCGGGCCGGTGTAACTGGAGCGCTTCCCTGATCTGATACCCGATACGGAACACAGGGTTGAGCGACGTCGCCGGTTCTTGGAACACGTACGAAATCTTCGCGCCGCGAATCTGCCGGAGGCGGTGCTTATCCATTTTCAATACGTCCTCGCTCTCCAATAGAATCTCGCCGCCCTTGTATCGTCCCGGGGGAATGGCCACGAGTTTGGCCAATGACAGCGCCGTCACGCTCTTGCCGCAGCCGCTTTCTCCAACCAACGCGAGCGTCTCGCCGCCTTTGATGGAAAACGATACGCCATCCACCGCGTGCACTTCTCCCTCATCGGTGAAAAAGCTGACCTGCAGATTGTGGACATCGAGGAGAGTACTCAACCCGTCTTCGCCTCCGCGGTCCGAAGTTTGGGATCGAGCGCATCACGCAGGGCGTCGCCGAAGATGTTGAGAGCGAGCACGAGGAAGAACATGGCAATGGTGGCGCCGCCGAGTTCCCACCAATTGCCGAGCCAGAGTCGCTGCTTGGCGTCGTTGATAATTGTGCCCCAACTGGGTTCGTTGGCGATGCCGATGCCCAGATAACTCAGCACGACCTCGGCCAGAATCAAATTGGGAAAGCGGAGAGAAAAATTGATGATGATCAAGTGCGCCACGTTGGGCGCGATGTGCCGGAACATGATGGATCCATGACTGGCGCCGAGCGCACGCGCGGCGAGTACGTACTGCCGTTCCCGGTGCTTGAGATACTCGCCGCGGATAATGCGGCAGAGACCCACCCAGCCGGTGAAACCCATGCCGACGCAGATCGCCAGCAGGCCGCTATCGATGTAGCGGGTTACAGACTGCATGGCCGGACTGCGATCTACTGCGGACCGGGTCACGTACGCGATCGACATGATCAGCAGAATATCGGGGACGGAAGCCACTACCGAATAGAGATAGACGATGGCGCTATCCAGTTTGCGCCCGAAATAGCCGGCCAGCGCGCCGAGAACGAATCCGAGTGGGATCACGATCACCGACGTGAGCAGCCCGATTTCGAAGGCAATGCGTGTGCCTTGCACCAACTGCTGGAGATTGTCGCGTCCGGCGAAATTGGTACCGAGCAAATGCGCCCGACTCGGCGGCTCGTTGCGAATTTCGTAATGGGAAATCTTGTAGTTGGGAATGACTCCGCGAATCTTGGCCGTCCAATAAACGCCTTCCGCATAAAACCACGTGCCCGTATAAACGCAGAGGATCACCAGACAAACCATCGCCAGTCGATTCTGGCGCAATTGTCGCCAGGCCATTCTCCACAGGCTTTCGGACGCTGCCGGGATGACATCGGTCGGTCGACCCGCGGCGAACGTCGCACGTGGAAGATCGTCGGCGCTCATTTGATTCGAATCCTCGGGTCGGCCCACGTATAGGCGATGTCAGTCAGGGCATTGAACAGTACGAACAGAATAGAACCGATGAAGGTGGTGGCGAAAACGACGTCGTCGTCAAAATTGAACAGGGCCATCACAGTGAGGCGTCCGAGTCCGGGAATGCCGAAGAAATTCTCCAAGAGCAATGCACCGGTGTAGAGAAAGGGGATGGCAATGATGACGTTGGTGAGAATCGGGATCAGGGCGTTGCGCAGGACGTGACGGAACAGAATCGCGCGCGACGACACGCCCTTGGCACGGGCGGTGCGGACGTATTCCTGATACATCTCATCCAGCACCACGGTGCGGTAAAACCGCACTTCGGCTCCGACCCCGGCGATGACGCCGACCAGCACTGGCAGAATCAGATAACGAGGGCTTTCAAATCCCCAGACTGGAAAAAGTCGCCACTGGCTCGCCAGCCAGTACTGGGCGAGCATGATGTACACCAGCGAACTGACGCTCATTCCCATCACTGAAAGAAGCACCAGGCCGCGATCAATCCACCCGCCACGGTAATAGGCCGCGAGCAAGGCCAACGCAATCCCCAGCGTCAACTCAATCGCGAAGAGCGGTGTGGTCACGCACAGCGAAGGCCCTGCGCCTTCGAGCAGCATGGTGCTCACGTGCTGTTTGGTAATAACCGATTCACCAAAGTCAAAATGGACCAATTTCCAGCATACCTGTGGAAACTGGGCATCGAGCAAATGACGGGGAAACTGGCGGAAATTTAAAAACAGCGGCTTGTCGTAGCCACGTTCGTGACTGATCTGGGCGATGCGGGTCGCCGTGGCGTTTTTGCCCGCGATGCGATAAGCCGGATTGCCGCCCACGACGCGAAACACGAAAAATGTGATGAACATTACCCCGATGGTGATCGGTATGACTGACAACAACCGGCGGATGATGTAAGCAGTCATGATTTCAGTGGGGCAGCACCTTGTAGTACTTGGCGTTGGCGTATGGAAACGCGTGGGGCTTGTAGTTCTGGAACCAAGGCTGAAATAGACCGTACGCCAGCGGATAGGCAATCAGCGCCCAAACGCAATCTTTCGTCGTAAGATCGACCATCTGTTCGTACAAAGCTGTTCGCTCCGGCGAGTCGGTCATCGACACGATGCGTTCGTACAGGCGGTCGAACTCCGGATTCTGGTAGTTTGTGGAATTGACCCCGGGACACTGATTCGGACCATAGAAAAGCTGCAAGAAATTCTGCGCGTCGGGATAGTCAATGACCCAGCCCGCCCAGAAAACCTGGGTCTCCCCGTCGTGTTCCCGCCGTATATACTCGGCGAAACTCAGTTGCTGCACGACCAGATTCACTCCGATGGCGCGGAGCGCCTCCTCATAGAAATCGGCTTCCTGGCGCGCATCGGTGCTTCCGGAACCGGGCATGATCATCGACAGTCGCAGCGGGTGACCTTCTGAATCGCGGCCATCGGGGTATCCGGCTTCCGCGATCAACTGCTTCGCGCGCTCCAAGCTGTATTCATACGGGTACGGGTTGTCCGTGTGACCCGCGACACCCGGGGGAATCGGAGAATTGGCGGGCATATAACGGTTGTTGAAAATGACTTCGACAAACCTCTTTACGTCGATCGCCGTCGCAAAGGCCTGCCGCAATTTCCGGTGCCGTTCGTTGATGACTGAGTTGGCGGACTGGCCGATGACGGAATCTCGCATGTTGAATCCGATGTAGTACGTCGAGAGCTCGGGCGTCTTGTAAAGTCGAACTCCGCGTTTCCGAAGCTCTGGAGACAGTCCAAGGTCCGGAGTGATCACCTTCTCGAAATAATCCTTACTAATCGCCGACGCGTAGATTCGTCCCGCGAGGAACATTTGCCAGACGGTGTAAAACTCGCGGATGTCGTACTCGACGATTCCGCCCAAGAGCGGCAACGGTTTGCCCGCGTCGTCGAGCAGTCCCGCCGCACGATCGCCGGGCGCGCCCTTGTCGGGATACGTCTGGCCGCTAAACGTCGGGTTGCGTTCGTATTCGATCCGATAGTTGGGCCACCAACTCTTGAGCCGGAACGGTCCGGTTCCCACCGGGTGCCGGCGAAACTGGTCACCGTAGTGTTCCACCGCTTCGTGCGGCACGGCGAACGCGTAAGGCATGGTCAGCACCCAGAGCAATTGCGGGTAGGGCCGCCGCAACCTGATTTGCAGCGTGTAACGGTCAAGAGCCTGAAACCCCGGCAGCGGCTCGCTGTAATCTGCCGGAGACTTGCTTTCGCTGATTCGCTTCGCCCATTCTTCGGCCCCCAGCACGTGATTGATGAAAATCCAGTCGCCCTGAGATTCGAGCTTGGGATTGATGATTCGCTTGAATGAGTAAACGAAATCCTCAGCGGTCAATTCGCGGCCCTTGCCGCTGGGAAAACATGGGTCGTCGATGAAATGAATACCTCGTTTGATTCGAAACATGTAAGTCAATCCATCAGAGGAAATCGCCGGCAGCGATTCCGCCAAACGCGGGATGGCTCGATAGGGTCGCTCCAGGTACGCATACTCCAACAATCCTTCATAAACCCGCGACACTTGGGCGGCTGACTCGACATCACCGCAGTCCACCGGATCGAATCCTTTAAAGTCGCCGCCAATGCCGTAAAGCACCGATTTGGCATGTTCGGCGGCCAGCACAACCGGGGAGTTGGCGACCAGAAACGCGACGAGGATGATTCTCCCCGCGTAGTTGGCCAGCACTTGGCGTGGGAGCATCGTACGCCGGAAATTCGCTAAGGAGTTTTGCCCGCTGGGGCTGCCGGCTGCGGAGCCGCCTGATTCTGAGGCGGTGTGGTTGACGGCGTCGCAGGAGTTGCCGGTGTCGTCGGCGCGGGAACCGAGGACGGCTCCGTGTTCATCGGCGGACCCGGTTGGCCGGGCATGGGAGCCACTGGCGTCGTCGAGAGCGTTCGCTCCATTAACGAACCGCTGCGCTGACCGCGATGTGAATGCAGTATAGCCAGTGTGAGCGTGGTCGCCAACAGCAGGCACGCGCACCAAATCGTCAACCGCACCAGTGCTGTCGTCGTCCCGGCACCAAAAACCGTCTCGGTCATGCCGCCGCCGAACGCCGCGCCAATACCCTGCTCCGAGGATTTCTGCATCAGTACCAATACGATCAGAAATATCGCTACCAGCACGTGCACTGCAGTCAAAATTCCAATCAAAATACTCATTCCAACTCCTACCTTTGTAGGGCGCGAACGCCCGAAGGGTTTCGCGCCATCTTCCATCAATGGGGCGGGCAACCCTTCGGGCATGCCCGCCCTACAATTCAAACTGCGGCCTTCACAATCGCGGCGAAATCCGCGGCCTTGAGGCTCGCGCCGCCGACCAGCGCCCCGTCGATGTCGGGTTGACCCAACAACTCCTTCGCATTCGCAGGTTTCACGCTCCCGCCGTATTGAATACGGACCTTGCTGGCGACCTGCTGGTCAAACATCGCCGCCAGCAGCTCGCGAATGAATGCGTGCACCTCTTGCGCCTGCGCGGGCGTGGCCGTCTTTCCCGTGCCGATCGCCCAGACCGGCTCATAGGCAATGACCGTTTCGAGAATACCATCTTTGGTAAAACCTGCAAGACCTGCGGTAACGTGATCACGCACGACCGCTTCGGTCTGTCCCGCCTCGCGCTGCGCCAACGTTTCCCCACCGCACACAATCGGCCGAATGCCATTTGCCAACGCCGCCTTCGCGCGTTTGTTTACGCCTTCGTTGGTTTCGCCAAAAAACTGGCGCCGCTCGCTGTGCCCGACGATTGCGTAGCGGACGGACAACTCTTTCAGCATCGGCGCGGCAACTTCCCCCGTGAACGCGCCTTCTTTCTCCCAATGCACGTTCTGCGCGCCCAACGCGATGGCCGAGTCCTGCAGAATGGTGCTGACTGCGTATAGTGCCGTGAACGGCGGACAGACCACCGTCTCGACATCCGATGCGTTCACGCCGACGAGTTCTTTCTTTAATGCGTTGACTAGCGCCAACGATGCCGCGGCGGTGTTATACATCTTCCAATTACCGGCAATGATCGGTTTGCGATTTGAATTCATATTCCATCGATTTCACGAATTCTCACGGCACTCGAAAAGCTCCGTGATGATTTTGCTTCAGCTGAATCAAATCCATAGTGTCCGAACTGAACCGAAACAGTCAATACTTCTCCGCCGGTAAAGGTCGCCGCTGTGCAGTTGTGAACGCGCGCCGATGAAACTGGGTTGACGAACTACTTCGATGAATCAGTCCGAAAGGAGATTGGTGATTTTCGCTGCAGGGGGAGTCGTTATTTTGGTTTTCCTCCTTCTGATCGCCCGGCAAATCCTGCACGCAGCTCCTCCGTCAGTTCTGGACGTCACCAACGCCGTCTTTGAACCCCAGCCCCAACAACCTGCATTGCCTGATTTGCCATCCCTCGATGAACGGCAGACGGAATCGCCTTCCCTGGCGCAGCCGGTGGATTCCACTGTTACCAACGCCGCGACGATCCACCGGCAGGCATTCGCTCTCTACGACGCGTTGTCGAAGGACGAAAAAGCAATTCTGACAGACTGGCGGACGAATGTGGACGCGGCGGTCGAGGCTGCGCTTTGCGAGAAGATTCGTCCGATCTGCAACCTGATGCACCAAGCGACCGCTCTAACGAATTGCGAATGGGGCGTCGAGCCCCTGACGTACGATACGAAGCTGCCGCACCTTTCCCCGGCACGAGCGATTGCCCGCGCCGCCGTTTGGAGTGCCGCGCACTGCCGAGCAAACGACACGACTGCTGCAACGGATGACTTGCTGTCAGCCTTGCAACTTGGCCGAAGCGTCTCGCACACAGCGATCATCGGGTGCCTGGTGGACCTGTCAATTCAAGGGGTGGCATGGTCCTATGTGGAAACTCATCTCGATTCGTTTCAAAAAGCGGCAGGTCAGCGATTATTGGTTGCCTTCTCCGACGCGTTTTACGAAGAAGAGCCATCTGTTGCCATGGAACAAACTGCGGGCGTCAGTGACCGACTGGTTGCGAAGCTGGCCTCGCTGCCAGCAGACGAATTTGACAACCAGATCTCTGAATATCACAGCTTGTATAGTTCAGAGCCCCTGCCAAAAATGGATCGAACGGCCGTTCTCACCAGCCTTCAGCAAGTTGCCGATACCGAGCATGACTTGGCAAGGGTATTGGGCTCCGGTTCTTGGGATGAATACCAGAATTGGGCACAACGGCAGATTGAGCTTGAGAACTCAAACCCGCTCGTTAAGGAATTTCTGGGGGCCTACGATAATTTCGTGAACAGGGTCCAACGAGAGGCGGTCACGCGCGAGATGATGGTGGCCGCGCTGGCAGTTGCACAGGACGGACCGACCGCGCTTCAATCGTATCCCGATCCATCGACAGGCCAACCGTTCGATTATACTGAAACCGCTGATGGTTTCGAACTCCAATCCACCTATAAAACCAATGGTGTGCCGCTGAAAATGCAGTTCAAATGAATCAGGAACAGAAGAGAATGGTCGTTGGCGCGGCTGCGGCGGTCGCCGTACTCTTGACGCTGACTTTGGTCGTCCGATATCTCCTCCGCGAAAGTTCCCCGCCGGCAGTCGCTCAATCAGCACAGACTGAAGATCCAGAGCGTCAGCCACGACGACCGGTACCCGCCTCCGAGTTTGCGGATGAACAGGAGCCTGAAACGGAGACCATGAGCCAGGCAGAGAATTTGAGGACCACGAACGCTGCCACGCTCTACCAGCAAGCATTCGCACTCTACGACGCATTGTCGAAGGACGAGAAGGGACTGCTGGTGGATTGGCGGACGAATGTGGATGCCTCCGTCGAGGCAGAACTCTGCGAGAAGGTGCGCCCGATTTGTGACCTGATGCACCAAGCAACCGCCGTGACCAATTGCGACTGGGGCATTGAGCCGCTGACCTTCGACACGAAACTGCCCCACCTTTCGCCGGCAAGGGCGATTGCGCGCGCCGCGATTTGGAACGCGGCGCATTGCCGCGAAAACGACGTAACCGGGGCCTCAGAAGATGTCCTGTCGACTTTGAGACTTGGGAAGATCGTCTCGAGCAGTGCGCTGATCGGCAGTCTTGTCGATATGGCGATACAGGGGACAGCGGAAAGCTATGTGGCGGCGAATATCGGTCTGTTTCGCGGTAGCGAGAGCCAACAGTTATCTGTCCTCCTAACCGATCCAGCTTACGAAAAAGTGCCCAGTCAGGCATTGGAACAGGAAGCCAGCATCCATGAACGCCTTATCGCGAAGCTGGCCTCGTTGCCGGCAGACCAATTCGAGAAGCAGATGTCTGAAGTTGACGAAGCGTTTGGGGAATCATCTCCAAAGATGGATCGCGCGGCAGTTCTAGCCAGCCTCCAGCAAATCGTTGATTCACAACGAACCTTGGCAAAGGCATTGGCTTCCGGGTCGGAGGACGAATACGAAGCATGGCAAAAGAGCTCGGCCGAACTTCAAAATTCAAATCCGCTCGCCGAGATGTTTTTTGGCTCGTACGACAAATATCTGGACAGGGCGGACCGGGCTGCGGTCAACCGAGCACTGATTGTGGCCGGGCTGGCGGTTGCGCAGGATGGACCAAGTGCGCTTCAGTCACAGCTTGATCCATCTACCGGCCAGCCGTTTGTTTACACGGAGACTTCTGACGGCTTCGAACTCCAATCGGGCTACAAAACCAACGGCGTCCCGCTGAAAATGCAATTCAAATGACCCACTGATTCGCGGATCTTAGTGCCTATCCTAAAACCGCGACGGATCTGATATACTGATGATGCCAAGGGGAGGAGGCATCAATGGGGAAAGTCAGATCGCACGAGCGCTGGCTCGTGTCCGATGAACTGTGGAGTAAGATCGAACCGCTGCTGCCGAAGCGGCGACGACGGGCGCGATGGCGCGGCGGTCGGCCGCGGGTGCCCGACCGCCAAGCCCTGAACGGGATTGTGTTCGTGTTGCGCACCGGTTGCCAGTGGAATGCGCTCAATGCCAC
>DATIZX010000111.1:0-29668 GCA_035516795.1 Verrucomicrobiia bacterium
GGCGACCATCGGTTCGGTGGCAGGCTGCGTCCTCGGCGCGCTGCTGACGTGGGGCGTGTCGCGGATTCCGATCAAGATGCGGGGATTTTTCGCCACCGAACATTTCCTCGTATACTGGACCTGGCATCATTACGCCGCCGCAGTCGCCATTGCGTTCGTCGGCGTGTTCCTGGCCAGTTACTTCCCGGCGCGACGCGCCGCGAAACTCGCACCGGTGGACATATTGCGGGGGACCGGGCAATGAACGCGGCGTTGGCCTGCACGGATTTGCACCGGTACCTTGGCGAATTTGAATCGCGCGTCCACGTCCTGCGAGGCGTGACGCTGGAAGTGCCCACGGGCGAAGTGCACGCGATCGTCGGCCCGTCGGGCTGCGGCAAGAGCACGCTGTTGTACGTGCTGGGATTGCTGGATGTGCCAGACAACGGCCAAATCCGGATTGGCGGCCAGGACGTTTCTGGTCTCTCTGACAACGACCTGTCACAAAGGCGAAACGAGTTGATCGGATTCGTGTTCCAGTTCCACTTCCTGATGCATGAGTTCAGTGCCCTAGAAAACGTAACGATCCCCATGCGACGGCTGGGCAAACTTGGGCCGCACGAGATGCGGCAGCGTGCGGCAATGCTGCTAGAATCGGTCGGTCTCGGGGACAAAGTGAATCGGCCGGCGAACCATCTCTCGGGCGGCGAACAACAGCGGGTGGCCATTGCCCGGGCGTTGGCCAACGACCCGGAAATTTTGTTGGCCGACGAACCGACCGGCAACCTCGACACGGAGAACTCGGAGCGAATCTTCAAGTTGCTTACGGACCTGGTGAAACGCGAACAGAAGGCGTTACTGCTGGCGACGCATAACCCGCAGATTGCCCGCGCCAGCGATTTCGTTCACGAGATGAAGGACGGGCAGATCGTGCGGAGCGGTCCGTCGCCCTAAAGCACGTCGGCGAAAGCGCTCTTCGTCCGCATGAAAAAGGCGTAACCAAGAATCATGACGATGAAGCTGGCTCCCAACATCATCCCATACTGGCCCCAAGCTGGTGCTACGCCCCAAAGCACGGCGTTCCGCGCCTCGTCGATGGCCACAGCCAACGGATTATAGAGCACGATGGGCAGGAGATTCGTCGGCACCTTCTTGATCGAATAGAAGATTGCGCTGGCATACATGACGATGGTCAAAATCACTGGCATGACCGCATTGATATCACGGATGAACACCCCGAGGCTGGCCAATAACCAGGTTAATCCCAGGCAGAGGAACACAAGCGGCATGAGGATGAGTGGCAGATAAAACGCGGTGCTCGGGATCGATCCGTGCACAAACGCCAGGGCAATCAGCAAAGGGATGCAGCTAATGATGAGCTGTACGAGCGCAGCTCCAATCGCCATTACCGGCAAGATTTCCAATGGAAACACAACTTTTGTAACGTAATTCGGATTGCTCAGCACCAGGATGGGCGCGCGCGCCAGACACTCGGCCAGGAAGTCGAACAGAATCAGCCCGCAGAAAAGCGCCAGCGTGAAGTCAAGCTTGCTTTCGCTGGCGTGGTCGCCCAATTTCGACTGGAAGATGTAGCCGAAGACAACCGTGTACAACGCCAGCATGGACAACGGACGCAGCAACGACCAGAACATGCCCAGATACGAGCCGCGATAGCGGCTCAACACGTCCCGTTTCGCGAACTGCACGATAAGTTCACCGCGCCGATGCAATTGACGCGCGATACGCCACGGTAGGAGCAACTCCCGCCAAGGAATTTCCTTGTCCGCCGTGTAAATTGCAGGCACCATCTTTGGCGGCAAGCGAAGCGGTTTTTCTGGCAGAACGCAAGAACGAATTGATGCAGGTCAGCGGTCATGAGCGCAGAGATAGTGGTTGCCGTCAAAAATGTGTCCAAGGCGTATACGATCTGGGCATCCCCGTCGGCGCGGCTGCACGGCCCGATGCTCGGGCAGATCGGCCAAATGCCATTTCTACCGGCCAGGCTTCGCAATTCCTGTAAACGCCTTTCGCACGAATCCTTCCGGAATTTCTACGCGCTGAAGGACATTTCGTTGGAAGTTGCCAAGGGTGAATGCCTCGGCATTGTCGGACAAAACGGTTCGGGCAAAAGCACGTTGCTTCAAGTCATTGCCGGGATTCTCAAACCAACGATGGGCTCCGTCGAGGTCCATGGGAAAATCACCGCGCTGCTCGAGCTGGGATCCGGCTTTAATCCAGACTTTACGGGCCGTGAGAACGTTTTTCTCAATGGCTCTGTGCTGGGTTTAAGCACCGAGGCCGTGCGAGCCAAATTCGACGAGGTCGCCGCTTTTGCCGATATCGGTGATTTCATTGATCAACCGACAAAAACCTACTCGAGCGGCATGACGGTGCGCCTGGCCTTCGCCGTACAGGCGACTCTCAATCAGGACATTCTCATCGTCGACGAGGCGTTGGCGGTGGGCGACGAGGCGTTTCAGCGAAAATGTTTCTCCCGCATCGAGTCATTCCGTAAGCAAGGCGGGACGATTTTATTCGTGTCGCACGCCACAAACATCGTGGTGGAATTATGCCAGCGTGCGATCCTGCTGGATGGCGGAGAACTGCTCTTGGATGCGTCCCCCAAGCTGGTGGTGGCGAAATATCACAAATTGCTGTTTGCGCCGCACGAAAAAAAAGAGGCCGTGCGCCAGGAAATCCGTGCCTTGCGCAGTCAACCGCTCCTACTAAAACGGGCCACGACCCTGCCGGATGTGGAAGTGACCCCAGCGCCGAAAGTTCAGGCCGATACGGTAGAAGACTCTTATGTGCCGGGAATGGTTCCCCAGAGCACGATCTCTTTTGTGCCGCGTGGAGCCAACATTGAGAATCCCAGAATCCTCGCGCTCGATGGACGGGTCGTCAACAACCTGGTGCGTGGACGGGAGTATATCTACACGTATCAGGTCCGGTTTACCGAACCCGCGTATCGGGTTCGATTTGGGATGTTGATCAAGACGACGGTGGGGACGGAACTGGGCGGAGGGGCGTCCCATCCCGCTGCGGCTCCGATGGAATTTATTGAAGCCGGACAGATCGCCCGGGTGCGTTTTCGGTTTCGCTGCCTGTTACATCCGTCCGTGTATTTCATGAACGCCGGCGTCATGGGGGTCGTGGACGGAGCCGAAGTTTATCTGCATCGTCACCTGGATGTAATCATGTTTCGGGTGCAGGAGGAGCCGTATTTGATCGGAACGGGGGTGGTCGATTTCGGCATTCAGCCCGAGGTGTCATTCGACAAGCAGACAACTGCGATTTCCAACTCTGCAGGCTGATTTGTGCGCGGCGCAATACCGCGAGATGCCTCCAACTACTTAAAGGAGATATCGTCCCAATACGACCACGCTCCGTCACACGTTCCGTCACAATTCGCCCGCAGCACAATACGTTTGACTCCCGGCTCTGCGATAAACGTCCGAAACGGTAGCGCTTCTGATTTCCGCAACACCACTGTTTGCAGGACAATGCTTCCCCGGTCTCCATCGGCCTCAACCGTGAACTCCACGCCTTTGGTGCCTGTATCCTGATCAAAGGCACCGGGTAATACTCCAAACTTTCCGCTGATTTCCCTAGCACCCTTTGGCACGTCAAACACCATCTGGCTCGGGGCGTGCGCGAACAATACCTCGTGCTCGTCGACAGACATGACTCTCGGATAGAATGCCGCTTTGATCTCGTACGGCTCTGCCTCAAACGGCAAAAACGATTGCGACACCCGCGCCGGAAGGGGACCAAAGGTTGGGCATTTGCTTGCCTGAACCGCGAAATGAAACCTAGGTTTAAAGAAGACGGCAGCCCCAAGTCCGGGTCTCATTTCGAATGAGACAATCCGCTCATCGGACCGCCCCTGCAGAAACGCAAGAAGTTCAATTCCACTTCTTAAAGGCGGGTTAATGATAATCCCTTCGCGCGCCAGCGGCAGCGTCAGGCGGAATTCGTTTACCTCACCAGACTTCGTTGTGACCCGCAGGTACATCTCCGCTGGCTGAAACAAGAAGTTGCGAACCTTGCCCAGCAACGAGTACTTCAAATCTATTACGAGCGATTGGATCTCCTGCTGTGGCAATGGTTCAAGCGACACAGCCTCATTCAAGGCAGCCTGTCCTTCCCGATACGTATGTGCAGAGGGAATGGAAGAATTCCCCTCCCTTCTCTCCCACAAGGTGTAGCCACCCTCGGCATCGATTGGCCGGTACCGCCACAAGACTGCTTCCAGCGCCTTCGAATCACTCTCGCATGGCAGTTTCTCGTCGATCGCTTGATACTTGAAAATAATGAACTTCGGAGCCTGTTCACCCTCGTAATACCGTTCGTTGCGCTCAAGCAGGTATTGGTTGTAGGCCGAGAAGCTTTGGAACATGGGCCGGGGCCGGTACTCGAGTCCGTTTAATATCGCCACACCACCTTCGTTCCCGAAGACATCTACCGTATGGCCGTTGATTCTCGCTTTGAGCCGCGGCAAAGCACTTTTTTCCCGAGCCTGATCGAGTGCAAACTCCACGAGTTTCCTGTAGTCTCGAACATGCAACAAGTTGTGGACTTTTCCGTACTGGCCTTCCACCGCAACCCGGACCGAAAGCAGTTCTTTGAAGCCATCGAAGCGACTCAACCTACGCAACGCCGAGTAAGACACTGCCAGCGCGAGCATCAGAAGAATCCCGCTTAAAACAAAGCCTCTCCGCTTCCACCACGCTCGGTTTCGAGGGTTCTTGCCAATTTCCTCCCCGCTGCGGGCAAGGTCTGCCGTCAGCACAAACGCAAGAACGGACAAATACTGCGCCAGGATGAAAAGCGTGATGGCGTGATTTTGGTCGGCGCGGACAAATCCCTCCTTCCAACCGAGAAAAACGGCTCCGCCAAGGAGCCACGCTCGAAATACGCCGATGATTCTCTTGCGCGCAGCTAAAATCATGTAAACGGACATCGACGACAAAACGACGACTTCGGCCACGCCGTGCCAGAACTGCCACGGGCTTGGCGGAGTGAACATCGCAGCCGGGTATCCACTGGCCACTTCCACCGAACCCCACAGAAAGCTCGGAAGCGAGCCCAGTCTCTGCCCGGACACCAGCCAAAAAAAGACAAAGGAAACGCCGAATCCAGCACCTATCGCCGCCAATCTCCTGAAGTCTCTTTGCACCAGGAAATAGGTCCCGATGACCCCCAGAGAAAATACCGATAGCAGAAGGTAGGTGAATTTTCCCAGCGATAGGAAGCCGAGCACCCCCCCCACCAACAGAAGTCCAACGATGGGCGAACGGGCGTCCACTGACAGACAGGAGGCAATCGCAATGACGGCAAGTATTGGAGCGTCCGCATTAAAACGACCGAAGAGGACGGCAGCGAAGGTCAACGGTATCGCGAGCAAAACGGAACGCCCACGCGTTATCAAGCGGGTAACCACCAGTGCCGAGAGGGCAGCAATCAGAAGGCTTCCGACGATCTTCAGGTTCCATAAATAGCCGGAGTAAACGCCCGAATGGAGATAGCCCAGTGGTCCATGCGTGTAGATGATATCCGTTCCGAACTGGAATTTCTTGGCCACGAAATAACTCAATGCACCGTTCCAAGTCCAATCCAAAGACCCGTATTCCATGGCGCCAGGGAAGCTGAAGAACGCGAGGCCGAGCACCAAGAAGACGCACGCGTTGATGAACATCCGCACCAGGCTTGCGGATCTTCCTCCGGACCTCATTCGTAGCAGGAATTCTGGAAACATGTTGCCTATTCGCAAATGGTCACGCTCAAGGCGAACTCGGTGCGCTGATTGGCCGATTCACCATGCACGCCTCAACGCGGCACGCTCGAATTTTCACCTTTCCGCAACAAGAGCACGATCTGGTTGGTCGACAATATCTCCGGCTGGAAAATCTCCGCGAGTTCTGAGGGAATGACGTACTCATCTTTCGTTCGATAATCTCGGACAATTTCCAAGCCCGCCTGGCGCACGAGCGTGACCAATCCAGGCGCCGTTATTCGATTGAGAGTGCGATAGGTAGACCACAAAAGCCTGAGTTGTTCCGGATCGCGAACGGCACTGGCCAGCTTGCTGTAATAAATATCGTGCTGATTCAGCAAATGTCCCCATGGTTCTGGCACCCAGGGCATCATGTGAGATCCTTCTGCGGAATAGTAAAGAGGGGCTACTTGAATAAACAGAAAACCTTCGGGTTTCAATAAGCTACGCAAAGAATCGAGCATCCTGGGAAAAAGACTTTGATCAATGTGTTCGAATACCGACCAACTGTAGATCAGGTCAAATTGGTCATCGCGATTGGGCAACATTCCGGGCTCAACGCAATGAAGAGAAAAGTTCTCGGGAAGACTTTCCAATCTCAGTTGATCGCGAGCATGAGGTAGGCAGCGGTCCAGCTCCACCTGTTGAATCTCGACTCCGACAACTCGCCTGGGCTCGTACTGCAGAGCAATGCCCAAAGCTGCCGTAGCTTCACCGCAACCAAAGTCTAGAATGTCTTTGCCTGCCAAGCCACCATGCTCGGCCATCCATTCGGAGATGATCTTCGGTAGCGTCAGGAACTTCGTGCGGTACGTTTCATCCGTGATGGTCTCAACGAACCACTTCTTTTCGGATGTCATTTCAGGCCTTTACCGTCCCGCCTTGGACCCAATCACGCCGCCACGGGCGCGCGCGTCAAGTGCGGACGTTGCCCTTCGGGCTGGCGTCTCGGTGCCCGCCGGTTCGTTATCGGGGACGGATTCGCATATCGCTCGTTTCGTGGCTTCGAGAAAACCTCTCCCATATCCCAGGTCTGGTTCGAGATAAGAACCTTCGGCCCACTCGTTCCATGCATTGATAAACACGAGCCGTTCTTCGCCCTTGAATGTTTTGCTTGTGTAATCCAGACAACTTCTTAGCCAGCGACCGTATGCCTCCGTCGTCACACCGTGGTAAACGACCGCTCTCTCTTTATGTCGGGGAGTATTGTCCCAGGCCAACATCACGTCTTTGAAACGTTTATAGGGAACCTGCGGGCGCTGCGAATAGAATCTGACAATTTTCTCGTAGTCGAAGATCTTGCCCCTGAATAGCGGCGACACATTCAAACTTTTCACATCGTCGTACCGGAGTTCGTCCGGCAGAATAAAGCCCGGCACCTCGTAAGATGCATCAAACCCGATATCCTGCGGATTCGTATAGCGGTCAAATCCCTCACACCGAACCAGATAAAGGTCACCAATCCCTGCCTTCTGCGCTTCGGATCTCCAGAATACCACCGTCTGAAACGGGTCTGGGAAGAGCTCTGTCCGGTAGACCAGGAGCAATGGTTTCCCGTTCACGCGGATGTACCTTGGATCATCGAAGGCCGGAATCAGGTGACGTATAAAATTGATGTCGTCCTCGTGAGTGTGTTTCTGAGCAACGATAATCTCGGCGCCCGAACCATCCCAACGCCGGGTCCAGTTCTCGTTGGCCCAGCAGAAACAGAACGGGAAATCCGGTCGTTTCCGACGCAATAAGTTGTCAATCGGCACATGAAGCAGCCGTTTTCCCTGGAACCAATAGTAGTAGTAGCAGAAACCGAAAATCCCATATTCCTCAGCCAGCGCGGCCTGCTGATCCATGATCTCAGGAACTCGCAAGTCGTAATACCCCAATTCGCCCGGAAGCCGCGGTTGATACTGTCCCTCAAAAAACGGCGTTGCCCTGGCAACGTTCCTCCACTCCGTGAATCCTTTTCCCCAGGATCTATCGTTTTCAGGAATCGGATGATATTGCGGAAGGTAAAAGGCGATGACCCGGGGCGTGTCTCGCTTACTTCCCAGCGAATGTGCTTCCGAGCCGGTCTCATCAACCTCGCCGAAGGCAATCAACGATCGTTCCGGTTTCTGGGTGATGGTTGTGATTTCATCAGTTCCCGACGCCGCGGAAACCAGCTTGGCAAGGATTGCCTCCTCCACCTTTTCCACGGCAATACTGGCTGCTGGTTCTTCTTCGTTACGAACGATCGTGACATTGGTTCCATCACCGAAGCCGCCCGTAAATGGATTGTACCTCTTGAAGGAACGGACCCGGCCCATGAGAACCACGCCATACGTGCCCACGGCATTCGCAAAATGGGCCGGCCCGCTGTCGACGCCAACGAACAAGCGCGCACGCCGAATGACTTCCGCTGTTTCCAGAAAGGATGTCTTCCCGCACAAGTCGATCACGTTGCGAGCTTTCCTGTCCAGGGTGGGCTGCAAGCCGACTTCTACGATGGCCACGTCGGCGTTGCTGATCACCCGCGTCGCCAGCTCGCGCCATTTCGAATGTTTCCAGTCCTTGGCTTGCTCGTTGGAGCAGCAATGAAAAACGATGAACTGCTGCGGCAACTCCAGCCGATCGACAGCCTTAACCACCGCGTCGGAAATAAACACCTTCGGGGCATCCTTCAAAGGAGGCAGCCCTGCGCCCAGGCAAAACGCTTCCAGCAAACTGCCATGATTGAAGTAGTTGCCGCCGCTGATGGCGAGGTTTCCAGTCTTCTTCACGAGTGCAATTCTGCAGTGCTGGCAAATACGTTTGTTCACGTGCAGGTCCACAATCTGATCGAACGCCCCGTGCGCCTGCCACTTGATCCAATCCGTGAGACAATCGACAGCAATTGTCCTGTCGATATTTGGATTGCTGTCGATCAATTCCCGGTACTCTTGTTGTACGATCCACGAGATTTCCGCTCCCGGATGTTTTGCTTTGAGGTATCGCGCCACAGGTTCGCAGGCAACGATGTCTCCAAAATGTTCCACCAACCCAATGCCGATGCGGTAAACAGTCTCGTTTGCCTTGTTACCGGCCGAAATCATTCGCGCGGTCATCGCCGGATTCGGAGCCGGCAAACGGCTGGCACCGGCCACCTGCCCGCTGATATGGTTCCAAGCGGACAAGCTACTGCGCGTAACCATCCATTGACGCAGTGCCTCTTTGATTCCTCGAATGCCGCATTTCCTCCATAAAAGGAAGATCCGTCCCAGCACCTTGGAATGCTGGCGCGGCTTCTGAATCACCTGTTCCACATGCGAAATTGACGTGGACAGCGCTGCTCTCCATCGGGAAATCGGCCTCAGTTTCACACTGCGAAACGAAAACGCGCCTTCGCATTCCAACGGATCCAATCGGAGGACTCGTACCCGCGCCGGTAGCGGCAAGATCTCGACAATTCTTCCGTTTTTTGGCGACGGCAGAACATGGCAATTCCGCTCTTGGAACCCTTCCCCGCTATCCCAATAGAGTTGCGGTAGCCCCGAGCTGTCCTGGTACTCAATCTCCACGTCGATCATCCACCAGCCACACGGGAGGCCGCCGTCCAGCGCGGGAAGCCGAAGGGCAAACTGCGGATCATGTCCTGTGGAGCGCCAATCGCCATCTGTCAATCCGCGCACCAAGTCATTCGCCGGGACAATCTCCAGCCGCCGCCATCGCGATTTGAAAAACGGCACCTGTCGAAGGAACCACCCCAGGATTGTGGCAAGCCGCTGATTGATCCCGTCCACGGTTTTCCGCGCGGATCTGGCGAGACGTCGCAAAGGAGTATTCTCAAGTGCTTCGCACGCTTGCCGCCAGCGCGCCGCCTCCGCCCTTGATTGTGCGAGTTCGGTAACGGCAGTCGCATGAGATTCTTCAACCTCCGTCACCTGCCGTGTGGCTGCATCGAGAGTGGTTGAGAGACGATCGATTTCTTGCGATCTCTCGACCGCCAAGCGCTGCG
Source organism: Verrucomicrobiia bacterium (assembly GCA_035516795.1). Lineage (GTDB taxonomy): Bacteria > Verrucomicrobiota > Verrucomicrobiia > Palsa-1439 > Palsa-1439 > DATJBF01. The sequence goes on from DATIZX010000111.1 coordinate 9,726, forward strand.
TCTCGGCCAAGGCGTCGTCGGTGCGACCGAGCCGATCGGAGATCTGTTTGATCTCAGCCGCACGTTCGAGGGCGAGTTTCTGAATACCGGCGAGTGCCTCGTCAGTTCGAGCGAGGCGGTCCGTCAACCGCTCGATCTCGCCAGCGCGCTCGATCGCCAAGCGTTGCGTTTCGGACAAGGCTTCATTGGTGCGACTGAGCCGATCGGAGATCTGCTTGATCTCAACCGCACGCTCGAGGGCAAGTTTCTGAGTGCCGGTCAGGACCTCGTCTGTCCGGGTGAGGCGGTTTGTCAGCCGTTGGATCTCGTCGGCACGGTCGGCTGCCACACGCTGCGTTTCTGTCAACGCGCCATCGGTGTGGCTAAGATCCTTGGAAAGCTGTGTCACCTGCTGGCTCTTCTCAGCCAACGCAGCCTGCAGTGTTGCCAACCGCTGTTCATCGTGAAATTGTTCCAGTAAACGAAAGAAGCAGCCGATGTTTTCGGATATCGCAGTTTCTCGCTTCCTGCCTTCGGTGGATTGGGCGCGACCCTGAATCGCTAGCGCGCGCACTCCGATGTAAAACAGTTTGTACTCCGTTAGAGCTTTGTCCTCGCCCAGCAGGTCCGCCGTTTCGCTAATATGGTTTCTAAGTTTGCAGGAAATGGCCTGGAAGAGCGGGGACGGATCCTCCGGCCTTCGAAGACTGCAAAATGCAACCAATCGGTCAATCTCAGCGGATGCATTTTCGAAGAAATCCTCATAAAAGGTAAAGATCCGCGGATGCCCCTCTGTGTCACGAATAGCCGCTCGCATATACCGGTCCCAAAGATAAACACCATCCTGAATCGGCATTCGGTCGCGTCGGGCCAACGAGTTGGCGACCTCCAACGGATTGCGGACACAGATTACGAAACGTAAATCGGGAATCAGGGACTTCCAAAAAGGAAGCGACACGGTGGTTCTCGGATCCTTCCATCCCCAGAGAATCTTGTTCGAGAAATGTCTTAGAACCAACCGTGCTTCGCGAATGAGCGGTTCCAAGGAAGGATCGTGTTCCCAGTCCTTCTCAAACTGAGGAGGATTGTCCCAAGAACCTCCCAGCCGGCTCAGCAGGGCCTCATTAATCTTATGAAAACCCTTGTTCTCAAAATGTCCTGATGGATTGCTCTCCTCGGGCCCCAACAACTCATCTGCCGGTCCCAAATCCAAACCGCACAGATTCAGTAGCCGAGTGATCATGGAAGTGCCGCTCCGATGCATTCCGATGATGCAAATCGGTTTGCCCTTTTCGCCGTTCATAGTAACCCTACTAAAGACTTGTCCGTCCCAAGACCGGTACGGCGCGATCCTCCGCATGCCCTCGACACAATCGGCGGTTCCCCGACCTTCATAAGACAGTCTCGTATAAACGAACAGCCGGTGCATTACAAGAATCGATTGAATGCCGGCGGTTAATTGCGGCTTCACATGCGGCGAGTTTCTACGTAGGCTGCGCGCATGACAACACAACGCGGATCCATCCGAGCTTCCACCGCCTTCGGCGACAGCTTCTCCACCCCGGTGATCTTGAACGAAGATGCCGTGAAGAGTCCCAAAACTTCACCTGCAGGAAAGACGTCACAGTCACGCAAACGCGTTCTGGCCTGAACTCCGAGCGCTTACAACGCATTGCTCTTGCCCGTTCGTGCGAACGTCGATATGGAGAATCTTCGGGAACTTTGTCCGTTCGGGATAGGTGAAACATTTCGCATAGGTGAATCTGTTCGATTTTCCGGGGTGACGCCGGTATAAACGACAAGAAGCCATCGGTTATCGTGCCTGAAAGAAAGACCATACTCGTCACGGGATCGTCGGGCCTGATCGGCTCGGAGGTCTGTGTGTTCTTCCATGACCACGGTTTTCGCGTGCATGGCATCGATAACAATCAACGGGCGGCCTTCTTCGGTCCGCAGGGCGATACGCGCTGGATGCAAAAACGACTCGCCAAGACGCTCCCCGAGTTCACGCATCACGAACTCGACATGCGAAACCGGACCGGAATCCTAGAATTGGTAAAGTCTCTCCGCCCGCAGGTCATCGTGCACACGGCGGCCCAGCCTTCGCACGATCTGGCGGCATCGATTCCTTTCGATGATTTCGATACGAATGCCGGCGGCACACTCAATCTCCTTGAGGCGGCGCGAGAATTCGTCGCCGAATCGCCGTTCATCCACATGTCGACCAACAAGGTGTATGGCGACAGACCGAATACGATCCGACTCAAAGAATTGGAGACGCGTTGGGACTATGATGATCCGGCGTATTCAGAAGGTATTCCAGAGGATTTTCCCATCGACCAATCCACGCATTCGCTCTTCGGGGCTTCCAAAGTCGCCGCCGACATTCTCGTTCAGGAGTATGGACGCTATTTCAATCTGCCCACTTGCTGCTTGCGTGGCGGGTGTTTGACAGGACCGAACCATTCGGGCGTCGAACTCCATGGTTTTCTAAGTTACCTGGTGAAATGCAATCTCGAAGGCCGCGAGTACAAGATTTTCGGATACAAGGGCAAGCAGGTCCGCGACAACATTCATTCGGCGGATGTAGCCCGGTTCATGTATGCATTTGCTGAGAAGCCTCGATGCGGCGAGGTGTACAATCTCGGCGGAGGCAAGGGCAATTCCTGTTCCATTTGGGAAGCCTTCCAAATGGTTGAGTCGGCCACTGGAAAGAAACAAGTTCATTCTTATGTCGAGAAAAACCGCGTGGGCGATCACCTCTGCTATTACAGCGACTTGAGGAAAATGAAAGCTCATTACCGCGGGTGGACTGTGACTGTTTCGCTGCCACAAATGATCGAACAAATCGTCAACGCCTGGCGAGCACGCACATGAGAGTTTTCATCACGGGCATTTGCGGTTTCGTGGGGAATGCCATCGCCACGTGGCTTCGGCTACACGACTCGACCATCCACGCTTCAGGGTTGGACAACTTTCTTCGTCCCGGCAGCGAAACGAACCGACTCCGGCTGAAGGCCTTGGGCGTTACCGTGCAACACGGAGATGTGCGACAGCCCAGCGATTTTGAAGATCTACCGGCTGCGGATTGGATCATTGATGCTGCGGCCAATCCCAGCGTGCTCGCCGGTGTGGACGGCATCACCAGCACGCGCCGGTTGGTCGAGCACAATCTCCTCGGTACCATCAACGTTCTGGAATACGGCAAACGTACCCGAGCCGGGTTGGTCCTCCTGAGCACGAGCCGGGTTTACAGCCTGTCCGCATTGGCCTCGCTGCCGATGACCGTTCGCGACGAAGCTTTTTGCCTGAACGAGCAATCGACTCTCCCCCGCGGCGTTTCCCGCCGTGGCGTTACCACTGAATTTTCTACCGAGCCTCCTGTCTCGCTTTATGGCAGCACGAAATTGGCCTCAGAAATCCTGGCGCTGGAATACGCCGACACTTTCCACACGCCACTCTGGATCAACCGCTGTGCCGTACTCGGCGGCGGTGGCCAGTTTGGCACTGCCGAACAAGGTGTCTTCTCATACTGGATTCACGCCTACGCGGCGAAGCGCCCGCTCCGCTACATCGGTTTCAAGGGGACCGGTTATCAGGTGCGCGATCTATTGCACCCGGAGGATTTGGCGGCTCTGATCTTCGCTCAAATGAAAAACACCAGTGCCGGCTCCAACCGCGTGCTGAATGTGGGCGGAGGCCCAGGTAACGCAATCTCCCTGGCCCGGTTGACCGCCTGGTGTTCGCAGCACTTCGGCGAGCATCGCGTGTCCTCCGATCCCACGCCGCGACCGTTCGACATCCCCTGGTTTGTCACCGACAGCTCACAAGCCGCTGAAACATTTAACTGGCAACCCCGTCGAACCCTGACCAGTATATTGGATGAAATTGCCGAGCATGCGCGGGACAATCCATCGTGGCTCGACATGACGTCTAGCGTATGACTCAGGCAAGCGACAACCTTTCATCCCAGACTGCTGCGCCAGCATCAGGACTGCATGAACCGCAGCTTCCTGCCGACGCGGCGCGGGCGAAGCCTCTGCGACTTCTGAGCGTGGTAATCCCGGCGCAGGACGAGGAAGCCTGCATTGCCGCCACGGTCGAGCATCTCCACGTCGAACTCCGGCTGCACAACGTTCCCCATGAGATCGTCGCAGTGGACGATGGCAGCCAGGACAAGACGTGGCAGATTCTGGAAGGGCTGCAGAACACAGTTCCTGTCTTGGTGCCAGTCCGCAACGACGGTCAACATGGTTATGGCCGGGCCGTCATTTGCGGACTCGACCGCGCCTCCGGCGACGCGGTCGTGATCATGATGGCCGATGAATCCGACGATTGTCGCGACGTCGTTCGCTATTGGAATGTGCTGAACGAAGGATACGATTGCGTGTTTGGCAGCCGGTTCATGAAAGGAGGCGGCGTCATCGATTATCCGCGCCCGAAGCTTATCGTCAATCGGCTGGCAAACTTGTTCATCAAGCTGTTGTTCCGAATCAATCTCAACGACACCACGAATGCGTTCAAAGCCTACCGCCAGGAAGTCATTGCCGGCTGCCGGCCCTTTCTCGCGCCGCATTTCAACCTGACCATCGAGATCCCGCTCAAAGCGATCGTGCGCGGATTCACCTGGAAAGTCATTCCAATCACCTGGCGCAACCGCCGCACGGGTGAGCCAAAACTGAAAATCAAGGAAATGGGCAGCCGGTACTTGTTCATCTGTTTGTACGTCTGGCTGGAGAAGTATTTCAGCCGCGGCGATTACCTACGACAGAGCGCCCAGCGGCCTACCGCAACAAAAACCTTGAGTCCACGCCGTGGGCCATAGTAATCAGTGCATTTCGGGTCGAAATAAAGTAACAACTGACAATGCCGACGAAACCAACTCTATTGCTTCTGGCTGCCGGTATGGGCAGCCGGTATGGCGGCCTCAAACAAATTGATCCCGTTGGACCATCGGGCGAGACGATTATCGATTATTCGATCTACGACGCGTTGCGGGCAGGATTCGGGAAAATCGTCTTTGTCATTCGCCGCGACATTGAAGATGCCTTCCGGGAAGCTATCGGCCGCAAGTTCGAAAAACGGGCGCCCGTCGAGTACGTTTTCCAGGAACTGGATAAGTTACCGCCCGGTTTCACCGTGCCACCGAACCGTACAAAACCTTGGGGTACAAGCCATGCCATCCTCGTAGCGGAGGATGTGGTGCGCGAGCCGTTTGCCGCAATCAATGCCGACGACTTCTACGGCGCGACCTCTTACAAGGTTCTACACGATCAACTCGTTTCCGGCGATCCCGATTACGCGATGGTCGGTTTCATCCTCCGCAACACGCTTTCCGAACATGGGGCCGTCACCCGTGGCGTCTGCACCTGCGACAGCCACGATTATCTCCAAACCGTTACCGAACTAATGAAGGTCGAGAAGGACGGCAACGGCGCGAAATGCGTGGACGACTCCGGCGCAACCCGCAAACTCAGCGGCGACGAAGTCGTCTCCATGAACTTTTGGGGATTCCATCCGTCGATCTTCGCTCAGCTCCGCGAGCTGTTCATCGATTTCCTGAAGAAGCACGGCCAGCAGGAAAAATCGGAGTTCTTCATTCCCGCCGGGGTCAATTTGCTGGTCACTTCGGGAAAGGTCCGGCTGAAAGTCCTGCGCACGACCGATTCCTGGTTCGGCGTCACCTATCGCGAAGACAAACAGCACGTCACCACCAGCATCCATGCGCTCGTCGCCCGCGGCGTTTACCCGTCTAAACTCTGGTCCTGATCAGGATGTTTCCCATGCAAGACAAAGCCCCGGCAACCAAGACGAATTACAAAGGCTGGCCGAATTGTTATCGACTGGCCAACGAAACAATCGAGTTGATCGTGACGACGGATGTCGGCCCGCGGATCATCCGCTTCGGCTTCGTTGGTGGCGACAACGAGTTTGTCGAGTTCCCCGATCAACTCGGCAAGACCGGCGGCAAAGAGTGGCGCATTTATGGTGGCCATCGTTTCTGGCACGCGCCAGAAGTTGAGCCGCGAACCTACTTCCCCGACAACGACCCGGTCAGGCTGGAGCAACACGACGGCTTCGTCCGCGTGATCCAGCCCATCGAATCGACCACGGGAATCCAGAAGGAGATTGACATCCGCTTGCACCCGAAAGATGCCCGGGTCGAGACCGTCCATCGTTTGCGCAATTGCGGTCTGTGGGACGTGGAACTCGCCCCGTGGGCATTATCGGTAATGGCCTGTGGCGGGACCGCCATCGTGCCTCTGCCCTCACGTGGTTCTCATGGGAAACATTTGTTGCCGGAGAATTCGCTCACGCTTTGGAAGTACACGAATATGGGCGATCCGCGCTGGACGTGGGGCAATAAGTTCATCTTGCTCCGTCAAGACTCAACACCGACCGTTCTGCCGCAAAAGATCGGCGTGATGACTTCCGAGGGCTGGGCGGCATACGCACGAGACGGCCATCTGTTCCTGAAACAGTTCCAGTATGTTGCGGGAGTCCCCTACCCCGACTTCGGATCTTGCGTCGAAGTGTTCACCAATCATGAAATCCTCGAAGTCGAAACGCTGGGGCCGCTCGTGACCCTGCGTTCGGGTGCACACGTAGAGCACACGGAACGTTGGTTCTTGTTCCGCGACGTGCCGGTGCCGAAGAACGACGCCGATGTTGAGAAGCACATATTGCCCAAGGTCAAAGCCGCCAGATAATCGGCGAGGAAGACGTCAAATCTCCAACAACTCGGAGCACCCCAAATCTACAGTGCTAACAATTTTCATGGAGCGCGGTGACTTGTCCCCGCTTTGCATGCCTCTGTCGCATGGCCAACTTGCCCATGCCGTCTTTTCCCTCCTCAATACGCCGACTTCCTGACAAGTAAATGCTTGATTTTCAAATACCTAGCGATGAGACTCACTCGAGAAACAGCCCGTGTTACACGGCGAATAGGCCGTATAAACATGAGTTAAGGCAAGGACGTGAGAAAATCTACTGTCAGCAACGCTGTCTTGGGGATTGCGGGCCTCATTGTGTTTTTGGTCGGCATTTGGTCACTGGCAGTGGCGGGGGCATTATTTCTGCATCTGACGACGGTTCCGCACGAGCGTCTTGCCGACTCGTGGTACTGGATCATTGGCGCGTCCTGCTTGGCGCTTGGCATCTGCTTGTTGGTGAGAGCGCCGGTGATTCTGTTCAAGTGGGCTGCGCTGATTCATGCGCCGATTGTGGGCGGATTATTGGGGTTACTGCTTCTTGGAGAAGTTACTAGCGGACGCGGAGGGTCGGTTGCGATTCACTGGAGCGGCCCGCGGACTCCGGAGTTCATTGCCTTTTTCGTGATTACCTTTTTTCTTTGGTTCTTGAGTCCATTGTTTCTAGGGTATTGCATCATTCGAGAGGCAGGGTTTCCCAGCGATGCTATTGGCCGCACGGCTCTCCTTTTCAGTATCGGATTGCTGATTGTATCTTTGGCATATGTATGGATGCTAGCTCCCCACACGACGATCGGGCCCTAACAATTCGAGGGAGCCAACAGGTGCCCGCTTCGAGAAGTGCAAAGACCGGGGTCACATCTCACTAATCATCATTTAGACTTGCTTTGTTCTTGATCGGTGGGGCAGGATAGCGACCGTGGCGCGGCCGACAAGAATTCATGCGGTGGACGCTTGGTATCACGTGACGGCGCGGGGCAATGAACGCCGCGCGGTATTTCGCGACGACACGGATCGGCTGCATTTTCTGGAATTGCTGAACGAAGGGGTGGGGCGATTTGGCTTGCGCGTGCATGCGTACGTGCTGCTGGACAACCACTACCATCTGTTGGTAGAAACGCCGCTGGCCAATTTGAGTGCGGCGATGCAGTGGTTGGGGGTCAGTTACACCGTGTGGTTTAATCGGCGGCATCGGCGGGCGGGGCATTTGTTTCAAGGCCGCTACAAAGCCATTGTGATCGAGGCGGAGTCGGCGGCGTGGGAACTGAGCCGCTACGTACACTTGAATCCGGTGCGGGTGGAGGCGTTGGGGCTGAATAAACGCAAGCAACAGGGCCTGCGACAGGGATTGAGCGGCGCACCGGACCGCGAGCAGGTGGAGCAACGATTGAAGCGGTTGCGCCAGTATCCGTGGAGTTCGTATCGAGCGTATGTGGGATTGACAGAGACGGTCCGGTGGTTGACCACCGGCGCGGTTCTGGGGATGGCGGGTCGGTCGGCGAGCGAACGCCAGAAGGCGTATCGGCAGTATGTGGAGGAAGCCGTGCGCGAAGGATTGGCGGAGAGTCCATGGGAGCGCGTGGAGGCGCAGATCTTGATGGGGACAGCAGCGTTTGTGAAGCGACTACGGCGGCTGGCGCGGGGCAATGCGCGTGAGCAACCGGCGTTGAAACAGCTGCACGAACGGCCCGGCTGGGAGGAGGCGGTACAGGTCGTGGAGAAACTGAAAGGGGAGAAATGGGAACAGTTTCGGGATCGGTACGGGGATTGGGGGCGGGACATGACGTTGTCCCTGGCGCGGCACTGCTGCGGAATGAAACTCCGGCAACTGACGGAAGCGGCCGGAGGGTTGGACTACGGCAGTGTGAGCAACGCGGTGCAGCGATTGGCCCGACAGGCGAAACGCGACAAGAAACTCAACCGGCTTCTTGAGCAAGCCAGGTCCACATTGATGAATGATGAGATGTGACCCTAATTGCCCAACTGCCTCTCGAATTCAGCTCTGACGCTTGACGCCCGATTATTCCACTTTGAACGCGTCGGCGGAAGCGCCGCCGGTCAGAACGAAATCTCTCGCAGCGGCCTTCAGGTTTGTGTTCTTGATGACAATGCCACTATTCCCGTCGCCTTGGGCCGTGATGGCATCTTCCGCACCGGGCGGAAAGGTCAGATGATCAACAACGGAATTCTTGACGTCGAACAGATTCAGCACCGGACCTTTGTCATTCAGAATGTCGACGTTTTCGCAGGTAATGTCATCCGCATCCACCCAAACCATGCCGGTCTTTGCTGTGATCGAAACGTTGCGCAGGTGAACACCTCGAATCGGCATTTCCGGAAGTCCCTGTAGCAAAACGGCTGTTTGCGCGCCGCGACAGACGACGTTATCGATATAAATGTCGCGGAACTGAGGCGTTCCCTCGCCAACTGGCGCTGGCTTCTGCTCGGAGGTCGTCAACTCTCCCTTGGCGTCCAACGGGGCCTGGCCCCCGTAATACATGTTAAAACCAATCGCCTCTGTTGGAATATCCGTCATCCGTATGTTGCTAATGTAAATCTTCTCTACAACTCCGCCGCGGCCGCGCGTGCTCTTAAAACGCAAGCCAACGTCGGTGCCCATGAAAACGCAGTTGTTGACGCGCACGTTGCGGACACCGCTGGACATTTCGCTGCCGATGGTGAACCCGCCATGACCGTGATAGACAATACAGCCTTCGACGAGAACATTCTCGGTCGGCACACCGATACGCCGGCCGCGTTCGTTCGCGCCGGACTTGAGGCAGATCGCGTCGTCTCCGACATCGAAACGGCAGTCGCGAACGACCACGTTGCGGCAATATTCGAGGTCGAGACCGTCACCGTTTTGCGAATACCACGGATTGCGGACGGTCACATTCCGAATCGTCACGTCCTCGCACAACGTGGGATTCAGATTCCAAGCCGGAGAATTTTGAAACGTCACACCTTCCAATAGCACCCTGCGGCAATTAACCAATTTCAAAAGCACGGGGCGCCGGTCCTTTCGGGCTTCCTCCGAAGGCCACCAAATGTCACCCTTGTATGCGAGGACGCCGCCGGAGGCCAGGAGCTGCTCCCACTGTCGATCCGTCATTTTATACTTCTTGACCGGGCGCCATGCTTGGCCAGCGCCGTCGAAGACACCGCGACCGGTGATAGCGACGTTCTGCAGGTTGACTCCAAAGAGGGGCGACATCAAGCGTTCCTGCTTTTCACCTTTCAGAGAGATCGCTACCTGCGGATATTGTTTGAAATCGGAAGTAAATTGGACAAGCGCGCCTTCCTCCAGGTGTAGATTGATGTTGCTCTGAAGCTGAATCGGGCCTGTAAGCCAAATTCCGGCCGGAACAACAAGCTTTCCGCCACCCTTTTTCGCAAGCGCGGCAATGCCTTTGGCGATGGCTTCAGTATTGAGCGTCTTGCCATCCGGCGATCCTCCGAAGTCAGCGAGATTTACACTACGCGCTGGGATCATCGGCTCTTTGACTTTGGGCATTCGGAATTCATCAGCCAGCACGGGAGGCTGCACGATCGAAATCCACAATACCACAACAACGAAGGCCGTCAGTCGCAGACCTGGGAGGAGCGTTGTTCTCATATCGGTGTTCTACCCGGACGCCACCTCTTTTGGAAGCCCAATTCAACGGCGGCTTTGGTCGTATTGCTTGAGGAAAGCAAATGACTCCCATTTCACAGTTAATCGTGCTACAAACTTCGAACCTATTGCACCTGTTGAAAAACCGAATCAATGGAATCTGCAGGCGGAGACCTCCGCAGCGAATTGTTCTGAGCGAAATCTATGTGTGGTGTTTGTGGTTATGTTTCCCTGAGTGGCCCGTTTAGCGACGCGGCCGCGAGCCAGCGCGTTCATGCGATGATCGAAGCGCTGGCCCATCGGGGGCCGGACGAATCGGGAATTTCGAGCGTCAACCCTGCCGTGCTCGGAGCGACCCGCCTCGCCATTCGTGGTCTGGAATCCGGCAAGCAGCCGATTGTCGATAAAGACAGCGGGGTGATGGTCGTCTGCAATGGCGAGATCGACAACCATCAGGAATTGCGGCAGTGGCTGGTATCCCGCCAACGCCGAATTGAACTGGCGACAGACGTCGCCGTCATCCCCGGTCTCTACCTCGAACTCGGTGAAACGTTTGTTGAACGACTCGTTGGTGCTTTTGCCGTGGCACTTTGGGATTCCCGACAGCAGCGCCTCCTGTTGGCTCGCGACCGCGCCGGTGAGCGCCCCTTGTTTTTTACAGTGCAAGACGGACTGGTCCGGTTCGCAACGGAGATCGCCGCGCTGGCCTCCGATAAGACGCTGACGTTGAGACCAGATTGCGACGCGCTGCAAAGCTATCTTCAGTATGGGTGCTTCGTCGCGCCCGCCACACCTTTCCACCAAATCCAAAAGGTCGCGCCTGCTGAGATCGTTTCCATCGAGCCGGGGCGCATTCTCCGCCGTCGGTATTGGAACTGGAACATTGCGAAGACGCCCAAACAAAAACCTTCCCTCGAAGAATTTGACGACGTCTTCCGTGAAGCCGTGCGGCGGCAGACCGACGTCGACGTCCCTTACGGGGCGTTCTTGAGCGGTGGAGTGGACTCGTCCCTCGTCGCGGCTGTTGCCCGAAGCGTCCGACCCGATTTCAGATTCGCGACCTACACCCTCCGCTTCTCCGAAGAATCCTACGACGAGGGAGTTTTCGCAGAACAAGTCGCCCAGACGCTCGGGCTTCAATCTACAACTGTTTGGGTGCGGCCGGAATCTTTTTCGTCAGGAATTGCCGAATTGGTGGAGCTCGTGGGCGAACCCCTCGCTGACCCCGCTTGGATCCCAACGGCCCTGCTGGCTCGACGTGCCGCACAGGATGTGAAGGTTGCTCTGGTAGGCGAAGGCGGTGATGAATTGTTCGGTGGATATCCAACCTACATCGGCGCTTTGGCGGCCCAATACTACGCGCGGTTGCCGCGCCCGCTGCGGGCAACCATCAAAGCCGGCGTGGAAGCCTGGCCAGTCAGCGACAAGAAAGTGACGACTTCGTACGTGCTAAAACGCTTCGTCCAAGGGGCCGCAATGGATGGCGTGGCGCGCCATCTTCTCTGGACTTCGAATCTTTCACCGGCGCTGTTGGAACGGTTGGGATTGCCGAGGCGGGCAGAGCCGCGCCGACAGTTGGACGTCGAGCCAATTCTCGACGTTGTGCAACAACACGACCTCGAAACAACCTTGGCGGAAGGCTTGTTGACCAAGGCTGATCGCGCCAGCATGCGCTCGGCGCTCGAGTTGCGCACGCCGTTTCTCGACAAAGCGGTGATGGAATACGCCGCCACCCTCCCCGCAGAAGAACGCGTTCGAAGGCTGACGACAAAGGTTTTTTTGAAGCGTTACGCGTTACGTTACCTGCCGCCGGGGATTGTTCACCGACGCAAACGGGGCTTGTCCGTACCTCTCGCAAGTTGGTTGCGGGGACCTCTGGCGGACTGGGCAGAATCGAGGCTGCGTTCCAATCAACTCGCCAGCGTAGGAATCAGCTCGCCCGCTTGTCTGGAGCTTCTGAAAGAACATCGTCAACGCCGCGCCGATCACGCCCGCGCTTTGTGGACATTGATTGTGCTGAGCGAATGGCTGACATGGGCGTCCAAACAAGCAACAGATGGACAGGCCGAGTCGTCTGCCTGATTCGCTGGTGCTGCGCTGGGGTGAAATCGGGTTTGATTTGCAGCGCCTGCTGCAAATGCCCTATCGCCTCCGGTATTCTGCCCATCGGCCTCAAAGCGGTCCCCGAGTTATAGTGCGTGTCCCCGATTGGAACAATTCGCGAACCGTGCAACTCCAAGTTCTCAAGCAGTGAGCGGGGTCACGGATCGTGCCGACTCGTCACACTCGCAGGCGCTCGGTAAGCGCGTCCCGTCCGGTAGAGTTCCAAGTGTCGCTCGATGTTCTCGACCAGTTGCGACTGGCCGTCAGCTTTGGCCAATCCGATAGCCTTCTGGGCAGAGGCGATGGCCTCGCTGAATCGGCCAGTGGCGGCGTAGGCGACGCCCAAGGTGTCGAGATATGCGGCCACTCGATTGTTTGTGAGTTCGCAAGCGCGCTCCGCCAAAGTCACCGCCCGAACCGGGTCGCCACCTTCCGCCGGTGGATGCGTTGCCATCAACCATGCCAGATTGTTTTGGGCTTCCGGGTAATCCGGCTTGTCTCGCAGCGCCTGCTCCCAATGGCCCATCGCTTCCTGCAGCCGGCCCGTTTGCGCCAAGGCATTCCCCAAGCCGCAGTCCGCTTCCGCGTAGTCGGGTTTCAGCCGTAGCGCTTGCTCGTAATGGGTGATGGCTTCCTCAATCTTACCCGTTTGCGCGAAGGCGTTCCCCAGATTGTAGTGCGCCTCGGCGAAATCCGGCTTGAGCCGCAGGGCCTGTTCCCATTGCGCCATCGCCTCCGGTACCCGGCCCAGATGAATTAAGGCGACTCCCAGATCCTCATGTGCTTCGGTGTAATTGGGCTTGAGCCGCACGGCCTGTTCGAACTGGGCGAGGGCTTCCCGAATCTTACCCGTTTGCGCGAAGGCTTTCCCCAGATTGTAGTGGGCCTCGGCAAAATCCGGCCTGAACCGCAGGGCCTGTTCCCACTGCGCCATCGCCTCTGGCCCCCTACCTAAATCAACCAAGGCGACTCCCAGATTCTCATGCGCCTCCGCGTAATCGGGCTTGAGCCGTACGGCCTGTTCGAAGTGGGCGAGGGCTTCCCGAATCTTACCCGTTTGCGCCAAAACGGATCCCAAATTGTAGTGCGCCTCGGCAGAGGTGGGATTGAGCCGCAACGCCTGTTCATAATGTCCGAGCGCATCGCTGATCTTTCCCTCCCCCCAGAAGACATTTCCCAGATTGTTATGCGCCTCAGCGTAGTCGGGATTGAGCAGTAACGCCTGCTCGTATTGCTCGAGAGCATCACTGATCTTTCCCTCCCCCCAGAAGACATTTCCCAAATTGTTGTGCGCCAACCAACACCGGGGATTTTTCGTTAGCGTATCGCGCCAGAGCGTTTCCAAATCCGTGTAAATGTGCTCTTGCTTCCAAGTCATCACGCCCAGCAACAGCAGCAACGCGGCACCGGCGAACGCTCCAGCTTTTCGGCCGTATGCGCCGCCTCGTCGGGCAATCGCGGTTCCGGCGCCGATCACGAGGGCGATCAGCCCGATAATCGAATAGTATTGCCAGTGGTCGGCCACCAGAGAATACCGCATGAAGTAGATGTTGACGAATCCCAGGGCGGGTACCAGCATCGCCAGGTAGTAACCGAGAGCGAACAGGCAGGGCCTGCCCCACCGAAGTCGATAGCGCCAACAGGCGAGCAACCCCACAACCACAAGCAGCCCCGGTACGTAGGACACCATGTTCCACGGGTTGATCTGCCATTGCGGATAGACAAAACAGAGATTCAAGGGAATCAGGGCCTTGGACAGGTAAAACCATACCGCCCAACCCGCCCCCGCCAGACGTGACCAGAAACTGTCCTGCCTTATGATCTCTTCGCTGAAAGCCTGATGATGTGCGTTGAACCACACCGTTACGCAGCCCAACAGCCCCGCCACTGCAAAGAACGGCAGGCTGCAGAGCACATCCCGGCGTTCGATTCTGCCTCGTCGCCACCAAGCGACGCCCAACAACACCACGGGCAGCGCAACCACTGCCGTCTTGCTCAACAGTGCCAGCACAAACGTTCCCACCGCCGCCCAGTACCAACGCGTCGGGCTCCCCTCGTCAAACTTCAGGTACCACAGACACGTCAACGCGAAGAAGAACATGCACAGCGTATTCTTGCGTTCGGCAATCCACGCCACCGATTCCACGTTCACCGGGTGTACCGCGAACACCGCCGCCGCCAGCCAGGCGCCCGGGATCTTCAATTTCGCCAAAATCCGCCACCACAACACGGCAGTCATCGCCTGCAAAAGCACGTTGACCGCGTGGTATCCAAGCGGGTTCCTCCCCCACAACCGCCACTCCAGCCACCACGTCGTGGACGTCAACGGCCAGTAGTCCGGCGGCTGGGTTGTGAACCAAAATCGATACAAACCATCGGACACCCGTATCAGGGGATTCTGAATGACGAGATTGTCATCGTCCCAAATGAATCCGCAACGCAGAGCAGGGAGGTACGCTACCATCGTCAGCAAAATGATGAGTGCCGCGCCCGCGACCGTCGATTTCCGCGTGTTCGCCATCCAGGTCACGAATATTCTTGTCACACTTCCCGTTCTCTCTGTCAACGGTCGAAACCGTTAACTCCACGCAGCCATATCAACGAAGCTTCCGGCGGCTCGTAGCTGGGGAGACGATTCCCACCTCCGAAAAACCAAAGGGCGTCCCGGATATTTCCGGAACGCCCTTGAGGGATAAACTGGCCGCCAAATTTAGCTGCGACGACGGCGAATCATCGCCATCATCAACCCAAGTCCCGCTGCTGCCAATGCGATGCTCGATGGCTCGGGAACCGGAGTCACATCCGCCCATGTCGTGCCGACCCGAACGTTATCAATCAAA
Organism: Verrucomicrobiia bacterium; assembly: GCA_035516795.1. Classification (GTDB taxonomy): domain Bacteria; phylum Verrucomicrobiota; class Verrucomicrobiia; order Palsa-1439; family Palsa-1439; genus DATJBF01. The sequence goes on from DATIZX010000111.1 coordinate 24,971, forward strand.
TAAGTAATACCCGGGGTGTTTTGAGATTTGAACCCAATGTTATCTACCGCTGTCGCCGTGAGACTTGAAAGGCTCGCAGTGGCCGTAGGCGCACCGTCACCAAGCGTTGGATCTATCCAAAGGCTGCCGGTTTTTGCAGTGAGGTCAATCATTTCAACGATGAGATACGTTGTATTCAGAGTCAAGGCGCTGCCCGTGCCAGCGTTCGCGGATGCACCGGCACCTCGGACGTAAACTTTGCCATTAGTGTAATAGTAAGCATCGATTGCGTCAGCGCTGCCACTCGGAGCCGTTGTGCCCGGGTTCAGCGCAGTGAAGTAGTTATTACCGCTGTCAGCGGCAGACGCATTAAACAGGAATGAATAGTAGATCTGCCCGCCGGTCTGATTGGCGAATGTGTTATAGAGACTTGAAGAGCCTCCGTTGTTTATTACGAGTTCGTTTCCGCCTAGATCCACCAAACCATCATAAGTCAGGTTGCCGCTGCCGATGGCTAAATAGGTGGAATTTGCACTACTCCAAGCTGTTGAGTTACCAGGGTTTATCTGACCGGTAAGGCCGGTGCCGCTCGTATAGTTGAAGGCTTCCGAAAACAGCAGCGTAGCGTTCGCACTTTGCATAAAGAACAAGCTTACGCCTGCAACAAGTAGTACTCCAAAACAACGTGCTAGACCTTTGGTATTCATTCCCTCACCTTTTTCCACGGTTTGCTCGTATTCCCAATCCCTCGTTAACTCCCAGACTCGCACTTCCGGAAGCTGTAAGCAGAGTAGCAAAATCGGCGTCAGCACGTCAATGCTTTTCGCCTGTACTGTTGCTGGTTTAAACGTAGCTCCATCATTCTTTGAGAGGCTTCTTGTGCATTCCCGCTAGGCCGCCTCTCGGCTAAAAAAATCGGTCTCGCGACACAAGTAACCAGATTTGCTGCGCCTCGCCACTGGTTACTACGAGGCGGGAGACCGTGCCGCACCCAGATCCTGACTCCTAAACGTTCGATTCACGGCTGAATCGTTTCAGATTGCACTGATTCCAAGAATCGTAGCTGACGCCAAGGTGCCTCGGTGACCCGGATGGCAGCAGAATTAGCTCGCTTACTTCATTCTCGTGATACTTGGCCAGAAGACCGCAAACGATTCAGGCTACTGCGCGCGGCGGCATAATTCGGGTTGATCTTCACCGCCTGCTCGTACTGTCCAATCGCCTCCTGGATCTTTCCTTCCTTTTCCAAGGCGATCCCCAGATTGTAGTGCGGCTCGGCGAAATCAGGTTTGATCCGCAATGCTTCTTCCCAATGCTGCATCGCCTCCTGGATCGCACCACGTCGCATCAAAACCGCTCCGAGATTATTGTGAGCCTTGGCGTAATTGGGGTCGATCCGCAGCGCCCGCTGATACTGCCCGATCGCCTCCTGCAGTTTGCCGGCGTGCTCCAAGGCGACTCCCAGATTGTAGGGAACCTCGGCAAAATCAGGTCTGATCCGCAATGCGTCCTCCCAGTGTCGCATCGCCTCTTGGATTCTGCCCGTTTGTTGCAGGGCGACCCCCAGATTAAAGTGTGCCTCAGCGTAATCGGGCTTGATCCGCACCGCCTGGTTGTACTGCTCGATCGCCTCGTTGAGCTTACCAGCTTTCGCCAAGGCGAGCCCTAGTCTGTTGTGGGCCTCGGCCAAATCAGGATTGATTCGCACCGCCTGCTCGTATTGTCCGATCGCCTCCTGCACCCGTCCCAACTGTGCCAAGGCGTTGCCCAGATAGAAGTGGGCGTCGGCGAAATCAGGCTTGATCCGAACCGCCTGCTCGTACTGCCCGATCGCCTCCTGCACCCGCCCCAATTCTGCCAAGGCAGTACCCAAATTGCAGTGGGCCTCGGCGAAATCGGGCTTGATTCGCACCGCCTGTTCGTACTGCCCGATCGCCTCCTGCTCCCGCCCCAACTGGGCCAAAGCACTGCCCAGATCGCAGTGAGTCTCGGCGAAATTCGGCCCGATCCGTAGCGCCTGTTCGTAGTGCTCGATCGCTTCTTGCGTCCTGCCCATCTTCTGCAATTCGATCCCAAAATCGACGTGCGCCATCCAAGCGTTTGGGTTCTTCGCCAGCGTGTCGCGCCAGAAAGTCTCGATATTGGTGTAGATCGCACTTTGCCGCCAGGTCAGGACAGCAAAGAAAGGCAGTACAACGATGGCAAATCCATAGAGCAGTGCCCGCGAGTGCAGATGCTCAGAGGTCCGTGTGATCAGGGCCGCTGCCAATGCGATGAGCCCGAGACTGGGGAGATACACCAGGTGATCGCACACAAACGAGTAGCGCATGAAAAACGCGTCCAGAAACCCAACGACGGGAAGAAGCGCGCCGACGAAAAAGAGCGCACCCACAGCCGGTCCTCGTCCGATCCGTGCCCGAGCGCACCAGAGCACAAGGAGTGTGCCGACGGCAGTGATTGGATAGAGCCATTGCCGCATCGACCCGGCATTGATCTGCCACCGAGGATACATGAAGCAAAGATTCGCAGGCCAGGCCAATTTGCCCACGTAAAACCACAAGGCCCTCCCCGCAATCACACATCGCTCAGGAAACGGGATCGCCCACTCCGGGCCCTTGGCTCCCACAGAAAATTTCTCGAGCCAAGCCGTGAGCAAACCAAGGCTGATCGCGAGTGCAAAAAACGGCAGCGTCGGCAGCACATCCGCCCGCCACTGAATCCGTCCACGTTTCCACCAACAAATCAGCAGGATGACTGCCGGCAGGGAAAACGCCACAGCTTTCGCCAGCAGCGCAGCCAAGAACAAAAGGAAAGCCAGGGCGTAGGCGATCCAATCTCGTGGTGGAAAATCTTCGGCGGCAAAAGGGGGGCCGCTCTCCACCTTCCAGAATTTGGTGAAACGGCCATAAGCCAGTAGCGCGCCGAGATAAAGAACGAGCGACAACACATTCTTGCGTTCGGTGATCCACGCGACCGATTCCACCATGACCGGGTGAACTGCGAAGATCGCCCCAGCCAACCAAGCGCCCGGCACCCGGAGCCGTCTCAACAAGGTCCAGAAGAGTATGGCAGCGCAGGCGTGTAGAAGGATATTTTCAACGTGATACGGCAGCGTCCAGAAGCCCCAGAGGTGATAATCCAGCCAGAACGAGGCGCCCGTAAGCGGATAATACTGCTGCAGGGCGGTCGGCTGGCACCACATCAAGCGCAAACCGGAAACGTTCCGCAGCAAACGCCCGATCCTCGTCGTCCACGAGGCATCGTCCCAAATGAACCCGCCGCGCATCGCCGGGAGGTACGCCACGATCGTCAGCAGAAAGATCAGAATGGCGCCGACGCGTGGTGATTTCCAGACGTTCTTCATGGCTTTAAGATTCATCTACTGATCACTGCTCTGAGCCGCGCCAAGTTGTTCCGGGCCTCGGCGTAATCGGGCTTTAGTTGCAACGCCTGCTCGTAATGTGTGATCGCCTCCTGGATTCTACCCGCTTGCTCCAACGCCACTCCGAGATGGTAGTGCGCCTCGGCGAGATCAGGCTTGATCCGCAGCGCTTGCTCGTAGTGCCCCAGTGCACCTCGGACGTCGCCGGACTGCAATAAGGCGTTCCCCAAATTGACATGCGCGTTCGCATAGTCGGGCTTGATCTCCAGCGCCCGCTCATACTCCCTGATCGCCTCCGGAATCCTGCCTGTTCGCCTGAGGGCCACTCCCAGATTATTGTGCGCCTCGGCGTAATCCGGTTGGAGACGCAAGGCCCGTCGAAAATACCCGATCGCCTCCGTCGTCCTATCCAGCCGTACCAACGCAACTCCCATGTTGTAATAGGCGATGGCCGACCCAGGTTCGATCCGCAACGCCTGCTCGAAATGATCGAGTGCTTCCGGCATCCGACCCAGACGCATCAGGGCATTCCCCAAACTGGTGTGCGCCCTGCCATAATCGGGCCTCAGACGCAGCGCCTGCTCGTAGCATTTGACCGCGTCTTCCTCTTGACCCGCTCGCTCCAAGGTAACTCCGAGATTCAAAAGCACCCCCGGGTCATTCGGTTTGATCCGGAGTGCTTCCTCGATTTCTGTAATCGCCTCCGACACGTTCCCTTTCGACCGTAATACAGTCCCCAAATTGTTGTGGGCGACCCAGGCGTTAGGATTCTTTTTCACGCTGTCTCGCCAAAGCGTTTCGTCATTTCTATAAACGCTGGCCCGTTTCCAGGTAGCGGTTCCCAAAAGACCCAGCACTACCACACTTATCAGCACCCCAGTTTCCCGGCCGCGTTCCCCCCAGCGATGACAAAGCTTGGTTCCGGCGGCGACTATCAAAGCAATGATTCCAATGATCGAGTAATACTGCCAATGATCGGCCACGAACGAATATGCAAACAATCCCTGGTCGACAAATCCCAGCACGGGCAAAAGTGTTACGACAAAATAGCCCAAGGCAAAGAGCACCGGCCGTCCCCAACTGTTCCGTTTCCACCAGGAAAGCGCGAAGGCTCCGAGAAGAATCGTCCCGGGGAGATAAGAGAGCAGAGCATGCAGTTGCCAATTCGGGTAGATCAGCATCAGATGCAACGGCATCAGCGCCTTGTGCAGGTAGAACCAAGGCACCCAGCCAGCGGTCGCCAGTCGGGCCGCAAAACCTTCCGGGCGAACTGCGTGTCCTTCCAGAGCCCGATACTGCTGAAACCAGATGGTGACCACGCCGCCAACCAGCGACAA
>DATIZX010000112.1:0-14004 GCA_035516795.1 Verrucomicrobiia bacterium
CGCCTACGTTGCTCTGTGGGGGCTCACCTTGGTCCGTCTGGAGCGCCATTTCCACCGGGTGGTCATGGACTTTACCGATCACCGGCGGGGACCGGGCTTCTTCACCACGGTTGCGGGAACATGCGTGCTCGGGATGGAGGCTGGCGTGGTGCGCGGACGCTATGAGGTGGCGATCGTCCTGTGGTGCGTGGGAACAGTCCTGTGGCTTGTGTTGACGTACACCTTCTTTACGGCAGTGACGGTGCGTGCGACCAAGCCCAGTTTGGAGCAGGGAATCAGTGGCAGTTGGTTGAACGTGGTAGTTGCCACGCAGTCCGTTTCGGCGTTGGGAACTTTTGTGGCTGTCCGACTGAGCCGGCACCACAATGAGATGTTGTTCGCCGCGCTGGCCATGTTTCTTCTCGGTTGCATGCTGTACATGCTGATCATCGGGCTGATTCTGTACCGCTTTTTGTTTTTCACGATGGAACCTAGAGAATTCACGCCGCCGTACTGGATCGACATGGGCGCGGAAGCCATCACCACCTTGGCGGGAGCGATGCTGGTCACGCACGCTGCCGATTCGCTCTTGCTGCAAGGATTTCTCCCGTTCTTGAAAGGATTCACGCTTTTCTTCTGGGTGACCGGCACCTGGTGGATTCCCCTCCTGGTGATTCTGACGATTTGGCGTCACCTCTGGAAACATGATCCGCTTAAATACGACCCGCGCTACTGGAGCATGGTGTTTCCCTTGGGAATGTATACCGCGTGCACCTGGGAACTCGCCAAGTCAACCCACCTTGAGTTTCTTGCGGCAATCCCCCAGTATTTCATTTTTGTGGCGTTGCTGGCGTGGGTGGTTACGTTGGGTGGGATGATCCACGCGATCGTTCGCGGAACCACGCGAGGCGACTGCTGATCTCTGCTTCAGGCGTAAGTGCGGCGTCTCTCACCGTTGTTGACCTGCGTCAATGCGACCGACTTCAGACCAGCCTATCTTGTCTTCAGAAACGGAAAGGACAGTCAGACAAGGAAGGGCTCGATGGACATATGAACTCTCGCAAAAAACTCGATGTTCGAGTCGCCAACGCCGTCGGGTTGATCGATTACCAGCAAGAGGCGATCGTCAGCCGCGAAATCCTGAAACAGAAAACTGGCTCGGTCACTGTGTTCGCGTTCGATGCAGGTCAAGGTCTGAGCGAGCACACGGCGCCGTTCGATGCGCTGGTCCAGGTGCTCGACGGCGAAGCCGAGATCACCATTGCCGGGAAGTGTCACCGGATAACGGCGGGCGAATTGATCTTGATGCCTGCCGGTCAGCCGCATGCCCTCAAGGCACAGCAGCGATTCAAAATGCTGCTCACCATGATCCGGTCGTAACTCCACTCGCGAGGCCTGCAATAGCGGCTAAAAAAGAACGCCGGCTTGTTGACCTGCATCAATTCATCTTTCATCCATCTGTCTTAGGGTGTCAGTGTCATGCAACCGACCGCGACAATCCCCACGCAAGCGGAAACGAGCGAACTGATCCAGCAGTCGATGTCGGTCGCCGAGATCAACCAGAAGTTCCCGCAATGTCTGCCCGTATTTGAGAAGTATGGCATTGCCGGGTGCGGTGGAAGGTTCGGTCCGCCGGAACCGTTGTTCATTTTTGCGGCGGCGCATCGCGTACCGTTGCAGGCATTGGTGGATGAATTGAACAGCGCTGCACGCGGAGAGTGGAAAGCCGGTCGCGTCCAGAAGGGTGCTCCCCCAGAGGAAAAGGATGCGGTCGCGGAAGCGCGGGAGCAATTTGTCAGCGAGAACCTTTACAAACAGTTCGTTTTCGGCGCGTTGTTCGTCGCGTTAACGGGCGGGTTCGGACTGGGCGTGGTCAACCTGACACGGATCGCTTTGGCGCAGTCGTACTACGAAATCAGCGGCGTCCTGAAACAGATTCACGGTCACGCGCAGATTTTCGGTTGGGTGGGGCTGTTCGTGATGGGCGTGGCATTTCATGCCGTGCCGCGAATGAAGTTAGTCTCGCTCCGGCCCGTGCGCGCCGCGCAAGCGTGTCTGTGGTTTATGCTGGCCGGCATCTCGCTGCGCGTTTTGTCCCGACCGCTTGCGAATAATGCAGCAGTTCGCTTCGGACTTCTGGGTTCCGGGTTGATGGAACTGATCGGGATTGGCCTGTTTGCTTGGCTCATGGCCCGCATTGAATTCGGCTCAAAGCTGAAACGCGAATTTCATGAGAAGTTCATCTGGGCCAGCGTCGGTTGGTTCGCCGTGTTAGCCATCTGGAATTTCCTCATCGTGTTGCAAATGTTCCGAGACCATTCGGTTGGGATCCCCGCATTACAAGATGCATTGTGGATTCACGTCGCATTCTTCGGATTCATTGCCAACATGATTTTCGGATTCTCACTACGCGTGCTGCCACACTTTCTCGGGTTGCGCGAGAGCAAAGTGTGGGCGGCGAACGGGGCGTTCTGGTTGTGGAACGCAGCGATTTTTCTGCGGTATCCGGTGGAACGGCTGGCATGGGCAGCATCAACGTTGGAAGCAGTGGCCATCGTACTCTTCGTGTGGGCGCTGGGGGTTTTTGCCCGGCGCCGCACGAAGATCGACATCAAGGGAGTCGATAACGCCTTCGCGTGGTTTATCAAACTTGGTTACGGATGGCTATTGATGGTCGCGCTGATTCCGTTCCATGCCGACCTGTTTCGGTTGAGCGCGTCGGCGCGTCACACGATGGCGATCGGGTTCATTACGCCGATCATTTTCGGGGTGGCGTACCGCGTATTGCCGATTTTCAACGGCGTGAATCTCTGGAGCAACCGGCTGATGCGCGCGTCGTTCTGGCATCTCGCGGCGGGGAGCACGCTGGCCTTCGCGATGGCCTTCAACAATATCTTCGAGACGACTTGGAGCTACGTCTGGTCGGGTATCGCCGGCTACCTCGTGTTTGCCGCGTTGGTGATGTTCGCCATCAACATCGCGATGACCTTGCGCACCCAGGCGGAAAAGTTCACCCGTGACTCGGCGGTCAAGTTGACGACTCGCGTTACCGAACTCCTGGAAATTTATCCCGACTTGCGACCGGTAATGATTCACGGCGGACTGTCGGGATTGGCGACGATACGGCACAACCCGCCGCGGTTTGTGACGATTGAATTCGCGGCGCGCCGGCACAACCTCGATCCGCAGCCGCTGCTAGACGTGTTGAATGACGAGATTCAAAGGCGGACTGTTGTCTCGCGCACGGTCACAAATGGCAAGTGAACTGCAAAACACAATGATTGCGGTGGAAAGCCGACCCACTGTCGCAAAGGCTTTGAGAGCGAGACCGCCGCTGCCGCGGGAACATGGAGCGTGGGGCATACTGTTGATTCCATTCGCAACAGCGGTGGGAGTCAGAGGCGTGTTGGATTTGAAGGTCGCGCTCCTGCTGGCAGGTGTCCTCTGCTTTTATCTCGCGCGAACCAGCTACCTCAAATGCAACGTGAAGTGGACAGCGATCCTGCTTGCTGGGAGCGTGGTTTGCACGACCCCGTTGTTGTTCGTCTGGCACTTGTGGTGGTTGGCGGCGTTCGGCGCAGCTGCTGCGCCGTTGGCGTTTCGAAAAACGGAGCGCAGCGTGGCGATGCAATTGCTGGCTGTGTGTGGATTGACGCTGACCGCTCCCGCAGCCTGGTATGCTGGCACCAGGCACTTGGACACTGAGGCACTTTTGTTGTGGTCACTCAACGTCCTCTATTTCGCTGGCGGCATGTTCTACGTGAAGATGCACGTCGCCGCAGCAATGCGGCGTAGCGGGACGAAAATCAAGTGGGGAATGCAGGTGCTGATCTACTACATGGCGCTGCTGTTGGTTCTGATCGCGCTCGCGTTGGGCAAAGCCGTTTCGTTTTGGGTGATGGCGGCGTACGTACCGGTGGCAGTGCGAGCGTTCCTGGGCGTGGCAAAGCTTTCCCCGGTCTTGCGGATCAAGCGACTTGGCTGGACGGAAGTGGGGTACTCGGTCGTGTACGCGGTGCTGCTGATCATCGCGTTACGTTGAATGTGATTTTCTGCGGACGCTACGCGTTGGCTTCCTGCTTGCCGTTCTTCAAGGCCCGAGTCACAGCGGCGAGCAGATCCGACTTGTCGAGGGGTTTGCTAAGATATTCGTAAGCGCCCTCGCGGAGGGCTTCCATATATTGCCCCCAATCGCCGAAAGCGGTGATGATGATCACTGGAACGCACGGAAAAGCGGTTTTGACGGCCGCCAGAAAAGTTGTTCCTTTCATGCCGGGCATTGAGACATCGGTGATGACTAGGTCAAACCGCTTCTTGGTTTCGTTGATGAACTGGATGGCAAGACGCGCATCGGGGTAAGCGCCAACTTCGTAGCCTTCTTTCTCGAGCACTTTGGTCAACGCTTTCAGCACCTCGATGTCGTCGTCCACCAGCAAAATGGACGCAAGTTTCCGGTTCGGAATCACGCTCGACGATTGAGCAGCGGTAATGCCACCGAGAAGCTCGACCCCGTTAATTCCTTGATGTCACGTGCCTTGCAGGCGTTTTGAAGAAAACTCTTGCCGGACAATGGGCCTGTCAGGATGTCAGTAGCCGATTCATTCAACCGACAACTTGGCAACGAAGGTGACTACTTGGAGAACCGTCGGTATAAGGTCCGGGACGAAATCCCAAGGAGCTTCGCGGCTTTCTCTTTATCGCCGGCACACTGGTTCAGGGTCTCGGTAATGATCCGTTCTTCGGCCTCGTCCATGGTTGTGCCAATAGGAATGGTGACGGCTGGCCCAAGGGATTGTCCCGAGCCCGCGCCGGCGGGAATCAGCGTGATCAATTGAAAACTCTGAATCGTGTCACCGGTGGCAACGGCAATGGCGCGCTGTATCGCATTCTCCAATTCACGCACATTGCCCGGCCACGAATGCGCCATGAGTTGGTCGAGAGCCGCGGGGGCAATGGCCCGCACCTCTTTTCGCATGCGACGGGCATACTTGTTCAAAAAATGATCGGCAAGTAATGGAATGTCCTCCGTTCGCTGGCGCAACGGCGGCAGCGCCACGTTCACCACGTTCAATCGATAAAACAAATCCTCACGGAATCTCTTTTCGGCGATCGCCTTGTGAATATCGATGTGCGTCGCGCTGATGACCCGCACGTCCACTTGAAGATCTTTGGTGCTGCCCAACCGCTGGAAGCGCCCATCCTGCAGGACGCGCAGCAGTTTGGCCTGCAATTGCGGACTCATTTCCGCGATTTCGTCGAGGAACAGAGTGCCACCATCGGCCACCTCAAATTTGCCGGGTTTTGATCCCGCCGCACCGGTGAACGCGCCGCGTTCGTAACCGAATAACTCGCTTTCCAGAAGTGTTTCCGGAATTGCCGCGCAACTGATTTTCACAATCGGATTCTCGCGCCGCTGACTGAGATTATGGATTACGTCGGCGACCACTTCTTTGCCTGTGCCGCTCTCCCCCTGAATGAGAACGCTAACGTCGGTGGGCGCGATTTGGCGGACGAGCTTTTTCACCGCCACCATGAGTTCGTTGTTGCCAATCAACGCCTCTTCACCACGCTGTTGTTGGAGTTGTTCACGCAGCCGGCGATTTTCCTCCGCGAGGCGCTGTTTCTCGACCGCTTTGCTGACGGTTTTCAACAGCGCGGTGCGATCGAGCGGTTTCTCAATGAAATCGTACGCGCCCAGCCGCATGGCTTCGACGGCTTTCTCGATGGTGGCATGGCCGGTGATGACGATTACTTCGATGGTTGGGCGCAATTCCTTGGCCCGTTTCAGCAAGGCGATGCCGTCAATGTCCGGCAACATCAGATCCGTGATCAACAGGTCGGCGCCTTCACTTTCAAATTTCGCCAGGCCCTCCTGCGCCGTATTGACGGTGCTGACGCGGTAGCCTTCTTTGATGAGGATTTTTTCCGCAGCGGTGCACAGAGCTTCTTCGTCGTCCACCAGCAAAATTTCAGCTCTTCTTGGCATATCGGGATCCCTCGGGTAGCGGCAATTCGATCAGGAACGTGGTGCCTTTGTTGGGCGCACTCTCGCAACGGATGTTGCCGCCGTGCTCGGCAATGATTTGCTGGGTTAGCGGCAAGCCCAAGCCGGTGCCGCTGGGCTTGGTGCTGAAAAACGGTTTAAAAAGCTGTTGGCGTTCCGGTTCGGTCATGCCCCGGCCCGTATCGCGCACTGTGAGAATTACGTTGGGCCAACACTGCGCCGTGCTCACCAACAGAGTGCCCCCGCTGGGCATGGCTTCCAACGCGTTGCGAACCAGATTCAGGATCGCCTGCCAGAGTTGTCCTTCGTCGGCCTCGACGCGGGGCAGGGCGGCATCGAATTCAGTCCGCACTTCGACGTTGGTGGCCTTGAACAACGATTCCATGAAGGTTAAACCCTGTGCCAATATTTCGTTGAGCGAGGTCAGTTCACGTCGCGGCCTTGGCATCCGCGCAAACTGCAGATAATCCTCGGTCACGCGTTCGATGCGTCGCACCTCCGAATCAATAGACTGCAACAGGGAACGAGCTTCGTTAGCGGCCGCAGTCTTGTCTTGAGACAGGGTGTCCACTTCGTCTCGCACCAGATCGATATTCAGCGTAATGGAACTGAGCGGATTGCGGATCTCATGCGCCAAGCGCGCCGACATCGCGCCGATGACGGCCAACCGTTCCGCGCGGATTTTCTCTTCCTCAAGACGTTTGCGCTCGGTGATGTCGCGCAGGATCGCCGAACGTCCAATCGGTTGGCCCTGCGGATCGCGGAGAACCGACACGCTTACTTCGACAGGCACCCGCCGGCCATCTTTTGAAAGGCGCACGGTCTCAAGATTGTAGTGGCCTTGCTCGTGGATCTGTTTGTCAATCCGATCCATTTCGCCGGCCTGTACCAGTTCCGGTGGCACAATCAGCGTGAACGGTTTGCCGAGAATCTCTTCGGCGCCCCAGCCAAACACACGTTCCGCAGCCTGATTCCAGGAGCGAAAACGATTGGCATTGTCGAGCGAGAAAATCATATCGGCGGAATCGTTGACGATACTCTCGAGTTGTTGGAGCCGACGATATCGATCACTGGCAATGTAAGCGTCCATGGCGATGGACGCATCGAGCATGAACGCCTTCTCAAGAGCGATGATGGATTCATAGCTGCGGCTCGAATCGTTGGCGTAAAATTCACGGATCAACGGAACGAATAAGCGGAGGTAAATGCTGTACCCCAGCAAGTACCAGCGCGGACTGAGGCCGACACGTTCGTGTGTTTTCCCGATGCGCAGGCGGTCGGCGAAATAGGCCTCGTCGAAATTTCCTTCGGTAATCCGCACCAAATAGTCGCGTTGCAGTTTCTTCAGCCGCTCGACGGTTGTGTGATCGCGCAATAACTGCTCGGTCTCCGGAAAGCTGAGAAGCTGATCGTAAAAGGCGTCGACGATGGCAATAACCTTCTGCTCGAATAGCGGACGCAACGCCTTCAACAAGTCTGCGTTGCGCACCGTCAACCCGAGGAACTTCAGCCGTTGCTCCCGTTCACTGAGGGACATCGTTTACAGCCTACGGATACGCTGACAAATTGTCAATCAGCCTTCAGCGTGCGAAAGGATGGATATGTTTCTCTTCGGCACCAAGCATCCCCGCAAGGGATTTTGGATCAGCAGACTTATGATGAGCTGCTGGCGGACGTGGACGCGTGCTTGCTGCGGCTTGAATCTGGCGAGGAGGAGGAAACCGAGAAAGTCGAGGAACGGGACGCCAAAGCCAAGGATGGAGGCGAGGCGAAGCCGGAGGAAGACGGCAAGTAAGTCTTTTCCCGGGAACGGAGCCGACGGTTACGAGGCTTGTGTGATGCGGATCCCAATCAAGACTTTCCGGCCAATTGGCGGACGCGCTCGTGCAATTGCTCCACGATCTTTCGCTGCGCGCGGGCGCCTTTGGTTCTCGCTCGAAGCTTGGAGAGTTCGAGCGGTTCATCGAACCGCACTGTGATCCGTCGAAGACGCGGCAGTCGCCGGCTGGCCGGCCAGGCCTCGAAGCTTCCGTCAATAAACACTGGCACAACAGGCACGTCGAAATGTTCCAGCAAAATTCCAATGCCCGGCTTGAACGGCTGTAATGTTCCGTCGGCCGACCGCTGGCCTTCGGGAAACCACACGAGGTTCTGGCCGCGCTCCAACACGGTCGCGCCAAAAGCGAGGCTTGACATGACTGCACGCTCGGGATCGATGGGTACGGCCTGTCCGAGTCGGCTCACGAACCGGAAGAAAGCGTTGCGAAACGCCGCCCCGGTCCATCCCGCCCAATGCGTGTGGCGCAATTGCGCGTTGCTGAGCGCCGCGGCTACGGCGAACGGGTCGAGGAAGCTCACGTGGTTCGGCGTGAGGATGAACGGGCCTTTCTGTGGCAGATTCTCAGCACCTTCCACGCGCAGCCGAAATAGCCCGCGCATCAACGCGCGGTTCACATGGAATAACGCTGTCGCCAGGTTGGCTCGGAGTGGCCCCAGTGGTTCAAGCGAATGTTTTTGCGCGTGGCTGAGCACTTTTTCAGGTTCATCCAGGAGTTGCGTGGGTCGGACCTCTCCTTCACCCGCGGCTTCCGTCACTTTCTGGAGCAAATCCCGGACGGTCTCCACTTCTGCAATCGCACCTTCACTCAACTCGATGCCGATACGTTTCTGCAATTCCAGCGTGAGGTTCAGCCATTCCATCGAGTCCACACCCAGATCGAGTTGCGGACTGGTATCCGGCGTGAGGTGCTTGTCGGCATAGCGCTGGACCAACCAATCCCAGACCCGCCGGGCCGGCTCTTGATCGAGCAAGACGCGGTCCTCGCTCGACATCTCCTCAACCGGCATCGGGCCGCGGGCCGTCGCCGTCCGCTGGCTGCGATCGTGGCGCGCCTGCTCGTAACGTTCCACCAACTTGTGCCGTTGGATTTTGCCCAATCGCGTTCGCGGCAATGGATCGCGGGTGATGACATAATCGGATAACTGCTGGTAGCTGGGCAGGCCGCGCGCACGGGATTGCACCGCTTGCCGAATCGCTTGGGCGAGCGTTTCGCCGTCACTGGAGCCGACGACCTTTCGTTCAGGGACAATCACCCCAATCAATTTGCCGTCGGCCTGCAACACACCGGCTTCGCGAATCGCTTCGCTCTCTTCGTACGCTTCTTCAACGTCCTCCGGTTGCACCTTCTCGCCGCCCTGCATCACGATCAGTGTCGAGGCGCGGCCGGTAATGAAGAGATCACCGTCGTTATCGAATCGCCCCAAGTCGCCCGTCCGAAACCAGCCCCCCGCGAACGCCTTCTTCGTGTCCGCGGGCAGATGATGGTACCCGTGAAATACGTTCGGCCCGCGCGCGAGAATCTCGCCGCTGGCGTCGAGGCGAATCTCCACACCTGAAATCGGCTTTCCGGCGCTGCCAATCTTGGCGTGGCCGGGCGGGTTGAGCGTCAACAACGGGGCGGTTTCCGTCAGCCCGTAGCCGATACCGACCTGCCAGCCTAGTGTTTCCAAATTCTCCTGCAACGTGTCTTCCAATGCCGCGCCACCGCTTGCCGCGACACGCAACCACGGTCCGATTTGCCGGTGCAACGAATACAACAATACTTTGCCCGCACGGAGGCCACAGCGTTGCCGGAGAAATTGGCTTACACCGAACAAACCGCCGAATAATTTGGCCTTCACCCGTCCGCTCGATCGCACGCGCGCCTCGATCCCGTCATACAACGCCCGGTACAGTCGCGGCACGCCGAGCAGGATCGTCACCCGTCCCAAGCGCAAAGCCCGGACAATTTCCGGGCCGGTCAACGATTGCGGCAGCACGATCGCCGCTCCGAGCGTCGCTGGTAACAGCATCCCGATCACAAATGGATAAACATGGTGCAATGGTAACGGCAGCAACAACCGGTCGCGCTGCGACACTAGGCCGGTCGCTGTGATCGCTTCCAGTTCGAACGTCAAATTGGCGTGGGTCAGGGGAACACCTTTGGGCCGTCCGGTGGTGCCGGACGTGTAGAACAGCGCAGCCACGTCACCAACTTCGACAGCCGGGAAGTCGACCTTTTCGTCAGACATCAACTGCTCCAGACTTTCCGCAACGAGAAGGACCCTCCGCAACCGACGGTGGATTTTAAGATGTTTCAGCCGGCTGGCAACAACGCTCGAGGTGAACAGCAATTTCGCTTCGCTGTCGTTCAACGCATGCGTGAGCGCCGCATCGCCGAACTGGGCGTCGATCGGCACCACAATGCCGCCGGCGGCCAGCACCGCCAGGCTGGCTACCATCCATTCCACAGAGTTCTCAGCGCAGATGGCGACCGAATCGCCGTGCCTGACGCCCTGCTTCGACAACCCCGACGCCAATCGTCGCACCACACCGGCCATGCGACGGTACGACCATTCTTCAACTTTCTTCGGTTGCAGTGCGAGCACGCACGGACTCGTACTGCCTCCGTCTAAGTCGGCAGCGAGGGCTTGAAGTGTGCGAGAGACCATCGGTCAGTCTCCTTTCGTCAAAAGCCTAGGGTGCGAGTTGGTACGGGTCAAGTAACCGGCCCGCCACCAGGGAGCCGATTGCCGCATGGGAAAAGTTCCGGTAGGAACGAAGGCAGAATTACGCTGCGGGCCGCGAGCCGAAGTTGGCCCGCGGATTTGCGCATTGCGCGGGAAGCGTCATATTATCCAAGGAGGTATTGATGATGCGAACTAAATTGAACGATCCCGCGAAGGCCCGTGAGTATTTCAAGGCCAAGATCGAATACACCACTGGTCCGGTGGAACTCAACCATATGATGGAGAGTCACAACGAGAACATCAACGTTGTCGATGTACGCGCGGCCGACGACTACGCCAAGGGACATATTCCCGGCGCAGTAAGTTTGCCCAAGAACAAGTGGGCCAGCTTCAACGGGCTGCAAAAGGGCAAGCTGAATATTCTGTATTGTTACAGCCAGACCTGCCATCTGGCGGCGACGGCCGCAGTCGAGTTTGCCGCCCATGGCTATCCCGTCATGGAAATGCAAGGCGGCTTCGACGCCTGGGCCAAGAACGAATTGAAGATCGAACGCAGCGAACCCTTGCGCGCGGCGGCTTGAGTTTTCGCCATCAAGTGCCGTAGGTAAACTGGTGCTGATGGACGTTCCCGAGAAAATGCAGGCCATGGTGTTGGTGAAGGCCGGTGAACAGCTGATCCTCCGCGAATTGGATGTTCCACGGCCGGGCCCGCAACAGGTTCTGATTCGCGTGCGAGCCTGTGGCGTTTGCCGTACCGATTTGCACATCGTCGATGGCGAATTGCCAAATCCGAAGCTGCCGTTGATTCTCGGCCATGAAATCGTCGGGGAGGTTGTCGCCAGCGGTCAGAATGCAGCGCGCTTCAGAATCGGCGAGGTAGTAGGCGTGCCATGGCTGGGTTGGACGTGTGGGATGTGCCGGTTCTGCAAAATGCAGCGGGAGAATCTTTGCGACAACGCGCGTTTCACTGGCTACACGATCGATGGTGGTTATGCTGAGTACACAGTGGCTTACGAGGACTTTTGTTTTCGTATGCCAGAGCAATACCAAGATGCGCACGGAGCGCCCTTACTCTGCGCCGGGTTGATTGGCTATCGCTCATACCGAATGACCGGCGATCACGTCCAGCGTTTGGGATTATACGGATTCGGCGCGGCGGCGCATATCCTTGCGCAGATCGCTGTGTACCAAGGCCGAGACCTCTATGCCTTCACGAAACCGGGAGATACCGAAACGCAGGACTTCGCGAGGCGACTGGGAGCAACCTGGGCTGGCGACTCTGATGTTGAGCCACCGGAGAAGCTGGATGCTGCCATTATTTTCGCTCCGGTCGGCGAGTTGGTGCCTGCGGCATTGCGGGCCACCACAAAAGGCGGCATCGTCGTATGCGGCGGCATTCACATGAGTGACATCCCACGTTTTCCTTATCGAATCCTTTGGGAAGAGCGCGTAGTCCGATCCGTGGCCAACTTGGAGCGATGCGACGGGGAAGAGTTTTTCGAGGTTGCTCCAAGATCTGGGGTCAAGACAGAGGTGCAGATTTTTCCTGTTTCAGCAGCTAACGAGGCACTGGACCGACTGCGCACTGGCAGGATCAGTGGTGCAGCCGTGCTCCAGATGCAGGAATAATGGACTTTTGCGGGTTAACGCACTCCTCGCGATAATTGGAGTCGAATTGGTACTCCTAATGCTTGACAAATGGCGGGGATGATCGCTTCGATAAGAGAGTCCAAGCGTGGTGATCGTGAGAAGCTGCTTGCGATGTACGCTGAATTCCAACCCAAGGGCGAATGTCAGGGCCTCCCTCCATCTACGGAAGACAAAACCATGGAGTGGTTGCGTCGCGTTGAGGATATCGGCTCGGCGCAATTTGTGATTGAGGTGGGGCGCACATTGGTCGGGCACGCGATGCTCTGTCCCGGACCGCGTGAAAAGGAGGCTGAGCTAGCGGTGTTTTTGCTCCAGGATTTTCGCGAACTCGGCTTGGGGAAGGCGTTGACGCTCGGCGCGTTGCATCATGGCTGCAAAGAGCTGGCATTGGATCGGGTTTGGGTGAGCATCCAAGGCTCCAATCCACGGGGCCTCCGGCTGTTTGAGGGGATTGGGTTCCAGCCCGTCAAGGAATGGGATCCGTTTACATGGGAATTGGAGATGGAGCGGCCCAGCCATTGTGTACACTGTAAGCTGGAAGGCTGCTTTCTTTTTGGCGCTGGATTGCCGCGCACGATGGAAGTGCCTCGCTGTAAGCGGCTAACTGTATGACATCGCGGGCGTTTGCCAGATGACATTGTGTCGTTCTCCGGGGGGTATCTTGACAGTTTGTCCACCCAAGATACCCATCCTTTTGGAGCCTCTGGAAAATCTCGCTGGCGTATGCCCCGTAGCTCCAGAGCCTTGCAGCAGGCACCCGGAATGTCGCACCTTCTGGCAAATCGACTGCTAAGACAACGGCTGCAGTTATGGAATCTTGCCTGCAAGCAGAACGGGCAGTATCCACGGTGGCGAATCTGCGGCTTCCGCTATCGCAACCACTGGAGGCGATTTTCAGCCCGAGATCAGTCGCAGTCGTCGGTGCATCCAATCGCGACGGCAGCGTCGGGAATGCCATTTTCAAAAACATCCTGCTCGGTGGTTATGCCGGAACATTGTACCCGGTCAATCCCAAGGCCCCTTCCATTTGTGGCGTTCACGCCTACACCAGCGTTTCAGCCATTCCCGAGGAGATCGATCTTGCCTTGATCATCGTGCCGGCCGGTGCCGTGCCGGACGTGTTGGAAGAGTGCGGAAAGAAAGGTGTTCGCGGAGCGGTCGTAGTATCCGCGGGCTTCAAGGAAGTCGGCCTCGAGGGGGCCGCTCTTGAAAAGAAGTCGGTTGAAATTGCCAAGCGCTATCACATGCCGCTTGTCGGTCCCAACTGTCTTGGGGTGATCAATACCGACGCCTCCACCATGCTCAATGCCAGTTTTGGCCGGGTCATGCCGAAGCGTGGCAATCTCGCCTTTGTTTCGCAGAGCGGCGCGCTGTGCGCTGGCATTCTCGACTATGCTCGAGGGCGCAACATTGGCTTTTCGAAATTCATCAGCGTCGGCAACAAGGCGGACGTGACCGAACTCGATTTGCTCCGTTATCTGGCTCAGGACGAGAGCACTGATGTCATTTTGATGTATCTGGAAACTTTGGTTGACGGCCGCGCCTTCATCGAACTGGCTCGCGAGATCACGGGTGAACTCGCACACCGAAAACCGATATTGGCCATTAAATCAGGGCGGACTACGCAAGGCGCGGCCGCCGCCCGCTCTCATACCGGCGCGTTGGCTGGCAGCGACGCCGTATATGACGCTATTTTCGCGCAGGCTGGCATCCTGCGCGTGGACACAGTAGAAGAACTTTTCGACTTCGCGGTCGGGTTCTCACGCCAGCCGTTGCCCAAAGGCAACCGCTTCGCCATCGTCACCAACGCGGGTGGTCCCGGCATCATGGCCACCGATGCCGCCATCCGTTACGGGCTCGAG
>DATIZX010000113.1:0-33973 GCA_035516795.1 Verrucomicrobiia bacterium
TCCACCCAGCGACCGTGCACGACCAGTGGCAATCCCAATTTCTTCTGAAACGCAGCCAGCCCGTTCGGGAACAGATCGGGATCGGCCGAATAATCCATGATGCCGCCGTATCGATTCCAGCGACCCGCGGGCAAACTCTCCACCTTCTTGTCCTTGCCGGGTTTGCCGTCCGGTCCCCGGATGGACTTCTGATACCACCAACTATCGAGCTGCAAATAGCCCAAACCGAGTTTTTGCTGCCGGTATCCCTCGGCCAGCTTCAGCAATGTCCCGCGATAACCAAGTTCCTTGTCGTACTTGTAATAGTAATCCGCGCCGTTGTCGGTCCAGTAGCCGAAGTACTTCAGCGTTGGGTCGCCATCAGAGAGCGGACGTTTCTTCCCATACAAATCCGTCAATGCCTCGCCCCAAGTATCGAATGTCGCGCCGATACCGCGTCCAAAAACCAGCAGACTTTGATGGGTCAACGGCTTCTCCAGTGTCCCGATTTTCAGATTCAATCCGCTGGTGATTCGCGTCCGTCCATCGCCCGACATTCGCGCGACAAGAAAATTCGCGGCTGGTGAAACGATTGCCGTGTCGGCTGCGTCGTCGAACAACACCCACGGCGTGCCGTTCTGTTCCAGCCTGAAACTCGGCGGCGCGAAGTTCTTCTCGCCATAGCTGAATCCGTGCAAGCTGGCGGGGATTGTCGTAAACACCGGGAAAACCGCATTCGTCACCGAGGCGCCGGCCGGCGCGTCCAATGAAAAGAGAACTGCCGGTTTGTCATCATAACGACGGATGCTGGCCGAGAATCCCTTTTCCCAGCCGAAGGTCACTTCTCGATACGCGCCGATCTGATCTCGGCCGGACGCGGCCTTGAGGTTCTGGATCGGGCTGCCGATGGATCCGCCGAACGTCCAGCCCGGTGTGCGCGCCCGAATCTCGTACGTGCCGTTCGTGTCGACCTGAACGGTAATGTCATCCCCTGGCGTCGTCAGAGTCACTGCCGTCGCAGCATTTGCCGTGAATACAATTCCCATCAGGATGGCGCTGATCTTCATGCTGCGGTTATTACCACGAACGAACGCAAATGCACGCGAATAGTTGGAAGGAAGAGTCCGGAATTTGCGGTGGAGGGACGCGCTCTGTCGCGTCCGTACGATAACATGGCCACGACGGAGCGTGGCCCTCCATAACAATACACCACCGGATAATTCTAGCGACACCGTGTGCGCATCGATAAAGTAATCCCCATGAACCCGCTTTTCGCAGCGACATGGCCCTGTGGGCGCAGCGCCGTCAACACAGCGTGGCGTTACTGGGCGTCTCATTGCCACCCCACGCGTTCACCCATTTGCCCAAATGAACTCCTGCTGGATGCGGTCGAAAGAGGTGTTGTTGCGGTGGAGATGAATCACCGTGTCAATTCCGTTGGACGCGGAGGCCTGCCAAACTGTCTGGGTCAGGTCGAACTGGATGCAGCCTGGATGGAAGGCAATCAACTGCGAGCGGGCGGAGTGGCGGGGTTACGCAATTTCCTGCCGGCCATTTCCATCGCGCGACGCGTCATGGAATGTACGCCCCACATCCTGTTGGTTGGGAAAGGCGCCGAACGATTCGCGACCGGTCAAGGATTCCGCCGTCAACGGTTGTTGGCAAGGGAAGCCAGTCGTCGCTGGCGTGAATGGAAAAGAAAGCGGCGCGACTCGAACTCCGTTGGTTCGTCCGGACATGATACGGTCGGTGTCATCGGCTGGCATCAGGGTCACGTCGTGGTCGCCTGCTCGACCAGCGGTACGCCGTGGAAATTGCCGGGTCGGGTGGGCGATTCCCCGCTTCTCGGCGCGGGGCTATACGCCGACGATCGGGCGGGTGCTGCTGTCGCAACGGGATTGGGCGAAGAGATTCTGCGATTTACGCTGACCAGTCGCGTGGTCGAAGCCATGCGACGCGGTGCGAGCGCCAAGCAAGCGTGCGAGCAGGCCATTCGCTTCATGACGAAGCGCAAACCGTCCACAACGGAGTCGATGGTCGCCGTGCTGGCCGTTCGCAAAGATGGTCAGTATGGAATCGCATCTACCCGGAAAGGGTTCACGGCTTACATTCGCAGCGACGGAAGGAGGATCAGCCGGTTGTAGCAGCGTACTAGAATTGTAGGGCGCGAACGCCCCCTGCTGTTCCGGGGTTTCGCGCCGTTGCGTCATAGATTGGAACTCGGCGCGAAGCCGAATGCAGCCTTAGCTGCATGAGACGCCGCGCTGGAGTTTTCGCGGCAACTGATACCCTTCGGGCGTTCGCGCCCTACAAAACGCTACGCATTCCGCGCCGGATCTTGCCGGTAATACTGTCGCAACTCCTCGTAGAGTTCAGGATGTTTTTCTTTGAGTTGTTGCGGCTGCTCGAAGAAATATTCGGTAATGACGGCAAAGAACTCGGCAGGATTGGTCGCGCCATATTTGTCGAGCAGAGTCGGGCAGTTATTCGCGGCCGCTTCTGATAATTCCTTGTATTCCCGGCCGAGAACGCGCGCCCACGCCGCGTACATCGAAGTTTTCGGCAGCACGGGCGCGCCATTGGCTGAGCCGTCTTCGTGATCGAGTTGATGCGCGAACTCGTGCAACGCGACGTTGCGGCCTCCCGTGGGATCGGCAGGACGATGCAAAACGTGATTCCATGAAATCACAATGGCGCCGGTTCGCCAGGATTCCCCCAGCCGCATTTCATGATCTTCGATGATCTGGTCGCCCGGCCCGAGGCGGATCACAGGAACGGGATAGGCATCCGGATAAACCAGAATGGATTGCAGACGCGGATAAAAATCGTGCTGGCGATTGAGCAACAGGATGCAGGCGTAGGCGGCAATCGTCACTTTGATCTCATCAGTCATGACCAAGCCGCCACAACCTTCAAAATTCTTCTCGGCGATGAAGACCTGGATATCGTTGCGCAATTCCTGTTGTTCGGATGGGGATAAGCGTGCGTAGTACGGAACATTCCGCTCAAGAATGAACAACCACGAATCTGGAAACGGCTGACTGCGAACTCGATTCCTGCGCTTTGCCTTTAACCCGAACACAGCCGGAATGTAGCACGAATGAAGGCGAATGGCTTTTCTCTTTCACTGCTGAGATGCAGAGGACATAGAGTTCTTCCCTCTCACACAATCTTGAGTGGCTGTTGAAAAAGTGATTGAACCTGCGGATCCAATTGTAGGCCGACTCTGTGAGTCGGCGATCCCTTCGAAAATTCCGCCGCTTCCCAGAAGCGGCCTTCAGTTAGACGGCCGGAATGTGAGTTTTTCAACAGCCTCTTGAGAGACTACCGGAGAGTTCGGAAAGCCGACTCGATAGGTCACCTAAAGATGAATTTGAACAGCGAACGAGGAACGATGAAGTAGCCCCATCCCTGTTTTCCCTCCGTTAGAGCGGAGCAATGAAGCGTCGAGGTCGTAGCAGTTGCTCCAACCGTCCGCCTGGTTTCGTGAAACCGGCAACGGAAGCTTCAGGGTAACAACCGTACCCGGTAGAACTCTTGCGCCTGATTTAGGGCGCCTGACAAAACCGATTCCCATGTAGCCGCACCCTTTACGGGTGCGTCTTTCCCGCGCAGGCTGAAGCCTGCGGCTACAGTTTTGTTAGCGGCTCTTAGGGCCTTGGACACCACCGCCTGCGCGATGCCTCCCATTGCCAGAGATGCTGCCGGGCAGCGAGCTCCATGTTCCCAAAGAGAGATCGGGTCGGCTCTGATCATCGGCATCGTGGATCATGTGGATGGTGCGGTAACTCTTGGCGTAGTCAAAGCATCCAGTTGGCTGGCCTCCCCATTCATGGACGCGGAGTTTAGCCAGACGCGCGGATTACGGCAAGCGGGCTGGAATAAGTGATCGGTGATCAGAAATGGGTGACCGGTGAGAGGTGACCGGTGACAGCGGTCGGATGTCAGCGAGTTTTCCAGCGCCGCATTTGTCGATTCCATTACGCCACCCTGCCGTGCCGTAAAGGCTTGATTTTCCTGATGGACGGAACACAATCCCCCCAAGATCGTCACCTGGTTACACGGCGATTAGGCCGTATAAACATAAGTTCGGCCAGAATCTGAGTCGCACATGTTGCCAAAAACCACATGCTTGTTCGCCATATTGTTTACTACTCTCGTAACACTCAGTCTCACCGGCTGCGACTCAGGCTGGTCTGGCGTGCATAAAGAGGCAGGACCGGTGCCGTTGTCCAGTCCAGATAAGCCGATCGTTCGTCTGGTCGACAAAAGGACATCGTTTGAAATAGGCGAGCAAACGCGATTGTTTTGGGACGAAGGGAAAGGCGCAACTCTGGCCGGAGACCGCGTCAAGTCACTTTACGAGTCCATTCCGAAGGAGTTGCACGACAGACTATACTCGACCAGAGACGTGCCAAACAACTTATACCCCCCACTCCGCAACACACCGGGCACCACTTACGAATACATCTACGACACATGGATAATCGTGGTTTCGCTGAATCCAGACGTGCTAATTGTTAGTGCTTATAAAACGCCAGTGGGTCCCCATGACAAGCAGCCTCGAAGTTGGAACTCGTTATTAATCGACAAAGCCCGGTATGGATACCTCAAAGGACATGTTGACCACATTCCCGAAGTTCGTTGGCCCATTGACGCGGGGACGCTGGTTCCTTGGTCGGACGAGATGTATGTCTTCTCGACAGATTCAAGAGTTAAGAGTGGACGTTTAACATTTGAAGGGAATCGTGCTGAAGTGCTTCTACCAGTCGGTAAACTATTGCTCGTTCATCATAAAGATGACGTAGATGTTAGCCGAGAATAATGCCACAATGAGTTGTAATTACTTCCCTTGAAAGAGCCGAACAAAATCACTGCAGCCAACGCCGGTTGGCGTCTTCAGTTCCGCTTCGCGGTTCACGGTCTTTCACCCGGCGTGGCTGAGTTCTATCGTTAGACCACTGCGTGTATCACTGCTGTCCAAGATAATTGACCTTTGCGTGTGAGGTCTTCGGATTCTGGCCAGAATCCGCTGATTTTATTGGGAAATCTACCGTCTGGAAGTTCAGGTTGTCTGCCCTGTTCAGATGCTGTCCAAGACGATCACGTCAGTCGATTGAGCGTGCAAACGCGTAAATGCGGGCATTTGCGAGACGTTTTGGCGGGAACTCGCCGTTAAATTGGACTCAGATGCTGTCCAAGAAAAACCTGTTTTGGACAGGTTTGTGCGTGTATATGGGAGCGACTACTTGGAACTACTTTGCGCCTTACGATAAGGATGTTGCCGCCGCATTACAGCGGTTGCGAGAAGAGACATTCCGTGCTCAGAAATACCAACGATTTGTTCCGACACCCGAAGAGATGGAAGACGAAGCAGCATTCAACCAGCAAGTTGAGTCTATGATGTCTGATCCGGAGAAGACGTTTTTTCCCAAGCCTGGCGAGGACAAGGACGACTGGGCCGCCCGTGTTCACGGGCAGTTGGAGCAAATTTTGCCTAAAGGTTCTGATTTAGCTGCTCACGATGACGACGCACAGAAGCCGATTGGATCGATAGAAGAGTTGTTGGAGAAACAAGGGGAGAGTGGCACCCACTCGATTTTGGACATTCAGCATATTTCGGAGGCACCGGAGTTTCGAGCTGTTAGCCCGATGCCACTCAAAGAACTGAAGAGGATATTCGGCACGGACAAGCCCACAAGAAAGATGGTTGAGGCTCGATTGGGGGATTACGATTTGGTGGAGCATCCACTCGTTTCCGAACGATGGCAGGGCATTTATTTTGCGATATACTGTGACGACGAGCCAGATGGAATATTTTTTATGGGCACTTCTGGAGATTGAGATGACGTGGTCTAACAAAGGCGCTGCGGGCAACCGCCACCACGTTAGAGAAAAAGGGGTCACGGTCTCATAAGTCATAAGTCTCTCGATCGAATTCGCAGCGGCGGCAGAGCCAAAGGCATGACGATGCCTCTGCTAGGATAAGCAACCTACTCAAGCCGCTTGCGCGCCGGATGAACCGTGTAAAGGGCTGGCTCTTCCGCGACCAGACATGCCTTCTCTTTGACGGTGGCCTTTTCAAAGATGAGCCGGGCGGGGGTAAACAGATCGGAGTTCTCGGCTTTCAAGTACCGGGCGGCCATTCGGCAATATTCGGGTTCGATCTCGACGCCGATGCTGTTGCGGCCCGCCTTGAGAGCGGCGATCATCGTTGTCCCAGAGCCGCAGAACGGATCCAAGACGGTGTCGCCGGTGAACGAGAACATGCGCACGAGGCGCGATGCCAGTTCGAGCGGAAACGGGGCGGGATGGTTTTTGGTCGAGGCCCCCGTGATGTTCCAGATTTGTTTGAACCACGCGTCGAACTCCTTTTTTCCGATACGGCTTTCCTCGCGCTGGCCGTTGGTCGGCTGCCGGTAGCCGCCGGGTTTGCGCTGCATGAGGATGAATTCCATGTCGTTCTTGATGATCGCGTTTGGTTCGTAAGGCTTGCCGAGGAACTTGCTGGACGTATTGGCCTCGAAGACGGCGTTGGAGATCTTGTGCCAGACAATCGGGTTCAGGTTGTCGAAACCCATGCGGCGGCAGAGGACGGCGATGTCCGCATGGAGCGGAAACACCAGATGCCGGCCGAATCGCTTGCGCGAAACGCACACGTCACCGACAACGCAGACGAGTCGTCCGCCTGGTACGAGGACACGCAGGGCGTGTCGCCAAACCTTTTCCAATTCACCGAGGAAGGCCTCGTAGTCCTGGATATGGCCAAGTTGGTCAGGATTCTCCTGATAACGTTTCAGATTCCAGTACGGCGGCGAAGTTACAACCAGATGCACCGATTCATCCGGCAAGAACGACAGGTCGCGGGCATCTCCGTGAATCAAACGGTGCGTCGTCTGAGGCTTGGACGTCTCGTTCTTCATAGCTCTTTGATTCGACCTGAGAAAGCAGCCACATGTCCAACCAACGAGTTCGCAAACATCTGGAACGTGAGGTCGGATGCTGGCTCGGAGTATTCACCGTTCGCACCCTTTACTGCATTCGACATCATGAATGACGCGGCGTCGTAATGCCGCTCCAAAACAAGGCGGCGACAAAACAATTCGTAGCGCTTCGCATACGATGAATTTCGAAACTCAGGAAACACTTTGAAATGCGGCTCTTTGACACTGACGGGGCGGTTTGACGGGGCACAGTCTTCAAGAAGAAACAGGTAGCCGATCCATGGTCGAGCTTTTGACCCGAATGCCTTCTCGCGGAATGCCGTCCACAGATCCAAAGCGCTCCCCATCGCTTCTTCTGTGCGATTGTTGAAGTTGTTTCCGAAAGACGGACCAACTTGCGATTTGGCTTCTAGTGCCGCGACCAATTGGCCTTTCACCACCACAATGAAGTCCCATTTCTTGTTCGGTCGGAAGTAGCCTGGCAATTCGAGTGAATCCCGATAATAAACGTGCGACCGGTCAATTCCTGCTTCGGTGACAAGCTTGGTCAGCAATTCGATAAAGCCATCCATCTGCGCACCGCCTGTGACTGCCGAGCGCAAACCTTGATCGGAGCCGCCCGCTTCGCGTTGCTTCTGCAATTGCCTGGAGCGCGTTTGCCAATAGAACCTTACGGCGTCCGGAACGTGCTTCCGCAGTTCGGCTAGAGTTGAAGAACCTTCAGGCATTGGATGGACGCCTCATACTCGCCGAGTTTAGCAACAGGAGGGGGCCGCAGCAAGCAGCCAAAAACTTGTGATCAGTGATCAGGAATAAGTGATTGGTAGCAGCGGTTTGGGTCAGCAGCAGGCAAAATCGCGGCGGAGAGGGAGGTTTCCAGGGTCACGTCTCATATGTCATAAGTCTGATTCAGCCAGGCAACCGGTTAGCTGGGCTCCCCTCATTCATGGAAGCGGATTTTAGCAAGCTGCGGCGAAATCAGCAAGCAGATGAAATCCAGTCCTACGACCGCGGATAGTGCTGCACGGCGCGCTGGAATTCTTGTCGGTCCGCCAAAGGAAGCGTCAATTTGCAGTTGCGAATGTTCTCTTTGCTGAGGACGAAACATTTCTCCAACCTCTCGCGACATAAATCTGCCCCCGCCCAAGGGCCGCTCGCAAAACTGTAGTCGCAGGGTTGCCGTGAAAACCTCGTCACGTCGTCTCAAGCGGCAGGTGCAGCTTTCGGCTTACCCCTGCGTGGGAAGACGCACCCGTAAGCCGAGTCCGACGGAGCCGAATCCGATGAGACACTGAGGGGTAACGGGCAGCAAACGCCGCCGTCGTGTGCGGCAACCGTGCGGCTACATGCCGGGGACGCACCCGTAAGCCGAGTCCAACGAGACGCCGAGGGTCAGGGCGGCAACGGTGCGGCTACATACGACTTCTCCCGGCCGATGTAGCCGCAGCCTTTAGACTGCGCTGGAAACAGGAGCCGAATTCGCGTGCATTCGTGGTTGATACCTGCGTTCTTGCGCCTCTTCGCGGCTAACAGCACGTCGCAGTCCAGCCTTGAGTTTTCAGGGCTTTGCCGCTATCATCACGGAGAAGTGAAACGAGCCGCGATGCTCTTGTTGGGCCTCCTGTTGGGCCTGCCTTCCGTCAGTGTCGCTGATCCCGGCAACGTGGTTTCCTGGTTCAGCAATTCGCTGAACGGACTCACTTTCACCTGCCAAACCGCCGTCGTAAAACTCGATTTTCTCGACCCGAACGTGGTGCGCGTGCGGATGGAACCGAGCGGAGCCGTCTTCAACACGAACGCCTCGTTTGCCGTCGTCGAGAATTGGGTCCGACCGCCGATCTCGGTGACCGATGGCAGCACGCTGACCATCACGACCTTGGGATTGCGCGTGGACGTGTCCAAGACGCCGTTTCACCTCACGTTCCGCAAGCCGGACGGCACGGTTTGGCTGACCGATACCAACGCCATCGGATTTACCATCACCCCAAATGGTTCCGCTACCAACCTGAGCGAGACGTTCAGCATGCCCAGCGGTGAACAGTATTACGGACTCGGGTTGGTGCTCGGCAAACCGTTGAGCTATCGCGGCCAGACACGGACACTTTGGAATGCCCGGGCCGGTTTCTCTTCGGGCGCAATGTCGGACATGGCGGTGCCGCTGGTTGTGTCTTCCAAAGGCTACGGCGTGTTCGTGGACAACACATTCAAACAGGAATGGGATTTCACGCTCTCGAGCAGCACACAATGGCGCGCGCAGGTCGATGGCGGCGAATTGGATTGCTATTTCATCGGGGCCAACACACCCGCCGAGGCGCTGAACCGTTACACGAAGATGACCGGGCCCGCACCGGTGCCGCCGCGCTGGGCACTCGCGTATATGCAATCCAGGTACGGTTACCGGAACTGGTCGCAGATGTACACCGCCCGAGATGCGTTTCGCTCCAACGATCTGCCTTGCGATGCGCTGATTCTCGACCTCTACTGGTACGGCACGCCGAGCGTCATGGGCTCGTTGACGTGGGATACGTCGAACTTCCCGAATCCTTCCAACAACATCGCGTCGCTTGCCGCGTCCGGCATCAAGACCGTCAATATCCAGGAGGAATACATCAACAACAGCAATCAACCTGCAAAGACCAATTTCGATCAGGCGGCGGCGGCGCATTATCTCGTGGCCAACGACGCGGCCATGACCCTTCCCAGCATTATGGTGAACAACGGCTTCTACAATTCTGCGGGATACGTCGATTTCCTCAATCCGGCCGCGCGCGCCTGGTGGTGGGGAAAGATCAAGCCCTTGTACGACGCCGGCATCGCGGGGTTCTGGACCGATCTGGGCGAGCCGGAACAGGATGACTCATCGGATTACCTTTATGGCGGCCATCGCGAGTCGGAAATCCACAATGTCTACAACCTCCTCTGGCACGAATCGTTAGTGGACGGATTCGCGTCGAATTATCCGAATGCGCGGTTGTACATCCTCAGCCGCTCGGGCTTCGCCGGCGACCAGCGGTTCGGCGCGGCGCATTGGACGAATGACACCGGGTCCGACTGGACAACATTCGCCGCGCACCTGAACGCGATCTGCAATTACGGTTTGTCGGGCTTGAGCTATTTCGGCAGTGACATCGGCGGCTTCCAAGGAACTCCGGGCGACGAATTGTACGTGCGCTGGTTTCAGTTCGGCGCATTCTGTCCGGTGTTCCGGGCGCACGGTTACGACGGCGGCGATGGCTCGCGGCCGACCGCGCCGTATGAGTTCGATCTGTTCGTGCAAGATCATTGCCGCAACGCGATGAAGTTGCGTTACCGACTGCTTCCGTACGTGTACACCGCCGCGCGCGAGACATTCGACACGGGAATGCCAGTGTGTCGCGCGCTGCCGCTGGCGTTCCCCAACGACACCAGCGTGCTCACCAACGGCTCGCAGTTCATGTTCGGGTCGAACATCATGGTCGCCCCGGTCATCACTTCAGGCGCCAACTCGCGTTCCGTGTACCTGCCCGCAGGAAAATGGATCGACCTCTGGGGCGGACAACCCTTGACCGGACCGGTGACGACCAATTGGCCGGCGCCGATCTCGCAAATCCCAGCGTTCTACCGCGACAACTCGATTACGCCGCTCGGTCCGTACGTTGAGTCGAGCCAGTTCGACGACGGCACGCAACGCGGACTGCGGATCTATTGCAGCACGAACGCCAGCTTCACACTCTACGATGACGATGGCACATCCAACGGCTATCTTTCCAACCAGTTCGCGACCACTTCGATCAGCGCTGCTGCCGTGACCAACAGCGTGACCGTCAGCATCGGCGGCGCGGTGGGCTCGTACGCAGGAATGCCAACCCAACGCACGTGGCAGGTGGAACTGTATTGCACCAACGCCGTCTCCGATGTCGTGGCCGACGGCGTTTCGTTGGCCGAGATGGATAGCGCGCAATCACTGTCCACGTCCGGTTCCGGTTGGTATCTCGACGGCGCGGAACATTTGCTCCGCGTCGCGCTACCACCGGCCATCCTTACTCAATCGCGCCTCGTGACCGCCTATCTCAACGTGACATCCCCTCCCCCTTACGAAGCGCGGATCAACGGCGGAGGCCGTCCCTATCTTGACCAAGCGGGCACGATGTGGGTCGAGGATCGCGCGTACAGCGCAAGCTCGTTTGGCATCACGGGCGGCAGTAGCAACATGGTCACCAACGCGATTGCCGGCACCGACGACGATGTCTTCTACCAGTCGGAACATCTCGGACAGAACTTCACGGCGAAATCCGATTGTCCGAACGGTACGTACGAGATCACCTTGTACAACGCCGAGACCAAATGGACGGCCGCCGGCCAGCGGCTCTTCAACGTTTTCATCCAAGGCCAAGAGGTACTGAGCAATTACGATATCTTTGCCGCAGCAGGTGGTTCGAACAAGGCGGTTGTGGTCACGTTCACCAATATCGTTGCAGGCGGCCAACTCCAGATCGATTTTGCCGGTGTCACCACGCCGTACGACAGCAACGCACGCATATCTGGCATCCGCGTCAGAAAAATCGCCGACCCGGTCCACGAATCGATTCCGCCGACCATCACTCTTGACACGCCCGCCGACGGTTCCACCGTTACAGGCATCGTTTCGGTTTCCGGCACCGCGAGCGACAACGTTGCCGTCGCGAAGGTTGAGGTCAGCGTCGACGGCGGCGCTTGGAGCCTGGCATCGGGCACGACAAATTGGACGTTTGCGCTCGACACGCAAGGTCTGTTGAACGGCAGACACACCATCGCGGCGCGTGCGACCGATGGCTCCAGTAACGTTTCCAGCATTCCGTCCGTCTTCGTTCGTGTGATCAATGTGCCCGTCGACTACCTTGCGCGCATCAGCGCCGGCAACCCAAGCAACGCCACCGATTGCGCCGCCAACGTCTGGGTGCAGGATCAAGCCTACGTGGCCGGCTCCTTTGGCTACGTCGGAGGCACGGGTGGATACGTCAACAACCCGATCACGGGTGTCTGCACCAACTTTTGGCCGTTGTACCAGCGGGAACGCTACAGCACCTCGGCCAGCGGCTACAGCTACCTGTTCGACTGTCCGCCGGGCATTTACGAAATCGCACTGCTGGAGGCTGAAACGTACTGGAGCGGCAGCGGAAAGCGCGTGTTCAACGTCTTCGTTCAAGGCCAGCAGGTGTTGACCAATTTCGACATCTTCGCCAGTGCCGGCGGTCAGAATATTCCGATCAGCCGGGTCTTCACCTGCACTGTTTCCAGTGCGCAATTGGAGATGGATTTTCTGCCCATTCAGGACAACGCGCGTGCTTCTGGCATTCAGGTCCGCAAGATCGCCGACCTCGACAGCGACAGCGATGGCATTCCCGACTGGTGGATGCTCGGATACTTCGACCACCCGACCGGCCAGGCGGGCGATCATTCGCTGTTCAACGACGACGCCGATGGCGATGGACTGAGCAATCTACAAGAATACCTAGCGGGGACAGATCCGACTGACCCGAACTCCTCCTTGCGCATCACAAATATCCGGATTGTCAGTAACGACACAGTGGTCACATGGACAACGCAGCCAAACAAGACCAATCAACTCGAGCGCAGCAACTCGCCCGCGACCAACGCCATTTGGAGTGCTGTCGGCTCACCCGTCGGCGGTACTGGCTCCCCGGCCACGCAAACCGACTTGGGCGCAGCCACGAATCCCCCCGCGTTCTACCGCGTCCGGCTGCTGCAGTAGAACCATTTCCCTCTTTAGCCGCCCCGCTCTGTCGAGACGCACCGCAGAGTCCTTCCCGCAAATAACGCTACTCCACGCGAAATTTCCGTAGCCGCAGGCTTTACGCCTGCGGGGCGTTGGGGGACTCTCCAGCCCATCATAGTGTCGCTAGGGTCAGATCTCGTTATTCTGCAATCGCGGCACGATGGGGTCGCCAGGTTTTATGGATAGCGCTATCCATAATGTCCGGAGGCGGACGCGTTCCAGCAGGCAGTGAAGCGCAAAGAAATCGGAATCACAGTCAGATCCACACACCGGACAGATACCTTTCAAACACCACACATCCTCGCACTCCCGACGCGTCTCCCAGCAACAACGTTATATACAGCACTATGCATAACAACTACCGACTGCGGTGCGTGCCAACGTGATTGGGTGAGTCATTGGTAGGGACGGACCGGTGGTCCGTCAGAACTTCTGAAGACATGCGGCGCGCCCGGCGGTCGCGCCCTACCGTCCAGCGGCTTGGTGGTCTTGCGCAACCCGCAGCAAATCGCGCCGGAGCGCCCGCCGAGAAAAGCCTTTCAATCTCTGGGCGATTTTGGCAGTGGCAAGACCATCTTGCTGCGCGCAATTGTGGACGACATCGTGAATCCTGCTATGGTTGTGACGGTTTATCGCACGAGCAAACTGAGCAAATACTGGAGACAGCCATGAAGGTTACTTACGACGCCGATGTTGACGCGATGCATATTCTCTTCAGCAATGCCGCCATCAAAGAAAGCGATGAAGCCAAGCCGGGAATCATTCTCGAATTCGATAAGGATGGCAATGTCGTAGGTATTGAGATTTTGGACGCGTCGAAGATCATCGGCGAACCGGCAGCCATCGAGTTCGCGGCCGAATCCGGTCAATCGCTCGCCAATACTCTCCGAGAAAAACGCGGCAAGTACGGGAAATGACGATTGCCCGCAAAGCGACCGCGAAGAAGCCTGATTCTTACAGAACCCATGTCCCCCGCGCAGGCGTAAAGCCTGCGGCTACAAGATCCGATGCCTGCCGCGCAGGCTGAAGCCCTGCGGCTACATCTTTCTCCGTGATTGGGATGCATTCTTGCGGAATCCGGCGTAACAGCTTCGGATCGTGTCAATTGCAAGACACGTCGACGCGTTCCGGACTCCTGCCGACGCAGTTCTGAGGTACTCCCGGGCGATTCTGATTCATGCCGACGCAGTTATGAGAGCATCCCCGTCCTTCCGGAAGTTTGAAGACGCAGTCCTGAGACCTGCCGACGCCTTCCGGAGATGTGCCGACGCAATTATGAGAGGTTCCCGGAGAGTCCGGAAGTTCGCCGACGCATTTCCGGTTCCTGCCGACGCTGTCCGGAGAGGAGACGGAGCCGTCCAACAGCACGAACGTCGAACGCGGACCATTGAAGATCGAACCCGGACTCACAAGGCAGAAGTCAGGAGACAGTAATCTGCAAATTGGGACACTGTAGCGGCGGACTGCGTCGGTCGACATCTGAAAACGTTGGCTCCCACGGCGCTCATCAAGCGTCGCGACAGTAAACCAATTCACCCCCACCGCTCACCGTTTGGCCACGACCATTTTCGTCGCCATAAGTCATGACCAAAATGTACGTCCCTCTCTCCGTGCGCGCTGCTCGTCGGTTGTAGCCGGTGGTTTCCTGGATCCTTTGGCTCATTGGCCGGAGTCAGGATTCGACGTTCGCAGAGCGACGCTACGGCCAATTTGCACCGCTTCCCACGGTCTGGGCGCAGGGAACGACTTCCCGATTCTTGCAGCACAAAACTCCGTTCAATTTTCGGTTCGGCGCAGGCGGGGCACGGTGGTTGCTATGTAAGAAACCGGTGCAGAGCTTGAGCCTCTGCCAAATCGAGAGCCTACAAAGGGCGCGGAGCTGTGGAATGCAGCCGCCGCGCCTTGGCTCTTTAAGGGGAATGCTCCTCTAGAAGCAGGTTGTTGATGGGTGTGCCCTTCCCTGCGCCGAATCAATTTACGGATACGTAGCCGTGCCCGAGCTGCCGGATTTATTCGAGTAATTGAGCAGGGGGTCCATCTCGAAGGATTTCACCGAATCAGATTGAATTGCCAAAACCACGGGAAGCTTGATTTGGCTGCTGAGCACGATGTCGCTCGTGATCCCGTATTTCGTCCATGAATCGCGTAGACTGCCTTTAAGCTTGCCGGTAAACGTCCAAACTCCAGCCTGCTTTTTGTAGATGAGCTTGACGCGGCCATTTGAATTGGCGTCTCGGCCGTTGGCATTGAGCTGGAAATCGGCTTGCGCGTCGCCGACATCCAGCATGACCAACGCATTGGCAAGGGGAACATCGGCGGGAAGTCCCGGCAGCGTGCCGGTGACGGTACACATGTCTCGACCGTCTCGTGCGAACCTGGCTTGCAGCTTGAGCCGGGTAATTTCCATGGGACAGGCCGCGGCAACCGTGAGACCGACGGTCACGGAAGTGACGCCATCCGTCAGGGTCACGGCGACCGGATAAGGCCCGCAACTTGTGAATGCGTGCGACGGCTGACAATCGGTGCTGCTACCGCCATCCCCGAAATTCCAACGGCAGCCGACGGGATAACTATTCGTGCTGGATGCACTGACCGTGAACTCGATGGTGTCGCCCGGTTTAACGACGGCGATGTTGCCCGTGGTCGCCAATGCGTTCGTGGCGGATGGCGCCGAATCAATCTCGAGTTCCAGCGGTGGCACATGACTGAGAACGCTCTGAATCCAGGAGAGATTTGCTGAAATCCGGCTGCTGTAGAAGGAGGACGGGAAAGTGATGGGATAATTTGTAGGGACCAACGTCCACGTACCAGGGCCGGAGGGATAATACAAGCCGCGCAGGTCCACCAGCGCCGCTTGGAACTCGGTACTCGAGGTGCCGTCGCGACTGAAGGGGCCGTCCACGGCGTAATGGATTCCCGCCAGCTTCCAGGTCCCCTGCTCCTTGATGAACAAGGCACCGCTGGAGTCGCCAAGGGACAAAGTGCATTCGTTGCGGCCTCCCTGACGATTAAAAGCCATCGCTAACAACGCTCCCACCTTGCTGTCGGTGACAGTTTTTGTGACCACATTCTCACCCCAACGCTGGACACCGTTTGTAGAACCCCATTCCCAGCCGCTGGTCCTCCTGCCGACGATTACGGCTGAGCCGCGATCAGTCCCAGTGCCAAAAACGATGCCACGCTTGCCCACTTCGTCGCTGTTAGAATAGAGCGGCGCATAGCGAGGAAAGGTTTCCGCCACCTGCCAAAGGCGCAGATCCGTATTGGAGCCATCAAAAGACGCCACGGTGTGATACACGACGCCGTTCCATATAAAAGTGCTGCCGATATTGCCACCGATGTGTCTGGCCGCGATGAAGAAACGCGGAGCGACCGGCGTTGCCAGATATCCGAGCCAATGACCCTCGTATTGCCATCCGCTCTTGGTCAGCAAACCTCCGGGCGCGGTCGAATTGTAGGCTGGATCGCCGGTCGAGACAAACAGAACTCCCTGGCTGCGGGACGCCACAATAAGAATGAACGGAAGCCCCAACCTCAGAACTTGTTTTCCCAGCTTACTCATGGTCCTCGCCATCGACTCTTATATGCGCAAATGGAGGGCAGCACAAGCCATCGGGAAAAAAGGTGGCGTGCCTTGACGCTGCCACCGTGACAGGTGAGTCGTTGGTAGGGACGGACCGCCGGGCCGTCCGAACCTCTGAAGAAATGCGGCGCGCCCAGCGGTCGCCCCCTACCGCCCTTAAGACACCGCGGGAATAATTCTCGTCGTCTACTGATTCGGACTCGGGTTGAGCATCTTTTCCAGACGTTCGTATCTTTCCTGCCGCTCTTGTTGTTGGGCCTTGCCCATCCGAACAATGCGGTTGGCCACCAGATTCCGTCCCTCCCCGGAGTAGGTCACCACCACCCCGTCGTCGACTTTCAACTGAGCCAGCGCGGAATTGACATTGGTTGAAATGTCGATTTCGCAACCGGGCGGAACCTGGAATGTTTTGGACAACGGCCAGTGCTGCACCCTGATCAAACGCCTGGCCATATCGATGCTGTCAATGATGCCCGAAAATTCCGCATCGTTGGCCGCGGTCTTCACCCCCTTCACCGCAAGCGGAGCAGGAGGCGGCTGCAGCCGATTCGGATTCTGCGCACAAGACGTAAACGCGACGAAGAAAACTGCAACCGCAATTTCGATAAGAGGACGTTTCATCATGACCTCCCGACTCGTACTTTCGCCCGGGTTCTCGGCAGATGCAAGTCGCACCGGTCGCTCGACAATAAGCGGTGTTCTTGAAGGGCCACGCTCTGTCGGAGCCGCGTTTCCCGAACGGACGCGCCGGAGCGCGTCCCTCCAGCCGGCAGATCGGGACCTTACCCCGGGGGAAATTACTCCCGGTAGGTGGCGTACGAAGTGGGTGTCTCCCACAAACGCACTTCGACGACCGGCAGTCTCATGGTTCGGGCATGCTGGAAGATTAGCTTGGCGATATTTTCGGCCGTCGGGTTCTCGTCCATGGCATAATAAAGCTCACCGCGCTGTTTCAGAATCGGCAGGATCGGGTCGTCCTTGTGCAGCAACATTCGGTGGTCCAGCGTCTCATCGATCCATGTTTTGATAACTTCCTTGATATCGGAGAAATCGTGGACCATCCCGCGTCCGTCGAGCTTATCGGTCTGAATGTCCACCTCGACACGACCGTTGTGACCATGCAAATGCCGACACTTCCCTTCGTAACGCAGGAGCCGGTGCCCGTAACAAAAATCGATGTGTTTGGTGACCTTGAACATGGCGGATGAATTTAACCACCAAGACACCAAGACACCAAGTGTTTCATGCCATCTCTTTCATTCTTCATGGCCGCAAAAAAGCACAAAACTCACAAACAACTGCGCCCGCCTTTTCTTGCGCTTCTTGCGCGTTTTTGTGGCTAAGAGCATCTAACAAAACCGATTCCCATGTAGCCGCACCCTTTACGGGTGCGTCTTTCCCGCGCAGGCTGAAGCCTGCGACTACAGTTCTGTTAGCGGCTCTAACGCGGTAGTTGCGACGGTGGTTCATTCAAACTCCCGCGATCAGCCGCCCACCATCGACGACCAAGGTATGGCCGGTGATGAAATCGCTGCCTTCGATGAGGAACAGGACGGAGTTGACGATATCTTGCGGAGAACCGAGGCGTTTCACCACGGTGGCATCGATGACCTTCCGTTTCTCTGCCTCAGTGAAATCGGGAGGCAACAACACGGGACCCGGCGCGATTGCGTTGACCTGGACGTTTGGTCCCAGTGCCTTGGCGAGTGATTGGGTCAGGCAGATGATACCGGCCTTCGATACGCAATACGGCAGGTAATCGGCGTACGGGCGGATCGCCGCCCAATCGGCAAACGTGATGATCTTGCCCGCAATTCCGCGCCGCTTCATGTGGCGACCGACCTCCAGTGCGAAGAGGAACGGTCCCTTCAGATTGACATCAATATGGACGTCCCAGTCACGTTCGGTCAGCGTATCGAACGGAGTCTTCTTGTACACGGCGGCGCTGGTCACCAGAACGTCGATGTGGGAAAACTGCCGGAGCGCCCGAGCGACGGCAGCCTTGACGTCGCGGGCGTTGGTCTGGTTGGCTTTGACGGCCAAAGCATCAACGCCCAGTGTCTTGATCTCTTGAACAGCGTGCCGGGCCTCGGCAGCCGACGAATTGTAATGGACGACGATATTGGCTCCGTGACGCGCCAGTCCAAGGGCGATTTCTCTTCCGATGCGCCGGGCGGCGCCAGTGATCAATGCCGTCTTGCCCTTCAGTTTCATAACGCCAAGTTTAGCATACCGGCAGCGGGCTTTTAACAATTTTAGCGCTTTCACCTGCCGGCCCAATCCGCTACAGTATCGGTATGAAACCCAAGTTCCTCAGTTTCCTGTTGATTTCCACATTGCTCTTGCCGCTCAGCGCGATGGCTGCCAACGAGGACTCACCCCAGGGACAGAACGCGTTACGCAAACTCGGTCGCGGGATTGCGAACGTCCTGTTTGGCATTGTCGAAGTGCCGAACCAGATCACCAAGGTCAACGCGGATCAGGGCGGTGGCGCTGCGGTCACTTACGGCGTGGGCAAAGGATTCCTGCGTTGGTTCGAACGCGAGGCCGTCGGGGTCTACGACGTGGTGACATTTCCCGTTCCATTCCCCAAGGGCTACAAGCCCGTGATGAAACCCGAGTTTCCCGCCGAAGATTATGAGCCGTAGCGCTCTGATCGCGCTGGTGCTGATAGTAGCGCCCGTCCCGGGCGCAATTCTGACGACAGCGGTCGCGGAGACGGCAGTGATCAGGACCTTGGCGGCGGGTGACGCTGCACTGGCGCAATTTGATTTGGATCGTGCGCTGAACGACTACCGGACGGCGCACGAGCAGGCCCCCGACGATTACGAAGCCACTTGGAAACTCGCCCGCGCCCTCACCGATAAAAGCACTCTCACCAAAGATCGCAACGAACAGAAGCAGTACTGCGTCGAGGCCGAACGACTCGCCCGTGCCGCGGTGAATCTCAAACCGGACGATTCCAAAGGCCACGCTTATCTGGCTGTCGCAGTTGGAAAGCTGGCGCTCTACGAAGGCGGTAAGCGCAAAGTCGAACTCGGCAACGAGGTCAAACGTGAAGCGCAACGCGCCATCAAGCTCAACGACAAGGAAGATCTCGCCTGGCACGTGCTGGGTGTTTGGAACCGCGAAATGGCGGAATTGAACTGGTTTCTCCGGAAATTCGCCGAGATGTTGTACGGCAAGTTTCCATCTGCTTCTTTGGACAAAGCCGTGCAGGACCTGCAACGCGCCCGGGAACTCGCCCCGAAAGTTGTCCCGCACACCGTCGAGCTCGGCGTGACTCTCGCGGACCTGCATCGCTGGCAAGAGGCCAATGACATGCTGGAAAAAGCGCTGGCCATGCCCAAGGCGTGGGTCACCGATGAGTATTACTGGGATATCGCGCGGCAAAATCTGACGCGAGTCAAGCCCCACCTCAGGTAAGCTGCAGCAGCCGATTATCCAACCGCGCATCCTTTGTAGGGCGCGAAGGCCCGAAGGGTTTCGCGCCATCCGTAAAGTCTCGTTCGCCGGGCGCAAACGCCCGATGGGTTCCGCGGCGCGAAACCCCGAAACGACACGGGGCATTCGCGCCCTACAAAAACTTCCGCGACGCAGAGTTGGCAAGGTCTCCTAATCATGTCATCATAACGGCCATGGCGGGTCAGCCGGCACAAGTCTTCAGCGTCAGCGAACTCACGCGGCGAATTCGCGACCTGCTGGAAAACAATTTCCCGCACGTCTGGGTCGAAGGCGAGATTAGCGACTTGCGAACGCCGTCCTCAGGACACGTGTATTTCACGATCAAGGACGCCCAGGCCCAGTTGGCCATCGTCCTTTTCCGTAACGCCGCGGGCAAACTCGATTTCAAACTCAAGGACGGCCTGCAAGTCATCGTGTCCGGCGACATCAGCGTGTACGAAAAGAGCGGACAATACCAACTTGTGGCCCGGCAGGTCGTGCCGAAAGGTTTGGGCGCGCTGCAACTCGCCTTCGAGGAATTGAAACAGCGGCTGGCGAAAGAAGGTTTGTTCGATCCCGCCCGCAAAAAACCTATCCCCACCCTGCCCCAACGGATCGGACTGGTCACCTCGCCTACCGGCGCGGCGATCCGCGATTTCCTCAACATTATTGGCCGACGATTTCCCAACGTGCACATCATCATCAACCCCGTCCGCGTCCAGGGCGAAGGCGCCGCACAGGAAATTGCCGACGCCATTGATCAGTTTAACGCGCTTCACGCTTCGGGCGAACTCCCGCTCGATGTCCTCATCGTCACGCGTGGCGGCGGCTCGCTTGAAGACTTGTGGGCGTTCAATGAGGAAATTGTCGCCCGGGCCCTGGCGCGATCACGAATCCCAACCATTTCCGCCGTCGGCCACGAGATCGATTTTACCATCGCCGATTTCGTCGCGGATTTGCGGGCGCCAACGCCGAGTGCCGCCGCCGAGCTGGTCGTCAAGGCGAAAGAAGAGTTTCTGCGGCAGCTCGCCCAATCGCAGTCGCGGCTGCAGAAGGATTTGCGATTGCGTCTGGGGGCGGCGCGTCAACGCTTGTCGGATTCGGCTTCGAGTTACGTCTTTCGCCGCCCCGTGGAGGTGATTCGTCAATACGAGCAACAAGTTGACCATTGCGCTCATCGCGTGCGGCAGGCGGCCATCGTGACCCTGGATTCGGGACGGGCGCGGCTGGACACGGTTGGAGAGAAATTCCGGCTCCTCAGCCCGAAAGCGCATGTCGTGCGCATGGAAGGTCAACTCCTCTCCGACCAACAGAGATTTCAATCGGCCTGGTCACGAGTTCAGCGGGAAATGCAGCATCGTCTCACGCAAGCCGGCGCGAAACTCGAATTGCTCAGTCCGAATTCGACGCTCCAACGCGGTTACAGCATTACGCGGATGGCAGACGGGAGAATCGTCAAAACAGTTAAAACGGTTAAAACCGGAGATTCGGTCCGCACGCTCGTCTCTGATGGAGAGTTTGGTTCGGTGGTTTCGTAGCAGCGGTCTTCAACCGTTTTGGGACATCGCGACCATGTTTCCTCTTGCGCCTCTTGTGGCTATATTCTCGGTGCGCTTTGCGTCTCAGCGGGGAGATAATCCATGTTCATTCCTTTAATCCGTGGTTTAGAATGTTTGCTTGATGGTGCGTTCAGGTCTGTGGTATGTTGTTATTTGGACGCGCAATGAAGGCTAAACGAAAGGCTGAGCCCGTTCTCAACCAGAACGGGCTAACGTTTGAGCAGGCCATCCACAAGCTCGAGAAAATCGTGGCTGACATGGAGGCCGCGGAATTGCCGTTGGAAGACGTGCTCAAAAAATACGAAGAAGGCACTTATCTCGTCCGCTTCTGCAATTTGAAACTGGAGGAGGCCGAGAAGAAGATCGAGCTTCTGACCAAGAAAGCGGATGGAACGATCGCGCTGGAACCATTCACGGCTGAGGAGACGGAGGAGATCGGGAACAACCCCACTCCACGCGGGGCTGGCCGCGACGCTCGCGCTGCCACCGAAAAGCCTGACGACAAAGAAGCCAATCTGTTTTAGCCATTAACCGTGAACCCTCAACCATAGGTTTTCCCGCATGGGACGTTATCTCGACATGATCAACTCGCCGGCCGACGTGAAGATGCTCACGTTGGATCAGCTTCAGATGCTTGCCCAGGAAATCCGCGAGGAGTTGATCCATGTGCTCAGCAAAAATGGTGGTCATCTGGGGCCCAATCTCGGAGTGGTGGAGCTCACGCTCGCGCTGCATCGGTGTTTTGACTGTCCGCACGATCGTTTTGTGTGGGATGTCAGCCACCAAATCTATGTTCACAAACTCTTGACCGGTCGCCGTGCTGCTTTTCGCAAAATCCGTCAGTCGGGCGGCCCAATGGGATTTGCTTTCCGCGCGGAGAGTCCGTACGACTGCTACGGGGCCGGCCACGCCGGCACGGCGCTGTCGGCGGCTCTCGGCATGGCGGTGGCGCGGGACCGCGCGAAAACCAACGAGCACGTGGTGGCGATCGTGGGCGATGCGGCCCTGACCAACGGCATCACTTACGAAGCCTTGAACAACATCAAGAATTCCACCAAACGTCTCATTGTCATTCTCAACGACAACGAATGGAGCATTGCCAAAAACGTCGGCGCCATCTCGGATTACCTGAAC
This sequence comes from Verrucomicrobiia bacterium, assembly GCA_035516795.1. Taxonomy (GTDB): domain Bacteria; phylum Verrucomicrobiota; class Verrucomicrobiia; order Palsa-1439; family Palsa-1439; genus DATJBF01. Next base: position 22,399 of record DATIZX010000113.1, read on the forward strand.
CGCGTCGTTCGTCATCCCTCTTACGCCGCGGCGCACAAACGGTTGGAACATTTTATCGAACGCATCCCCCGGGTCGGCTCCGACCTCGCTCAAATCGGCCACCGCGTCGGGGAGGCGGTTAAAGGCATCATCGTGCCGAGCTTGGTTTTCGAGGAATTCGGGCTGCGGTATCTCGGTCCCTTGGACGGCCACGATACCAAGCGATTGATCGAGACGTTCGATTGGGCGAAGACGCAGGACGTGCCGGTGTTGATCCATATTCTTACGAAGAAGGGCAAAGGCTACGACAAGGCGATCGAAGATCCACAAACATTTCACGGTTGTGGGCCGTTCGACATCGCCACCGGCAAAGCGCCCGCGAAGAAGGAGGGCGCGCCTCCCAACTATCAGGACGTGTTCGGCGACGCGATGGTGCGTTTCTGCGACCTCCATGCGAAATTGGTCGGCATCACCGCCGCCATGCCCAGTGGCACCAGCCTGATCAAGCTGCAGAAAGCCAAACCGGATCGCTATTTCGACGTGGGCATTGCCGAGGAACACGCCGTCTTATTTGCGGCTGGCATGGCCACCATGGGCTACCGGCCCGTGTGCGCCATTTATTCGACCTTTCTCCAGCGCGCTTACGATTGCATCATCCACGATGTGGCACTCCAAAACCTGGACGTGATTTTCGCGATGGATCGCGGCGGTCTTTCGGCCAACGACGGTCCGACGCATCACGGTGTCTTTGATATCTCGTACGGTCGGTGTGTGCCGCGGGCGATCCTCATGGCCCCCAAGGACGAGGACGAATTGGTGGATATGTTGTGGACGGCTCTCCAGCATCACGGGCCGATCTTCATTCGTTATCCACGTGGCGCTGGAGAAGGTGTACCCATCAAGGAACGGCCGTCGATTCTGCCGGTTGGCAAAGCGGAGGTGCTGCATCACGGCACCGATGTCGCCATCATTTTCTACGGAGCCGTCCTAAAGATTGCGCAAGATACCGCCGCGGCATTGGAAGCCGAAGGATTGTCGGTTGCGCTGATCAACGCCCGTTTCTGCAAACCGATCGACCGCGAAATGTTGGAACGTTACGGACGAATCTGCAAGGTGGTGTGCACCATTGAGGACCACGTCTTGATGGGCGGCTTTGGGAGCGCAGTGCTCGAAACACTGGCAGATCTCCACATCGATGCCCCGTTGGCCCGCGTGGGTTGGCCCGATAACTTCCTCGAGCACGCCACCAGCAATGATGAACTTCGGGACAAGTACGGTCTCAATTCGAGGACCGCCGTGGCCAAGGTCCAGGAGTTGCTTGCGGAATCCCGTGCCCGCCAGGCCAAGCCCGTGCAGCAGTTCCGTGTGTTGGGCGCGGCTGGGCGTCCGGCATGAGTACCGCAACCGAAGTTCACCCGGCGACACAGGGCGCGGCTTCGGGATCGAATCGGGTGGCGTCGCGGCGGTCAATTGGCATGCGTGTTCGGCTCGATACTCAACTCGTTTCGCGCGGCCTCGTCGAGAGCCGCGAGAAGGCGAAGCGTTTGATTTTGGCCGGTGCCGTCCGCGTGCACGATCAACTCGCCCAAAAACCAAGCCAATTCGTGGAGGACGACGCTGTATTATCCATTGACGCCGCTGAGAAATTTGTCAGCCGCGGCGGTCATAAGTTGGAAGCGGCGCTTGAGGCCTTTGCCATGGATTGTGCCGGCCTGATCGGCGCGGACCTCGGTGCATCCACCGGTGGTTTTACAGACTGCCTGTTGCAACATGGGGCAGCCCGCGTACACGCCATCGACGTCGGCAAAGGGCAACTCGACTGGAAATTGCGACGTGATCCCCGGGTCGTCGTTCACGAGAGCCTGAACGTGCGTTACCTTACCGTGGCGGACATCGGCGAGGTGGTCGATCTGGCAACCATCGATGTGTCCTTCATCTCGCTTACCAGAGTGTTGCCAGCGGCGGTTGATGTTCTCAAACCCGGTGGCCGCATCATCGCCCTGATCAAACCGCAGTTCGAGGCCGGCAAACAGTTTGTGAAGAAGGGCGGCGTTGTGCGAGACTCACACGTACACGAATCCGTGAAACAACACATCCAGCAGTTCGCCACGAAGACCCTGGGCTTGGAGCTGTTGGGCCTGATCGAGTCTCCGTTGCTGGGACCGGCCGGCAATAAAGAATTTCTCATCGCCCTCCGGAAACCGTGAAGACTCGCGTCCCCAAAATCATCGGCGTGGCGGCGCATACGGGCAAGCCCGATTCGCGGCGGCGCGTTCTCGATTTATCGTCACTCCTCGAGGCATCGAAGGTCACGGTTCTATTGGAACGAGAAGCCGCGACGCTCCTGGAAAAGACGGATTCGGGACACACGTTTAAGGAAATCAGCGAGACTGCCGATTTGTTGATCGTTCTCGGTGGCGACGGCACCATGCTGCGTGCGGTCCGAGAGTTGGACGGCCGGCAGACACCGATCTTGGGCGTCAACCTGGGAAACCTAGGTTTTCTGACGAGTGTTCGCGCGGAAATTCTTCAGGAAGCCGTGCCCCAGGTTTTGCGGGGAAATTACCAACTGAGCGAGCGGCCTACCCTGGAAGTCTGCCTCCGGCGCGCCGGCAGTGCGCTGGAAACCCATTGCGCCCTCAACGACGCCGTGATTTCGCGCGGCACAATCTCACGCATCGTGCGGCTCCACCTGTCCATCGATGGTGAGATGTTGACAGAATATGTGTGCGACGGCATGATATTTGCCACGGCTACGGGCTCGACCGCGTATTCGTTGAGCGCGGGCGGGCCGATTTTGGTGCCGACGGCGCGAGGGTTGATCATCACGCCGATTTGTCCGCATGCCCTGAGCAATCGCTCGGTCATCGCGGGGGAGAGTTCAGTGATCCGCTGTCGGGTGGCCAGTGCGGCCGGGGAGTTGTTGTTGACGGTGGATGGCCAGGTACAGTTGCGGATGCAGGTCGGCGATGAGATTGAGGTGCATCAGTCCTCGCGAACGGTCCAACTGGTGACGCTGCCGGGTCATTCCTATTTCGAGGTACTAAGAGAGAAATTAAAGTGGAGCGGAGCCAATGTCTAAAGCTTCTCCGTCGAAAATCGCGGCGTTGTTGAGCCCGGAAAAGATCAAGTTGGAATTGCAGGCGCAGCAAAAGACTGCCGCCCTGCGCGAAGTCGCCGAATTGCTGGCCCAGAACCGGTGCATCAACGATTTCGAGGCGTTCTTCAACGAGATCCTCCAGCGGGAACGCGTAAGCAACACCGCTTTGGGTCACGATGTGGCCATTCCCCATGCCCGCACCGATCAATGTTCGGATATTTTGGTGGCAGTGGGCCGCAGCACCGCGGGTATTGATTTTGAAGCCAAAGACGGTCAGCCAGTCCGTTTGATTTTCCTCATCGGCACGCCCAAACAAATGGTGACGGACTATCTGCGCGTGGTGGGGAATCTGGCGCGCCTATTACGGCAGGACAACCTCCGCCAGCACTTGCTTGATGCGCCCGACAGCGCCGCGTTTATCAAGACCATCGAAGACGCCGAAGTATAGCGCGCTCGCAAGCCGCCTGGCTCGTCAAGCGTGGGCGAGATAACGTTCCGCATCGATCGCCGCCGCGCAACCCGTACCCGCGGCAGTCACTGCTTGCCGGTAAACACGATCCACGCAGTCACCCGCCGCAAATACGCCCGGCACGCTGGTGTACGTTCCCTTTCGGCAAACGATATAACCGTCCTCGGCCATTTCGACCTGACCTTTGAACAATTCAGTACTGGGGACGTGGCCAATGGCAACGAATACACCGGCGCACGGCAAGCGCGTTTCCATCCCCGTCCTCACATTGCGCAGTTGCACGCCCGTCACCGTGTTCTTGCTTGCGTCGTAAATGTCGGTGACGACCGAATCCCACACCGGCTGAATCTTGGGATTGGAGAGAGCCCGCTCGGCCATGATTTTGGAGGCCCGGAGCTGATCGCGCCGGTGAATGAGATAAACTTTGGAGGCGAAATGCGTGAGATAAACGGCCTCTTCGCAGGCGGAATCGCCGCCGCCGACTACTACCAGCGGCTGATCGCGGAACATCGGCAAAGCGCCATCGCAAGTTGCGCAATAGGTCACGCCTTTGCGCTCCAACAACGATTCATTCTTCAAACCCAAATGGCGATGCGACGCGCCCGTCGCAATGATCACGGCGCGGGATTCGATGATTTCATCGTCCAGCCACAACTTGAACGGCGGCCGTCGGAAATCAACCCTGGTGACGGCATCCCCGAATCTGGTCCGCGCACCGAACCGCTCTGCTTGTTTTTGCATTCGCACCATCAATTCCGTGCCATCGATTCCCTCGGGGAAACCGGGATAGTTCTCAACAATGCTGGTGCTTGTCAGCAATCCGCCCGGTTGCGAGCCGGTCAACAGCAGCGGATTTAAGTTGGCCCGTGCTGTGTATAGGGCCGCCGTCCAACCGGCGCAGCCGGATCCGATAATGACAATGTTTTCCATGTTGTGATCTGCTTTTCCGAGATGAGATGCGCGAGACTAGCCGCTGGTTGCGCGAAGCGTCAAGACCGAAGCCGCCGCTGTGACGAAACCCACTTCAACGCCGTCAGACTCACGACGCCGGCTGCGGGGGCGGTTTGTCTTCACGCTGCTGTTGATCGGCGTTAACGATGGAGCGAGCCACGTCCACCAGCTTCCGGTTTTCACTGCGGGCGGTTCGCTGTAGTTTGAGGTATGAGGTCTCCTCGCCCGCGCCGGTCCGCCGCATTAGAATCCCCTTGGCGCGTTCAATCAGCTTGCGAGCTTCCATGGCTTCGCTCATTCGCTGAATCTGGTATTGGAGTTGTCGGGATTTCTCAAAATTCACCAGGGCCAACTCGATGGCCGGCGTGAGTTGCTCCGGCGTGAATGGCTTTACGAGATAGGCGCTGGCGCCCGCGCTGCCGGCCTCACTCCCAAGGCCGGACTCGGAATGCGCGCTGAGGATGATAATGGGAACCGGACGTTCGCTTTGAATCTTGCGCGCCGCTTCCAGTCCATCCATGACCGGCATACGAATATCGAGAATCAGCAGGTCGGGATTGGTTTCACGGGAAAGCTGGACCGCCTGTTCTCCGTCGCCTGCGACAGCCACGACCTCATGTCCAAAGCTTGCCAGAATCCTTTGCAGCAACATCAAGGTCAGGCCATCGTCGTCAGCAACCAGAACTCGAAGAGATTTCATCGGCTGTAAGCCGTTGGCGCTCACTCCCAAGTCGATCATTGTAAAGAGAAACGGCTCGAAGTCAAGTCTCTGCCGCAGCCCCCAGTATCTTCATTGGCGTGCAAGCACGGAATCGTGACCGCGTTCCGATGCTTGAAATCACCGGAGTACGAAACCGCGCGGGATCAAGCCGGCCCAGAACGCGAGGAGGGTTCCCTTTCCTGCGAGACCATTTTGAATCGAAGCTCCGCTCTCACGCCGCCCGCGCGTGTTTCGGCCCGGAATTGGCCGCGCAAATTCACCTGTGCCAATTGCCTAACGATATTCATTCCGTGCCCGGCAGCCTGCTGCCAATTCGGCTCGCGAAATCCACCGCCATTGTCGCTAACCACCAACTCACACTCGCCGTCTGTTGGATGGCATTCGATTCGTACATCGAGCGGTCGCCCGGCCAGCGGTCGTCCGTGCGCCAGGGAATTGAACAACAATTCGTTCACGATCAACGCCAGCGGCACGGCCTGCTCGGCGTCCAGCCACAGATGATCCACATTGACAATCATCACCGGTGATGGAGTGGAGGCAGAAGCGGAATTCGTCATGGTATCCGCGATCTTCCCCATCAACGTCTGTAGGTCAACTTTCTCGGGCATCTCCTCACTGAGCAATTCGTGCACCTGGGCGATGGCTTGAATTCGCGCCGCCGCCGTGCGCAGAAAGTGGGCCGAAGCTCCCCCCGTCAGCGACTCGGTGTCGAGTTGCAGTAATCCCGAAACCATCTGCAAATTGTTCTTAATGCGATGATGCGCCTCCTCGATGAGGAGTTGTAGCAGTTCGTTCTTGCGTCCCAGATCCTTCAACAATTGAGCATTATCAATCGCCACCGCCGCCCGGCTGGCGAATGCCTCGAGTAGTTCCAGATTTTCCCGCGTGAACTCCGCCGCATCTCGCAGTCTCATCAAAATGAGCGCACCGATGAGTTCGCTGCGTGAGATCAGAGGTGCGACCATCGTGGAACGCACGTCGGTTGCCAACAATTTCACGTTCGCATGAAACCCGTGCTCTGCCATTTCCTGTGGGCTGAGAATCTTCCCTTGCCGCCACATCCCAATCCAGTCGAACAGGCCTTCGGTTGCAGGATAATGGGCATTGACGAGTGGCATGAAATCCGCGGTGGCGGCAACGATCACGGCTTGCTCGGTCGCGCCATCATACCGCACGACAAACCCGGCATCGGCGTCGAGCAGTTCGCCCGCGCGTTGCAGGATACGCTGCAACCACGTTTCCAACTCCAGTTGTTGGGCGCTGCCGCTGCTGATGTCCACCAAAGCGGTAAGTTTCTCGTTCTCACGAATCTGCATTTCGTACAGCCGCGCGTTGGCCAGCGCAATGCCCAGTTGGTTCCCCATGGCCGTGACCATCTCCACCACCTCGGGGGCGAACTCCACCGGCAGGCGGTTTAATAAACCGAGAACCCCGAGCAATTCTCCCTTCGCCTTGATGGGAACGGCGATGGCGGCGCGAAAACCATGAGTCCGCGTCACCGAAGAAGACGGCGGAGGCTGCGAGTCCATGTCGCCGAGCACGAGCGCCTTACCGGAGGCGACCACCGCACCCGGCACGCCTTCGCCCCATTTGAGCGCGGATGATTGTCTGACAAATCCCTCGGGCAGTCCGATGTGCACGTACAACTGAAGCCATTCATGGTTGGACTCGAGCAGGTAAATGCCTGCCCCGCTCATACCCGTGCTTTCCAGCGCTACCTCCAAAGTATTGCGGGCAATCTCGTCGATCTTCAGTGAGGAATTCGCGACCTCAGCCAGCATCGTGAGCGCCACCAGTTGCCGGTTGCGACGAAGGAGTTGCTGCTGACGTTGCCGTGCCTGGGTGATGTCGCGGACGATGAACTGTGCTTCCAGCACGCGCGGCCCTTCCCGTGAAAAGACGCTCGCGCTGCACTGCAAATCGATCCAGACCCCATCCTTCCGACAAAAACGAAACTCCAGGTTGTGGATCGACTCCCCCTGCAGGAGTTGGTTGAATGAGCGGCGGACAATGTTCACGTCGTCGGGATGGACCCAACGCAGCAGGGTCGCCTGAGAAACCTCGCTCAGGGAGTAACCGAGAACACGTGAAAACGCGCTGTTCGCGAACCGCGGCCGTCCGCTGGCGTCGGCAATATAGATCGCGTTATCGGATCCTTCGACCAGCGTGCGGTATTGCTCCTCGCTGGCACGCACCTCGGCCTGCAATTGGGCATGCTCCATGGCATTGCCAATCTGATTGCTGATGACTTCGACCAGATCCACATCGGCTTCATCGAATCTTCGAATCTGATACGTCCCCAGTCCCAAAACGCCCAAAACCTTTCCGTGGCCGCGAACCGGCGCCAGCACAGCGGAACGAAATCCCGCTCGTACTGCCTCGCCACCCAATCCGCTCGTATTGGCCATCAAATCATCAATGATGATCGACTGGCCGCTCAAAACAGTATCGATGTCCGAATCTTCCCCTTTGCGCACCAGACTGAGGCGCCGCATAAACGACTCTTTCAGTCCATGCCACGCAAACATGTGCAGGGCCTGATCCGACTCCTGCCAAATGGAAACCGCGCAGGCATCCACCTTCATCGACGCGAGAATGGCATCCAATGCATTCTTGGCGATTTCCCTCAGGTCGAGTGTGCGATTGACAGCGTCGGCAACGAAGTTAATCGCCGTCAGACGCGGGTCGCGCAACGACTTTGGTCGGGAGATGCTGGAATTAGAGCTGTTCATCAAAGACCGCCCTCTTGCCGGCAAGAACTTGTAACAGAAAAGCAGTGATTTTTCAGCAAGTTCTTCCGATAATTACCCGCGTCATGACCAAACTCGACAAACTCGAAGAAATCTTCCGCCTTCAGGAACAACTCAACAAACGCATCGGTGTAAACACGGATGAGATGACCGACGAACAACGGCAGCAATGGGTTCTTAATTACTGCCGTGCCATGAGCCAGGAAATCGCAGAGTTGACCGACAGCGTTCCCTGGAAATGGTGGGCCCGGTACCAGAAGTTCGACAAACAGAACGCGCGTGTCGAAGTCATCGATCTCTTGCACTTTCTCATCTCCATTGCCCAGATCCTGGAAATGACTCCGGCCGATTTCTACGAAGCCTACACCAAAAAACACCAGGTGAATCTCGCACGCCAGGACAGCGGCTACCGCACCAAAGACGAGCACGACAGCAAACACATCTGAAAGCGCCGCCAGAATTCATTTGTGCCGCCTCCGTTCATCAGCGAAGTACCGCACGGAGTGCTGGCAACAAATGTTGGAAGCGCAGATGGACATGCGCACAAAGTGGCTGTGGTTTCTCTTACCGGTCTTTGTCATCGTTTGTTCACGGGGGATGACAGCTCCCCCACAAACGATGGATTGCAACGTCGCCAGCCTGGGTTTCATTCCGCGCACTACAGAATCCAATTATGTGACCATTGTGGATGGGAGATCTCCCAGGAAGGCGCTGATTCTGCCGTAAGCGCATGAGTCGCCTGAGCGGGCTTCATGAGCCGAATCAACATGCCCCAATTCAGCGTCGTTCCCAACCAGTCGCACGTGGGTAGATTCGGAGTCCACTTCTGCTTCGCCGACTACAGACAATGGAGCGGATCATGGGCCGCTGTAGCCTTCAAAGAAATGTCTCGCGGTGAAACCGAATCGTGACTAGGCTCTTGATATAAGGGTCCTGATCGGTTTCGGGGCAAGTTTGGTGCAAATATGAAATCCAAGTTCTTCGTCTTCGTCGTGGCAGTGGTGGTGCTGCTTGGCGGGGCAACCGCAACTCCCGCTCGTCGTGTCGGTCGCTTCAATCAAAAGGGCAACATCCTCATCGCAGATCAGCTCAACAACCGAGTGATTGAGGTGAATACCAACACTCACGCCATTGTCTGGCAATTCGGTGACAGCGGCACCGTGGCCGGTCCGACCACTATTTTCGCCCCTCACGACGTCGAGCGCTTCCGTAGACACACGCTGATTGTATGCACGGGTGCGGTCGCAGGTAGCGAACCCGGTTGCGCCGGTGGCTGTCCCGACAGTCGCGTGATCCTCGTCAATCGGCGGGGCCGCATCGTCTGGCAGTACGGCCAGGCGGGGCTAACAGGGTCAGGAACCAACGAATTGGATCGTCCGGTCTCAGCCAGGTTCCTCCCGCATCATCGCTATCTCATCACCGACCAAGGGAATCAACGCGTCATCGAGGTTAACCGGAAGAAAAAAATCGTTTGGCAATACGGGACCACCGGCGTCAGCGGCTCCGGCACCAATCAACTCAACAATCCCGATAGCGCCGAACGCCGCCGCTATGGATACATCCTGATTGCGGATCAGGGTAACAACCGCGTCATCAGGGTGAATCGCCACCACAACGTCATCAAAGAAATCACCACGCTTGGAGATGGTAGCTCCCTCAGCGGCCCGTCTTTTGCGAGCTATCTCGTACGCTCTGGTCATACCCTGATTACCGATACGCTCAACAATCGGATCGTGGAGGTCGGCAAAGGCGGCTCCAATCTGTTTGAGTACGTCACCAGCGCACGCCCCGGCAGCGTCGCCGATCCCAACCCAGCACGTGCTGTGCGCCTGAAGAAGGGCAACACATTGATCAGCGATCAATTCAACCATCAGGTCATTGAGATCGACCCCACGGGCGAAGTTGTTTTCGCCTATGGAACCATCGGCGTCGCGGGCGCGGATACCAATGAACTCAATGCCCCCTATGATGCCAAAGTCGTCCGTGACTTCACCGGACTGACCTCACCCAAACCGCCCCCTTCTCATCACGGCGGCGGTGGTGGCGGCGGATTTCCCTTTCCCTTCGGCTTCTAAGTCCGGCAAAGAGAATCTGCCGCTAATAACGGCGTTCCTTGACGAAAGGAACGCGTCGTCTGCGACTGCTTCAAGTCTGGCTGAGACCGCGAATGAGCCAGCAGCAACGAACCAAATCAGAGGGGAAGGGGTCAGGTCTATCTATTATTCAATGCTTTCGTTGCACATTCGACCGCCGCGGCCAGTTTCTTCTCGCGACCGACACGCCCGCCAAACCGTCGCACCGCTCCCGCCACGCTCACGTAGTCAATCCCGCCGGCCTTCTCCGCCAGTTCCCGCAACTTCATCCCGCAGTGGCGTCGCCCCAGATACAGCGCCAGGTCCCGTCCCCAGTCCCCATACCGATCACGAAACTCCTCCCAGCGTTCCCCTTTCACCCGTTCCACTGCGGCCACCGCAACTTCCCAATCGGGCCGCGCTTGCAGCCGCCGCAGTTGTGGTTGTTCGCGTTCGTCGCCTCGCAGATGGCGGCGCATCTGCTCTACGAATCGTTGGCCGCCCAGCACCACCCCCGCCTCCAATCGTTCCCAGGGACTTTCCGCCAAGCCTTCCCGCACCGCCTCCTCAACCCATCGCTGATATGCCCGCTGCTGTTCCGCCAGCCCATGTCCACCCATCATCTCCAGCACCGGGCGCGTCAGCAACCAGCTCGGCTCCTTCGACCGTCCCACGTAGCTCCGATATGAGCTCCACGGGTAACGCCGCAATCGCTCCAACCGCTCGGCCACCAGCCGGGCCTCCGGCTGGCGCACCATCCCCAGTTCAGACCGCCGTTGCGCCGTCTTGCCCAGTCCCAGTTGCCCCACCCGCACCGGATTCAGGTGCAGATACCGGCTGACTTCCACCGCCGCCGTCTCCGCCTCCAGGACAATCGCCTTGAACCGTCCCTGAAATAGGTGCCCCACCCGTCTGTGCCGCCGGTTAAACCAGATCGTGTAGCTGACGCCCAGCCATTGCATCGCCTGCGAGAGATTGGTCTGCGGGGTCGCCACCAACAGATGATAGTGATTGTCCATCAGCACGTACGCGTGCAGGCGCAACCCGAAGCGCTCCACCCACTCCGCCAGCAACTCGACAAACCGCAGCCGATCCTTGTCATCGGCGAAAATGCGCCGCCGTTCGTTGCCCCGGGCGGTCACATGATACCAGCCCCCCGCCACCTCAATGCGAATGGGTCGCGCCATGACCCGAACGCTATCGCCAGTCCTCCTCGCCAGTCAAGCATAATGAATAATAAATAGACCTGACCCCTCACTGTTCCCGATTCTGGCGCACAAGCTGGCGCGCGCCGTGTACTTCATGCTCCAACGCGGCACCGGTTTCGATGTCGAGAAGCTGGTGGCCACTTCCGTGGGAGGTGCGAAGAAAGCCGCCTCATACCCTTTGGCTCTGACGGCGGGTAGACCGGAGAGCCTAACTGGGAAGTCGCTGTGGTCAGCCCGCTTCCAGAGAGAGCGTGCTCAGTGTTCCGCAGGCCGGCGGAACGTCGGCTCTTTCCTGGGCACGACCGGCCCACCCAGTCGCGTTTGA
>DATIZX010000114.1:0-7424 GCA_035516795.1 Verrucomicrobiia bacterium
TGCGGATCACCTTCTTGACGATTTTCAGTTGTTTCCGCTGCACGTTGTCGGTGCTGCCGCTGAGCGTGATCTCGCGGCTCTGAAGATCCGTGATCAATGAGTCAAAATAATCAGTGAACGGCACGGCCTCCGCCGGCAAAACACACACAGCCAGAAACGTGACAAGTCCGAACGTAAGGGCAAACACAGAACGAATGTTCTTCATGGTGTATATCTCCTTATGAGTATTGGCTGTTGGTTGTCCGAGATTTCGCAGAAGTATTTCCACCTCACGATGGTATGCCTACTTGGTAGTGGGTTCGGTGGCAAAGGTGACTGAAGAAAAACCGCAGGATCAGATAAGAGAAGGAGCGAGGAGGGATGATTCTGCACACAACCGGCAGGCGGCCCGCGGTCGGTCGGAGAGTTCAAAAGCGAGAGCCCCGAAAAGACATCGCACGCGTTCACGATACCATTGCCGCTGCTTCTCCGGATTGGAGAAGCACAACCGCGGCGCGCATCGGTCCCATCGATCCGCCGTGAATGGCGAGCCATCTGGTTGCCAATGTGGACTACGCTGGTGGCGATGCCCGAGCGCGAAGGCTGCGAAGTGAATAACTTGGCACGATTGACGAAATCAGACGCCGGCCGCATCCCGCTCGCTGCGACCACAATCACGGTGACGAGCACCGTTACCGCCAAGCACAACAACGGCGTCAGCGGAAAGTCTTCACCCAATCCGTACTCGAAAAAAGACGACGTCAACACCATGACCCACGAAGCAGTTGCGACGAGTTTTGATCTGATGGAACGCACTGTTGACGCGAGACAGTGGCCCGCTGGAGAAGGCACGGTGAATGGACACAGGGATACTGTTGCGGGCTGATAGACCGCCGTACGATGCGACCCGCCTGATACGTTGAATATCAACATACCTAGCCACCAAGACAGAGATGCGTGAGTAGAGACGCGAACGGGACGCCAGCCCCTTTGCCTCTCCAGACGAGAACGAAATAAAACAAAGTAAACCCTGAGCGTCAAGCAAAATATGAGTTTGGCGGTTGGTCGCGAGACCGCTTGCTCCAAATGCCACCACCCGCTACGCTGACGTCATGAGCGCGTTCCCGGTCAGCCCGGAAAAGGAAGCCCAACTTGTGCATCGCATGGCGTCCCTCGGCGTGAGGGAGACGGACATCGAAGAGACCTTTGTGCGTTCGGGCGGGCACGGCGGGCAGAACGTTAACAAGACCGCCACCTGCGTGATGCTGTTGCATCGACCCAGCGGCATTCATGTCAAATGTCAGACCACGCGCCACCAGGGGCTCAATCGGTTCCTCGCGCGTCGGCTCTTGCTCGACAAAATCGAGGCGCGCCAAAAAGGTTACATCGATTCTGAACGCGCCCGCATCGAGAAGATTCGCCGACAAAAACGCCGTCGTAGTCGCCGCGCCAAGCAGCGCATGCTCGACGCCAAGCATCATCAGGCGAAGAAGAAAGAATCAAGGCGGTCGGTGGGCGTGGAGTGATACTGCCGCCATTATGCGGAACGGTAGGGCGCGGTGCCCCACCGCGCCGCTATTTTGGGAATTATGCTCCGGCGGCGGGCTGAGGGCAGCCCGCCCGTTGATCTGTCGAAGCTCATCGGAAGGGCTGTAGCCGCGGCGCTCAGTCGCCGCGTTCACCGCAATGCCTTGGCCCATCGCACACCGGCAGAGCGGCGTGGCTACAATTGGAAAGACCCCGTAGCCATTGAGTAGATTCCGAATTCCTGTTAAGATTTCTCCGCCATGGGAGCCCAGTGGAAACAAAAGGGGCGCGAAATCAGTGCGCTCAAGCGTGGTCAGTTGTTCGGCAAGCTCGTAAAGGAAATTCAGGTCGCAGCCAAAGCCGGTGGCCCCGATCCCGATCTCAATGCCCGATTGTTCGCCGCCATTGAAGCCGCCAAGAAGCAATCCGTGCCGCGCGATACGATCGAGCGCGCGGTCAAAAAGGGCGCGGGACTGACGGGGGAGCAGGTCAATTACGAACTCGTGGTGTACGAAGGCTTCGGCCCGCACAAGGTTCCCGTCATCGTCGAATGTCTCACCGACAATCGCCACCGCACCGCGCCGGAAATCCGCGTGCTGTTCAAGGCTGGCCATCTCGCCGCCATCGGCAGCGTGAGTTGGATGTTCAATCACATCGGCATCGTCGAGGCCCATCATGCGAACACCGCGCAGGATCTGGAAACCGTCGCCATCGAAGCGGGGGCGCAGAATGTTGAGCCGTTGGAAGCTGACGAAGTGCCGGCGGGCCACATCGGCGCGCGGTTCTTCTGCGACCGCGCCGATCTCGATGCTGCCAGCAAATTCCTCGCAAAAGCGGGTTGGTCGGTGACTACTTCTGAAATGAGCCACGTGGCCAAGAATCCGATCGAGGTGCCACCCGCAGAGCGGGAGGAGGTGGTTGCGTTTCTCAACGCCCTCGACGAACACGACGACGTCCACCGCGTGTACGCTGCGCTCAAGTGAACGAAGGGCCACGAGCACGGTGGCCTTTTCAATCGGCCGCCTTTTCGGCTTTTCCAAACTGGTAAACAAACAACGTATAGCCCACGCGAGCGACGGGTTGGCGCGAGTCCCTCAGCCAGCGCCACTCGGGACGCATTAACATTTGAACGCTGACGACCAGCCAGCCCCGCTGGATTTGTTTGGCCGATTCGCCATCGACTGCTTCATTGGCGATTCGGTAATAGTCGATGGCCTCCTGCGCGCCGAAGAATTGGAGATAAACCTTCTGGATGCCGCGTTCGTCCAGGAATTGTTTCAGTCGTTTCACGTTTTGCCCCCAATCGTAGTTCGAGTCCAACAAATGCCGATAGCCGTTCTTGATTCCACCGGCCAGCGGATTCATGTAACAAAGGAACCAGGGATAGGCGAACGCAACGATCACCAGGCTCGCGATCGGCAGACTGGCAACGGCGCAGTCGGCAAGCCGTTGATTCACTTTCACGGACTGCTTTTTCCACCGAAGAAGAGCGCCAGCCGAACCGATCGAAAGAAGCGGATAGAGCGGCAGAAGGTGGCGTACGCCGATATCGGCCCGGCTTTGCATGACACAAAGCAGGTAGATGAACGCACCCGCCCAGACCGCAAGTTCCTCGAAAGGCAATTCACCGCGAAACCGTATGGCCAGCGCCACGCCCGCACCGAGAAAGAGCCAGAACGCCAACGGCGTTTTCATCGCAAACGCCAGCGGGAAATAGTACCACCAACCTGATTCCGACCATTTGCCATTCAAATAGGCTTCATGACCGCCCGAGGCGTGCAGCAATGTGAGGGCGAGACCTTTGAAATAGTCGGCGGGGATCAGAATCGGACGCAAAGATAGAAACCAAATCGGCACCACCAACTCAGATGCAGTCTTTCGGTCAATGGGTGGCGGCGGCGAACAATGAGGCACATAAAAGAGCATAACCACCACCCAGGCAATGCCGCCAACCAGCAGCGCGTGCTTCCATCCCAACATTTGAGGGCCACGACCTCGCCAGCGAAACAGCAGCCACAGCACAAAGCCCGTGGGAATGAGAATGATCCCTGTATATTTGGTCGCCAACGCTAAACCGGCGATAAGACCGGCGACCACAGCCCGCCCGATGCTCGGCGCTTCGAGCAGTCGAGCAAACATCCAAACCGTGAGTGGAAATGCCAAGGTGATGCCGATATCGGATTGCACGATGTGGCCGTAGGCGAGGACGACCGGGTTGAGCAGAAACATGGACGCTGCCAGCAGACCCGCAAGCTCCCCTTGCAGTTGTCTGGCCCACAGAAAGACCATAAGCCCAGTCAGGAGCGTCAACACTACTTCTGGTATTCGTCCCCAAAAGAGCAGCTTCTCGCCGTTGTTCTGGCCGCCATAAACGAGCTTCTCGCCAAAATAACTCTGCTCGTCGAACGGATACTGGTAAAAACCCGGGCCATGCGGAAACACTTCGACCGTGCGAGGGCCAACCCGGACATCCCAACGAGCAACCGGATCGGCCTCGATTTTTCCGGTGAGAACCTCACTGTCCTGTCGAGTGAGCTTCACGTCGAGGAGTGTCAAGGGTAGCGCTGCGAGCAATTGTGTCAGGGGCGGGTGTTCGGGATTGAAGCGATAACGGTATCCCTGCCAGTAGGTCCAACCGGAGCCGAGAAATACCGGTTCATCGATCGTCGCGCTTTCTTGGCGCATGACGCCGACCATCAACACGGTGACGGCCACGAGGAGGAACAGAAGTGCAAGGAGCGTGTAGCGGTGAACGCGCACTCTCAACTTGTAACACCCGAACCTGCCAGGAGTCGAGTGTCGTCCGCGGCCGCCGGGACGCGTAATGCGACCGGCTCAACGCGCCCACGCCGTCGGGGACAACGCCACCAAGCAGTTCTTGACACGACGCCGAAAAGAAAGTATTTAGTTAGCGAACAAAATGAAAACCCTGAGAAAGAACTCTGTAATGGATCCGCCATCCCGCGAACCAACTCCCCCCGAGTTGGTTTGGCGAGGACTGCTCCGCATCTTCGGCCTGTTGCGCCAGGTCATGGAACCGTACTTTGCGCAATACGGAATCAGCGGGCCGCAATGGGGAATTCTCCGGGTGCTGCACCGCTCCGAGGCGCAGGGCCGCGGCAGTTTGCGGATCACGGACCTCGGGCAACTGATGCTCATTCGACCTCCCAGCGTAACCGGCGCCATCGATCGTCTGGAACGACGAGGCCTGGTTCAGCGTAATCCATCAAAGGATGACCGGCGTGTTCGCCGCGTCAGCTTGACACCATCGGGCCGGAAACTGGTGAAAAAGATACTGACAGGGCACGTCGAGCACATCCAATCGTTGTTCGCCGGGTTTGATTCTCGGGACCTCGACACTTTCCGAAATCTTCTGGATCAACTCGAAACTGACCTGCAAGCGCGAGTCTCCACCCTCCCTTCCCCGCCTTCAGGAACTCGCACGGATTCGGAAAGCGGAGACTAAAATGAAACGAACTTTGCGAATCACATTGTTTGTTGTGGCTCTTGCTGTTGTACTCATCGGACTGGCTCTATGGCATTTCCACCGCGCAGCCGAGCCCGCCTCGGAGCTAAGAGTCTTCTCGCTTACCAAGACGAATCTTCTGGCCACCATCAGTGCGACCGGCACAGTCGAGCCCGAAGAGGTCGTGGACGTCGGCGCGCAGGTGGCCGGCCAGATCAATTCCTTTGGCAAGGACGACAGTGGCAAGCCCATCGACTATGACTCAGAGGTTGACGCAGGCACGGTGTTGGCGCAGATCGACCCTGCGCTCTACGCCGCCGATGTTGAGGTGTCCCAAGCCAATCTGGAAAGCGCTCAAGCGAATGTGCTGCAAGCGCAGGCAAAACTGGGTCAAGCCCAGCAAGATTGGGATCGGGCGCAGAAACTCGGCCCGTCCGAAGCGTTGGCACCCAGCGCATATGATCAGTACAAGGCGAACTTCGAGGTTGCCAAAGCCAACTTGGAAGTTGCGAAGGCCGGGGTTGCACAGGCCAAGGCGGCTCTCGACCGCGCCCAGCGCAATCTTGATTATTGTACGATTAAATCTCCCGTCAAAGGTGTCATCATCGACCGCCGTGTGAACATCGGCCAAACGGTCGTCTCCAGTCTGAACGCACCCAGCTTGTTTCTCATCGCCAAAGACCTGAAACGCATTGAAGTTTGGGTGTCGGTGAACGAAGCGGATATCGGCAACATCCATTCCGGCCAGCCCGTAACGTTTACTGTGGATGCATTTCCCGGCCAGACGTTTCATGGTCAGGTCAACAAGGTTCGCCTGAATGCCACCATGACCCAAAACGTGGTCACCTACACCGTTGTGGTGAGCACGGACAACTCCGATGGCAAACTTCTCCCCTACCTCACTGCCAACGTGCAATTCATCACCGGCAGCCGCCAGGACGTTTTTGCGGTGCCGAATGCGGCTCTGCGCTGGACACCACAGCCGAATCAAATCGCGCCGGAATTTCGCCAATCGGCGGCCGCAACGGGATCGCAAAAGACCCTCTGGGTGGCGCTAGGCAATCTCGTGCGCCCAGTCAAGGTCAACACGGGGCTGACGGATGGCACATTGACTGAAGTCGAAGGTGCCGGGTTGGCGGACGGGATGAAAGTCGTCGGCGGCGAGCAATCGCCAAGCGGCGGCGCGATGTCTGCCAGCGGCGAAGCCAGTCCGTTCACGCCACAAATCGGGCGTGCCCGTGGTAATGCGGCGCAGCCCGGCGGCGGAAAACCGGGCGGCGCGCCCTGAGGGGCCGGTCATGGATTTGATCGAACTTCGCGACATTCACAAGACCTACCACCTTGGCGAAGTGGATTTGCCGGTGCTGAAGGGCATCTCGCTCCACGTGAAACGCGGTGAATTGGTCGCACTGATGGGTGCCAGTGGTTCTGGCAAGAGCACGTTAATGAATCTGCTGGGCTGTCTGGATCATCCCACAGCGGGCGAATACTGGCTGGATGGCCGGGGGATTTCCGGGCTGTCGGCGAAGGAACGGGCGCGGGTGCGCAAGAAGACCATCGGTTTCGTCTTTCAGAATTTTAACCTTTTGGCGCGCACGAGCGCTTTGGAAAACGTCATGATGCCTTTGTCGTATGCCTCCGACCACATGGCAGAGGGCGAGATGAAACAGCGAGCGACAGAACTGCTGAGCCGGGTTGGTTTGGCGGACCGGATGGATCATCAGCCCTCGCAATTATCCGGCGGCCAGCAACAGCGCGTGGCCATCGCGCGTTCGCTCGTGAACAATCCCCAAATCCTGCTCGCCGACGAACCGACCGGCAATCTGGACTCCCGCACGAGCGAGGAAATTCTCCAGATGTTTCAAGACCTGAACCAACGCGACCGGCTGACGATCATTCTGGTGACGCACGATCCGGAAGTGGCGCGCCACGCTCAACGGGTCATCCATATCAAAGACGGGCTGATCGAAAACGGAGAAACCCCCTTGCCGGCATGAAATCGCTCCACACATTGAAACTGGCTCTGCGCGCGTTGCGTCGCAACGTCATGCGCGCGGCATTGACGACTCTCGGCATTGTCATCGGAGTCGCCGCAGTGATTGCGATGATGGAAATCGGTAACGGCTCGTCCGAAGCCATCCAGCACACCATTGCCAGCATGGGAGCCAACGTTCTGCTGGTGATGCCCGGTACAGCCGCCAGCGGCGGCGTCAGCTTCGGTGCTGGAAGCGTATTGACGCTTACACCCGAGGATGCCGACGCGATCGCAAAGGAATGCCCGTCCGTTGGCGCCGTGGCGCCCGTCGTTCGCGCCCGCACCCAGATCGTGTACAACGGCCGAAACTGGGTGCCGATGTCCATCTACGGCACCACCGCGGCGTTTCTCGAGGTACGGGATTGGCCAGTCGCTGAAGGCCACGCGTTCACGGAACGCGACGTGCGCAATTCCAGC
>DATIZX010000115.1:0-3867 GCA_035516795.1 Verrucomicrobiia bacterium
GCGGTATCCGACGGTGATCTCAAAACTCGATGCCAACGGCTCGGCGCATCTGACTGTGACTGCACTGCTGAAGAACGGGACGGAACAGACAATTAAAGGAACATTGAAGGGAAAAATCGAGAACGCCGAGTTTTCGCAGGATGTGGAAGTTGGGCCCAATGAGCAAAAAGATGTCACGTTTACTCCGGAGCAATATTCTCAGCTGAATGTGGAGCACCCGCGACTGTGGTGGCCGGCGCAAGTTGGAAAGCCGGAGCTATATGGGCTCGCGATGCAGTTCGAAACCGGCGGAAAAGTCTCTGACAAAAGCGAAACCAAGTTCGGCATTCGGGAGATCACTTCCGAGTTCAATGCGAACGGCAAGCGTGTGTTCTCGATCAATGGCAAGAAATTTCTGATTCGCGGCGGCGGCTGGTCGCCCGATATGCTGCTGCGCCAGGATCCACAGCGCTTGAAGGAACAGCTTGACTACGTGCAAGACATGGGGTTGAACACGATCCGGCTTGAAGGCAAGCTGCAGCCGAAAGAATTCTTCGACATGACCGACGAGCGCGGAATTCTGGTGATGGCGGGCTGGTGCTGTTGCTCATTTTGGGAACACTGGCCGAGTTGGACGCCGGCGGATTTCGCCATCGCACAGCAATCGTTGCGCGACCAGATTTACCGTCTGCGGAGCCATCCCAGTCTGCTGGTCTGGCTCAACGGAAGCGATAATCCTCCGCCGCCAGACGTGGAAGAAACCTATTTAAATGTCGAGAAGGAATTGCAGTGGCCGAATCCGATTCTGTCCTCGGCGACAGGCAAAGAGACCACGGTCACCGGCAACAATGGCGTGAAGATGAGCGGGCCTTATCAGTACGTAGCGCCGGCGTATTGGATGGAGGATTCGATCAATGCAAACCATCCGCAGCCGTGTAACCAGGGTGGCTGCGGCGGCGGATATGGATTCAACACCGAAACCAGCCCCGGGCCAGCCGTTCCGCCGATTGAAAGCATTGAGGCGATGCTTCCGAAAGAGCACTGGTGGCCGATCGACGAATGGTGGGACTTTCACGCGGGTGGCGGCTCGTTCAAAAACCTCGATGTTTTTACCGATGCGCTGGATGCGCGCTACGGCAAGGCCAACGATCTAGCCGAGTACACAATGAAATCGCAGGCGCAGGTCTATGAGGGCATTCGCGCCATGTACGAGGCATACAGCCGCAACAAATACACGTCGGGCGGCGTGATCCAGTGGATGCTGAATAACGCCTGGCCATCGCTGATCTGGCACTTGTATGACTGGTATTTGCGGCCCGGTGGAGGATACTTCGGCGCAAAAATTGCGCTGCAGCCGCTCGATCCAGTTTACGGATATGACGACAACAGCATTTATGTGGTGAATAGCCGTTTCGAACCAGCCCCTGGCCTGCGCGTCTCGACCAGAGTGCTTAACCTCGATATGAGCGAAAAGTTCTCGAACGAAAGCACGGTTGATGTTCCGGAAGATGGCGTGGTGAAGGTGGTCAGCCTGCCGGAAATTTCGGGATTGAGCCCGACGTATTTTGTTGTACTGAAGATTTCGGACGCGAGCGGCAAAGAACTCGGGTCGAATTTTTATTGGCTCTCGACCAAGCAGGAGACGCTTGACTGGGCGAAATCGAACTGGAACATGACGCCGACCCTTACCTACGCCGACTTCACGGCGTTGTCGCAGCTACCGAAAGTACATCTCAATGTGACCGAACACAGCCAGCGTGAAGGTGAAAACGAGGTCACGCACGTAACGCTCGAGAACCCGACGAAAAGTCTGGCTTTCTTTGTGCGCCTCAAAGTAGATAAAGGCAAGGGTGGCGAAGAAATTCTGCCGGTGCTCTGGCAGGACAACTACGTTTCGTTGCTGCCGGGGGAAAAGCGGGAACTCACGGCGACCTATCATGCGAGCGAACTTGGAAGCGCACGGCCGGTGGTAGAAGTGAGTGGCTTTAACGTGGAATAAGCTCCTGAGTTTAAACCTACCCACAAAGGACACGAAGTCTTAACGGGGAAAACCACAGAGGATTGAGCGCGGACAGGACGGACGAGGAGCCGCGCCACTGCGTGCACCTTCGTGTCCTTCGTGGTTAATTGATTTACGAGTCGCTGAAATCAATCATGACCGGAGCCGAGCGGAACCAGTTGGTCTTATAGCCGACGTAAAGAATCCCAACCGCGAACCAGATGCCGCCAACCGTCTTCGCCAGGCTATTTAAGTTCCACCAGATGTATCCGCATACAAAGAAACCGATCAGAGGCACCACGGCGTCCTGTAGAAGACGCCACTTCTGGCCCCTTTTTTGGGCGTGCACGGTGAACTGCCAGAAGCAGGCCAGGTTCACGCCGGTGAACGCGAGAAAAGCTCCGAAGTTCAACAGTTCGCCCGCATGCTCGTACGCATTACCAATGTGATACAGCAACTCGGCGCCCGCGAACGCCAGTGCGCCGATCAATATGATGTTATTGGTCGGCGTGTTCGTACCCGGCTTGAGTTTTGAGAAGAATTTCCTGGGCAGAACGCCGTCTCGCCCCATGCCGAATAATAGTCGCGCAGCCCCAAGCGTTCCGGTCAGCCCGCTGCCGAACGCCGCGACAATCAGAATCGCACCCATTGCATTGAACAGAAGCCTTCCACCGACCCGGCTGCAGATGTCCATAAACGCAGTTTCAAGGTTGGGAAAGGTGTGCCAGTTCGGCCAGACGCGCGCTCCGAGGTAAGCCTCCACCCCGCTGGATACGCCGGCGAAGATGCAAGTCAGCACGACGGCGAGCAGCACATTTCGCTTCGGATTCTCAACATCCTCGGCAAGCGTGGTGACCCCGTCGAATCCGATATAGGTGAGCGCGGCGAACGAAGTTGCCGTCTTGATCTTTTGCCAATCGAATGTCTGTGGATCATAGAGCGGCTGCAAGGAAAAGATCCCGGCCCAGCCCTGCCCGCCGTACAAAAACTTCAACGCCAGCACAATGAATGCAGCCACCACGACGGTCATGACCGCCAGCAATACTTTATTTGCGTTTGCCGAAGCCTTCACACCGATCAGGTTCAGCACAGTCATCACGCCCGCAATAACGAGCGCCCACACCACGTAGGGAACCTGATGAACATAACGCTCATGCAATGCGGTTGAAATCCAAACCGTGTTGATCAGCGGCTGGAGGATGTAGTCGAGGATCATCGCCCATCCGGCGAGGAAACCCAGGTGCGGATTCAGCCCTTTGCCGACGTATGTGTAGGCAGATCCTGCGGAGGGATACAGCGCACCCATGCGGCCATAGCTGACCGCCGTGATAAGCATGGCGAACAGCGCAATTAAAATGATGGTGACGAAGTGACCGTCAGAAAGTTTTTGCGCGACTCCGTAAAGCGGAACCGGGGCGATCGGCTGAATCAGCACGATGCCGTAAAAGATCAGGTCCCAAAGGCTGAGGACGCGTTTTAGACGTGGAGGTGCGGAGGCGGTCGCGACGGTTTCCATCTTGGCGTATTGAACGGGGCAGAACTGAAAAAGTCAAGTATTAAAACGATTGAATACAACGTTGTACAAAACGATACCGCTCCTTGTCATCCCGAACTCGCCATAGGCGAGAGAGGGACCTGACGATGCGCCAGCAGATGCAGTAGCGTTGAGCGGATCGACCTAGCCGTAGGAACGTCATTTTCTCCCGCTCTTTTCAAAATCATACGAGTAGCCCTGCGGCTCATTCCCCGAAACGAATCGCGTGTTGTATTCGAGCATGTACTTCATGTGGTCATCGTCATTCGGGAACGACTTGCCCGGATACGGATAGGTTCCCATGCGCTTGAAGGGCAGCGGTCCCACGGTGTTGCCGTCGTAAGCATAAAAATCC
>DATIZX010000116.1:0-27478 GCA_035516795.1 Verrucomicrobiia bacterium
CCAGGGGAACTGTCCCTCGCAGGCCTTCCAGCACAATCTGCAGCTTCTCCCTGCCTGTCCATTTCCTGCGTTTCATCGAGTCCTTTCCTGCCTTTAGGACTCTCAAATTCACCGCCATCTTTCAAGGGGAGCAGTATAGCAGTTCCCCGTGTTCCTTGTTCTCGCGGACGTAGTGAATCGGCGTGCCTATTGGGCATTTATGCAAGAATACGGGCGCGGCATAGACGAGAACACACTCAGACAACAAAAAACCGTTACAGTGCGATTCTCCTCTGCAAACAATCTCACAGACGCACTACGTTTTAAGCAAGCAGTCACAGATGCTGCAGCGTATGTTAAGGAACTGCATCCAAGTTCAATTTCTGCCGCCGTTCGCGCCAAGCAAGAAGAGCTGGAGGCGAAGGACAAACGTGTCCGGGTTCAGGTCAACTTCATCGGTGGGGCTCAACACGTAGTCGTCCAAGCCAAAGAAGAAATTCCTCTTACGCTTAAGCTCAAGACCTTTGGCGCCAAAGAGAACCTCAAGGAGTTTTTCGAAAAGGGCACGGATGTTAGAATTAAGATGGGTGAATTTGAGTTGAGTGGCTCTCCGTTGTTTGAAGATGTAAATACTACCGTGGGCGGTGAACTCGTGATCAAGTCTGGTAATCAGCACGATGGACAAGTGGTTCTTTCGTGGGAAGGCATGGATGCTGCGCCTCCGCTAATACTACCAGGTCATTTTCGAGCAGGACTAAAGTTCGTCAGCTTCGACAGTGACGTTGTAGATTCGCCACTCGCCCTCTCCTTCTCGTTCGGCGCTGACACGGTGAAGACCGCCGCCCCATTTAGAGCTAATTTTATGTTCCGCCTGAGCGCTTGGGAAGGACAACGAATCCTAGCCCTGCCTTATTTCGATGCGACGCACTCTTTTCTCAAGGCTTCGACCGAGAACCGAACTCTCAAGCTGGAGTTATGGATAAAAGGAAATCGACTTGGCTCCGCCACGATGAGCAGAAACGACGTTGGCACAATGCATGAAAAGCTGCCTTTTGTAGACTCGCTACGTAAGGCGCAGCGCATTTTTCAGCACTTCCATCTGAACCCAGTTCTACCATCCATTAGAGATATGAGTGTCCGAGATTTCGCTACAATTGAGGAGCTCTTCGCCATGCTCTACGAAAACGAACACCGATCTCGGGCTCCAAAGGCATCTTTGAGGTTAACAGTCTCGCGTCAACCTCGGCAGCAAGATGTGGAAAGTCCACCGGGAAGCCTCCTCATAAACGCGCCGACTGTAACGTATCCAGTCTTTGGTCATTCCATCACGACCGGGCCGGTTTCTATCGAATATACTAAAATGACTTTAAGAAGTTGGTCTCCTACAGGTTCGGGCGCGGACGTTCTCTTCGAGGCAACCGATAGTTGTGAACGTGTGGCGCAATTAGGCAAGCCATAACAAGAATCGAGTCCAATCGCCGGAGTCCAGTGACGCCTTATGAATCGAGACGTATTCCTCTCATACGTAGGATTTGAAGTATTCGACAATGAACGTTCACACTTGAATAGCCGCGAGGTCTCGACGAAGCCACTCAAGCCTTTTGCGAGTGCAGCACGATCCGTTTGCCTTCGCTGGCGTCGATGATGGCGCGGAAACCGTACGGGCCTATCGCCCGAGTTTGAGACAAAGGCAAGCGATGTTGGCGATGATGACAAGGACCGGCAGAATGGTGACGGGTAAGGTAGACCCGAACCGGGCGGGTTGAATCACGCCGCGTTCGTCGATTCGCGGTGAACCCGGCAGGCAGTCGACCAAGGTGGCGTAGGAAGGAGTCAGCGGATCGTAGACGATCTCGTGTTGTTGATCGTCCTCGAATTGTGCCGTCTGGTAGGACCTCGTGATGGCTTGGCAAGTCTCCCCTGTGTCGGTGGTAAAATCAAAGGTTAGTTTGTAGACCGTTTGGTTGTTGACGCGGGTGTTGGTGGGTTCTTTCGATTTGAAGGTGCCGAAGGCGACTTTGCCATGGGCGAGGAGGCGGTCTCCTTTCCATCCGAGCATCAGGCCGGGAATGAGGAAGCCCAGTCCGACCAGCGGGAAGAGGAGGACGATGAGTGTCGATGGGCCAAAGGCCGTGCGGCGCATGAACTGGATTCTTGAAACGGACGGGTTGCCGCGGGGGTATTCGATGGTGACGCGGGTGCCGGGCGGGTAGGTGTAACCCGTCGCGTAGGACGCGCCGCGGTACGCGGTCCCCGCCACCCTGAACGTGTAGTCGTGTTCGTAGATCGGCGTTCCCGAATGGTGTTTCGAGCCGCCTTCGGAGAAGTGGGCTTTTTGGCTGGCGGTGACGGTGCCTGCGGCATGATCGAGTTGACCGTGGAACCGATAGAACGACGTGAGGTCGGCGTGGGGTAGGAAGAGCCACACGAACAGCATGCCAAACCCGAAGAAGAACCATCCGAATTGATTGAGGAATCCGCCAAACAGGACTTGCAGGCGGACGGTCAGCGGCACGTCGCGGGGCGGCAGGCTGAAAGAGAATGGCTGGCCCATAAAGATGCCGTCAGGCTAGCATTTTCCAGCAGCCGGGTCTAGTTCTGATGCTGGCGGAAGAAGGGTGTCCGCTTTCGCCGAAACCGCAGTGAGACAGAGCGTGAGAGCAGCCAGACAAGGCGACGCGCAGCCAGTCCGCTAACGCACGTCAACCTTTCTTGGAATACAGCGCCCTGAGTGGCCTTCGCTGTCGACAATGATGGCGCGGAAAGGGTATGCAGGAAGAAGCGAAGCCAGGAGCCAGAATCCAGATGGAAGGCTTTTAGCGCAGGGGATACCGTCGAATGGCGGGATTGAGAATATTGAAAAGATGGTGGAGAGGAGTGGGTTCGAACCACTGAAGGCATTAGCCAGCAGATTTTCCGCTTACAATCGATCCGCCCTTGCCGGAATAGTCTGCCCAGATTCGCGATGAGACAATTGTTCCCTTAACCATTGTCGGCCAGCGCCCGACTTCAAATACATTTCGAACGCCCGCGCTTCGGAGTAGGTCGGGAAATACCGAAAGAAAAACTGATGGACCGGGCGTCTGTTCTTTGTACGTGAAACCCGTCCCGCACGGTGATCTTCCAGGCGATCCTTCAAACTTCGAGCACTGCCCTTGTACAAATAGGAGCCGTCTGCAGGCCCGACCACGTAGGTTGTCGGTGTGGATAACACTTGAGCAATGGCAACGGATAGATCCATCTGCACAAAAACAGAAATGGTGGAGGGGAGTGGATTCGAACCACTGAAGGCATTAGCCAGCAGATTTACAGTCTGCCCCGTTTGGCCACTTCGGTACCCCTCCACGCTTCGCGCGGAAACTCGAATATCGAAGCACGAAAGATCCGAAATTCGCAACGAATTTGCTTCGGATTTCGACATTCAAATCTCGAGCTTCCCCGTCTTGTGGGGTTGGAGCGGGCGATGGGAATCGAATCCATCGCCCCTGTCAAATCCTGCGTGATTCTGCATGTTTTCGCAACCGCAAAATGCGGAAAAATGCAGGTATTGGGTGGTTGTCTGTCACGTTTTGTCACGCGCTCCGGATACGGCAGTGACCGCAAATCTTTCACCCTAAAGATGAATCCCCATGCGCTGAGACCGCTTTGTATGCTGGACTGCCCAACGGTGCCATCTTTGTTCGACAAAATTCCTCAGCTTCATTTCTCTTGAAACCTTCAATGCCTCCACCGGCATAATCTCCAGCCAGTCGATCCCGTATTTTCTGCGGGCCTGACCGGCGGTGTAACTGCTCAACACCTTCAAGACCTTCTGATGGAGATCAAGGCAGTCTCTTACCTCCAATTCTCCAGCCTCCGTCTCTACGATCTGCTCGCGAAGGAAACTGCGCACGCACAAAACCATCATCTGCAGATGCCTCACGTCTTGCCGCTCCTGCCCCGGCTTATTCTGTGGAAGGTGGACGGCGGCCTCGGCTTTTGCAGTCAGCAAGGTGATCGGGTGTAGCACGCGCAACTGGAGTCCCTTGTGTTCGATTACCAAGGCGGCTTCTCTCGCCTCTTCCGTAGTCACTCCGTACATGCGCTTCAGAATCTCGATCTTCACTGATCCGGCGTCGCCCAACGGCATTTCGAGATAACCGGCCGAGGGAATGATTGGTTCTCTTCTCGCCGTCATCTTCTTAAAGCCGGTTTCAGTTGCAATTTGATGCAGGTCCGACGCATCGCCAAGCAAATCCAGGTCTTTGCTGGTGAAAGGCAAATAGTTGTCCAGTCTCGGCTCTGCATCGCGATACCTTTCTGCCCAGATGTTGACGGCCTGTCCGCCAACGATGATGCGAGGCAAATGGTCCGGACCGCGCAGGCTGAGTATCGGTTTGTAATCCTCGACGTTGGTCGCAGGAGAGGGAGGGCTCAAGCGAAGAGTGACTCCGAGTGACAACTATGATCGTTTAAGCTGCCGTCGAAAAAACCGCGCGGCCTTGGCAGAATTCAGAATCCGACACTCACGCGTATTTCTCACCACCGCATTTTCCGCCTGTAACTGCTCCGGCGTGACCTCGCCGCGCGCAAGACGATCCCAGTCCCGCCGCCGGTCCTGAGCTTTGAGCTTTCGGAGTTGGGTGAAAGTTACAGTCCGAGCAGTTGTTTTCTTCGATCTACGCATTACGCCTTTACACTATGGCACATTCTGTGCCGGTCAAGTTCAATTCCGTAGTGCGGCAACAAGAAGAATCCTCACGCGGGGATGATACGCTTGGGCAAGGGCGGAACCGGCCGAAGACGCAACCGGTGGTGCCAATAATGCCACGAACGGTTGTCAAAGAGGCCGGGTGGGGCAGATTGCAACGCTTCGCGGAATGCCGCTTCTCCATAACGATCAATGACGGGGCAAATGTCGTCCCAAGTTCCGAACACCATGACTTGGCAAAGAAAGCGCGGCGTGTCTTCGAGTGTTGCCTCAGCCGGCTGCCACCAGCAAACGCACCGAGCGATGGAAGCGAACCGCTCAGAATCTCTTTTTGTCATCTGCGGGCGCTTCACGACGATAGCAACATAGCAAACCGGGCATAGGTGTCGAGCTTCGACGGTAGCGCTAAAGCGTGATTTGGTCGTGGGACAACAAGATTGGAAGACCGGATCCGTGCCTACGTTCCCGACCTGATGCGCGATGACAACGCGATCAAGCGGGGCCTTGGCTCTTGGTGCTCGGTCAACAAGCGCAGAACGTCTTCTTCTCGGAAACGGACAGCCCCATCCACACGCACGACCGGCAACCGGCCCGATTGGGCAATCTGGGCAACCTTGCGGATACTGATTTGCAGCCGGCTGGCCACGTCCGCCTTGCTCATCAGTTGCGGTACGAAATTCACCGGTTGCGCATCGTCGATGTCCAAGACGACGCTCTCGCCATCCACTCGTGCTCGGTACGATTTGCAGGTCGGCGTGATCATGGCCCCTCAACTCCCTTCTGTCCTGTCCGCAGGCATCTTCACGGTTGCAGCTCGCTGACGGTGATGTTGGTGATCCAAACCCAATTGTCGCTGGCATCGAGCTCGTAGCGCGCCGGCGCTGCCTTCACCCAGTCAACCTCGAACTTTTGCAGTGCAGATTCCAACTGCCGCAAGTTCCTGCCAACGATCCGGATTTCGTGGGTGTCTGTGCGCAGGGAAAGCGCACTGTGATCCGTGCCGGACTCGCAGTCCACAAATGCGATTCGGCTATAGGGAACCAGACAGGAATGTCCGTCGGCCAATTCCACTCGCAGCGCCTGGGCCTGGGTGTCACCCTCCCAACAGGGGGAAGTCCGATGGCTCTCATCTTGTCCGTGCCTGATCGTCATACGCTGATTCCCTGTGTTTGTTGGATTGCCCGCGCGCGCAATTTGGTGAAGCTACGGAGCCTGCTCAGACGGAACCCTTCGGCAAAGGCCCGGTTGTGGAGGCACCGCGTCCGCAACCCTCGCGGAATGCCGAGGCTTTGAAAACACCTTTGCTTCGCCAGATCCAGCGCCAGGGGCCGGTCGCCGGACCGCAAGATATTCTCGCCCAGTTGCACCTTGTCGCTGGTGAAGATGGTGATTCCTTTGCGTCCACGAGAAATGGTCACATACCACTGTTGTTGATTCGTCGCTGCCTTGATGGCGGAATCGGAGAACAAGACGTGATCGACCGGCTTGCCCTGAGACGCGTAGGACGTGATGGCGAAGCCGCGCACGAATTGCCGGTAGTCCTTTTCCAGAACCCTTCCATCCGTTAGCGTGATCCGGCCGTCGGCACCGACCTTCTTCACCGTAACCAGTTCCCCATTGGCGAGACGCCGACCGCTCCGCGTACGGGCGTTGGCCTTCAGTTGGAGACGGTCGCCAGCCGCCAACGTCAGTTCCTTGGGCTGGCACACGGTGAGCCGATCCGCAAACCGGAACGCAACGGTGCGAGTCTTGTCCACACTTTCCAAAACCAAGCCTTTGTCGGTGATGCCGACGAGCCGACAGGTTTGCCCTCTCTGGAATCCTCGTGCGTTGCGGTTCAATACAAGCATGGTGTCCTCGTTGTAGAATCGCCGGTCACGCTTCTGCGCCTCGGTGAGATCAACTGTTTCCAGCGCCGTTACAGCCTTGTCCTCAGCGCCGAGAAGGCCACGAGATTTCAGGGCAGCCCGCACCTGCTCACTGACCCGGTGAATCTCCGACCAGGTTTGTGACACCACGACAACGGACTGGTGCTGCTCAACCAGAGCCAAGTAATGCTGGGCAAGACATCCCGCTTGTTCCTGTGGAGAACAGGCCACCACCGCCCCTTGTCGATCCAGCCGACGAAACGAGGCGTCGAGGTTGCCTTCCGACGCTTCTTGCACAGCTTGCCTGTATTGGGCGATCCGTTCACGTTCGGCCCGTGTCTTCCCGCGAGCCGGGTCTTGACGCCGAATCTCGGTGAGTTCGATGGGCTTCACCGTGGAATACTTCTCGATGGCGCGCAGCGCGTCGGAGGCTTCCACCGCGCTGTGTTGGCGGGTGTCGCCCGAGAGGATCACCCGGCCTTCGTTGGCTTTCGCCAAGCTCAAGAGTTGGTGCATCTGCTGGCCGCCGATCTGTCCGGCCTCATCGACCAGCAGCACGACACTGCGAGGCAGCGCACCGCGAGCCAGAATCGCGCTGACGGTGTGCGCGCCCTGAAAACCATCCCGTTCCAGGTCCATGACCTGTTGCCGTTGCGGTGCGACAGCCGTGACCATCCGCCCGGCCCGTTGCAAAGCGCCGTACACTTCCCGCAGGGTGTAACTCTTGCCGGTGCCGGCCCCACCGCGAAACACGGTGATAAAGTCGCGTGATTGCAGGATGCGCTCAACAGCTTGACGTTGCCCGTCATCCAGGTTGGCATTGTGAGTCGAATAGCCGGAGCAGCACGGGCCGAACCGGCCAATGCCGTCTTTGGCCATGCACACGATGTCCCACTCCCGGTGCAGCACTTCCCGCGTCGTGATCCGGCCGGGATGTTCTTTGTAGCGCAGGTAGCCGCGCCGGGCCGTGGCAGCCTGAATGTCGGCCAACGCCACGTTCTGCCCGCGCACATGCTCCAGCGCATACCGCCACAACTCGTATTCGGGCACCACCGAGCGACGTTCAAATAGATGTTCCTCAGCCCATAAGACAGCCTGTCGCGCGCGAACCTCGCTGGAGGTCGCAATTGGCGGTGGTGCTGTGGCTAGCCGGCCGAGCGACTCTTTCTCCGCCTGGCTCAGTTGTTGGTCCCAACCGGTTTGTAACTCGGGAAGAGTGAGGCCCTTGATCTTGCGATTCCGTTCCTTGTGCGCGATGTGGTCGCGGATGACGGCGAGGTTGCCCTTGGCCTTCTCGGGCTGGCGTTCCAGCAACGCGCGGGTCTCTTGGTCAATCTCTTGGTGCCGCTTGGAGAACTTCTCAATCAACGCCGGCGACAGGCCCTTGATTTCAAAATCCCCTCGGCGCCGGTTCTCAATGCCGTAGCCGAATCGCCGCAGACGCCGGGCTAACTCGTGGTAATAGACGTTCTCGATGAACTTCTGCGCCGACAACATGTCGTGGTTCTGGAGCGCTTTCCAGCGGACCTCGACCGGATCGAACGTCGCATTGAAGACGATACAATGCGTGTGCAACTGCGGATCGAGGGCACGCGACGTGCGGTGACGGAATACGGCGGCCACGATGTTCCCTGTCGTTCGGTCCGTGCATTGACCCCTCTTGCGCACGCGCGTCGCGGCGAAGGCTTGCAACTGCCCGAGTGCTGCCGTGACGGCTTGTTCGTGCGCTTCGACAATGCGCGGGTCATGGCCTACCAGGGCAGCGATGGATACCGACTTGGCTGGCGAAAACGTGAAATCGTAGAATACGCGCCGATTCGTGTGCTGACGAGGCCGACCATCCGGGCCAACTTCTGAACGCGTGGTATTCTGGCGCAGTGTCAACTTCTCCACGGTCTTCGGATGGAGGTTCTCGCAGAGACAAACGAAGTCGTCTTGGCGTGTCACACCCGACAGGCCCAGTTTCTCGGCACCCTCGCCGTACCATTGACCCAAGACCTGTTGGCCTTCGGTGTAGTAGTCGCCAACGCTCAAGTGTTCCGAGAAGTATTCCTTGGCGTTGGCCAGGCGATATTGAGCTTTGGTAGCAAGCATCGGTGAAGGGCTAAGCGAAGCTGGTGATTCGTTCGTTATTGAAAGTCTTCATTAGCCAATGCTCCTTTCTGAATCGCGAGCGCGAGATTACCACTGCTGAAATTGAAATTCGCGAATCCGCCAAGGTCGATTCTTGCCGGCGGTAGCTGCCAATTTCCGCCTTTGGCTTTGTTTGCGCAAAATTTTTCATTTTGTGCTGGACAGGTTTCGAACACCCGCTAGGGAACTGCCCTCTGACGCCGAACAGTGGCAGGCACCGCATGTATCAATCTCGTCCTTTCCGTCTGAATACCGATGTTCACGCTGGGCAGTGTGCCCGAAAGAAATAGGTCGAACTATGTCAATGGGTCTCATTTTCGAGAGCCTAGCCCGAAGCACCGCTCAAAGTGTTCGCAGTGGCGAGCAAAGTGGACTGGCCAAGTGTGGCACTGCCGCCGAGAATGCACGGCTAACGAAGGCCAATAATTGACCCTAGTGCTCCGTCAACCTACATCGCAAGGGTTGTTGGTAGGGTCGGACCACCGGGCCGACCGTTGCGGCGCGCCCGGCGGTCGCGCCCTACCCTTCCAATCAACTTTGACAGAGCACTAGATACCGCAGGACGGGACAACAATGCCAGGCCCGCGCTTGAACTGGTCTGCTTTCTTCGAGTCTGCCAAACGCGGAGCAGACCCGAATGCAGGCCAGACCAAGCGACGGTCTCGGTCAATTGGCACACTCAACACCCGCCCCTCATCACCGCTTCTCTGCCGTCGCCTGACGTAAACGACAACGTGCTGCGACTCCGTTCCGCTTTCTGATTCGGGTCGGGCGCTCAGTGTGCCACCCATTATGACTGGTCGTACTGTTGTCGTATCATCTCTAGTCCTAATGGTGAGCAGCCTGTTTCCAAGATGAATCGTCTGTGTTCCGATCCCTGTCCACGGACTTACCAGTTACATCTCACAGATGTGCCACGCATCGCTCACGTACGAACCACGCACTTTCCACGCATGTGCCACGCTTCAATCCGTGATTCCACGCATCCGTTCCTGAAGGTGATGTGCATCGAAAACGCAGTGGGGAGGCCCATCCTAAGCGGCTGGGTTAAAGATCGGACGCTGTACCCCTACCAACAAGCGGTAGGATTCTGCGCACGCCGCGGTAGCCATTCGGCGGCGACCTCGACATGTGTAGACGCCGTCAAGAGGGCTCAACGATCGCAAGTTCCGTGGAAGGACTGGATACAGAGGCCGAGAGGATCTCAAGTCATGCGACGAACTTTTCTCCTGATCACATCTTCGCTTAACCGGAAACGATTCAGTTGCCGATGCATGTGGTCTGTTCTTGCTTGTGTAACCCAATTGAATACCAAGTAAGGCATAAAACCAACTGCAATGCAGTTGAACCGGCGAACCAAATGGTCGGACAGCGTAGTGACACCTCTCGGGTTGGAATGTTGATCCCCCGCAAGGCGAGGGCAGTCGAAACCCCTGTCTTGATCGGTCGCTTCCATGGTGAACTCTCTTTCAATTCGGCACCGATCCAAGAATTCCTCTCGTGGGGAGAGTTTATGCGGGGCCGCTGCCTTCATAATCGAACTCGATCACGAACCGGCTGAGAATTGGTCTGTGGAATCTCCTTGACCGAACGCCGGTTTACAGAATGAATATACAAAGAATCGATTGCAGCGTAAAAATGACAGACTTCCATGAAAACTGAGGCGCGACTGACAGCGAGCGATCTGGCCTCGAAGCTGGAGAAACTTTGGGAATTGTCCGCGCAAAAGCTCCGTTCAATCGAGAAAAGTTACGACATCTCGAAAGGCTTGCCCGTGTTCACCGTCAAGGGCCGCTACACGACCCGTGGCTGGACGGAGTGGACCCAGGGTTTCCAATACGGATCGGCCATTCTGCAGTTCGACGCGACCGGCGAAGCTGAATTTCTAGAGTCGGCACGTCGTGAAACAGTCGCGAAAATGGCGTGCCACGTCACCCATTTCGGCGTACACGACCACGGTTTCAACAACGTCAGCACCTATGGCCATCTCCTGCGGTTGATGGATGAAGAGCGCATTCCGTACAGCAAATGGGAAAAGGACTTTTATCGACTGGCACTTAAATGCTCCGGCACCGTGCAAGCGCACCGGTGGACGAAAATCCGCGACGGCGGATTCATCTATTCTTTCAACGGTCCCCATTCGTTATTCGTGGACACCATCCGTTCCCTGCGCGTGCTGGCCATGGCCCATCAACTTGGCCACGTGCTGATGGAAGAAAACGACCGCAAAGCTTCTCTTCTCGAACGCCTCAAACAACACGCGACAGCGACAGCCACCTACTCCGTTTACTACGGCGAAGGTCGCGATGCGTACGATGTTCACGGTCGCGTCGCACACGAAAGCATCTTCAATTTCAACGACGGGACTTTTCGTTGTCCGAGTTCACAACAAGGTTATTCTCCGTTTTCGACCTGGACACGAGGTTTGGCGTGGGCCATGTGCGGCTTTGCCGAGCAATTGGAATTCCTGCGGGCCATCGGTGACAAGGATATTACACCATTGTTATTGAAGGCCGCGCAGGCCACATGCGATTTTTATATCGAACGCGCCACTGCATCCGATGGCATCCCCTATTGGGATACCGGCGCACCGAACCTTCACCGGCTCGGCAATTGGCAATCGCGGCGCGCCGACCCGTTCAACCCTTATGAGCCCGTGGATAGCTCCGCGGCTGCCATCGCCGCGCAAGGGCTTTTGCGATTGGGGCACTACTCGAAAAACAAGAAATACTGGCGTGCGGGATTGACCGTGCTGAATACGCTATTGGATGAGCCGTACTTGAGTGTGGATGCCAAACATCAGGGCCTGATACTTCACAGCGTTTACCACCGACCCAATGGATGGGATTACGTCCCGCGTGGCCGTAAAATCCCCTGCGGCGAATCCAGCATGTGGGGCGACTATCATGCACGCGAAGTCGCGCTGTATGTTCAGCGCATCATCCGCCGAGAACCCTATCTCACCTTCTGGGGAAACTGAGGGAACTGAAATGATTGTCACCGACCTCAACAAAATCACCGGGCGCACTTATCCGGCACGACGACGCACTCAAAATCTCGTCGGAGGTGCCGCGCCAATTCAGGCCAGGAACTTCTGCATGGGCAACGTCACGCTCGAACCAAACGGCGGTCAGGTCCCGTGGCACAATCAGGAACAAGAGGAGATCTATTTCATCGTCGAAGGCACCGGTGAAATGTGCCTCGGTAACGAACGCCAGATTGTAAACACTGGTCAGGCCGTTTTCATTCCGCCGGGTTCTTTTCATCAACTCACCAATATCGGCGACCATCCGTTGCGCATGATCTATTGTTATGGCCCGGCGGGCGATGTGGCCCATTGGCGGCAAGAACTCGACGGTACATTACCTCAGGCGGGCGTCGAGGCGCCGCCGTTGCCTGCGGGTGCGCGACCGCAGTGCAATGACAAACCCAAGGTTTAGGAGAAAGACACCTCTGCCATGGAAACCAAAACCGTCCACAAAGTCGGCATCATTATGAACGGCGTCACCGGCCGCATGGGCACGAACCAGCATCTCCTGCGTTCGATTGTCGCCATCATCCAACAGGGCGGCGTCAAGCTCAGTGATACGGCATATATCCTGCCGGACCCGATTCTCGTTGGACGCAATTCGGCCAAACTCGAATCGCTGGCCGCTTCGGCTGGCGTTAAACGGTGGACCAGTAATCTCGACGAAGCGCTTGCTGACAAACAAAATGTCATTTACTTCGATTCGCAGACGACCGACCGGCGCGCTGACGCAGTAAAGGCGGCCATCAAGGCCGGCAAACACATCTATTGCGAAAAACCAACGGCCGTTTCCACAGATGCGGCCTACGAATTGTACCGGCTCGCCAAGGAAGCAGGAGTGAAGAACGGCGTTGTGCAGGACAAACTCTGGCTGCCGGGGATGTTGAAATTACAGGAGCTTCGTAACAGCGGGTTTTTTGGCCAAATCCTTTCCGTGCGCGGGGAGTTCGGTTACTGGGTGTTCGAAGGCGACACGGTTGCGCCCCAGCGTCCGTCGTGGAATTACCGCAAGGAAGACGGCGGCGGCATCATCGTTGACATGCTCTGCCACTATCGCTACGTGCTCGATAACCTGTTCGGCAACGTCAAGGCTGTTTCCTGCATCGGCGCGACCCATATCCCAAAACGTTGGGACGAAAAAGGCCAGCCATACGAATGCACTGCCGACGATTCGGCGTATGCCTCCTTCGAGTTGGAAGGCGGCGTGATCGCGCACTTCAATTCGTCGTGGTGTGTCCGGGTTCGCCGCGATGATTTGTTGACATTGCAGGTGGACGGTACGAAAGGCAGCGCCGTGGCGGGGCTGCGTCAGTGCTGGGTCCAACCCTACGGAGCGACGCCACGTCCGACGTGGAACCCTGACGTCGACAATCCGATCAACTTTTACGACGGCTGGCAGCAGATGCCGCATCATGAGAACTACGACAACGCCTTCAAGATCCAGTGGGAATTGTTCCTGCGCCACGTCGTCAAGAACGATCCGTTCGGCTGGACGCTGCTGGAAGGAGCGAAGGGCGTGCAGTTGGCGGAGAAAGGAACTGAATCATGGCAGAAACGCGCGTGGGTGCAGATTCCGGAATTGAGGGCCTGAGATGAAACGAGTGGCGCTTGTTACCGGCGGCACGCGCGGCATCGGCTTCGGTATTGCGCAATGGCTCGCGCGCGACGGATTCGATCTCGCCGTCTGCGGCGTCCGCGATGAAAACGCCGCGGCTGAAGCACTGGACGTGCTACGTAAACTCGGCGCGGAGGTGCTGTACGTTTCGGCCGATGTGAGTGACGCCGCTGCACGCCGACGGTTGCTCGACGCGGTGAAACTGTGCTTTGGCCGTCTTCACGTACTGGTCAACAATGCCGGTATCGCCCCCAAAGTGCGCGCCGACGTCTTGGAAGCGACCGAGGAGAGTTTCGAGTCGGTGTTGAAGGTCAACCTGCGAGGTCCGTACTTCCTCACGCAAGCCGTGGCTCACTGGATGATCCAGCAGAAGAAGGCCGAGCCGACATGGCACGGTTGCGTCGTCAACGTCTCATCGATTTCTGCGACCGTGGCCTCGGTGAATCGCGGCGATTATTGCATCTCCAAAGCCGGAGTCGCCATGGCCACGCAACTCTGGGCCACCCGCCTCGGCGAATTCGATATCCCCGTGTACGAAGTTCGTCCCGGCGTCATCAAGACCGACATGACGGCAGGCGTTACAGCCAAGTACGATAAACTGCTCGCCGACGGTTTGGCTATCCAACGCCGATGGGGTGTCCCCGAGGACGTCGGTCGGTCGGTCGCGGCTTTGGCTCGAGGGGATCTTCCCTATTCTACAGGTCAGGTCATCATGGTCGATGGCGGGCTAACCGTTCAAAGGCTTTAGATCAAGATTTCGCAATCCCAACCCCAAAACGACAACGAAAACTTCAGTTTGGCTGATGCATACAGGGATTACTGATCCTCGCGATGTGACATTGATCCCCTTGTACAAAATCCACGATGAACGTTACAGCATCTATTGGTGCACGACGGAAACCAGCCAACCAGAGAGGTGGGCATTTTATGATACGGAAAGCATTTGTCATGTCGGTCAATGAAGGTAAAGAAATCGAGTACGAAAGGCGCCACAATCCGATCTGGCCGGAGTTGGAGGCAGTCCTCAAAGCACATGGTGTCCACAACTATTCCATCTTTTTACATCCGCAAACTCGGCAACTTTTCGGTTATGTGGAGATTGAAAATGAGCAG
This sequence comes from Verrucomicrobiia bacterium, assembly GCA_035516795.1. Lineage (GTDB taxonomy): Bacteria > Verrucomicrobiota > Verrucomicrobiia > Palsa-1439 > Palsa-1439 > DATJBF01. The sequence continues at coordinate 14,427 of DATIZX010000116.1, forward strand.
TGCTGGGCGGCCATTGCCCAGACAGCCGCTTGCCGGAAGTGGTGGGGATACATGCGTGATGTGATGCCATCCAATTTAGATAACAGCCCAATCAGCAAAGAGTTGCAGGAAGTTTTTCACCTCGCATAATCGCTCAAAAATGTAATTTTACAATTATTTGCATAAAAATTACATTTCTTATTGACAAGCCTCTGTAGAGCTTGTTATAAGAAGGGTCAATGTCAGGGTAGAGGTGAATCCCTGACAGTAGTGGCGAGTGATCAAAAAGGGTGTAAAGGGAAGCGAAGGTGTCGAATTGCGGGTAGAACTGACAACAAGCTCTCCATTCTGTCATTTCTTCGTTTTGGTGTGCCGATGAGGGGTACCGACACTCAAATTCACTTGCATTGAGAAGAATCAGGGCAGTTATTTAAAGTGAGCGGAGGGTGAAATGAGAAGCATTCATCGACGTGAAATGACAATGTGTAAGTCATCTCTTAGCAGGTTGTATATAACCTTGCTGGGGGTGGGCATATTCCTGTTGCTAAGTACAGGCGCGCAATCGCAGGACGTTTGGAATGGTGGTAGCGCAACGGCGGGTCCGACAAATGGTTACTGGTCGACCGCGGCAAACTGGGTTGCCGGCACTGCGCCGGTTGCGAATGACTCGCTCACCTTCAATGCTCCTGTTGCTGGTGGTACGCGAGTCACCACGAACGATCTCACCGCGGGCACCGAGTTTAACAACATCGTCATCAACGGTGGCCAATTCTTCTTGAGCGGGAACAGCATCAGCTTGGGCGGTACCAACCCCCAGTTCATTGTGAATTCCGGCACCGAGACGATTAACCTGAGCATGGCCCTGCTACAGGACACAACGTTCCAAGTGAACACCGGCGGCAGTAACCCGCTGCTAATTAACGGCGTGATATCGGGCGGCTTTGGCCTGACCAAGACGGGTGTGAGCCTTATGCGCTTCGCAGCCCTTCAAACATACAGCGGGGATACGACAATCAGCAGCGGCACCCTCGATGTCACTGGCGATTTTATGCCATCCGGCTCCGGCAAGGGTAATTTGACCATTGTCAACGGTGGTACATTCCAAATGAATAATGCCAGTGCTAACATCAATGGGCTTTCGGGTGCAGGGATTGTGGCCAAGGTTGGCAGCGGTGGCAGAATTTTGACCTTGGGCAATAATAACGCGGACGGGGTATTCACCGGAAACTTTGTGCAAAACGTTGGGACTTTGACGATCACCAAAACCGGCAGCGGCACTCAGGTTATCGGCGGTACTCTGAACAATACCGGAACGATTAACGTTAATGGCGGAACTCTTCTGTTCAACGGCACACATACCGCAGGTGTGGGCAATTACAGCGTTGGACCCGGCGCCACCTTGGGCGGCACGGGACTCATTTCCTTCGCGGCGACCGCAAGTTTGATTGTTAGCAACGGCGGCACGTTGTCTCCCGGCAACAGTGCCGGCCTGCTAAGACTCAACGGCGGCTTGGGCATGACCCTGCAGTCCAACTCGAACTACGCAGTCGAATTAAATGGTTTGGGCTTGGGTGTCGATTACGACTCGGTTCTCGTTGGCTCTGGCACAATCAACATCGGCAATAGCGTATTGGCGGTGAGTTTGGGCTTCACGCCAAATGTAGGGGATCAATTCGATATCGTGACAAACGCGACCGGTAATGCAGTGCTTGGCGAATTTGCTGGCTTGAGCGAAGGCAGCGTCTTCACGGTCGGCAGCACTGATTTACAGATCACGTACTTGGGCGGCACGGGCAATGATATCGTGTTGACCGTGGTTCCCGAGCCTTCTTCGCTGGGATTAATCGTCTTCGGCTTGCTTGGCACGTATTGGCTCAGACGACGTTCTCGGCAATAAATCCAAAAAGAAACCTGCCGACAAGGACCCCTTCAATTGGAGAAGGGGTTCTTGCTGTTTTGAGCCATACTTGGAATGTCAAGCGCCGACAAAAGTTCAATTTTATCCATCGCCATGAATTGCCCAGTATTTAAGGGGTCCGAAGAGATTTCGCATATCGGATCACTCTTTCATGTTGACATGTCTGCAAATTATTATGTATATTACATTTAACTTTTGCGGGGCCGTTGGAGCAAGCACATCTGGGAGACATAGCCAATCGGGTCCGCTTTACGCTCGCAGGGTCTTGCCTGATCGGGATGCGGGCGGATGGGTGAATGGAACGATGGAGTCGTGAATTAGAAGCACAATCTAACGAAGCGAGGAGAAGCTTATCATGACCACGAACAAGTTCGGGCAAGCGTATTGGATGTCAATGGGAATTTCAAGAGGAGGCGGCATCTTGGCGGCGGCTGTTTTGCTCGCAGCCAGCAATCCAGCCCGGGCGCAAACCTTTTGGTCTTGGACCAACACGGTTGATGGCGTGTGGAGCGACTCGAGTACGTGGAGTAATAATCTCGCCACGGTGGCCGCGCCGGCGGCTGGCGGTTCGATCGACTACACCATCAGTTTTGACGGAGTAGGAACTTACAACAGTACCAACGATTTGGGCGCGGGTGCCAACGGCGATTTTTCGCTGAACCAACTCGCATTTGCAGCGGGTTCTGTCGGTGTCACGTTGAGTGGAAGCAATCTGACGCTTCGGACCAGCAGTGGCGGCGCATTGCCCGTCGTCACAAAGGTTAGTAGTGCGACGGCAACACTCACGATGGGGACCACGCTCACGACCAATACCACGTTTACTGGAGGCGGACTCAATATCTTGGTCATGGGTGGACTGGTCAGCGGTTCGGGAGGGATTACCATGAATGGCACTTATACCCTCGGGCTCGCCTTCCCCACCAACACATACGCCGGCGACACAATCGTCAATTCCGGCCTTTTCCAAGCCAGAGCGGAAAATGCGTTCCCGTTCGGGCCCGGCACCGGCAACATCACCGTCAATTCTGGTGGTACGCTGAGCATCAACAACGTGAACGTGACCATCAACGGTCTCAGTGGCTCAGGGAACGTGGATAAGCTGGGCACGAATACTAAAACGCTGAACGTCGGTGCCAACGATGTTAGTAGCACCTTCTCCGGGAATTTCCTGGTAAATGGGGGAGCGGGCACTTTCTTGAACATCAACAAGATTGGAGCCGGTGTGTTTACGATGGCGGGCACGAATCAGTCCAGTGGCCAGGTGAGTATCAATGGCGGGCAACTGGTCGTCGCCTATTCTGGTGCCCTTACCAATAACCGCGTTTCACCCGTTGGTACGGCGAGTGTGGCCTTCAGCAACTCCACCGTTTTTTACTTTGGCGCTTTAGGGCCGCCCGGCAATTCTGGTAGTGCGACCGGGGGCATTGGCCTGACGAACACCGCCGGGCAAGCCATTACGCTGTATGTCGGCAACAACAGCGGAGGTACGTTCAGTACTTTCTCCGGCCAAGTCAGCGGCAGCGGCACCTTGGCCACGGTCGGTGCTTTTTGGCAACGGGTGCAAGGTACGAATGCGACTTACTCTGGCGACACGCTCGTTAACGAAGGGACATTGGACATCAACTTTGCCGGCCATAGCGCGGGCGGCACTTTGTTGGATGCTGGCGGTTGGATTCCGTGGGGTACAGGCAAAGGCAATGTGTATGTTGGTCCGACCGCGCAGATTTGGCTACGCGGACCGGGCTCTGGCTCGGGGACGTCGATTGTGCATAACGTCAACGGCTTGTCTGGCCAAGGGATAATTGAAGCCGCCGGCACTGGCGGGACGCGAAACCTGATCGTTGGCAATAATAACGCTAGCAGCACGTTTGCGGGCGATATTCGAAACAGCGATCCAACCACGAACTACGGCCCGATTGCCGTAACGAAGGTGGGCACCGGTACGTTAACGCTGACGGGAACGAATGAATACACTGGTGGAACTACCATCAACGGAGGCGTATTGGCGGTTGCTGGCGATGGTATCATCAGCAACACGGCGAGTGTTACTCTTGGCACGGGCACGATGCTGGATATCTCCGGCCACACCGGTGGAGGACTCAACCTTGCCAGTAATGAAACCCTGCGCGGGTTCGGCAGCATCAAGGGCAATCTGGCCGTGGACAACGGCGCCGCGCTGGCTCCTGGTACGAACAGCGCGCTCGCGACCCTGACGTTCAGCAATAACCTGGCGCTCAGTGCCAACTCGATTCTGACCTACCGCTTGGGTACCAGCAGCGACGGTATCGCAGTCGGCGGCAACTTGGTGTTGGGAGGGATCCTGAATTTCTCTGATTCCGGTGGATTCACGAACAACACCTATACGCTGTTTACTTACGGCGGGACATTGACGACCAACGGCAGCCCAACGATTCTGACGTTTGGCGACCTGGCGAATTCTAACTTCACGTACGCGATCAATATCGCTACGCCCGGGCAGGTCAAGCTGGTCGTGACGTGCAGCGGCTGTTCGGTGGCAGATTCGTACACGACCTGGCAAAACCAGTATTTCGGTTGCACCGGCTGTGGGCAGGCGCAAGGCACGGCTGATCCTGACGGGGATGGCATGAACAATACGAATGAGTTCCTCGCCGGGTTCGTCCCGACAAACAGTGCGGCATACTTGCACATTCTCAGCATCGTGAGAACGAACACCGACGTGCGCGTCACCTATCTGGGGGCCAACGGCAACAGTACCACCACGCCTCCCATTGGTTCCCGCACCAACGTACTCGAGTACACCACGGGGACGGCCAACGGCAGCTATTCGAATAATTTCGTAAGCGCGAACGTGACGAATATTCTCAGTGGGGGCACGGGAGTCGGCGTGGTTACCAATATGGTGGATCCGGGGGGAGCCACCGGTGCGACGCGATACTATCGCGTTCGTGTGCTCGTACCGTGACAATACCAGAATGAGGAGCGCAGTCGAACTGTGGGAGAATCGCAAGCAACTAACAATGGCCTGCGTTCACGACTCGGTGAATTCCCCGTCGGCTGCGCTCTCAACCTTTGATTAGAAGAACCAACACGTGCTGACCAGCTATGCTGGAGCGTAAGTGTTTCCGTTGTTTCTTGGTTGGGTGACGGCTCAGCGGAGAACCGCAGTGCGCGCTCCGCGACTTGAGGAGGAAAGTGGCGCTTGAAAAACTCGGCTCTGCATTTCATTATCTGGTTTGTGCGAGCCAAGTTTCCTCTGTTGAAGAAGTGTTGGTAAATGAGAAGACTTCAAATTGCGCTGGTGGCGGGTAGCTTGGTGATTTCATCTGCCTGCGCAGCAGGCACGAAAGATGGGTCGGCGGTTCTCAACTGGTTGGATCAAGCGCCGCCATCTGCCCCGGTCGGAGTGAGTTGGGGTACGCCGTGGCCAAAAGGCAAGATAGAGAAGGGCGAGTCCCTTGCCCTCGTTGATGCGCATGGCAAGTCATTGCCGGTGCAGACGTGGCCTTTGGCATATTGGCCGGACGGGTCGCTCAAGTGGACCGGCCATGCCGTCACGATTTCGCCTGAAACACTCGGGCCGTTCACGCTCTCTCGTGGAAAATCTGTCGTCCCCGAAGCCGCTCTGAAGGCCACCCAAACGAAGGACACCATTGAAATCGACACGGGCCGGGTGAAGTGCCGCATTCCGAAGCAAGGAGAGCATTTCATCGATTCGATTTCAATCGATGGGCGCGTTGTCGGAGAAGATGGCCGGCTGGTGTGCATTCTGGAAGACCGTTCGGATTATAGAACGAATCACACCACTCGCGAGATTGAGTTTGTCAGTCGGATCAAATCCGCCGCTCTGGAGCAGGCGGGGCCGGTGCGGGCGGTTGTGAGGATCGAAGGCGAACACTGGTCGGCGGCAGCCAATCGCCGCTGGCTGCCATTCACCGTCCGCCTGTATTTTTTCGCGGGACTGGACTCCATCCGACTCGTGCACTCCTTTGTGTTTGACGGAGACCAGGAAAAGGATTTCATCCGCGGTTTGGGGATACGATTCACCGTCCCGATGCGCGAAGAGGTTCACAACCGGCACGTGCGGTTTGGTGGCGACACTGGCATGTTCGCCGAACCGGTGCGGATCATCGCCGGACGACGCATTCCGTCTCTCGATCTTTACCGCGAGCAGGTTGCCGGCAAGCGCATTCCGAACCTCGATCAACTGCCGCGTAAGGAAAACGTGGCGATGATGGCGGTGTGGGATGACTACAAACTGGTGCAAATGTCTCCGGACTCGTTCTCCATTCAAAAACGTACCAACCCAAAGAGTGCATGGATCAATGCAACCAGCGGTCGTCGGGCCTTGGGGTTGGCCTTTGTCGGCGACGTCAGCGGGGGCTTGGCGTTGGGTCTGAAGGATTTTTGGCAATTGGCTCCGACCGAACTGGAAATTCACGGAGCCGGGACCGACCGAGCGGAGTTGACTGTGTGGTTGTGGCCGCCGGATGCGCCGGCAATGGATCTCCGTCACTACGACATCAAGGAACACGGCTTGGAGGCTTCTTATGAGGACATCGAACCGGGTTTCAGCACGGCCACGGGAGTGGCACGAACCAGCGAGTTGACCCTACAACCATTCGTCGACGTGCCTTCGAACGGCGAGCTCCTGAACGTTGCAAAAATTAACGCGCAGCCACCGCATCTCGTTTGCCCACCTGAGTACTATCATTCAATTCCCGTCTTTGGCGTGTGGAGTTTGCCGGACCGCTCCACGCCTCGGAAACAATGGATCGAGGATCAACTCAACGAAGCCATCACCTTTTACCAGGGGCAAATCGAACAGCGGCATTGGTACGGGTTCTGGGATTACGGCGACGTCATGCACACGTATGACGACGAGCGTCACGAATGGCGTTACGATATTGGTGGCTACGCTTGGGCCAATACCGAACTGATGCCCAATCTGTGGCTTTGGTACAGTTTCTTGCGAACAGGCCGGGCCGATATCTTTCGCATGGCGGAAGCCATGACGCGTCAAACCCAGGAAGTGGATGTCTATCATCTCGGGCCTTTTGCCGGTTTGGGTTCGCGACATAACGTCCGGCATTGGGGCGACGGCGCCAAGGAAGCGCGCGTCAGCCAGGCGCTCCTCAAGCGTTTTTATTATTATCTTACGACCGACGAACGGGTAGGAGACCTGATGAATGAGGTGGTCGATGCCGATTACGCGTTGTTGAAGGTCGATCCGCTCCGCAAAATCGAAACCGATCGAACATACCCAACGCATGTCCGCATCGGCCCCGATTGGTTCGCCTTCTGCAGTAACTGGCTGGCGGAATGGGAGCGCACCGGCGACACGAAATATCGCGACAAAATTCTGACCGGCATGAAATGTATCGCCGCGATGCCGAAGAAGATGTTCTCTGGTGAGAATTACGGTTACGATCCGAAGACTGGCTTGCTCTATCAACTTCACGACAAAGTGGCGGTTCCGCATCTGGCGGCCTTGATGGGAGGACCGGAACTGATGATGGAGCTGACACCGCTCATCAACTTGCCGGAGTGGAACCAAGTCTGGCTGCAATACTGCCGCTATCTTCAGGCGCCGGCCGATGAGCAAAGGGCTGCGCTCGGCGGTACGGTTACCAATGGTCGTGGTCTGTGGTTCGCGCGAATGACCGCGTATGCGGCCTTTGTGGACAAAGATCCGAAGCTGGCGGCTCGGGCCTGGGCCCAATTCCTCGGCCGAGAACCGGGCCGATCACACTTCAGTTCGCGACGGATTGAAGGCCCGGACGTTCCGTCTCCCGTCGACGAGGTGCCGGGGATTTCCACGAATGATACGGCGCAGTGGTGTTTGAATGCGATCGAACTGTTGCAGTTGGTCGGGGATTCCCTTCCGGAGCAACGCTAATCTACTATGAACGCACTGAAAAAGCGTTACGCCTTTGTCGGCCTTGGCGCTCGGGCTGGGATGTTTGTCGAAGCCATTGCGGGCAAATACCAGGACCTCTGCGAATTGGTAGGATTGTGCGACCTGAACCTCACCCGAATGAATTATTACAACCGTCTCCTCAACAAAAAGTTCGGCCTTCCGCCCGTCGCCACCTATCGGGCTGCCGATTTCGATTTGATGATCCGCGAGCGAAAACCGGATGTGGTTGTAGTCGTTACCATTGATCGGACGCATCACCAATACATCATTCGCGCGATGGAGTTGGGCTGTGACGTAATCACCGAGAAACCCATGACCATCGACGCGGACAAATGCCGCGCGATCTTCGAAGCGATCCAGCGCACGGGACGGAAACTTCGCGTGGCCTTCAACTATCGTTATTCGCCGGCGCGGACCGTGGTGAAAGATCTGCTGATGAAGAACGCCATCGGTCCCGTCAAAGCGGTGCATTTTGAGTGGTTGTTGGACACACGTCACGGTGCCGACTATTTCCGTCGGTGGCATCGCGACAAACGCAATTCGGGCGGACTGATGGTGCACAAGGCGACGCATCATTTTGACCTGGTGAACTGGTGGCTCGATTCCAGTCCGCAAACAGTGTTTGGCTTCGGAGCGCTCGCGTTTTATGGCAAGGCCAATGCCGAGGCACGCGGCATCACCAGGTTTTACGAGCGCAGCACCGGCTCGCCCAACGCGGAGGGTGACCCGTTTGCGCTGGACTTGCGCGCCAAGGAGGACTTGCGCGGTCTCTATTTGGACGCCGAACACGAGGACGGCTACCGGCGGGACCAAAGTGTGTTCGGTGACGGCATCAGTATCGAGGATACGATGAACGTGCTGGTGCGCTACCGCAACGGCGCGCAGATGTCGTATTCGCTCACGGCGTATTGTCCCTGGGAGGGTTACCGCGTCGCCTTCAACGGCACCAAGGGTCGCATTGAATTCAAGGAGGTCGAGGCCATGGAAGGCGGTGAACCCAGCCAACGCATCATGGTCTTTCCGCATTGGCAGAAACCGTATCCGGTGCAGATTCCACCCGCCATCGGCGGACACGGCGGCGGTGACGCCCCGTTGGTGGAGGAACTGTTCGGCAATCCGCCGCCTGATCCTTATCAGCGGGCGGCCAGCCACATCGATGGCGCCCGCAGCATTCTCACCGGCGTCGCCGCCAATCTCTCATTCGCGACTGGCCAACCAGTAGAAGTCGATCGTTTATTCCCGCTCCCATGACGCTCAAGTGTATTGGCCTGGCGTTGGTGCTGGGCGTCCTCTCCGCGGATGCCGCAGAGACCCTTCCGCTCGCTGGCGAATGGCAATTCGCGCTGGACCCATCGGATACAGGAGTCGTGGAGCAGTGGTTCGCACGCGAGTTGCCGGACCGGATCAAGCTGCCAGGAATCCTGCAGGCACAGGGCTACGGCGACGAGATCAGCACGAACACGCCGTGGGTATTGTCGCTGTACGACCGGAATTGGTTTCTGCGGGAGGACTATCAGCAGTACATCAAACCGCATAAGGTTAAAGTGCCATTTCTCTGTCAACCTCCGCGGCACTATCTTGGCCCGGCGTGGTATCAGCGCGATGTCGAAATCCCGCGAGGCTGGCAAGGTCGCCACGTCGAATTGATGCTGGAACGACCGCATTGGCAGACAACGGTCTGGGTAAACGACCGGAAAATCGGCTCGCAAAACAGTCTCTGTGTGCCGCGCGTTTACGACCTGGGGACGCTGGCGCCCGGCAAGCATCGGCTGACGATCCGCGTGGATAACCGGATGATTCTGCCTTACCGGCCCGACGCACACAGCGTGTCAGATTCGCTGGGTGGTAGTTGGAACGGCGTCGTGGGAAGAATCGAGTTAACTTCAACGCCGACGACGTGGATCGACAATGTGCAAGTATTCCCAAACGTGGCGAAGCATGCAGCGTTCGTCAAGGTAACGATAGGCGGGCAACCCGGCGGTGGCCGGTTGCGCATCGGCATGAAAAGTGTCAACCTCGCAAGCAACTCGGTTGAGGTCGAGGTGCCGCTCGGCGACAAGGCGCAGCTCTGGGATGAGTTTTCACCCGATCTCCAAGAGTTGACAGTTGCGCTCGGCAGCGAGTCTCGCGTTGTCCGGTTTGGTTTACGGGAACTGAAAGCGGTCGGCCGCCAATTTTTTCTCAATGGCCACCCGATCTATTTTCGGATGACTCACGACGGCGGCGATTTTCCGCTAACCGGCCATCCGCCGACGGATGTCAAATCGTGGAAGCATATCTTCCGCATTTGTAAGGCGTGGGGGTTGAATGGAATGCGGTTCCACTCGTGGTGTCCGCCCGAGGCGGCGTTCACAGCGGCTGACGAAATCGGATTCTATCTCTCCATCGAGCCGGGCATGTGGAACACGTTCGATCCGGGCTCGCCCATGGAACAGATGCTGTATGCGGAAACCGAACGGATCCTCAAAGCTTACGGCAATCATCCGTCGTTTATGCTGTTCTCGCCGAGCAACGAACCGAAAGGGCGGTGGAAAGAAGTGCTGCCGCAATGGGCGGAACATTTTCGCGCCAAGGACCCACGACGGCTATACACCAGCGGCACGGGGTTCACTGATCCGGACGCGCCGGGACCACTCGACCGTGTGGATTACATCGCTACCCAACGGTTTGGGCGAAACCCTGTGCGTGGCGAGCGGGGCTGGTTTGGTGGGGATTACCGGCATTCGCTTGAAGGCGTTGGCATCCCTGTCATTGCCCACGAAGTTGGCCAGTGGTGTGCGTATCCGAATTTCGATGTTATCAACAAGTTCACCGGCTATCTCCGTCCCGGCAACTACGAGATCTTTCGGGATTCACTAGCGGCGCACGGGTTGCTCGATCGAGACAAGGATTTCGCTTGGGCGTCGGGCCGGTTTCAACTGGCCTGCTACAAGGAGGAAATCGAAGCCAATCTGCGCACGCCCGGGCTGAGCGGCTTTCAGTTGCTCGACCTGCATGACTACATGGGGCAGGGCACAGCCTTGGTCGGCTTGCTTGATCCGTTCTGGGAGCGGAAAGGGTACGCAACGCCTGAAGAGTTCCACCGTTTTTGCGGCGCCACGGTGCTGCTGGCGCGCCTGCCCAAACGCGTGCTGACAACCGCCGATCCGTTCGCCGTGGACGTGGAGGTAGCGCACTTCGGTCCGAAACCGCTTTCGGATGCTGTACCAGTGTGGCGCGTGGTGAGTGCCCACGGGGCAACGGTTGCCAGTGGGCAGCTGCCGGCCAGGGAAATCCCCTTGGGGAAAAACATCGCGCTGGGCACAGTTCCGATTGACTTGTCGAAGCTTGCAGCGCCTCGGCAGTACAAGCTCTTGGTCGGTCTGAAAGAAAGGCCTTTTGAGAATAGCTGGAACTTTTGGCTTTATCCTGCAGCCGCAAGTCCCTCTCCGTCAGAGAACGTTCTGGTGACCAGCTCGTGGGACGAGGCTGAGGTGCGCCTGAAGGGCGGGGGCCGAGTTTTGTTTCTACCGCAGACGTCCGATCTCGATTGGACGAGCCCACCCTTGGCAAATGTGCCGATATTCTGGAACCGTCTGATGGGACCAAAATGGAGCCGGATGCTGGGACTCTGGTGCGACACGCGGCATCCAGCCTTGGCGGAGTTCCCCACCGAACAGAACTGCGATTGGCAATGGACGGAAATGATCCGGAACTCTCGCGCGCTCAACATGGATTCGCTGCCCCAACAGCTTCCGCCGATTGTACAAGCCATCGACGATTGGAATCGCAATTACAAACTCGGGCTCATCTTCGAATGCCGGGTCGGACCGGGTCGATTGATGGTTTGCTCGGTCGATTTGCAGGATTCGCTCAATAAACGGCCGGCCGCTTGTCAATTGCGCCGGTCGCTGCTGGATTACATGAGCGGCAACAAATTTCAACCGCGAGTTGCGGTAGCGGCGGCCGACATTCGCGGGTTGCTGTTCGACACGCGTATCATGCACAAACTTGGCGCCACGGCGCACGCCGATTCGGCCACCAGAGCCCATCCGGCCGCCAATGCGATCGATGGCGACCCAAACACGTATTGGCTGGCGGACGGGAGGGAGGAAAAGCATCCGCACGAATTGAGCATTGATTTCCCTGAGCCCGTGACGGTCACCGGCCTGGTTTGCATGCCCCGGCAAGACCAAAGAGAACACGAAGGCGATATCCGCGAGTACACGATCCAAACAAGCGATGATGGTGAAAAATGGAACGACGTGGTTCGTGGGGAAATGGTTTCGTCGTTCGCACCAAAGAAAATCGTCTTTCCGCAGGCGCTCACGACACGCCATCTCAGGTTTACCGCCGTGTCCGGATTCGGTAGCGATAACGCGGCGGCGCTGGCCGAGTTGGCGGTGGTCGGCCCGAAATCTTTGAAGGTTGGAAGTCCAGTTCACTACAAGGCAACGAAGAGCGCGACTCCAGAAATCGATGACTAGACCGATGAACGGATGTAACCTCGATTCGCGCAAGCTGGTAGGACAAAAATGATACTCCCTCTCAAGAATTGCTATCGTTCGATCCGCAAACTATGGCCGGCGGTTTCGTTGCTGGTTGCCGGGCCGGTGATCACCTGTGCCGCGCTGGATCTTTCAACATACAAGCTGCATCTTGCCTACGAGAATGATTTTAGCCGTCCGCAAAAGATCGCTCGCGAAGAGGACTTCATCGAGAGATTACCGGACGGCAAGTGGCGTCGTACTGGCCGCCCGGCGGCTGACGCCGAGTGGATTGCCGAAGGCCAGGGCGACTGCGAGGTGCGCGACGGGGAGCTTTGGGTCACGCCGACAAGGACAGGGTCCCAAACGCGCTCACACATGGTCGTGTGGAACAAGCACATGTTTCCCGCAAATTTCCTGCTGGAATTTGACATGAACCCGTGCGGCTCGACTAATGGGCTTACCATTGTGTTCTTCTGCACCACCGGCAAGAACGGCGAAGACATCTTCGATCCCCGATTACCGCCGCGCCGCGCTGAGTACCCGAATTATCACAGCGGCGCGTTGGCCAATTACTCGGACGCGTACTGGAGTCGGAACAACGAGGAAGAGAAAATTTCAAATCGATTGCGCAGAAACCCCGGTTTCCTACAAATCGCAACCGGCGAGAGCCGGACGACCGGACCGACCGAAGCGACCCGTCATGTCCGGATTCTCAAAAATGGTGGCCATATTGAAGTCGAGATTGATGGACGAACGGTTGTCGAGGCGAATAATCCGCATCCACTGG
>DATIZX010000117.1:0-4811 GCA_035516795.1 Verrucomicrobiia bacterium
CCACCTCGTAGGAGCGGTTCCCAACCGCGACCGGCACCGGCAGAAGGGAATGGAGGCGCAGCCGGAACCAGCTCTGCACATTAGACAGCCGACTGCGACAGTCAAAGCCAACTTGTCCAGAGTACTGAGTTGACCCTGCCCCTACATTGGTGTGTGAACAGCACGGGATCCATGATGTTGCTCACGTTGCATAGGATCAGACCTCTGCTTTCTGACCTCTTGCCCGATCGACCATCTGCAATCAGATTGGGCAACGCCAACGGACGGGATTGGCGGGAACGACTATTCTTCTCCCTCGCGGTTCGCTTCTAACGCGGCGGGGAACGGGAGTCAAGCCGCGAAGCGAAGGGATGTGATCCTAATGGCTCACGTAAGCCTGCTGGAGTTGATTTCGGCCGGTTTCTGGGCCATGTTACCCGCCCGTGACATTCTTATGATGACGGAAGCACTGATCCAAGCGGTTTGGGAAAGAGGAGAGGTCGTTCTTGGCCATGACCCGGGGCGCTGGCGGAAAGACCGATGTGGCGCATGGATGAGCCGAGACTCGTACGAGAATCGAGAATCCGACTTCGGCTGGGTCGCCGATCGTATCAATGTGACCGAACCAGATAGTCTGACGAATCTGAGGCCCCTTCAGTGGAGGAACGGCGTGGACAAACGCGACGGAAGGCTCGCGTGTTACATCACCGCTGTGGGCACCGAAAACATCGATGCGAATAAGTAGGGGTGGCATGTCCGCTACCGCCGCGGTTTCAATTGCGCGCCGGCTGGATCCGACCGCCAAGGATGCGGAGAAAGCCGCCGAGCAGAACCGAATCAAGAAATTGAAAGAGGACCTTCAGGTCTTACTGCTGGACAACCGGCGGTCATTGGACACGCCGCGCTCTAACGTGTGTGATGTGTGGCGTCAACCCTAAAGACGACCGATGGCTCGCAACGAGATATTGGGCTTGGGTTCCGGCGCCGATAATTGACGAACATGCCAACTCTTCCCGACTTAGATGTAAGAGCGAATGCCAACTATTCCCCTCATGTAGTAATTCTTGGAGCGGGGGCCAGCGTGGCTGCCTGTCCCCGTGGTGACCGCAAAGGACGTAGACTTCCTCTCATGGCGGACTTCATAGATGTCCTTGGACTTGAACAAATCCTAAATGGAACTGGCATTCGCTGGAAGGGTGTCAATTTCGAACTGCTCTACGACGAATTAGCTTCGTCGCCCAATTTCGAAGAGCCGCGGAGCAAAGTCGAACGAGCGATTAAAGAGTACTTCGCTACCCTGAAACTACCGGATTGCGTCACTCTGTATGACCAGCTTCTTCTTAGCTTGAGGCCGAAAGATATTATCGCGACATTCAATTGGGATCCATTTCTGCTTCAAGCGTGCGCGCGAAACCGGCTGCTGGGCAATCTTCCTGAGGTGGCCTTTCTGCACGGCAATGTTTACTTAGGCTACTGTCCAGAACACCCTAATTGGGGATACTCCACGCAAAACTGCAACAAATGCGGCAAGCCATTCCATGCATCTCCATTGCTCTTTCCCATCAAGGATAAAGACTACACCTCTCATCCTTTATTGGTGCGCCAATGGGAGGAACTGTCTCGCCTGCTAGAGCGAGCATATATGTTGACGATATTCGGATACGCCGCACCCACCTCCGACGCCGCCGCCCGCGAGATGATGTTGAAGGCGTGGAGCACGAATAGCAGACGTGAGTTGGCGCAAATTGAGATAATCGATGTTCTACCTAAGCGCGTGATTGACACACGTTGGAGTGATTTTGTCGGCGATTTGCATGGGGGAAAAGTGAGCCGATTTTGCCGTACTTGGCAGTTCAAGTATCCCCGGCGGTCATGTGAAGCCCTTGCTTTTGCAACACTGCAGCAGGACCCGTGGGCTACGCGGGAAATGCCGCGATTCCACCGACTTGATCAACTACAGAGGTGGGTCACACCTCTCATTGAAGAGGAAATTGCATTGGAGAAAAATAACGTTCCCCTACGTCCCTTCAGAAATCCCGCTTGAGAAACACTGAGCGGTCACCGGCTTATCAACTCTCCATTCGTGGACAAGAACGGGAAAGGGGCGGCGGGGTCACGTCTCACATGTCATAATTCTGCGTCGATTTCTGTCACTAACCGAGCGTTAACCGGGACAACGCTCCACACGACACGCTGCAACTATTCCAACCGCTTCCGCGCCGGGTGAACCGTGTATAACGCCTGATCTTCGGCGACCCTGCATTCCTTCTGCGTGACGGTCGCCTTCTCAAAGACCAACCGCGCGGGCGCGAACAAGTCCGAGTTCTCGACCTTCAGATACCGCGCCGCCATGCGGCAGTACTCAGGTTCGATCTCTACACCTATACTGTTGCGGCCCGTCTTCAGCGCGGCGACCAGCGTGGTGCCGGAACCGCAAAACGGATCGAGTACCGTGTCGCCCGTGAATGAAAACATTCGCACCAACCGCAGCGCCAGTTCGAGCGGGAATGGTGCGGGATGATGTTTGGTCGAGGCACCTGTGATGTTCCAGATTTGTTTGAACCAAGCGTCGAACTCCTTCTTGCTGATGCGGCTTTCCTCACGCTGGCCGTTGGTCGGCTGCCGGTAACCGCCGGGTTTGCGCTGCATCAGAATGAATTCCATGTCGTTCTTGATGATCGCGTTCGGCTCATACGGTTTGCCGAGGAATTTGCTCGACGTGTTGGCCTCGAACACCGCGTTGGAAATCTTGTGCCAGATGATCGGGTTCAGGTTGTCGTAGCCGATGCGGCGGCAGAGAACGCAAATGTCGGCATGAAGCGGAAAGACCAGGTGTCGACCAAATCGTTTCCGCGACACGCACACGTCGCCAACGACACAGACGAGCCGTCCGCCGGGCACGAGGATGCGGTAAATGTGACGCCAGACCTTTTCCAGCTCCGCTAGAAATGCTTCGTAGTCCTGGATGTGGCCGAGTTGGTCGGGGTTCTCGGCGTACCGTTTCAGGTTCCAGTACGGGGGCGAGGTGACGACCAGATGTACCGATTCGCCCGGCAGGAACGAGAGGTCGCGAGCGTCGCCGTTGATCAGTCTGTGAAACGTTTGCTGCATGTTCTCACACCAGCGCCGCGATGTGGGCGGTCAACATCTTCGCGAACCGTTCCAACGAGAGGTCTTCCGCCGGCGTGTTAAACTCGCCCTTGAGACCGGTCTCGCCGCTCGATGTAATGAACGCCGAGGATGTGTAATGCCGTTCGAGTACCAGCTTCCTGCAGAAAAGTTCGTATCGCCGCATATACGACGCGCCGCGAAACTCGGGAAACACCTTGAAGTGCGGTTCCTGAACCGTGACGGGTCGCCGCGACGCCTCGCAGTCGTCGAGCATAAAGAAGTAACCAATGAACGGCTGGGGACTATTCAAGAAGGCGCGTTCGCGGAACGCTGTCCACAAATCGAGCGCACTGCCCATTGCCTCTTCGGTCCGATTGTTGAAGTTGTTGCCGAATGACGGGCCGACCTGCGATTTGGCTTCGATCGCGGCAATGAGGGTGCGCTCCCTGACGACGAGAAGATCCCATTCCTTCGTCGGACGAAAGAATCCCGGCAATTCCATGGCCCGCTTGCGGAAGATGAACTCAGACGGAATACCGGCGTCGACAATCAGGTCAGTAAACAGATCAACAAATCCATCCATCTGTGCGCCACCGGTCACGGCGCTCCGCAATCCTTGATCCGCTTTGCCCGTCTGCTCCTGACGGCGACGCTGCGAGGTGCGTGTCTCCCAATAATGCGCGACGGCCTGCCGTGCTCGGGCGTTCAACTCTTGAAGCGTGCGATTCGGTGGCATGCGGCGGCCAGTATAGCGAATCCGACCCGAACTTCCAGCATTGCGACGCACGAAAAAAGCGCGTAATCGACGCCATATCTTAACACTGGACAGATTAAGAACCCTAGGGCCAGATCCCTGGGCGGCAGGGTCACGTCTCACATGTCATAATTCTGCGTCGATTTCTGTCACTAACCGAGCGTTAACCGGGACAACGCTTCACACGATACGCTGCAACTATTCCAACCGTTTGCGCGCTGGGTGAACTGTGTACAACGCCTGAATACTCAGGCGGCTGTCGGTTCTCAGCTTTCGGCAGTCAGCTACAACGTATGCGGCTGAGCGGCCACGTCTAATTTCCGGCCCTGGATTATGAAATCATGATTGCTGGCCAGGGAACCCCAGGCCCATTCCGCTGTTAGGTAGCAGGAGTCGCATTTGTCCGGCAGGGAATACACCAGGACATAATTCTTCAGCCCCCCGCCCGAAGGGATGGCCACGGCCGGCGTCGGAACATGCTGGCAGGCGGAGAAGAACAAAGGGGTGAGGAGAATTAAGCTCCCCACATTCTTGAAAGCGCTTTAGCCATGAACGGCCCCTTCATAGTTTTCAAAGACAAAAGACCGCGCATAACGTTTGAAATTCAGGCCTCGGAGCAACTCGGCTTTTTCACCATGAAATGACAACTTCATACCAATCCGCGCCGCCAAAATCTACGTCATCAAACCTGACGGCTAGTGTTTCATCATTTGCTCGAGACGGAAATTGTGCGACGCTGACGGTCCCGCGCCCGACGCGCTTTGTAATTTGAATTTTCTGGGGATCGTGCGGCCGGAACGCCGGATTTAAGCCCACGAATTCGGTACTGACATTATTAGTCCAACTTGGTGACCAGGCTTTGCCGTTCACAAAAATATTCCTTCCCGGCAGGGTACCTGTTTCGTGTTCGAACCACAGCCGGTTGCCGCTCACCTTGACGACATCGCTTGAGTCAATAAATGCTTCC
>DATIZX010000118.1:0-24501 GCA_035516795.1 Verrucomicrobiia bacterium
CTCAACATGGGAGAGACTGCGGAGGTGCTGTATCGCGATTACGGAATCACGCGCGAGCAGCAGGACGCGTTTGCGCTCGAATCGCACCAGAAGGTGATGCGGGCGCGCGCAAAACTGGCGGAAGAGATTGAGACAGTTTGCCTGCCGACCGGCAAGTACGTGGACCGGGACAACGGCGTGCGGGAGAATCAGACGTTGGAGGCGCTCGCGAAGCTGCGCCCCATTTTCGACAAGCGGAACGGAACGGTGACGGCCGGCAACGCGTCGCAGGTCACGGATGGCGCCGTGGCGTTGCTGGTCATGGAAGAGGAGAGGGCGCGCCGACAGGATTTCAAGCCGCTCGGCTATCTTCGCGGGTATTCCGTGGTAGGTCTCGATCCGCGGCGCATGGGGTTGGGACCGGCGTACGCGATTCCCAAAGTGCTGGAGGAGTCGCGGGTGAAGTGGAATGACATTCAACTCATCGAGATCAACGAGGCGTTCGCGGTGCAGGTGCTGGCGGTTGAAATGGTGCTGCGCAAACAATTCGATTTGGAAATCAATCGCGACCTGCTCAATGTCAACGGCGGTGCAATTGCGCTCGGTCATCCGGTCGGCGCGAGCGGCGGACGGCTGGTTTTGACGTTGTTGAAAGAGATGAAACGGCGGAATCTGAACCTTGGTTTGGCCTCGGCCTGTGTTGGCGGGGGCCAGGGTGCCGCGTTGATTTTGGAGCGGGATTGATGGAATCGCCGCGACTGGAAATTGATTCCGAGAATATTGCCTGGGTCGTGTTCGACGATCCGAATTCAAAGGTCAACCTTCTCGATCCCGACACCGTCGGTCAACTGGACCACATTCTTGCCGAGCTTGCGCAGCGCAAACTGAAGGGCGTTGTTTTCGTCAGCAGCAAACCGGACGTGTTTATTGCCGGTGCCGACATCAAGGAACTCGAAAAAATCCGCGATGCGGCGCAGGCGGAAGAACTATCGCGGGCCGGCCATCGGATCCTGGCAAAGATCGAGCAACTCGGAGTGCCGAGTGTGGCGGCAATCGATGGGGCCTGCCTCGGCGGCGGGTGCGAGCTGGCGCTGGCTTGTCGGTACCGCGTGGCGACGGACAATCTGAAGACGCAAATCGGTCTACCGGAAACGCAACTCGGAATTATTCCTGGCTGGGGCGGAACGCAGCGCTTGCCAAGATTGATTGGCCTGCGAGCCGCGCTGGGCATCGTGGTGCCCGGCAAGAGCGTGTCCGCGACGCGAGCGCTGAAGATGGGTTTGGTGGATGAAGTTGTGCCCGCTATTGCCTTGCGTGCCGTGGCAACAAAGTGGTTGGCAAAAAATCGGCGACCCGCGAGCGCGGTTTTCTTGGACAATCTATGGCCGGTGAAAAGGATCATTGCCCGTGTCGCCCGGAAGCAAACATTGACCAAGACACACGGGCATTATCCGGCGCCGATGAAGGCCATCGATGCGATGGAGCAAGGATTGTCCGGTTCGTTGGAACACGGCCTGGACCTGGAAGCGCGACTGTTCGGCGAGGTGGCCACCACCTCGCAGTGCGAGAATTTGATTCGCGTCTTTTTCCTGCGCGAAAAGTATTCGAAGTTGCGGCTGAGAGATGCGGGACCGGCGTCGAAAATCGAAAAGGTCGGCGTGCTCGGCGCCGGAGTGATGGGGGCCGGTATCGCGCAATGGTGCAGTTCTCGCGGATTGACCGTGCGACTGAAAGACATCAAGCCGGAGTTTGTCGCCGCGGGCATGAAACGCATTGCGGACGTGTATCGGGAAGGCCTGAAACGGCGCAAGCTGACGAAATTGCAGGTGGAGCACGGCTTGGGGCGCGTGCATCCGACGACTGATTATTCCGGCTTCGGCGACTGCAGTCTGCTGATTGAAGCCGTTCTCGAGAAGATCGAGGTCAAACGGGCGGTGTTTGAGGAATTGACGTCCTTGCTGCGCTACGAATGCGTGTTTGCGTCCAACACGTCCGCCATTCCCATCGACGAACTCGCCGAGGCGAGCGGACGACCCGAACAATTTGTTGGCATTCACTTTTTCAATCCCGTCCACAGAATGCCCCTGGTGGAGATTGTGCGCGGGACGCAAACGAAACCGGAAGTTGTCGCGACGGCGGTTGAGTTTGCCAAACAGCTCAAGAAGATTCCCATCGTCGTGAAGGGCGCGCCCGGTTTCTTGGTGAATCGACTGCTCATGCCTTACCTGAACGAAGCCGGCGTGCTGTTGGGCGAAGGCGTCGGCGTGGAAGCGATCGACCGGGCGATGCTGGATTTTGGGATGCCGATGGGACCGCTGCGGCTGATCGATGAGGTGGGGATCGACGTGGCCTACGATGTGGCACATGAATTGGCTGAAGCATTCCAGGATCGGATGAGCGTTGCGCCGGCATTGCGCCGCGTGCACGAACTGGGATTGAAAGGACGCAAAGGTGGCAAGGGCTTTTATGTCTATCAGGGCCGGAAGACGCGGCTCAATCGCGATCTTGGCCTGTCGGTGACCAAAACGCCGGGCGCCGCGGCGATTCAGTCGCGATTATTGGGTGTCATGATTGCCGAAGCAAAGCGTTGTCTCAAAGAGGAAGTAGTTGGTTCGGAAGACGACATCGATACGGGAATGATTTTTGGGACGGGCTTCCCGCCATTTCGCGGCGGCTTGGTCAAATACGCCCGAGATTCAGGCTTGTGGCGCTGAACGTTTGAGTCGGAAAAAGCTTTGTAAAAGGTCGCGCGCCTCCTTTTCCTTCACGCCGGCCACAACTTCGATGACGTGATTGAGTCCCTTCGCGGACGTGATAGGGAAGACCGTGCCCGCCGCACCGGCCCGGTCATCACGCACACCAAAGACCAGTCGCTTTACCCGGGAGAGCATGATCGCGCCCGCGCACATCGGGCAGGGCTCTTTGGTGACGAAGAGAGTGCAACCTTCCAGTCGCCAATCGCCCAGTGTGCTCGCGGCTTGCGTAATGGCCAAAATTTCAGCATGCGCCGTCGCGTCTTTGAGCATTTCGACCTGGTTGTGTGCCCGCGCGATGATCTTCGTTTCTCGCACGATTACGGCACCAACCGGCACCTCATCCGCGTCGTAAGCCATTTGAGCCTGGCGCAACGCTTCGCCCATGAAATGCTCGTCGCTCGTCAGGTCGATCGACGGCTGGTTTGGGTCGACCGGCTGGATCATGATTTCACCGCTGCACTTCACGATGGCGGAAGCAGGTGACGACATGATCGTTGACCATTCCGGCGGCCTGCATGAAGGCGTAGCAGATGGTTGAACCGCAGAACGTGAATCCACCCTGTTTCATGTCCTTGCTCATCGCGTCGGATTCCTTCGTTTTTGCGGGAAGTTCTTTCAGTGATTTCCAACGATTGACTTGCGGTCGGCCGCCGACGAATTGCCAGATATACCGGTCGAACGAACCAAATTGCTCCTGCGCCGCCAGCATCGCCCGCGCATTTGTTACTGCGGAATGCACTTTAAGTCGATTGCGGATGATGCCGGGGTCTTGCAGCAACTTGGCGACGCGCTTCTCGGAATAGCGAGCAACTTTCTCTGCATCGAAGTTGTCGAATGCTTTTCGGAACTTTTGGCGCTTATGCAACACGGTCCGCCAACTCAATCCCGCCTGCATGGCATCGAGAACGAGGAATTCGAAGAGCTTGCGGTCATCGTGCACCGGCACGCCCCATTCCGTGTCGTGATACTGAATCATCAACGCATCGTCGCTTGGCCATTCGCAGCGAATCAATTGGTTTGGCTTCGACATCGCAGGCACCTCTTGAATTCAGTGGCGCACATATTCGACGAACGAATGTTCAGGGTGATCCTCTCGCACGGTTTCGACCCATTGGCCGCGATCATACTCGGGGAACTTTGTGTCGCCGGTCACGTGTTGACGAACCTCGGTAACAAAGAGCTTGTCAGCGATTGGTAAGGCCTGCCGGTAAACTTCACCGCCGCCGATAATGAAGGCGAGTTCCTCACCTTGACGTCGGCAATGGCCAAGCGCGCCATCGAGGCTGTCGAACTTTAGCACTTCGGGCGGCGCAGCGAGTCGCGAACTTCGGCTGAGAACGATGTTGGTGCGGCCGGGAAGCGGTTTGCCAATCGATTCGTAGGTCTTGCGTCCCATGATGATGGAGTGGCCCAAAGTCAGGCGTTTGAAGCGTTTGAGGTCGTCACTGATGTGCCAGGGAATTTTTCCTCTGTCGCCAATCGTGCCGTCTTTTGTCATGGCGACAATCAAGGCAATCTTCATACCGCCACTTTGAATTTGATCTTGGGGTGCGGATGATAATCGAGCAACTGAAAATCCTCGAACTGCAACTGGTCGAACGGCTTCTTCGCAATCACCAGCCGCGGCAGGGGACGAGGTTCGCGTTTGAGTTGCTCGCGCAGGCCGGGCACATGGTCGTATTCGGCAAGGCCGCTGTCGGGACCGGCCGTGTAAATGTGCGCATCGACGATCGTGTGACTGAAAAGGCCGAGTCCCAATCCGACTTCTTGCGCGATCATCTGCGTGAGCGTGGCGTAACAGGCGAGATTGAACGGGATGCCGAGCGCGATGTCGCCCGACCGTTGCGTGAGATGACAGCACAGCTTGTCATCCTGCACGTTGAACACGAAACTATAGTGGCACGGCGGCAGTTTGCTGGTCTTGGCGTTGCCGGGTTCCCACGCGGTCACGACCATTCGGCGGCTGGACGGTTCTTTGCGCAATGTATCGAGGACCAATTGGATTTGATCGACTTCCCGCACCTGCCACTGGCCCTTTTCGTCCTTGTAAGGGTGGGGGAACCGTCGCCAGTATCGTCCGTAGGCGGTGTCGAGATTGCCTTCAGGATCGGCCCAGGCATCCCAAATCTTGGTGTGCTTGCGCAGGTTGCGGATGTGATCTTCGCCCGAAAGGTACCAGAGCAACTCGCGCAGAACCGCTGGCCAGTTGACCTCTTTTGTTGTCAATAGAGGAAATCCCTTGGCCAGGTCGACCGTATAGTGCGCGCCGAAATATGAAATCGTATCGATGCCCGTGCGGCTCTTCTTGAGTTTGCCGCGATCGAGCACGAGCCTAACCAAATCGAGGTATTCTTTCATTTTGGTTGGTGCGCTCCCACGAATCGACTGTAGCGATCTCGCCGGAAAAATCCAATGATTTGTGCTGTAGGCTGACGATTAGCCTGTTAGAAATGGGGCGATCCATCATGACCCGCGATCTAAAGGCGTTGGCCAACCAGAGTTTTGATGTGCTGGTCATTGGCGGCGGCATCTTCGGAGCCGGTATCGCTCGGGACGCGGCGCTACGCGGTCTGCGCGTGGCCTTGGTCGAACAATCTGATTTTGCCAGCGGCACGTCGAGCCGATCATCCAAGCTCATCCATGGCGGTTTTCGGTATTTGGCCCAGGCCGATTTCCAACTCGTTTACGAGGCCTGTCGAGAACGCCGTATTCTACAGCGTGTCGCACCGCATCTTGTCAAACCACTGCCGTTTTTATTTCCGGTTTATAAAGGTGACCCGGTTGGACTCGCGAGACTTCGTTTCGGGATGACGTTGTACGACTGGCTCGCGCTATATCACAACATCGCTCCGCATCGTACCCTGTCGCCGGAGCAGGCTTTGGAACTTGAGCCGACACTTTCACGCGATGGTTTGCTTGGCGCCGTGGAGTTCTACGATTGCCAGGAAGACGACGCTCGATTCTGCATTGAAAATGTCCTCCACGCCTCGGATCTGGGTGCGGTTTGCGCTAATTATTGTGCGCTGACTGGATTTGAGACGCGCGATGACCGGATCATCGCCGCGCACGCTTCCGACCAACTCGGTGCCGACACGTTCCAGATCGCCGCGCGTGTATTCGTCAACGCGGCCGGACCGTGGGTGGACAAAGTTTGTTCATTAACGCCATTCAATTCCCCGCGACAACTCCTCAGTCCGACCAAGGGCGTTCACTTGCTGCTTCCCAAATTGACGCAGCGACACGCCGTTGTGTTCTCTAATCGACGCGACGGTCGAATCATGTTGGTCGTACCGTGGGGCGACAGCTCGTTGATCGGAGCCACGGACACGAATTTCCGAGGCGACCCCGGTGCGGTTGCGGTGGAGCAGTCCGACATCGACTACCTGCTGACCGAGGTCCGTTCACTGTTCCCCGAAGTGTCCGTCTCGGAATCGGACATCGTTGTGGCAACTGCGGGAGTACGGCCTTTGCTCCGCTCCGACACCGCATCCCCGTCGGCGCGTTCGCGCGAGCACCGGATTGTGCGACTTGGACAGAATCTCCTGAGCATTGCCGGCGGCAAGTACACCACGTACCGGCTCATCGCGCAGCAGACGGTCGATACGATCCTGAGAATTCTTAAGAAGCCCGCGATTGACTGTCGCACGGCAGAAGTACTGTTGCCAAACCGCCGTCCCGCGCAAACGGGAGAGAGAATTTCCGATTCGCCTCCAGTTTTTAGCAGTGACATTGTCCACGCCTGTGAACAAGAAATGGCGATTACGCTGAGCGATGTGATGCGACGCCGAACGCGGCTTGCCCTAAGTCGGAACGGCGGGGAAGAAGCGGCTCGACGTGTGGCGCGCTTGATGGCGCCGGTGTTGCATTGGGATGCAGATCAAGAGCGCAACGAAATCAATCGATATCTTGAAAAGCGAAAGCAGAATCTCCCGTGAAGAATCATCCTCTCATCATTGCCCACCGCGGTTTTAGTAGCCGGTATCCCGAAAATACGCTGGCGGCGGTACGCGGTGCGCTCGATCTCGGCGTCGATTTTGTCGAGGTCGACGTGCATGAGACACGGGACGGCGAGTTGATCGTTTTTCACGATTACAGGCTGAAACGGATTTGCGGTGTTCGGGGTAAGGTGCGGGATGCAACACTGGCCGCGATCAAACAATTGAACCCGCAGGTGCCGACGCTGGGAGAAGTCCTACAAGCTTGTCGCGGCAAGGCGCGCGTCTTGATCGAGATCAAGCGGGCCGACCCGCGCAAAGCGGCCGCTGTGATTGCGAAGGCGCGCATGGACCGTCAAGCTGTTGTTTTCTCATTGTCGATTCCGCGCTTGAAGGAATTCGCCGAAGCCGCGCCTCACGTCGCCCGCTTCGGGCTTGTTGCCCGGAATCTTCGTCGTTCGCTTTCCGCTTTCCGCTCTCCGTTCTCCGTCTCGGGTCTTGGCCTGAGCCGTCGTCTCGTCACTTCGCCGCGTGTGATCGAGATTTTTCACCGACGCGGATGGAAAGTCTTTATCTGGACAGTGAACCGTGAGTCCGAGATGCGAAAGCTCGCAGACTGGGGAGTGGACGGCCTGATTACCAATCATCCCGACCGCGCCCTCGGTTTGACACGCTAACGTTTGGTTGTGCCCTGTTTTGGAGGGCCACGCTCTGTCGTGGCCGCGTTTCCCGAATGGACGCGACGGAGCGCGTCCCGCCAGTCGGCAAATTAGGACGTTATCTAGCGTTTTTAACTCTTTTAACTCCTTTCACTCTTCGTTATAGTTCGCCCCATGCTGCAGATCATCTTCAATCCTGTGAGCGCCAAGGAACTGGCGGCGTTGCCCCGCAAACTGCAACTGGAGGTCATCGACGGCTTCCAACTCTTTCCGCACGACTTCGAGAAGGGTGACGAGAAATTTGGCCAACTCATGCGTGGCGGTAAGAAAATCTACCGCTACCGGGTCAAGGACCATCGCATCTACTTCGAGAAGAACGGGGAAATGATCAACGTCCGCTGCATCCTCAGCAAGAATTCGCTCAAAGACTTTTTCTTCCGCAGCAAACTCCCCATTTCCGAAGACCAATTGCTCCAGGAAAATCCCAAGTTCTGGCAGTTGCTGGAGTCAGGCACAACAAAGTAAGAGATTGGCTTTGGTTTCTAGAGAGCCGGCCGGAAGCCTGTGACTTCGGTCGGGCAAGTGAGAGTATAGTGAACGATCCATCGGCGCATTCTACGAAACAAGAAACAGCTTTGTTTCTTATCCTCCAAATCCTTGTCCTTATCTTGGCTTTCGCTGTTGCATTTGACCGTCTCCGAATGAGCAACGTCATTGATTGGGCGACGATTGATCTCCACTTCCTGTTGCTATTCGTTCTGTTTGTCTTCTCAGTAAAACTGTTGCATAGACGATTTGGCTTGGGCGTATGCGGACTGATTGTTTTGCTCATCGGGGTCATGGTATGCGACAAGGCGTACAGTGCCGAAGCCCACATCTTCATTTTGCTTCCGTTTGCTGGGGTGCTCTTGATTTATACCTTGGCGAGCAAACGACTACTTCCAAGGAGGCGGTTGGTCGTGGGAGTTGTTGCGTTGGCGATTCTGACGAACTGCGCCTTTCGTTCGGGTAGAGCAATCGAGGCAATAGGTTTGCAGGTGGATCATGCGAGGTTTGTAAGACATGTCTTCTATCAAATGGGCAAGCTTCCGCCCGCCGAGATACCTTCCAAATTGCAGGAGTTAGGCGATGGGTTTATGTTCCCGCCAATACATGGCGAGGACGCTTTCTCCCCAGAAAGTCAACGGATCCTCAAAATCTACGGGCTAGATGATGATTCGGTCCGTCAGAGAACGAACACACTTTCGAGCACGAAGAACCTATCAATCCTCGCCAGTACGAATAAACAAGTGAAGCAAACAGCCCCTGCGGAGTAACTTTGGGTATTTGTTTCACTGGCTGGATGAATCGCGAGAGACAACGAAGATTCACGGTTTGAGCGCCGTGGTAAGCTTCGGGACGAGTTCAAAAAGATCCCCAACAATCGGGATTACTTTTGGTTGTGCACGGCGTTTGTTCAGTGTCATCAACGGGGCATCGGCATCCTTATTGAAGGCGATGATCGTGGCACGGTCGCCGATGTAATCCACATGTTGCGGCGCACCGCTGACCCCGATGGAGATGATCAATTGCGGGTTGACCGGTGTGCCGGTTTGTCCGATTTGACGATCCGGTGGAAGAAGCTTCAGTTCCTCAACGACTTTGCGCGTACCGCCGATCATCACGTTTTTCACGCCAATTTCTTCCAGCCGTTGCTTCAAAGGCGCGATCACGAGATCAAAATTCTCCTTGTTCCGCACTGCGTAGCCAACATCAATGATGAAGTCTGCGTCCGCGATGGAGTGAGAAACGACCTCTGATTTCGCGGCCGCGAGGGCTTTCGCCACCTCGTCGCCCGTTTGGTCATACTCGAATTCCAGCGGTACAAGGAACACACGTTTGGCGATTTCATCCCTCATCCCTCCGCCCTCATCCTTTCCGATGGTCATCACCAACGGATGCTCCGAAATGTGAGCGACGGCCGTAACGCGTTGGACCTTGCCGCCGAACGCCGCGGAAACCAGTTCCACCGTTCCATTGTGTCGGATGATCTGCACGACGTTGTACTGCGTCTGCACCCGTGGAAACGTTCGGGCAAACTGCGCCAACAATTCGTTGGCCCAAGCACCGGCCATCAGCACCGTCGGCAACGTGTCCTTCCAGATCGTCTGCAGCGCAGCCAACAAAGCTGCGGGAGTCGCCTCCGCCAGATGCGGACTGCTTACGAAATGAATCTGGCCTGCGGGCACGCGGTTCGCAATTTGCCGTGCCGACTGCTCCCCGATTTCTCCGAACACGACGACGTGGAGCGGGAGCATCAGCGCATCGGCGCAAAAATTGGCCATCTCAATTCCCGTCAACTTATCGGGGGTCGCGACAAAAACGGCCGTGTTCCGCCCAGGCAGCGTTGTTCTGTCGCTCAGTTCGACTGCGCCCGAGAAGGAACTTTCGCTGGTCCTTGTCGCCGGCTCAACTCCGGTGATCTTCCGCACAAGAGCCGCGGCGGCTTCGGGTGTGGCCTCGACCTTTTCCTCCGCGGTGGTCAACTCAGGTAATTGGTACCGAGTTTCAACCTGGGTCCGCGCCGCAATTTGATCAGCTTCGATGACCTCCAGTGGTTTACTCAGCGCCTCGAAGTAATCATCAATCGTGAAATCCAACTGGCTTTCGCTCTCCGTCAATGTGAGCACCGCCGGCTCATCAATCGTCAGCGTGACCTCGGGCTTGCGCGTCGTCACCATGATTTGATCGGCGTTGACGACGAACTCGTTCACGTCGGACAAATGCGAAAGCCCGAGATTGCCCGCCAGCACCGTTGCCAGGATCGCTTCCCCGCACAAAATCAGATCGCAGTGCAGTTGTTTCTGCCCGGTGTGATCGGCCACGAGTCGCGCGACGGCATGCGGGTCGTCTGGAAGTTCTTCGGTTTCGATGAGAACGGCATCGTCCGCGCCGAGTGCCAGCGCCTCGCGCAGCAAGTCCGCGCCGAACCGGGGTGCAACCGCGATGACGGTGACGGCGGCTTGATCGGAACCGACTTTCAACTCGACAGCTCGTTCCAAAGCCGTCCGGCTTGTCGCATCCAGATCGAAATGTGTTTCCAGCAATTCACCATTCACGACACGCGGACGTGGCGATAGGACGGGCGTCACATTCAAGACCACCGCAACCTGCATCTGTCTAGTGATCCGATGAGCCGGCAGCCGCCGTGGCTCTTTCTCCGTGTCTTCTTCAGCCTGCAACGCCAACTGCGCGACGCGAACATCGGGCGGATAGAGGCCTTGTTTGAGCAGTGAGAAGTCGCGCTGGAATTCATTTTGCAGGCGCTCAACCTCGCGGAAGGCATATTCTGCGTAACTCTCGCACGCATCATGAGCAAAGGACTTTCGGTCGGCATCCGTGTTCTTCATGTGCAGCCAGGTCGATCGCCACAATGCCGAATCCATGACCTTGATGTAACCTGCAATGTCGACAAGCTTGAACATCGTTGGCTGGAAGTTCGCGTTCTGCCAGACTTGCGGCCCGAATACCTCGACCGCCTGTCCGAGAGAACGCATAAGAAGGCTCTTCGCGTCAGCCAACCGACCAAGCTCAGAACTCTTTTCTTCTGGGTGGAAAGGTGTTTCTTGTTTTTTCCACTGCGGCAGTATGTGATCGACAAGGTCGCGCAGGATCAGGAATCGTTGGACTTCGTTGGTGCCCTCGTAAATATTGAGCACACGCGCATCACGGCGGTGCTTTTCCAATTCATGCATCTGCGTGCAGCCTTCGATGCCGAGGATCCTTTCTGCCGATCGAATGGTCCGATGCAGCGCTTCGCTGGCGTAGTATTTGCCGATGGCCGACTCGGTGCGGACCGATTTGGTTCCGTGGTGATCGGCGCGGCCGATGAGTTCGTAGGCGAGCGATTCGATGCCGTAAAGCTCGACCGCCATCTCGCCCAGAATTTGCTGAACCCATTCTTCCTGGTCCAGTCCGCGTTCTTTGACGAAGGTGTGCGTCTGGTCGACGATTTTGGCCATCATCGACACAGCACTGACGCACAGACCCATGCGTCCGACGTTGAGTGTTTCCAGCGCGTTGACCTGTCCGCGACCTTCGATGCCGATGACGTTCTCACGCGGAACGCGGACGCCGGTGAGGCCGAGTTCGTTGGTGGGCGAGCCGCGCTGTCCCATTTTTTCTTCATCCTTTCCGACGACGAGCCCCTCGGCATGGCGGTCCACCATGAAACCAGTCGGGCCCTCCGGCGTGCGGGCGTACAGAGACATCACGCCAGCGACGTGGCCGTTGGTGATCCACATCTTGGCGCCGTTGAGTTCGTAATATTCATAGAACTCCTTGTCACCGTCTCGGCGAATTTGTGCGATGTCGTGGATGGGAATGCGTTTGCCGTTGTGCAGGTAATAACGAAACCTGGCTGGATCATCGGTCTTATAGTCGTATTCGCTATAATCGATCTTCGCGAGATCGATGGTGGCAGCGTCGATAATGTTCTTTCGCTCGCTGCCCAGCAGGAAATATTTCACGCCATCAGTATCGGTGAGCACCTCGACGCGTTTGAGCACGGCGCGCGTTTGGATACCGCCCGAGTCGCTGCCGGCGCTGGGTTCAGTCAGCGCAAACGCACTGATTTGGCCCGCTGAGATCAGCCGTAAGAAAAGCTTGTGCGCCTCGGCGCGCCGGTCGAGTTCAGCAATAACCTCTTCGGAGCGAGGCCGGATCGAGTCCAAAGTTTGCAATGAGGCGGATAGCTCTGCTTTGAAAGTGGCGAGGTCCAGCCGTAGACCGGCCCGACCGGCGTCCATAAAATGCATAAGGAAATCCGCCGTGATGGCGCGCAGCATGGGCTTCTTTCCGATGTCCGCTTTTACCTTTTCGCCAAGAGCGGTGAACACTTTCTTCACCTTGAGAGCCTCGGGCGATTCCAGCATGCGGAGGATTCTGGAAATCTCAGATTGCAGATTTGAGATGACAGAAGGATTCGCGAGGAAGTCCTGCAAATCCGCTTTCGCTCGTGGCAAATCTTGGTTCAGACCAAGCAGAATCGGCGTCGTGCCAATGCTGGAATGCGCCATGATGGTCAGGGCGTAGGCTGGATCGGCATACCGCATCGAGAGTGGGCAGAGGATGTAGTAATGTGCTTTCAGCAGACCTTCGCCGCCGAATTCCTTGGGAATGTACATCCGAGTAAAACCTCGGGCGATCATGTCGCGCACATCTTCCAGTGGCACCATGTGCAGCTTCTCGACGAGGCGAAAATACGGAATTGCCGGTGTAGTGGCCGCCGTCCCGGCGGTTACTACAAACCGTTTGTTCCAATAGCGTTCTGTAAAATGTTTGTAGAGTTGCTCGTGATAAGCGCGAAGCTCCGCGTCGGCACACAGCATTTCCGGGACGAAACGCCACGCGGCTGGGTCAAATGGTTTTACGAGGAAATCTCCGTAGTCGTACTCTTGTTTTGTGTTCAGCGCTTCGCGATAATTGAACGTGGGCGGATTCTGGAGTGGGCTCTCGATGTAGCCTTCGGAAAGCACTTGAGCGCCCAGGTGTTTGTAGGAGCGACTTTCAGTCGCGACCGGGCCTGAATCGCGATTACAAATCGCTCCTACAAGTTCCTTGTCCAGTTCGCTCGTGACCGGCAACGCGGAGACCACATTGCGGGCAAACTCGGTCAGCTTCTTCTCGGCGTCGGTTCCGATGGCGCGCTTCAGCATCTCGTTGTCGTACAGCAAGTGGGCAAAGCAAACGCTGTCACGATAAAACTTCGAAAGCACGTCGTCTTCGCTGTAGGCCGTGCCGCCGAAAATCTGGCCCGCATTGTAAGCCAGGCTGCCCGGATGCGGTCCGAATGCTTCGGAGGCGAGAACTTTCACCAGCGCTGGTTCCTTTTCAGCGACCGGCAACAACGCTTCCAGCAAACGCACTTGCGCTTCCATCTCGCCGAGCAATTTCTTAACGGCACCGAATTTCACGATGCCGTCGTGACCGTCTTCGTCTTTGAATAGTCCCGGGAATTGGACGCGCCCCGTGGCATGTTGGCCGCAGCGTTCCAGCAGCATCTGGCCTGCACCCAACGCCATCGCGCACACATCCGCGGCAACCTGCTCCAACGTCGGCTCGTGCTCCGGCGCGAATTCCTGCCACGCGCTGCGGGCCGCGGTTAGGCCGATCCAGGGTTGCTCGGCAAGTTCGGGTCGAGCCGCAATTTGTGCGGAATAGATTCCCGAAACGAGCGCCGCCAGCGACGGATCACGACGCGCCAGTTCGTAGAGAATCACGGAGCGCGGCGGCGAAGCGGCATCGGCGAGAACATGCAGAAAGTTCTTCTGCTCTTTCGTCAATGGTTTGCCGTGTTCCAGGTCTTTGATTGCCTGCTTGGGGAAGAGCTTGTCCAACCGCGATACCATGGCGAGCCGAGCCTGAAGAGGTGACGCAATCTCGGTCAGCGGAGCCGGCGATAGCTGCTCGAGCAATTGACGCGCGTCGGCTTCGGCCCAGAAGAACTTGCGGCGTTTCGCGTGAGCGACGATGCGGTCCAGATGATTGTTGATCTGCGGATTCTGGATCTCGCCGGCCAAAGTCTGCGCTTCTGCGAGCAAAGATTGGAGCCAGCGCGCGCGGCCCGTGTCGAGATAGCGTGGTTCGGCGTAGACGGTTTCGCAGAATTGCTGAAGCTTGGCGGCGAGTGTAGTGGAACGGGCGTCTCGCCCGTTCGGGTTATCGAATGAAACGGGCGAGACGCCCGTTCCACTGTCTCGCTTGAGCAACGCGAGCAGTTTTCTATTCGCGTCCGTTGGCGCGGCAAATATCAGGCGCTGTTTGCGCTGCCGGGTCCAATCCACATCACGGGATGCGGAACGCCAACAGGTTTCACATTTGATGCAGTTCTCGTAGTTGACGATGATTTGCACCTGGCCAAGGTCGTCCACATTGTCTTCGTAAACTTTGGCAGGACAAACGTGCCAGAGAGGCGAATCGGCAATTTTCGTCCGGTCTTCAAAGTGCTCGGGTCGGAAAACCTTGATGTGCGAGTGATCTTCTGAAAAATAACGGATGAGGGAGAGTTTCTCTTCCCACGGTTGTTCGATTTTTACGTTGTCGGGGTCGAGTTTGACGCGGTTGCGAACCAGCGCGCGGTACTTTTGGAAGAAACCCGATAGAAACTTTTCCGGCGACGGACGCGTGACGACGAGCTTGATCAATTCGCAGATCCATTGCACCGGCATCAACGCCAACAGGAGCAAGCCGAATCCAGCGAGAAGCAGAACATTGAGAAAACCGATGCCGCGCCGGGCGGAAGTCAGGGCATTCTTCAATTTGATCGGCAGTGGCGTGTCGTCGTTTCGGTAGACTTGGTCGCAGGCGGCCGGCAAGGCGCGTGGCAATTTTTCGAACAGCCGTGAGATGGGCCAGAGGAACTGCGTACACGGCTCGCCGTCCAGACGGGATTCGAGACGGACCTCACCATCGGCCCGGTCGCGACTGGAAGTCGCTCCTACGAGGGGTTTATGGGCGCGTGCAAGCCCGAGCGCTTGGCGGAGTTCGCGCAAATCACGATAGAATTCGCCCCAAGACTTCAGCGGCAGCGTTTCGCGGACGAACTTGGCGAGTTGCCAGAGCTTCTGGCCTGAACGCAACGCGGGATTACCGGCCACGTACAGCGCGCCGCATTTCAGATCGACGAACCTGCCGAAAAATACGCGCGTGTGCTCGACGTAATGCGGCCATTTTTCGAGAAACTCGACGTTCTTGAAATAATGCGTTTGGCGCAACGGGCGCTCATAAAGTTCCTCCAGTTGTTGACGCGAGAAGTCTTTGCTGCCGGCACGGATTTGTTTAACGGCGTTGGCGAAGAGGCGACCCATTGCCGTGGCGGGGCCGGTGAAGTTGGGGTAGGGGAAATCGAGGCCAATGCCGGTCGCAGCGCCGCCGATGGCCAGGCCATCATCGATCAATTGCGGCACGTCGCGGATGCCGCCGCCACGGATGATCTTTGCTCCGTAGGCGACGGACCGGCCGTTGTTCGTCCAGCGGCGGACCTCAGGCAAGTCCTTGAACCATTCCATCAATCGGTTGTGGTCGCCACCGAACTCCCGGCTGAGATTGTCCAGCGGCATCACCAAGCCGAGCGAAAGACTGGCTTTGTTCGTGTAAAGAAATCCG
This sequence comes from Verrucomicrobiia bacterium, assembly GCA_035516795.1. Taxonomy (GTDB): domain Bacteria; phylum Verrucomicrobiota; class Verrucomicrobiia; order Palsa-1439; family Palsa-1439; genus DATJBF01. The sequence continues at coordinate 15,475 of DATIZX010000118.1, forward strand.
CCCATGTTGAGATGAGCAGTGCGATTGTGAAGCGAGCCGTTCCGCAACAGGATTTCAAACGCCGCCCCCTCGCCGCGCGGTAACTCGAAGGTCCGCTCGAGGTAATCGGGGTCGACCTCGATGACTTCTTTGATTCCCTGAAGGAAATGCGGCGCACCGGCCTCGGCGTTGCGCTCATAACCTTCCTTCGAAACGAGCTGAGACGCATCGCCTTCGGCCAGAAACACCACGTCGGCATAAATCGGCCCGCGGTCGGTATGAACGCCGACAACGCGGTTGTTGTCGTCGCGCAGCAAGCCGTCCACGGTGGTTTGCGAGAGAACGTGTGCCCCAAACGATTTCGCGAGTTCAGCCAGATATTGGTCGTAGGTGGGGCGGAGAACGGTGTAACAATTGGCGAACGTGTCCGCGTTGCGATAGCTGAGGCCGGCCAGGGAATGGCCGTTGTAGATGTAGAAGCCGCGTTTGGTGACCGGACGTTCGTAAGCCGAATCGCGAACCGCCTGTTCGCCGAGCACATCCGGCTGAGCGAGATTTTCCGTGAAATACACTGCGCCGGACCAGTTCTCCGCGCCGGGGAAAACGCCGGCTTCGATGACCAGCACCGGAATATCGGCTTTGGCAAGCGCAATGGCTGCGGTGATGCCGGCCGGTCCGGCGCCGACAACAACGACATCGTATTTCCACGAAGCCATGGCGGCATTATAGGGAGTTGAGGTCATTTTGAAAGTCTGACCCGGAAAATATCGCCCGCTGCGTGGAACTGCTGTAGAATGTGCGTGTCGAACTTCCACGGAGGAACGTTATGAAACTACGCAGACTCGCCATGGCTCTCTTTGCGATGATTGTTGTCGTCGCGCTCGTCTCGAGCGCACCCGCCGCCGGGACAGCGGCCACTACATCAACGGATGAAGGGATCGCGCTGACGATTTACAACCAGAATTTCGGCGTCGTGCGCGAGAAGCGAAAGGTGGACGTGCCGGAGAAAATCGGCATGCTTCGGTTTGGCGATGTCGCCGCGCAAATCGACGGCACCAGCGTGCAATTCAAATCGCTGACGGATCCGAACGCGAAGGTGCTGGAGCAGAATTACGAGTACGACCTCGTTTCCGCCGACAAGCTTCTGCAGAAGTACATCGATAAACAAATCGCCGTGCTCACGAAGGACGGCTCGCGGTATTCCGGCAGCTTATTGAGTTTCGACGCCAATCAACTCGTCATTCGTCAGGAAGATGAGAAAAGCGGAATTGTGATGGTGCAGCGTGGCGATAACGTGAAAGACATTCAGTTTAGCGCGCTGCCGGAAGGATTGATCACCAAGCCGACGTTAGTGTGGAAACTCGCAACGGATAAGGTCGGTGAGCAACTCATCGAGGTCGCATACCAAACTGGTGGCATCGGCTGGAATGCAGATTATAACGCCGTTCTGAATGCGAACGATACCGCCCTCGATCTTGGCGGCTGGGTGACAATTAACAATCAGTCGGGCGCGACGTACAAGGACGCAAAACTCAAGCTCATTGCTGGTGAAGTGCACCCAGCCCAACCGCCAATACGGCGCATGTATCAGGCTAACGCCGTGACGGCGTTAGGTGCTGCCGAAGCCGGTTTCGAGGAAAAGCCGTTCTTCGAGTATCACCTGTACACGTTGGGTCGGCCCACGACGGTCGCCGACAATCAGACCAAGCAGATCGAATTACTGACGGCGGCAGATGTGCCCGTGAAGAAGGTGTACTTGTACGACGGCGCGCCGCAAATTGGGTTTTATGGTGGACTCATCACCGACGCCAATTACGGGAGCGAAACATCGAACAAGAAGGTCAACGTCATCATCGAGCTCAAGAACTCCCAAGACAACCACATGGGCATGCCCTTGCCGAAGGGAAAGGTGCGCCTTTACAAGCGGGATCCAGCCGATGCCTCGCTGGAATTCATCGGCGAAGATCAGATCGACCACACGCCGAAGGACGAGACCATCAAACTCCACATTGGTGACGCCTTCGACGTCATCGGTGAACGCAAACGGACCGATTTCCACGTGGATACCAGCCGGCACATCATGACCGAGAGCTTTGAGATTCGCATTCGCAATCACAAAGAAGAGCCCGTCGAAGTCACCGTCAAGGAAACTCTCTATCGTGGGAGCAACTGGGAGGTCACGGAAGCCAGTCAAAAATGGACGAAGGACGACGCCAACACCATTCACTTCCCGGTGAAAGTGAATAAGGACAGCGAGCAGGTGATCACGTACACGGTTAGGTATACATGGTAATTCAGTGGATAGACTTCTGGACGCGCCCGGAGCGCGAGTTCCTTACCGTGCCAACTGGTTGATCAAACTCGCGGCGTAGCCGGCGCCGAAACCGTTGTTGATGTTGACGACGGTGACGCCGCTGGCGCAGGAATTGAGCATCGCCAACAGCGCGGCGATGCCGCCAAAACTCGCGCCGTAACCGACGCTCGTGGGCACGGCAATGACCGGCTTGTCCACAAGTCCGCCGACAACGCTGGGCAGGGCGCCTTCCATGCCGGCGACGACGATCAACACATTGGCTTCCAGCAATTGTTCGTTTACGGCCAGAAGTCGATGAAGCCCGGCTACGCCAACATCGTAAAACCTCTTCACGCGATTCCCCATGATATCGGCCGTGATGACCGCTTCCTCGGCCACGGGGATGTCGGTCGTACCGGCGCAGAGGACGGCGATGGTGCCAGCACGTTTCGGGAGTGGTTTGCGGATAACGGTGACCGCCCGCGCAGCCTCGTGATGTTTGGCTTTTGGGAACGCGCGTTTCAGAGCCCGAAACATTTCCATTGAGGCTCGCGTCGCCAAGAGGTTCTCATTGTGGCGCAGGATGGTCCTGGCAATTTTCACCACGTGGGCCGGCAACTTACCTTCGCAGTAAATGACTTCGGGAAAACCTTTGCGCAGCGAGCGGTGTCCGTCCACTCGGGCAAAATCAATGTCGTGGATCGCCAGCGATTTCAACTGTTTCAGCGCGATGTTGACCGACTGTTTGCCAGTCCGCACATCGTCGAGTAACCCCACCAGTTTCGCTTGATTCACGATGATAAGATAGCAGAGCGCCTTTTAAACCACCAGCCGCGTTTTGTTGACCAATCCACACCGGTGTAGCCACTAATGCAGACGAATTCACGCAGAAGTTGTGCATAAGCCCGGTCCGTCCCAACGACCAAACCTTTGCCACCGAAACCGTGGGTTGACTCACACGACGAGGGATGATTGACTTCAGGAACTGTGAGCGCTGAGCAAAAACTCGACGTGTATTTCTACGAGGCTTTCGAGGAGGAAACGGAAGCCCTCCGACGGCATTTGCCCAAAGATTGGCGCGTGGGATTTACGGGAAAGACGATTCAGGAAGCTGGTGACACGGAACCACCGGCCCGGCTGATCAGCATCCGAACGCAGTCGACCATTCCGTCCGAATGGATGACGAAGCTCTCTGGGGTGCTGTCGCGCACGACCGGCTACGACACAGTGCGCGGCTTGAAAGCACCATGCGGCTATTTGCCTTCGTACTGCAGCCGGGCGGTGGCGGAGCAGGCAATGTTGCTGTGGATGGCTTTGCTCCGCAAATTGCCGTTGCAGATGCAGCACTTCACGAATTTTAATCGCGATGCATTGACCGGTTTAGAGTGCGCCGGTAAGAAGCTCCTGGTCGTCGGCGTCGGCAACGTCGGTTCAGAAATTGTGAAGATCGGCTTGGCATTGGGCATGACCGTGCGTGGCGTCGATATTCTGCAGAGACATCCATTCGTCACATACGTTTCCGCCCAAGAAGGGTTGCCGTGGGCCGAGATCATCGTTTGCGCTATGAATCTCACGCCCGCCAATGTTGGCTACTTCAATTATGCCTTGCTCAAGCGCGCCCATCCCGGTGTGTTTTTCGTCAACGTCGCGCGTGGCGAACATGCGCCCACCGCCGATCTGGTCCGTCTTCTTGATGAAGGACATCTGGCGGGCGCGGCATTGGACGTGTATGAGAACGAGGGGGCTTTGGCGACAGCGTTACGAGCAGGGAAGAGAAAGTTTCCCTTGCTCGGTCGTTCTAACGTCATTCTTACACCGCACAACGCATTCAACACGCGGGAAGCCGTCGAGCGCAAGGCCGAGCAGTCAACCCAGCAGATCGAACAATTCCTGAAGCACGGCGAATTTATCTGGCCGGTTCCTGTTGGAAAATGACGACTGCAGCGGTTCCGTCAAAAATGAATCGGGCCAGTCTCTCCCGAAACTGACCCGACCACAGCCTCGCCGATTCCCAACCTTCAGGAATTCGCAGAATGATCGCGCCGGCGATGGATCACAAATCCACTCATCAACAATCCGCAGACCAAGAGGGCCAATGTACTTGGCTCAGGAACTGGAATTATCTCCTGAGTGAGCACGTATGAGGGGGAGCCGGTGAATTTCACCCAGTACCCGAAGTCAATTGAGCTAAGTCCATCGTTCGGAATGTCTGGACCGGTATCATACACAAGTGTCGCCTTGTATTGGGGGCCAACAAGTGTGGCGTTTTGATTGTCACCGCTGACGATCGACCAGCTTGCCGGTGCAGTCAGAGTGGCGTTGGTGACTGAGAAAGGGACAGCCATGTACAGATTCACAGTAACTTGACTCCAGGGGAACGTGGAATCGTTATCAATGGAGTTACTGATCTTTAGGGTGGGGTCATCGGCGCTATCCGCGGTGACATTGAAAATCACATGCCCGGGGTCGTAACCACCCGTAAGGCAGTTCGTGTAATCACCGGAGATAAGCGGAAGTGTCAGATCAGGTGCGCTTCCATTCCAATCCCAAGCATTGCATTGAATTACGCCATCTCCATCGCTGGCGTAATCAACATGGGTGATGTTTGCGTTGCTATTGAAACAAAGAGCCAGAACCAGCAGGCTCGCCAAGAAGAACCCTCGCTTTTTCATAACGCTTCCCCTCTATCCTTTGCAACGTTCCACTTGCCCGTGGTCTCGCAAAACCACAGTCACAAAACGGGGTCCAACTCGAACGTTCGAGTTTGTAGCATTTTCCACCAGGCGTGTCCAGAGAAATCTACGCTATTCGTGAAGTTTTTGAAAAATCCGGCGCCACCATGCTCAAAATCACAGAAGTGATTGCGCATCAAGCGGCTTGGAGGATGAGGGGGTTTTGACGTCAGAAGGCGGGTGGAATCTGATAAGCCCTCGGATCTGCCTCCGGACTCCCCGAAACGATTGTCCTAATCAACGGAAGTCCGGGTTTGCTGTCGTCGCCGTCACGTCAGCGCCCGCGGAGCAGTTAGGTAACTCTATGAAATTGCAACCGCTCAGCGCGCCAGCGAGCCCATGGGATCCCACGGCGGCAGGACGATGGGCGGCAGTTTGAGTGCCTTTTGCAGGGCCTTGGGCAGGGCGCTCCTGCGGACGGCGATCTCAAACATATGCTCGTCAAACCATGAATCGTTCATCACGAAGAAGCCCTTGCGTCCGCATTTGTCTTCGCCCCAACTGTTCTCGACGCGCCACCGCCGCGGATGGCGGTTCACGACGTCCACACCCGTGAACAGCATCGCGTGCGTCATGGCGGTCTGATGGTAAATCAGGCGGTCGGCCTTGCTCAACGGAAACGACGTACCGTATATCGCTTCGTAATCGAACAGGTTCTTATCCCACAGGCCGAGATCGCGGCGCATCATCTTGCCGACGTCGCAACCCATCCAGACCGGCTCGCCTTTCATGATGCTGCGCATCGCCAGTTCCTTCATCAGGTCGATTTCGACATTGAGGTACAGCACGATGCCGCCGCCGACCACGTTGCCGAGGTGCTGCACGGTGAATGTGCGGTTGAACGGGCTCGTCGGTCGGGGATCGTGCACGAGAGACACGTATTCGTCGATGGGAAGCGTGACATACTTCCTCGCGAACTGTTGCGGCGTCAGCTCGCCATCGCGATGGAATTTCTTGTTCTTGTCGTTCCATTGCCAGACGAACTTCGTCGGCGGGGTCCCGAGATGGATGCAAAGAATCCGATGGACAACTTTGAGAATCTCCAGCTTGGCGGCGCGCAGCTTTGCCAGCGAGGCGCCGCGAGCCCGAAGCTCTCGCAACGTTTTGGCTCCTTCTCGCAGCTTGTGCTGGAGAATGCCGTTCATCCGCCAGGTGCTGGACGAGCTTTCCGTCTCCGGCATGAAGGCTTTCGGGACGAGTCCGTGCTTGCGGACGATGTTGACGAACATATTCCACTGCCCGCCGTCGTTGAGCGGTTGCGCGAGCAGGAAGGTCACCGTGCGGTCGTCCACGGGACGCGCGGCGATTTCGATGATCGCTTCGAGGAAAAAATTCGCGCGCTCGAGTTTGTCCCAGAACAACGTATAATTTTGGCTGAACTCGAACTCCTTGAGCTTCATTTTCCTCATCGCGCCCACACGCAACAGATTCAATCCCGCGAACATCCAGCAGCGGCCAGACTGCTTCTGATGCGTCACCGCCCAGTCATCCAGCCAATGGGAAAAGGTGAAATCGGTGTTGGTGACAATTTCGCGGTTCAACGCCACATCGTCCACGGACGTTTGCGTCACCGCATTCATCGCCACTTTGTACGCGGGATTGGCCTCGAAACCTTGGCGCAGATCAGCGAGCAACTGCACAGTCAAATGTCCGTCATCGTGTTTGGTCATCAAATGCGAAGGCTACACTGCGAAGGCACTGGCGTCAAACCTACCTAAATGCGTCTAAAGGAACCACTTCTCGCCCTTGTAGCCGCGGCGCTCCGTCGCCGCGAAGCCTTTTTCCGGCGAGAGTTTTCGATTCACGCCGACAGAGCGGCGCGGCTACAAATCTTCGTCGCATTAAGCGCTCTAATGCAGAAGCGAAAACTCGTTCGTCCTTATTGCGCAGACGGATATTCCCAGACCCAGTCGCCTTCTTTGTCGTCGTAATCGGTTTTGCCGGGGACGCCGCCGTCGTCCTCCTCGTTCCAACCGACGGAGTACAGAACGAATTGGCCATCGGCGGTACGCTGGTACTTGTACGGCTCGCCGGTGGTCACGTCGGCGGGCAATTTCGCAATGAATGCCGGCACAAGCGCGTCAAGTTTGTCCGGGAATTGTCCATTCGCTAGCCGGTAACGCTCCAGCGCGCACGCCAGCGCGACTTGCTCGGCCAGAGTCTGTGCCACGGCAGCCTTGACCACAACTCGGTTCAGCGCCGGTAACAACATCGCCGCCATTACCCGATGATGAGTGAAGACGACTGCAAACGGATTGCCGCTTATATTCCGCTCGTACTCGTGCTCATTAGCTTCGGCGCGGTCAGGGAACACGCGCCGCTGCGACGGATCGATGGTCCCGTCCAACAGAGTCTGATACGCGTGGCATAGATTGTACTGCTCGAGATAATACCAGCCCGACGGCACAAACAGGTTGAGCAGATTTCCGGCTCGGCTGTTCAAGAACGATGCTGCCCCCGACCCCATGATATTCCCGAGATAACCAACACCGTGCCTCCGAATCACGTCCACAGCCTGAATCCCCGCCGCACGCTCCGCTTCGAAGGGACGCTTCACGTCGGCCACGAAATTACACTGTTGGAACATCGCCTGCAGTTCCTGCACTTGCGCATCAGACCATCGATGGACTGCCAAACCTTCCCAAACCGGCTCAATCGTGATTTGTATACATGCCACCTGCACCAAATAGGAAACCAAGAACGGGTCCTCTCGCAACGAGTCTCCGATCGAAAATATCAACTTCACGTCGTCGAGTGCTTCAGTGCTTTGCCCCGCCGCCAGTTCGGCGCACGCCTTAAGCTGCAGCCGACGACAAACGTTTCTCACGCCGGAAAGATGCGGAAGAAGAATTGTAAACGGATCTTCCATGTTGTAGTTAACCGGATAGCGCGAATAGGGTCGTCGGATCGCGGAGTGAAGTTCCGCGAAAATGGGTTCGTCCGCCCTTAGTGCTTCCAGAACCCGGGGAGCTGCTTTGGCGCGCGACTGCAGATCGGTTGGACCCCGGGGAACGGTGTGAGTTAAGTTTGTTTGATTGAACGCCCTGGCCCATGCGTCGAGATCCAACTTGCGAAGCTTGTGACGAAAGTCGCCAGTACTCATTTTGCCTTCGACGCGGGCATAATCATCCTGCCAAAAGTCAACAGTAAGCTTCGGAAACCATGATTTGATGACCGGTGTGGCGGCAAAATTCTGGCCGTCAGGAACCGGCTTGGGGATGAACGCCTTGAAATCGAGGTGTTCGCCGCGTGCCTCCAGTTGCCGTCGATATTTGTCCCATGCGTGTTTGCCTCGAATGGTTTCCTCGGTGCAGAACAGCGCATACAGGGTCACGAGGCCCGCCACGCCGACTAACATTCGCCGCATTGTCCGCCAAGTGAATAACCATTTCAGGAAACTGCGCGTCGTCGATCGTTGCCACATGCTGGGGTCGTTCGTCATAGGAAAATGGTCTCCCGAACATTGTCCGACGACGGGCAACCCCTTGGGCTGCCCGCCCTACAATCGGATTTGTAGGGCGCGAAGCCTGTGAGGTTTCGCGCCGAGGATTCTCCGGATGCAATCATGCCGCTACCAATTTGGACATCCGCTCACTGCGCGGGCCGGACGAATCGGTTCGTTGTTTTTCGGTCGGCTTCGGCTCTTCCCCGATCAACTGCGCCAACATCCGACGCTGTTCGACCAGGGCCCTGATCTCCTCGTGCGAAGGCGGTGCGGTCTTGCCGAAGGAACGTGGCTCCGGCTCTGCGGAAGCCAAATTCAATACCGCAATCAGTACCCACGCACAGGCCAGTCCTGCCCAAACCCGGCGACACGGCCAGATCAACTCGCGCCAGAGTTTTGCGATTGGAGGGATGCGCTCCGTCGCGTCCGCGCGGCCACCGAGGCCACGACGGAGCGTGGCCCTCCACATTTGGTCCAGTTTGCCTTCGACCGCTTCGTGTTTCTTCAAAAGAACTTCGCGCGGTGTCTTCATCGTGCGTCCTCCAACAGTTTTCTTAGCGCTCGTTTGGCGTAGTGCA
>DATIZX010000119.1:0-4623 GCA_035516795.1 Verrucomicrobiia bacterium
CGAGAAGACGCACACCGCAGCCACCCCTGCATTCTGGCCAATAGAAACGAAGACTGTTCATTACTCAAGTATGGCAGAACTTCGGGGCGTCCGTTCTCGACCTACAACTTCTCCTTCAAGACTTGTGCCAATAAGTGTTGAATGTTGTACAGCGTTGCTGCGATAAATACGAGCAGCGCGATTACGATTCCGCCCAGCCAGCCCATTTAGCCTCCTTTTTCTGTGACCGCCCACTTTAATTAACCCTTGGGACACCGAAACGATCCAGCAGAAGTGCTATGCCGTGACTTATGGCACGCAATTCGCTGCCTATAAATACAAGCGAGCAGAGAATACAAAACAGAAAAACAACGATGACAATTAGCATGACTACCTCCGGCAACGGACGGCATATGGTTACGTTAAAATATACGTATGACCCAAAAGCCTGTCCAAGTGGACAAAGCAAAATTTGACGCTCTTCTGAAACAGATGATTAAAACACCACCGCTAACACTGGAAGAAATGAAGAAAGAAAAGGCACAGAAACGCGGCAAGAAATGACGGTAGAGCAAACCACAAGCATAACGGCGGACGACCTAGAGCAGCTAATATTTGCATGCGCCGATCCTGAGTGTCGGGCGATAATCACCGTCCCGCTCAAGGCGGAAATGGAACCTGTTTGGGCTTGTCCTGTTTGCCGAGAAAATTGGTTTCGGGACCACAAAGAAAGGGTGGATGCTTTCAAAGCGCTAGTCAGGGCGCTTATTGAATTTCAGAGAACAGACGCACCTTTTAGTCTTCGCCTCCAGCTTAAAACACCTCCCGCGTCAGTTTCCGATAAGTCAAAGGCTTCTTAGCCGTTAGTTCCCGCGTTAACGTCCCGAACATCTGTCCCTGCATGTTGCGGCGGTTGTAGCGCCAGCAGAACTCCTGCAAATAGCTGTCTAGGTGATCTTGGCTCAGATGGTGGTAAGAGCCGATCACGCCGCGCTTGAATAACGAAAAAGCACCCTCTACGGTCTTGGCTGACAGCTCGCCGAATTCATCCAGTTCGGCTTTGTGGTCCGCTACTTTGTGTTGCGCTACGGGCACGATGGCCGGAATCACGTTCGCATAGGTCGGGTGTCCGTCGGTGATAACCTGCGCCGCGTTCGGGCTGACTTTCTCCTGCAAGATTGGTTTGAGTGTGGCGGCCTTGGCATTGCTGATTCGCTGAAGGTGAACACGTCCGCCGCGTTCCGCAATGCCGAGGATGGCAATCTTGGCATCTTTCCCCGCTTTGACGCCTTTACGGAGTTTCCGACCGCCGAGGTAGGTTTCGTCAATTTCCAGAACCTGGCCCTGCCCACCCAGCGGGGAAACATTCAACTCTTGCATGGCCTTCCGGATGCGATGGCAGAGGTGCCACGCCGTCTTGTACTGCACCCCAAGATGCCGAGCGATCTGGTTAGCCGAAATGCCTTTCTTAGCTTCGGCCATGAGCGCCATAGCCATGAACCACTTTTGCAGCGGTAGGTGGGAATCGTGGAACAGCGTTCCGGTCGTAGCAGAGAAGTGCAAGGCACAATCGGAGCACTCATATTTCCGGTAGGGCCTTCCCGTTTTGCCTGTCGTGTCGATGCGGTACACCTTGGCGCAGTCACAGGCTAGACAACGGACACCGTTCGGCCAACGCTGGGATACGAGATAATCTAACGCGGCATCTTCACTTTGGAAGGCTTTGGTTACGTCTAGCAGGTTCATGTACCGAACTATAGCGGAAATTCGATCCTACGTCAAGTACATAATCATTAGAAATAATCTATGGCGCTCAACAACTTACGGGTAAAATCTTGAGCCGCAATGACTTAGCTCTTTTTGGCTCATTGGCTCGTATACCGCTTTCGCCTTGGCTATGATCTTCAGTTTGGATTCGGATGGCTAGGACTGGGATCACATAAGCATGTGATTCCGCCACGGGGCGATTCGTAATAATAAGGTGAACGTTCGGTTGTGCTGGATTATCCCAGTCTCTAGGCAAAGACGGTTTTCCACTCGTTCTTCATGCTGACGACCGTCCATCCGTATTGTTTCGCCAAAGCTAACGACTTCTCGGCGCCGGAAACGTAATCGAATTCGCGAGCCGCATCATCGTGAAGGACGAGGAGCCGAAACGCCGGCCGAGGCGGTTTGTTCGCGAACTGCAGCATCGGGATATCGCCGTTGGAATTGCCGGCAGCGAATATAGGACGCCTCCCGATCCGGCTCCAGATCCGCGTCGGCTTCACTGCCCCGTCGTCGAAGACATCGAGTTTAGCTTTCATCTGCAGGTCGCCGCTGTCACCCTGTTCGTGAAACGCAATGGACGTGCTGGTGCCGACCACGCGCTCCGGCGGTACGCCGTAGATGTCGCTGGCGATCTGGCGGATGAAATCACGCCCGCCGCCGGACACAATGTAGGTCGTGAACCCGTTGGCTTCGAGAAAGCGTAGGAGTTCGACCATCGGTGCGTATCCGCAGTCGCGATACAAGCGTTTCAGCTTGGGATGCGACTTGGTTCGGAAGAAGGCATCCACACGCTCGGCAAACTCCTCCGTCGACAGACCTTCGAACGCGGAGAGCACACCCTTCGCTATGGCGGGCATGTCGCTTTCGTCGCCGCCATAGTGCTTCTTGATGGCCGTCCGGAACCAAGCCATGTCCTTGTCAACGGCCGCCTTCCACGGCTGTTGATCGCGCAGCGCCGGATTCTGCTGCGCCATTTCCACCCAGCGCTCCATGATGTGGGCGAGCTGGATGACCGGCTGCTCGCACCAAAGTGTGCCGTCGTTGTCAAAGACTGCAATCCGGTCGGGCTGGGGGACGAAGTCCGGGCCTCCGGCCGTTGTCACTCTCGTAACGAAATCGACGATGGCGCGTCTGGCGGCGCCGTCGTTCCAAGATTCGAGTTGCGTTGACATGATTCCCCAGACCCAAGATTGATTACGGCACCCTTGACTTATGGACGGCGTCGATCGCCGGTCCCAGGTTCTGAACTATTTCTGCTTCGATCAATCGAGGTCCCTTGGCGTTCATCGCCGCCTCGAACTGCTGGTGGAACTCCTCTGCGGTGGTCGCCCTAGTGGCCGACACGCCCTGTCCCTCGGCAATCTTGACCCAGTCCAGCGAGGGATTGTCGAGGTGCATCATCGAGAGCATTTTTGCGTTGGCATCGCCCTCGCGCACCCTTGCCAGTTCGATATTCAGGATCCCGTAGTTTTCGTTCTTCATTACGACCATGGTGACGTCGGTCTTCTCTCGCGCCATGGTCCATAACGCTTGGACCGTATACATCCCGCTGCCGTCGCCCTCGAAGATGACGGTCTTCCTGTCCGGGCACGCCACCGCGGCTCCCAAACCTACTGGGAATCCTCCACCGATTGCCCCTCCGCATGCTCCGAACAGATAGTCGTGTGCCCGGGCCCCTTCGGTTCCGAGATAGAGTGCTGCTTCCGTCGTGGGCGAATCCGTCACCAGGATCGCGTTTTCCGGTAGCAGAATGCCGATGCTCTTTCCCACGGCAACATCCGTCAGAGCACCTGTCGGCGGTGCATCCTGTGAGCGCGCGCGACGCGTGGCTGGTTGGGGCGGTGCACCGACCGCACTGGCGAGATCGCTCAGCGCAGATACTATGTCGTGGTCCACGGTAGCCAGCGCTGTCACTTGGCAGTCCCGTGGAACTTTGATGACCGGCTTACCCTTGTAGGCAAACGTCGTCACCGGAAAGAGCGCACCTACCAGGATGATCTGCTGATATTTCTGGAAGAACGGGATCGCTTGCTCGGGAAGATACGGTATCTTCTCGACCGGAACGCGGCCTTCGCCTCGCGCCAGTCGGGAAGGCGTTGTCTCTGCCAGCAAGTCAATGCCAGTTTTCGCGGCTATGCGACCGGCCAGCTCCAGCCCATCGCCATACAGAGCGTGGCTGCCCAGCACGATCGCCGTCTTCTTGCCGTTGGTCAACAGCGCAACCACTTCTTGAATGGTCTGTGGCGAAACCCTGGGTGTCTCCAGCGGCCCCGCTGGCACTGGCGGAGCCACCGCCGGGTCCCAATGGCAGTTTGTAGGGGCAACTACGGTACAAACCTTCCCGGCGCCAATCCGCGAATAGCGCGCTGCCAAGGCCCCGAGCACAGCCAGATCGCTGGCCGATTTGGCCTCGTGCGCCCAGTGCGAGACCACCCGCGCCAAATCCACAATTCTGCCGTTGATGAGTTCATGTTCGGGATAATTCGCCTGGTGGTAGGTTGCATTGGCGCCCACGATGTTGACCATCGTCGTGTTGGCCCGCCCCGCATTGTGGAGATTCGCGAGGCCGTTAGCGAAGCCACTGCCGACGTGCATTAGCGTAAATGCGGGCTTGCCCGCCATGCGCGCGTATCCGTCGGCCGCGCCGGTTACCACGTTCTCTTCCAGGCAGAGGACCGGACGCACGTTATCGGTCCGTCCCATTTCGTAAACCAGCTGCATCTCAGAAGTGCCGGGATTGGCAAAACAGGTATCCAGCCCAGCGTCGGTCAAGGCCTTGAATAACGCTTGTGCTCCATTCATGGATTGTTCTCCTCTTGTCGTTTCCGACCGTTAAAAGCGGGCGACCCTTGCGAGCCGCCCGCCGTGAAGGCC
>DATIZX010000120.1:0-4410 GCA_035516795.1 Verrucomicrobiia bacterium
GTTGCGGGCGATCTGCAGAGGCAGCAAGATGTGGGCCTCCAGGTCGCGACGTGCGGCGTCGAAGTCGAACTGCGCCAGCGGAGCGTAGTAGGGACCGGGGCCCGTGACCAGAACGTGGTCGATCGGCCGGGGCAACTCGTCGAAGAACTTCCCGAGGCGTTGGAAATCGGTGGCGTCAAAGGCGGTGACGCGGGCCCCGAGCTCGAGGCCGACGCGTTGCAGCCGATCTGGATTGCGCGCGGTGAGGATCACATCGGCTCCCTCGGCGCGGGCGCGCCGGGCCGTCTCTAGCCCGATGCCGGCGCTACCGCCGATCACGACGACGGTCTGCCCGAGGAGTTCGGGTTCGTGCTGGGTGGAAGAGGCGGTGGTTGCGGTGCTCATGATTCCTCCGATCAGCGATCTAATATTACTGTCGCCTTAAGGACTGCGGCCTCGAGTTAACAAGTATCGGTATACGCACAAGCAGTTCGTTCCCCGTATTAACGTGAGTAATGGGTGAAGACAAAGTCGCTAGCTTTTGCAGGCTCGTGGCAGGGGAAGCAGGTTTTGTGCAAAGCCTCGTCGCCAGGTTTGCCGTCTTTAAATTGGGCGAATCCCCATCCGCCCGTCGAGGCGTATTTCTTTGAGTCCTTGACCATCAACTGAATGTTAATGGGAGGGCCGGCAACGAAGGATTGTGCACGGCCAAAGACTTTATTGTTTTCCTCAGACGGGACGTAACTCCAGGCTAGCCGAACAATAGTTGTTCCGTCCGGGAACGGTAGCTTTTCTTCTCGATAGGCGTTGATCGCTGTATCGTTGCCCAGAATGGCGCGAAAGTCGTTGAGGTTGCCTGCCTCGTGGGCCACGGAGATCAACCTCCAGTCGCGGTATCCGGGGGGAATTTCGACTCCGAAGAGCGGGGCAGCCTCTCCATCGGTGTGTCCAGATGCCTGGGCCATGCAGACGACCACGCCGGCCACCGCTGCAACTGCAACCAGCAAGAAAGCGATCCCTCTCATACGGTGTCCTTCTGCCAACAACTTATTTGACATCACCGTTAGTGACGCCAGTGCACCAATGCAGTTCTCGCTTGTCGGCCGCAGCCGATGATCATCACGTCGTAGTTGTTCATTGCGGCAGCTCTTCGCCGGCCTGCTCGCGCACCATGTACTCGGCGTACCAATCCGGCCAGTTCGGGTCGGCCTTGCCGATGCGCTTTTCATGCTCACCGTGGGCGGCCGCCGCACGCCGAAGCGCGCTCGCCAAGTCGCCAGCCGACGTGTACGTCGTGTCACCCGCGACACGCCCAGGAAGGCGGACCGTGATCTCCTGCAGGAGCCAGCCATTGCCATCAGGATCGCTGAATGAGGCGAACGAGCGGTAGCTGCGATGCTCGGGATCCGGACCGCTGACCCGAAGCCGCCCAAACAGGTAGGGCTCGTCCGGACCTGCATACACGGCGCCGGCATCGTGGAACGCCTCGCTGATCTTGACGCCGCGCCCGAGTAGTTCGCCGCGAGCAGCCGCAATGTCAGCGACGATCAGGTACAGTCCTCGAGCGGAGCCGGGGGCCGCCGCAGTGACGTTCTTGCCGAAAATCACCGAGCATCCGGAGCCAGGCGGCGTGAACTGGATCACGCGAAAGCCGTTACCGTTGTCGTAGTCGCCGTCGAGCCTCCAACCAAGCCTCCCATAGAACTCCTTCGCGCGATCGACATCCGAAACGGGGATGACGACAATCTCGAGCTTCATGTCGACGCTAGCATCTCTGGCGTCCTCACTACGCTCCTCATCCTTCAGACTTGCCATTTTTTCCTCCCATTCGTTCATCCAGTGCCGGCGCGGTGAAAGTCGTCCTCCCCGCGCCCCCTGGCTTCCGCTCATCGCCGAAGGCAAGCACAACTACGATCTCGAATACCAGTTGCCCACGGAAGCGCCCGGATCCCCAACATCATTCTCAACCTATGCTTCCCGCCTACTTCTTAGCCGGGCGCGGCATCGGCGTCACCCCGACCTGCTCCTCCGACGTATACGGCGCTCCATAATACGGGAAATTCTTGCGAATGCGTCCGCGGTCGGGAGCAAGTCCATCGACAATTGGCGTGTTGGCCGCCAGCGTCAGCATCACATCCAGCACATCGTCGCCGAGCGCGCGTCCATTGAAGCTGGCTAGCTCAAATGCGGCGGACGTCCCAAGCTCGTACGGCAAGGTGTTGGGGCAAAGCCGTGCAGCGATCAGCTTCCCGTATTCACTCGGATCCGAGGTCGAACCCGCATAAGTCGTCATCCTCTCCGCAAAATCCGCAATCGATTTCCCGAAACGCTTTCGATCCTCAGAGGGAACCGAGGCATTGAATTGTTCCTTCGCTTCTGGAACGCTCGGGTCGTTCAGGAAAAGATGCGTAACCATGGGCAGGCCCCAACGCGAAACTTGTGTTTCCGGCGCATGGCCAAAGAGGGAGATCGTCGCCCATGCGTTGATTTTTCCCTTCCCAATCAGTTCGCTCGGCACCTCCAGCACAATCGCCGTAACATTCCGCCTGGCAAAGGGATTCTGCTGATGCAGAAAGGCGTCCCCATCGTAGCGCTGGTCCTTATAGAAAGCGGCCATAAATGTGCCGAATCCAGCATTCGCCGCAAATAGCTCTGGTGCAATCCCAACAAACGCACAAAGACCCAAATTAGTCGCGACCGAACCGGTTTCACCCTCAACCAGACTCTCTCCGGCGTCACCACGAAGAGCATCGTCACCCGTCGCCTTCCGCACCACAAACGGCTGAATGTGAGTATGCTCGCTGCCATCTCCGTGTCGTGGTTCACCAAACCTGAACTTGAACGTAACCTCTTCCCTCCCATCTCCGTTCAGGTCGAACCGGAACGCGTAGAGGCCTTCTGGATGAAGCGTATCCGGAGCCGATAATCCCACATCCGGATTCACGGTCATCGCCATTACGGTCTTGCCCGAGAGGCCGTCAAATAAATAAAAGTCGCAGAGGTTGAGGCTCGGATCTTCCTTCGCCAGTTTGGTATCGAAATGATGTGACATAGGAATCTCCTGCAAAATTGCCCACGGTCAGCCGCGAAGAATGGGAGCTCCGAAGGGAGCGCCCGTTAGTCCGCCATCCACGATCAGCTCGACCGCGTTGATGTACGACGAATCGTCCGAGGCAAGAAAGAGCACCGCCTTGGCCAGATCTTCCGGCTCGCCCCAACGGGCAAGTGGAATCGTGGAAGAGAAGAAATCGGAAACCTTTGCGGATTCCTCTGCCGTGACATTGGCGCGCGCCCCGCGGTTCCAGATGGGAGTCTTCGTCGCTCCCGGGGCGACCACGTTCACGCGAATCTTGCGCGGTGCAAGGTCCGCGGCGATGGATCGCGCCATCGAGACGAGTCCGCCTTTCGTTGCAGCGTAGGCAGCCACGCCTGGTTGACCGAGATAACTTTGCACCGATCCGTTGAAGATGATGCTGCCGTTGTCGTTCATGAGAGGAGCGGCTGAATTGACGGTAAAGAAAGCACCGTTGAGGTTGGTGTGGACTACCTTCTCGAAGATGGCTTCGTCGGTCGCGCCAATCGGCGTGCTGCCAGAAATGCCTGCATTGGCGAAGACGATGTCAAGTTTGCCAAAGTCTTTGGCGAGTTCAGCGAAAAGCTTCTTGCGGTCCTCCGCAACCGTAACGTCGGCGCGATAGCCGTGCGCTTTCGATCCCAGTTCGGCGACCGCTTCATCCAGTGTCTGTTGATCGCGACCCGTAATTGCGACTTCCGCGCCTTCAGAGATGAACACTCGGGCTGTAGCCAGGCCGATGCCGCTGTTGCCTCCGGTAATGAGAGCTCTTTTGCCTGCGAGCTTCATGATTCCTCCTCGATCACCGGCCATCGACCAGGATGGTCGTCATATACGTGAGAGGATGGTCATCAGAGATGGAGGATTCGAAAAAAACAACGCGCTCCCCGCCACGAACCGGCGCCAGTCGGCTGCGTTGATCGGCGGTGTCGTGCTGGCTCACGCAGTGCAAAATGAGTAGCTCTCGGAGGATGTTCTCAAAAGTGTTCGCCAGAAAGTAAGTTGACGATCGGCAATTGGCCAACAGGTGTTAGCAACGTTGAGAATAATTTGTGGGTCGAAAGGCCGATTAGTACCAAAAAAACGCCCCGGGATCCAGCAATTCACATGAGCGAGAAGTCGGCAACGCTTCCTTGTGCCCAGTCCAGACGTGTTCTGAGGCAAGAAGCGCGGTTTGGCCGTTATACGGCCACATGAAATGAAAGCATTCGCAAACACTGGCCAACCTCCGAATTGCCGAGAATTCGGAGGCAACGGCGTTGGAGCCCGAGCCATTTGGGTTTTACCTTGCGCCGGCTAATTTTCTGTCCGCAGCATATAACGTGCTTGCGGTTCCTGCGCCATGGCTCGACAGGTTT
>DATIZX010000121.1:0-47988 GCA_035516795.1 Verrucomicrobiia bacterium
GGGGGCAGGTCTTCTTCCTTCCTTCTAACTTGTGAGTCCTCTCCATGGTAACACTTCTCTCCCTTCTTCAGGGAACCAACAGGTTGAGAGTGTTACCCAGTTTCGACCAGAATCCGGTCTCACGATCCGGTTGTTAGGACAAACAAGGGTGAGGATGTGCAGACCATTGTTCAGGCAATCCGCACCGTGTTGGATGGCAGCATCTACCTGAGCACACGGATGCTCAAATGGTTCACGCAGTGCGCACTGACCCGTGAAACCGTGGAGCCAGGACACCCACTCGGGAGTCTCAGCCCGCGTGAATTACAGGTCTTCGAGATGCTGGGGCGAGGACTGGACATCAAGGAGATCGCTGCGCAGCTTTCGCTGGATCACAAGACCGTCGAGCTTTACCGGCAACGCATCAAGGCCAAACTCGGCGTTCCTTCAGCACCCGCAGT
This sequence comes from Verrucomicrobiia bacterium, assembly GCA_035516795.1. Taxonomy (GTDB): domain Bacteria; phylum Verrucomicrobiota; class Verrucomicrobiia; order Palsa-1439; family Palsa-1439; genus DATJBF01. Next base: position 441 of record DATIZX010000121.1, read on the forward strand.
TCTCCGTGCTGCAGTTTTGTGGTGCAATTCACCCGCAACGGCGAGTGAACCGCCACATGACGAACAATCTGAAGCCAGCGTGGGGGCCAGCGAGCAACCGTAGAAAAGGTTGCTCTCTCGCTGCCGACCGGTTATCGACCTATTCCTTTTACCTACACGAGAATCTTCCTTACCCCGTCATGACAGATTTCGTGCGCAGAGTTAGAACAAGCGCACGAGATGACACCTGAGACGATACCGCTGGCGAATTTCTCGGGACCGGAACAGCCGCGCAATCGCGCCGACTGGAAGTTTATTTCTCGGCCGAGAACTTCCAATTTCCAGCTTAACCTCCATCAAGCCGAAAGCGCAGGGGCATGATGAAGTGCCTCAATTTGGTGGGGCCTCAGATACGGAAATTGCGATATGTCAGGGGCTGGTCGCAGAACATACTGGCGGCGAGGTTGCAAGTCTTGGGTTGGGACATCGACCGGGTCGGCGTGGCCAAGATCGAATCCCGTCTGGTCCACGTGGACGATTACGAATTACTCTACTTCACCAGAGTCTTCAATGTCCGTTTGCCTGATCTTTTCCCCAGAATCGATCCAGCCCGCCGGCTACATGACATTCTGACAGAACTGATGCAGCGCGAACCCTCCCGAGAGCCTCCAAAGAAAGTGCTCGCGCTTGGAACAAAGTGAGGCATTGGCCGTAAATGGTCACTGCAAAAAGGGCGTAGCCCGGCCCGTAAGGCCGTTTCTAACGCATGTTCCATTGGTAGACTCGAACATAATCAACCAACATCTTGGCGGGGAATTTCGTATGCTTGTCTGGTGCACCAGACCAAGAATTCGTTCCCCCCACGGCAAGATTCAAAAGTAGGTAGAACGGATGGTCAAAGGCCCAATTGACTCCTTGTCCTGCGACTTCGTCCCGCGTAAAAGAGCCGAATATGTTGCCTGGGTCATCAACAAAAAACTGTATTTGCCGAGGCGTCCAGATAACACCGTATGTATGATACTGCTTGACGCTCTGTCCGTTACGAAACGAGTACAGCATGCAAGGCCCATTGGTGTTTGGCAGCCCGTGAAGAGAGGATTGGACGCGAGTGGGACCAATCCAGTCGCCATCACAACCATTTGTTTCGACGTTTTCCATGATGTCGACCTCTCCACATGCTGGCCATGCATTCGTATCAATATCAGATCCCAACATCCAAAACGCGGGCCAGATGCCTCTGCCAACAGGCAGTCGCATGCGCGCCTCGATCATCCCATACTGGATTGGAAAGTGGTCCTTCGTTGTGATCCGTGCCGAACTGTACGAGCCGCCGGACCCCTTTATCGCCGTTATCACCAAGTGTCCGTGACCGTCGAGGTGTGCGTTTTCTGCATCGGACGTGTAAGTCTCTTGCTCGTCATTGCCCCACAATCCATACCCAAGATCATAATCCCAGTGTGTGGTGTCCGGTGGCGAACCTGAAGCGCCAATGAATTCGTCGTTCCACACCATGCATGGTCCTCCTGCTATGCTGGCGCTAACGCTCCAATCGCCTGAATTGTCCGAGAAAAGATTGTCATTAACGCTTACATACAACCGACCGTTGCCGGATACGAAGAAGTTGGTGCCAGTTCCTATTTCAAAGGGCGCTCCGGAAGAACCAACTCGACCTACGAGTGACCAAGCGGTGAGATTTGGCGCGAGGACAGGAGTACCAAGTGGAGTCACTCCCGGCTGTCCGACGGGGGTCTCGCTCTTATAGGTGGGGTTTAGGGCGCCGACGCTAATAGTGCCACTGGCGGTTATTGTGGCGGCTTCACCTTCGAACAGGTCGAGTCCAGTATCGAACCACTTAACTTTGGCGGGCACTCTGAGGTGAAATCGCGAGGGTGTGGTTTGATCACAGCCGACTGAAAAATTCGCGGCGATTTGCGAATTGGTCCCGACTGCGACGTAAATGGAATTCGAGGTGAGCGGAGTTCCATTTATCACGGATATTCCAGAAGATACTGACCAGTCGGAGAACCCGAACGTAGGACCGGGGTTGGCGACGAGAAGGGTATCACCGCCATAACACCGTTGGAGAGTCACATCCCCGCCGGAAGGCACCGTACCAGACCCCACGCTGCATTGGTATGAAACGGTCCCGCCCTGTCCCGCGGAAATCTGCAGCGCATCGCAATTTGACAAAACCCCAGGCGCCACACTAACCGTTCCTGTCGCTGAAGCAGTAGTGCCGTTGGTATAGTTCAGAGTCATTGTGACAAGGTATTGCCCCGCGGACGAGTAAGTATGACTGCCCGGAGCCCATTGGACTGTTTGCTGTCCATCGCCCCAATCCCAATTGATGCTTGTTAGTGGTCCTGCCGGAAGCGGCGCTCCATTTATCTCTACCTGAAGCCCGTTGATGCAGGGAATGGCTAAACTGCCGATTTCAGAAGAGCCGCTTGCTGTCACGCTGGCAGATTGCCAGATTGCGACGTTCGGCCCAACCGTATACGGGAGTCCCTCGCGCTGTGCCAAGACGATGTAGAATGGTCCCGTGCCGACTGGCAGACCATCCTGGGAGGCGAGGGTATTTCCATTTGCGTCAGCCAACGAAATCGATGCGTTGCCGTCCGTGCCGACGGAAATCTGAATGGTGTAGAACACGCCCGTACTCGGGCTTCCATAGAACAAGTCTCCCAACTGCCAGAGTCCCAAGCCGCTGCCCGTGTAGTTTACCCAGACCCCATAATAGTCACCGTTCGCTGAATTCAGGTTTCCACTTATGTCAATCCGCTGGCTCAAATCGCTGCTTACAAGGAAGACATCGAACGGATTCCCGTTCGCTACCGTCCCAGCCACCGTTATGTTCAACGTAATTGGGGGTGCAAAGGTTGAGAGTGACTGAATCCCCGCGAGTTCATACGTGCTGTTGACCCCAGACATTTGCATGCCGGTTGGTCCGAAACTTAGCGTGGGCGTGATCAAGGTGGAGCCTACGTCACTGCTTGCTACAGCAAGGGCGCTGAGCAAACCCGAATCCGTTGTCCACAACGCTGTGTTCAAGATGCTGTCAGACGTGAAGTTATCCACCCATTCGGCGGTGGCTGCTATCGGACAAAAAGGCCCGCGCAGAAAACTGACCGCCACTATCACGCATGCTGCCAGCTTAGACAGACTTCGATTTCCTGCTTTCATCGTGTTCTCCTTCCTGTGCCGCTTATTCGAAAACCGCCTTTGGCGCTCGTTCTGGTTCAGTGCCCGAACCCGCTTGGGTTCTTTCCTTTCAGGTCGCGCATCCTTAATGCGGCCTCATAGGCCTTTACGGCGTCCGTCGCGAAATCTTGCACGCAACTCAAAAAGAATGCCGAGCTTTGCCTCCGCCACCACAACGCTTGACGCGATGGTTGTAATTATTGGGAATGTTCGGGTAAGCGACTTCTTGTCCTCCCGTTCACCGGGTTGGATCGGTGACACGGCCAAGGAAAAGAAGACTACCGGTGCGGTTGTCGCGGATGAGGAACAAGAACGGATGGTCAGCGCGGAAGACTGGCACTGGCGGCGGATTCCGCGGTGCCGCAGATGCTGCCACGTGGATCGCGGTGGCCGCGGCGGCTTCGGTGCCCTCCTCGTTGACATCGACGAATGCCTTGTGGACGACAGCACTGATGAACAAATCATTCTTACCGTCCATGCCGGAGAAATCAGCCTGACTATTAAAAGCGTCCGTCATTCTCAGCGCGGCCAGCGTGCCGACAAGACTGAACTCGGAGGTCGCCTTAAACTTCGGCAGGAACACGTCTACTTTTCGAGCCCACAAGCCTCTTGTCCAAGCAGACAGATTCTGTGTCGTTAATTGTGCTTCCAAATCATTGAGTCCATCCACCTTGCGCGGCAAGAGCACGAGCATCGAGAGATCGTCGCCCGCATACGGCAGTTCAAGGACCTGCAGGTCGGGGGACTCGGCGTAGCCGAAATGCGCAGTCTGCTGCATCAGTGGGGCCTTCACGGTTTTCGTCGCTGATACGTGAAACGGCTCGTCCTTCGTGCGCTTGGCGTCAAACCGGCTGGCCCAATTGCCCTTGAAATAGATCGCGTCGGCCAGCACGAGCCGGGTCGATCTGTCTAGTGCTCCGGGTTTGAGCAACTCGACGATCTTCTTGTTGGTTTTGGCCTCGACCCAGTCGTTGATCGTCTTGCGGGCAATTTCTGTCGCACCTTGGTAATCCACGGGAGTGATTGACGTGCCATAGTACTCCTGGCAGAGGGCAAGATAGTCCGGGAGGAACGCAAAGCCATTTTGCGGCCACAGCGAGTTGGCCACGGCGAGCTTGATCTCACCTTTCTGTTGCACAGCGTTGAGGTTTGCCTCCAGCGTCGCGAAAGCTGAGTGCAGTTTGTCCGTAGAGAGGTTGAAGTGCAATGTTTGAGCCATCTGCTTCTCCGTTTCGCCACGCGCGCCACCGTAAGCCATTGCCAGCGCAGTCGAGATGCTGTAGGGCGAGAAGAACAAATTGCCTTCACGTGTTCGCAACTTGCCATACAGGTCGAGTGCGAACGCAATGTTACCGTCGGCAACGGCCCTGATGTCGGCCGGGTCCGGTTTTACTCCCGAGAATGAAAGGGCGGACGACGGCTCGATCAGAGGATTACTTGGCGGAGAGTTAGTGGGAACTTGATTCGTATTCCCGTGCGTCACCGTGACGCTTGCGATAAGAGCCATTATGATGAGGAAAGTGCGCATAGAGCCGCTCAGATCGGTTACGGTTCTGGTGGTTCGGATGTCGACGGAGGAGATGGCGGTGAAGAAGGCGATGGACGTGATGTCCTGGAAACACCGGTACTCACGGACGCGGGTAACGGAATCGACGGATTGCTGGAGACCGCCGTGTTTGGCTCGTCTGAAAGAACGAGAACCCCGAGCAAATCAACCATGTGATTTGGATCCTGACCCGCAGCGGTATCGAGTGAAGTTTGTTGGACGGTGTACGTTCCCGGAGTCACGTAGGCGTGGGCTATCGACAAGGCCACACTGGTGGTATATGGCACGTCGGTGACGAGATTTGGTAGTCCGGAGAAAGCCAGCTGCTGCTGCGAACTTGCCTCCCCCAAAAGGATAACCAATGCAGGCGCACTCAAGGTGAGCTGTACTGAGGCCGAGTGCGCACCTGGGCCCGGGTTCGCTCCGTAAAAACCCTGAGCATAGCTGAAGTGGGACACCCCGAAGCCGCCGATCACATGATACATGGTGGCAGTCGTGTAGCTGTTGACGTTGGCTGTGCTCGCAGCAAGCTCCGCCGCTATAAAGCCCGGGTTTGCGTCGGTGAGGGAGACGGTTTGACCGTACTGAAACGTGCTCGTCGTGAACGCGCCGCCGTTTACAGTTCCGAACACATATAGTTGGGATCCAGAAGGCAGACTGAGGCTGGTTCCCCCGTCTAACGCCTGAGCACTGTCAATCACCGGCGTGGCTTGACGTGCAGGTGTCGGTGGTGGCGGAGGTTGAGCTATCGACGGTGGATGCATCCCCTGCGGGTCGATCATGAAGGCAATGACCCTTTGGCTGACACCTGACTCTGTAAGGTCGATAATCTCCGATGTGCTGAGGTGATAGACCATGTGCGAATTGCGTAGCTGGCTGATGATGACCTCGTCGCCAATGCCGGCCTTTGCCAACGCCTTGATGTCCGCCAATCCGAGCGGCTGGCCCCGTTCCACCCGCACAAGCGTCTGCGGACTTTGCTGAGCAAGGATTTCGCGCTGCTGCTGATCCATCGCGTGACCGATGATGCCACCCGTCAGGGCGCCAATAGCGCCGCCGATGGCGGCACCTCCGGCAGTATTGTGGCCCGCGTAGTTGCCAATAATCGCGCCGGTGGCGGCCCCAATTGCGCCGCCTGTGAGAGCCCCCGTCGCGGTGCGGTCAGGTCGCCCTTCGGGTGTTGTGCATCCAGCTATGAGCAGCGTCGCTGCTGCGAATCCCACGACCGCTTGTCCGCGAAGTGTCGTCTTCATCGTTTTTTCTCCGTCGGTGACGAGATTTGCGTTCAGCGCGATTGCTAAGAACTCGCAGAGCCCTTCACCTGAGCAAAATGCTGGTTGGTGTTGCCCTTCGATTGGTTTTGGTCCTTCTTGTCTCCCTTATGCTTTTCCTCGCCAGACTTCTCTCGCTGTCCAGGTTTCTCTCCCTGTTTGGGTTGTCCCTGCCGTGGTTCTCCCTGCTTGGGTTCACCCTGGCGGAGTTTCCCGTGCGGTTTGATGGGAGGTTCGTGGCCTACGACTCGATCACGATCAGCCCGCAGCACTGCAAGTTCGCGATTCTGTAACTCTTCATGTGGCACCACCGCAATGTTCCGTCCTGTGAACCGCTCCAAGTGCGCCCGATCCAACCCGTCGTGGACGAATCTGCCGTGTTCGTCCCTGACAATCCGATTGACTACACTTGCCCGATAGATGCGATGCAATTCTTCCCCATGCAGTATGAAGTGGTGGTAATCGTGCTCCCACAAATGATCGTGACCCACAAACACGAAGAAGGACGGGCCGAAACCGAAGTCGTAATCAGCAGCGACTCGAACACCGCGGTATTCCCACCAACCGCCGGCGACCCACACTGCTCGGTAAGGCAACGGCGCCCAACCCAAATATCCGTCTGCATGACGCCAGATTACCCATGCTGGCGCATATTCGTAACCCGGCACCCAGATCCAGCCGTAGCCTCCAACCCAAGCCCACCGGCCGTAATGAAACGGGATGGCGCCCCAAGGATAATCGGACTGCCAATACATACCCGCATCGGTATAGACCCAGTGTCCACTGTCATAATAGGGACGCCAGCCAGGAGGAAGGTCGGACGGCTGCCAGCACTGGCCATAGCCCGGCACATCCACCCAAGAGCCGTAGGGCGACAGTTGCTGTTGAACATAATCAGCGTTTACCACTGGTTCTGCAGAAGGCGCAGGAGCCGTAGAAACGGTTGACGCTCCGCTCTCTGGTGCCGGAGGTGGGGCGGTCGCGACAGGCGCTGGTGGAGCCTCAACAAGCGGGATAGGAACGTTCTTGAACTGTATATGAAATGAACCCGCGCCCGTATCATTACTCTTGAACACTATATCGAGGATAGCGAGCGATTTGGCTTCCTGTGAAAAATATCCGACGCCCTGGTTTACGCCAAAAGACAACGTCGCATTAACCGGCACACCCGACGGGAGAACCAGTTCTGCAGGCCAAAGGCCACCCCAATAACGCATAATGCTACTGCCTAAAGATCCGCCGCTGCAGTTGTATTCGTTGCCCATGTCATCTATGACCCTCGTATGTTCACTGTCTTTCTCAGCACACATACTGAGTTTTCTATCCCCCATTTTATCCGTGACCAAGACTTTGCATGCGAGTTGTAGATGGGGCCGTCCGTCATTCGCAGGTCTATCCTGCCGATCCTCCAGCTTGCACTCCTTCATCTCAAAAGTGTAGCCGTTATGCTCCTGCACGAGTGCGGAGAAGCCTGCTTCGGCATTGCCGGTATTCGCCACGGACTGGAATACGGGGACTTGCGGCGTAGGGGTCGGGGCAGCACTTGGCTCTTCACTTCCTGGCTCGGGGGGTACCCCAGAAGCGGCGAGCGGTGGCGGAGGCGATACCGAAGGTGCAGACGCAGCAGACTTGGTTTGCAGCAACGCGGAGATTACGTTTTGCGATACTCCCTGGCTCTTGAGATACAGGATATCGTCGGCGCTTAAGGTGTACGACGCGCCCGAGTTCTTGATGTATGCCAGAATGACATCATCACCCATTTGCGCTTTGGACAGTTTTACAACCTCCTGCAATCCCGGTGATAGATTTGACGGTGGCGCTTGGTCAGCGGTGAAAGCGTTGCCCCCGCTCCAGAACATCCAACCGATCGTGATGAATACAACAGCGAATGCGACTCTTCCACTTGACAATCTTATCGTTTTCATGGGCGCTCCCTTCGAGAGTGTTCTACGACTCATGGTCAAAATCATCAACCACTTCGGTTCAGGCCCTTCCGTTTCAAACCGTGCATCCTTCGCCCGGCTTCACTAGCCTGTACGGTTCAGGCGTTGAAATCTTGCAGAGCAGTGAAATGAGCGGCAGCAGCCAAAATTGAGTGTTGCCATAACCCTTGGCTGACAAGACGCGCGTGACCGCCAATGTGTGGAAACGGTTCAGCCTGTCCGGTGTCTAGCTGGCCCAGCCTCGGCGCACGCACTTCCGGAATGGCCCGCTCATTGTTTTGGCACCTCAATTGAGAATCCATTCCGGAAATGCCTGTCGACTCCAATCCATGGCGGACTGCCGGAATGGCCCAAACGTTCTTCGAATGGACTAAAGCTGCTACTGGTTGCCACCTGGTTTTTGTTGATCCTTATTCTCGCTCGGCTTGTTGTGGTCGCCATTCTGTTCTGGTTTTGTTGGGACAGATTGTTTCATGGCGTTGAGGAATTTTCGCATCGCTAAGGCAGACTCAGAACCTTTTTGACCAGCCTGGGCGTTGTCTGCCTGCTCTCTGGTCCCCTGTGGCTTCATTGCCATGGCATTTGGCCTGTAGCGAGGATTAACACCGCCAGTCGCCCCCCACCCGGCAGCCAGTCCATCAAAACTAGTAGCAGTACTTGCGCGCTGTTGAAGTTTGACTTCTCCTGGGCGAGGCGCTACCGACTGAGAACGTAACCTTTCTACGGCTCCAGCGTGGTCATTCTGGAGCACTACACGTTCACGCTTCTGTAACTCTTCGTGTCGCACCACATCTACCTTGCGTCCTGTGAACCGCGTAAGGTGTTCTCGGTCCAATCCTTCGTAGACGAATCTGCCATGTTCGTCCCGGCCGAGCCGGTTGATGGCGCTTTCCCGATAGACGCGATGCAATTCCTCGTGATGCAGCACGTACGGATGATAATCGTGCTCCCACATGTGGTGGTAATCGACGAACACGAAGAACGAGACCGCTAGACCGAAATCGTAATCCGCCGCCACGCGGGCGCCGCGGTATTCCCACCAACCACCCGAGATCCAGACTGCGCCTGCGGGCAACGGCGCCCAGCCCACATATCCATCAGTATGACGCCAGACAACCCATGCCGGCGCATATTCGTAACCCGGTACCCAGATCCATCCGTAACCCCCAACCCAAGACCAGCGGCCATAATGAAAAGCTACGGCCCCCCATGGATAGTCCGACTGCCAGTACAAACCGGCGTCGGTATAGACCCAGTTCCCGCCATCGTAATAAGGGCGCCAGCCGGAAGCGAGGTCAGATGGTTGCCAGCATTGGCCATATCCCGGCACATCGACCCAGGTGCCGTAGGGCGCCAGTTGATCCTGAAAATAGGCAAAGTTCATCTCTGGGGACGCGGGTGAGGGCGGAGGCTCAGCTGGAGGTTCGGGCGACGAAGGCACTGGCTGAGTGGTGGACACCTCATTCCCGGTCGGATAAGGGTGCCACGAGTAAATTCCCCCGCCATAGATTGATGCAGCCACCATCGTTCCATCTGTGGAACAGGTGACATTTCCGTTACACCCTCCATCTATGTTTGGGGTGATTGTCGTCCACGTTGCTCCAGAGTCAAAGGATGCCTTTAGGTCACCACACAAGCCGAACAATCTGGTTCCATCCGCCGAAGAGGCAACAGCACGGGCGGCAGCGCCAGTTGCTCTCCAAGTTGCGCCGGAATCGGACGAAATGTAAATCTCTGTGTTATTGGCGCACGCTACCAGCTTGGTACCGTCCGCCGAAGAGGCGACATTCTGCCAATGCTTGCTAGGCGCGCCGGTTGCAGTCCATGTAACTCCCGAATCGGGCGACCTGTAAATAGGGCCATCGATGACCACTGCCACCAGCTTGGTGCCATCCATCGAACAGGCGGCGCATGCCCAATGTTCGCTGGGTGCGCTGGTTGCAGTCCATGTCGCTCCCGAATCCGAAGATACGTAAATCGGGCCAATTTCAGCGGGCCCACCTGCTACTGCCACGCATCTGGTTCCATCTCCGGAGCACACAATTGATGATACGTGGTTGATGGGCACGCCGCCGGTTTGAATCCAGGTCGCGCCTCCATCGGAAGATCTGTAAATCTGGCCGGTATCACGCTCCCCCGCCACCAGTTTGGTGCCATCCGCCGAAGCGGCAATGGTGAACCAGTTCTTGCTTGGTGCACTGGTCAACTTCCAAGTCGCTCCCGAATCGGACGATGTGTATATACTGGCGTGGTTTACCGCCACCAGTTTGGTGCCATCCGCCGAAGAGGCGATGTTTTCCCACGTCCCATTGGGCGCGCTCGTTTGCGTCCAAGTTGACGCGCTGCTTGGCGATGGATTGCTTGCAGACGGATTGGCCGGGGTTGGACTCTGACGGCCAGAGCCGAGTGGAGGCGGTTCAGCGATTGACGGGGGTTGAGGAGACAAATTGATCTTACTATTGGCGGCTAGGGTGGTGCCGGCAGGTTGTGCTTGGAGCAATGCAGCGATGACCTTTTCAGAGAGCCCTTGGGCTTTCAAGTAGAGGATGTCATCAGCAGTCAACGTGAACGTTGAGCCGGAGTTTTTGATGTAAGCCAGAATGATGTCGTCGCTGACGCCGGCTTTCGTAAGCCGTATGATATTCTGCAATGCGGGGGGCAGGGTTGGAGTCGGCACAACGCTTGGCGGTGGATTTGGTTCTGGCTGAGCGGGAGGGGGCGAAGTTTTCAACAGTTCGGAGATCACATCCTGCGGAATCCCTTCCTTGGTCAAGTAAACTATGTCGTTCGCCGTGAGGGTGAAGCCCGAATTTTTAATATATGCCAAAATGATATCGTCATTCATCTGGGCCTGAACAAGTTTGATAATCTCTCGCAATCCGGGTGATAGACCTGCCGGCGGCGTTTGAGCGCTGCCGGGGCTGCCAGCACCCCACAAGGGCCACCCGAGGACGATGCAGGCAATAGCAAGCGCGGTATTCCGCTTGGCCATTGAACACGCAACCTTATTCATGCTGTTTTACCCCTGAAGTTGCTGAAGAATCTCATCACCTTGCTCTTCCCTCGAAGACTACCCTTGCGGATCGTGTCGTTGTTAGTGTCCACGATGTAAACATTGCCCTCGCTGTCCACAGCCACGTCGTCGGGTGAGGAGAATCGCACTCCGTACCCAGTCCCGTTGGCGGAACCCGCAGGAGCGCCCGCTTGCCCGGCAAGAGTGCTAACTACTCGCGACCGTGTGATCTTCCGAATCGTGAAATTGTCGGTGTCCGCTACGTAAATATCGCCGTCCCTGCCCACAGCGATGCCTTGAGGATTCCAAAACTGCGCATTAATACCGGAACCATCCCCGCTGCCCAAACACCCGGCCAGCCCAGCGAAAGTGCTGACCACGCCATTCGGGCTAACCCTGCGGATCGTGTTGTTGGCGGTATCGGCCACATACACGTAACCCGCGCTGTCCACCGTTACAGCATACGGGTTGTTAAATCGCGCCGTGCCGCCAATACCATCGGTGCTACCACTGTTGCCCGCCAACCCGGCCAAGGTGCTGACCACGCCTGCTGGCGTGACTTTTCGAATCGTGTCGTTGCTCGTATCCGCTACATAAACGTTTCCTTCGTTATCCACTGCCACACCCCAAGGATTGCGAAACTGCGCGTTGCTGCCAATGCCGTCGGTATCACCAGGGTGTCCAGCCAACCCGGCCAGGGTACTTACAACTCCATCCCGAGTGATTTTTCGGATGGTGTTGTTGCCGGTGTCGGCCACATAAACATTGCCAGTTTTGTCGACCGCGATACCAAAAGGCCCCAAGAAGCGCGCGTTGGGGCCAGAGCCGTCGTCGGCGCCGCCGCTGCCCGGTCGCCCAGCTAAGGTACTTACAACTCCATCCCGGGTAATCTTCCGAATGGTGTTGTTGGCAGTGTCGGCCACATAAACATTGCGCTCACTGTCTACCGCTACGCCGCCCGGCAAACGAAAGAGGGCTTTTAGACCGTTGCCATCCGTGCTACCGCTGACACCCACTTGTCCAGCTAGTGTGGTAACGCTCAGCACGTCGTTTCTGAGGCAGACCCACCAGATGACCAGCGCAACCCCCGCGCAGCATGCTGGAATCCAAAAGGCTTTCGGAATCTGTCGAGCCCGCCGCAATCTGCGCCCCACCTTTCTCCCCATGCCACGCGAACCCACCGGAGCTTTGCCATCCTTAATGATCTCCAAATCCGCCAGCACATCTGCCATGTCCGTATATCGATCACGGAGCTCGCGCGCCATGGCGCCCTCGGCGACAGTGACGAGCCCTTGGTCGGCCTTCGGATTCACGGCCGTAATTGGCTTGGGTGGGCCAGCAAGTATCTTCTCGCGGATCTCTTTCGTGGTTTGGCCTGTGTAAGGGGGTCCCCCTGTCAGCATTTCGTAAAGTAGCGCGCCGAATGCGTAAATATCGCAGCGTGTGTCCTCGGCATTACCGGCTGCAACGGCGGGTGACATGTACGGCGCCGTCCCCTCGCATTGGTGGCTCTCGACATCCACGATGGTGTCGTTGAACATGGTTCGCGCGAGGCCAAAGTCGGCTAGACAAGCCCTGTCATTCGCCGCCAGTAGGATGTTGGCTGGCTTGAGGTCCCGGTGGATGATTCCGTGCCGGTGCGCATACCGCAGCCCCTCGGCAATCTGCGAGGCGATGTCGAGTACCACCGCCGGCTCCAAAGACCGTCCTGGCTGGATCCGCTTTGCTAGGCTCCCCCGGTCGAAATAGGGCATGACAAAATAGGGCCCTTGGGGACGGTCTGAAACTTCCTGTACCGGCATTACATTCGCATGCCTCAACCGCTGCAGATGCCCCGCCTCCTTTACAAACCGGTGGACGATCTGCTGGTCCGTCACCAGATCAGGTTTGATCATCTTGATCGCAACATCCTGCCCTGTCTTAGGATCGCGGGCCAGCAACACAACGCCCATCCCGCCGCCCCCCAAAACGCGTAGAACCTCGAAGCGATCCACTGTGGCCAGCACACCGGGGCGCGAAGGCGGGGAGAGCATGCTGTGACCGATTAACTCGGCGATCGGTCCTACGAACGACGAGACCGGACGAGGCGGTTCGTCAGGCTTCTGTTGTGACACGTCCTTGCTCATAACACCGCTTCACTAGTCGTTTTCTTGGGGAGTTTTCTCCAGAGCCGTGAGCAACAACGCCTTGGTTTCTTCGTCAATCCATGCTTGCTCTTTGGCCCAAAGTAGGCCGCGCCGCAGATCCGTGTCCTTTAGCTGTGAAATCCGGGCGTCGAGTCGGACGAGCGCGGCAGCAATACTCGTGTAGTAAAGCACGCTGACAATCTCCGTCGGCAAGCCACTTTCCGGACGATCCATATTCGCCTTGGCGAACTCCTTGGTAAGTCTCAGCAGTTCGATAGGCGGCGACGGATGGTGAAACAGATCTGAAAAACTTTTTAGGAGCAACCCCTGAGCTTCACTCAAGGTCTTGAGTCTCACTGCCGTACCAGGATCGAACCCCCCTAGGTCCACAAGGACCGGCGCGGACATCTGGTGTTGGAAAATGGCCGCCAACTCATCCGCCCCCCAAAGCCGGGCATGCTCCGCCCCAGTCTCCATCAATGCGGCGAGACTTTTTGGCCGGCCTCTTAGCACCGCTGCAGAAGAATCGGATTCGGACATAATGATTCTATTATCAATACTGGTTTGGTCGCCGGATCTTGCACGTGTCGCGCCTCTCAACTCCGTTTCGCCATCCGGAAAACAACTTCTTCCAATGCCCGGACTTCCATGGCCGTGGCGGCATCCTGCTCGGCGTATTCCTTGATCACATTGTTCAAGTGCATCTTGAACATACGCTTGGCGCTTAACAACATGTTCGAGGCGTCAGTCGGAGATCGGAGTCCGAATCGCTCAATCAATTGTTCATAAGGGACTGGCTTCACATCGTCAAAGATCGGTGCCAGCAGGCGGATACGGAACATCTCCCAAATGTAACCGCGCCGCGGCTGATCGGCGGTTGAGTTCTTGCAATCGGCTTCCATCCGTCGCACTGTCTCGGCGAGCACCGTGCGAGCCCACATCTGATCGAACGCTTCCGAAACCGCCTCCTCGACGGGCAACTCCTGCTCCAACTCTTCCAGCGGCACGGGCGCGTGCTTGACCTCCGTTCGACTTAAACGATCCAGGATGAAATTCCGCAGGCTGGTCTTCAGGAAATGACGGAACTGTCCTCGGCTTCGGTCAGCGCGTTGCAGCCAGCCTCTTTTGAGGATCTTGTCCTCGGCGAATTCCTGTAACAGAACCTCGGCCTGATCCCTCAACCCGGGAAAAGTCGCCACAAGGAAAATCTTCAGGGGTGCCCAATACTGACGAATGAGCCGATCGAGACGCGCTTCATCCCCCTCAGCCGCCTTACTTAACTCGGCCCAATCGGTTCGAGGAAAGATCGAACTCGCCTGTGGTTCGGAAGACATGGCCGCAAAACCGCCTCTCCGACGCGCATCATTTAACCGCAGCGGCGTCTTTTCGACAAGTCAATTGATATGCTCCCGATAGCGAGAAATGGAGCGACTCTTACTGCTGTAGGATCGTCAACGTATGCGAGTGACAAACGGAGAAGAGCTCGATGTTTGTATGTGTAAACGATGCTTCGAACTGCCTATGTGCCTGATAGTTGATGGCCGAGTTTTCAACATCGGCGGAGCCCATTCTTCGTTCCCAAATGGGAACAGTGATGCGGAAATCAACCGCTACACTTGTGGGCAATGTCAGGGAACGATGGATCTGTGGCCGTACCGGAGGCGCCCGCACTGCAGCCTGATTCGGAACGCTTGGCGTACTCCGTCGAGGAATCGGCGCAGTTATTGGGGGTCCATTACTTCAGCGTATACCGGATGATTCAGCGGGGAAAACTCCGAGCTTGTCGCGTTCTGCGGGGAAAACTGCTCGTGCCACGGTCAGAACTTCTTAAGCTCTTGGAGGCCGAATAGGCCCTGGGGACGAAGGCCATGATCAAGAGAAAGGGCCAATACCAAGAGGGCGTAAGGCCACCAGCCTTGAAAAGGATGAGCGACGCGGAAAACGCGGCGTACTTCGAAGCTTTCGGAGCGATCAAGAGCGATTACCAGACGCTCTGCCTGATCGGCGACAAGCTGCGTGAGGTAGAAATGGCTGCGCGGACGCTTGGCTCTTTGGATGCCCAAGCCGATTTAGGTCATGCGGAGTTGCCGGATTCGCTCGGGGATGGGAGTCCGTGGGAAGTCTGCGCTCCGCTGATCCGCTTGAACCAGAACGAGGTTGTTCTGTGCAAGCGAGTTTGTGAGCATGGCTTGGAATATGCCGTCATTGACCGTTCGCCCGTAGCTTCCACCTACGCCAAGGCGCGTGGGCCATTGGATGTGTTGCGCACTGGCGAGAATCCGCGCCAAGTGCTGAGCGACTTTTTGCGCGGCGAACGTGAAACGCTGCAATTGATGGCCAACGACATCACCGCCAACGTCCGGCTGCTGATCGCGGAGCGCTTTCCGAAGCACAACTTGCGGCGCGTGGTCAACGAGATCACCCGCATGTGCAAGAGCGTCGCCCGCCTTGGTTTCTCTGAAATGCCGGTGGACTTCGGCGACCGGAAGCAGAAAATCAATCACGGTGTGCGAATCTGATCTCTGCAGGGTTTGAAGTGCTGCGCGCGATAAGATCCACCCCATGCACTTCTTGCGACGCCGCATTCTTCGGTTGCGTAAGGCCGCAACATTTTCTCCTTTGCGGTGATTGGTCGCGGCATTCAATCCGACCAACGACTTACGACGACGATCACCCCGCCTTGTGAATCCTCCAGTTTGAAGCCGACGGCAGCAGAACATCCACTACTTCCGACCCTGCTCCTCATCGTTCATGTCATAAACGACATGGGGGCAAATGCGGCAGGCAGCGGCACCCTCCTGCGCGAACCATCGGCATTGAGAGCGAATGACGCACGCCGGAAGAGTTTGTGGCATCTCCGTCGGGTGTGCATCAGCCGCACGGGCGGCAGCCAGGCCAACAGCGCACTTTCCGTCTTGCCATCTCGAGCAAGCCGACTGCATGCAGCGGGCCGCAAAACGAAAGCGTTTTCCGATGTCGCCCGCTTCCGACGCGGTAGCCAGAAAGGTTTCCGTGGCAGGCAGTGGCTTTGCCGCGAAAGCAAGCGAGCCATCCTCAGTGAAACGCCCGAGGAGCAGCGCTCCTTCTTGTGGAGGAGCGCTGGGACACATCGGAACGTGATTGTTATTAACGCAAGTCATGCGGTGTGACGATAACGGCGACTGCGATGCGCTTACCTTTCTGCCTGTCTCAACGCGACCAAGAGGCGGCCGCCGTTGGTGCCGGGAAAGAACTTCGTTTGGAGATCCAGGCTCACGCCCTTCCCGCGCGCTGCGCTCAAGGCGGCAATTTCGTCCATCGCCGCGCGTTGAAGCGCGCCGCTGATTCGCGCCTGCTCGGCTTCATTGAGTTCGAGACCGGAGAGGTCCACGGTGAATTTATGCTCTGCCATAGGTTTGTTTCCCTTCGTTTAGGTTGCGTTCTGTTGCGAGCGTGCTCTGGATAAAAGTTTCACGCCATCTTGCCTTAATGTTGAAATGGCCTTGGTGGACAATGAAGCACAATCCCCTCTAAACGGTGCGGTGCATGTTGCTCAACGAATACTGTGGTCACGATTCGTTCAGCCCAAGCCCGGCGCACGACAAGTTCTATTTCGGTTTCCCGAGCGTGGAATTTTCGCTCACCATCTTCCGTGTCCAGAATAAAGCCCTCGAAGTCGCCGAAACGGTCGTAAATAAGTCCGCACACTTTGCCCGTATACCCCATATCCGCTTCACGCCGGTTCTTCCGTCTGGGCGGAACGCCCTGAAGAGAAGGTTCAATAGCGGCAGCATTTCCTCCGAGACCATCTACTCTCGCAGAAATGTAGGAAATGTATCTTTTCAACACGGGGTACCATCGGTTGGACGGCGCCATCTGTTGAAATCGCCATTTCATGATGGCGAGCGTGTTTTCCTCGGGGAATAGCATTGCTTTGCCGTCCGTAACCGGGATCTTGACCTGAAACGTGCCGACGACATAGCGCCAATTCCTGAAGCCGGCCTTAACCAAGATGGCTTCCGAGGGCGGCCTGCCGGGAACACCTTTGGCCACCGCCGGAACCGCAACTGCTGCTGGACCGGCAATGACTTCTTCTCGAGGTCGCCGAGTGGTTACGCGCCGAACAATGATATTGAACTCCTGACCTTTCACCACTGCAGGAGGTAAATCTACGGTAAACAAACCTGCGAAATTCTGCCCTGCGCCGGGCGGAATGGGAATGTAGGTGACGCCTTTGACAACCCGGCACTGTATGGTGTTGGCGTCGACCGCCAAAAGCGAGTGGTTACTGTATAATTGCGATGCAATTTGCGCTACCTGAGAAGCATTTACCTGCGGCCAGTAAATGTTTGCGGCGCTGCCGACTGGTACATCACCCCAATCAATCATCAACTCGTCCGGATAATCCAGCAGATTTCCAGCTTGCCCCGTTAATGGTGGGCTTGGGCGAGTGTCGAAAGTCTGCGGAATTCGATGCGTAGCCGGTAGGCCCGGGTTGTCAGACAGAGTGATCTGCAAATTCCGCTGTGCGAGCTTATCTGAGTTCTCGGGATTCATGGTCACGCCATTAGAGTTCACAATCGGCGCATCGTCGTAGGCGATTTGCGCAACAATGCAATGGTGCGTGCCGTTTAGCCAATGTTGTATCTGTTGGCCGTCGACTACGTTGCCGGAATCGTAGAGGTTCAGGAAGCATCCGAAATAGGCCCAAACGCTATCTCCTGTGTTGATTTGTATGGTTCGGTTGTTGATACCGCCGGCGTTGTAGTCCGTGTTGCCCGACAGATTGCCCGTGGCAAAGAAGGGGAGCGTATGGTGATCGGCGCCCACTTGGGGCGAAGCAGGCAGGCCGTTTGCATCAAGAGTGCTGGGATAAGTTGATCCTATTTGGTAATCCGTGTCAGCTGTCTCAGTTGACCAGAGCCTGAAGAACACTTTTACGTTTGAGGCGGCACCAGATGCACCGGCAGTCCCGCGTAGACGAACTCTTGCAATGGCAAAGTTGTAATTGGAAAATATTCTCGGGTCAAAAACATTGGAGAAGTCGAAGGTAAAGGGAGTTACCGAAGAGTCACCGGTCAACGCACCCGCCTGACTGGGAAGCACGGTGTTGAACGGATCGGTGCCACCGGGGTCGCTGTAGTTGGCGTTCAAGTGGGCCAGTAATTGCTGGATGTAGTCGTAAGCCCCGGCAATATTGTCCGCACTGAACGGGGGGCCACCGGCTACGGGAATGCTGTTCTGACCGGGAATCGCGGTGAAGACTCTCAAGTCCTCGCTTAACCAGTAAACGTTATTCTGGGCGGGATCAACATTGGTGAAATAGGGATCCGCACCGGCAACCAATTCAAAAAGCGTTTGAGCATTGAAAGTGTTTCCACCGATAGTAATGGCTGCGGCCAACACTTCTTGTGATGTTCCTGACGCCGGAAAGGAATTCAAGGCTGCGGAGGAGAATTGAATGTCGAAGGGAAACCGAATCCGCTGAGGCGTGTAAAGATCATCTGGACGCTCGTATTCGGGAACCGAATTGCTTGGAAGAATGGAAATGCCGTTCAGATTCTTGAATTGTCCGGACAAAACCGGCGCGAGCGGGCTGGGCTGGTCGATGGTCATCTGGTCAATCGTAAATCCCTCCAAAACCAGCCAGAAGGCATTCGCGAATTTGCCGTCACTGTTCGCGATTGCGTCGGTGACTTCATCCTTCCCGAAAGTACTCTTGTCTGTAATAAAGTAGATATCCTGCACGACCTTCTTGTAATAAAGATAAACATCACCACCGGGCGAGTCGCTGCTGACAATAATACACTGTTGGCCGTTGTCGGTGACTCGATCTTGGGCCGCCCAGTTTATCGTGGCTTCACTGTCAATAATACTAGGGGTTTCCTGAGTTCTTAACTTTATCTCAATATCATGAAACGCCGTAAGAATGGCGTCGGGATAGTCGGTAAATTGAGTCAAACCGTAACATTCCAATGTTTCATTAGCCCAAACGAGTTCGTCAACATCAGTGACCTGCAAATCGGCAGCCGAAAAGCTGTCAAAGGAGGAGAGATAGCTGAAATTCATGCCAGAGCGCACGGTCAACTTCATGATGCCTTGTAAAACATCCCCTGGATTTACCTTGATCAGGGATTTGTACATAGCCGATCCATTCCCAACATACCAGTTGGTGATCGACCAATAACTGCCGCCACCTGCGTTGGAGCCCCCCCATTGCAAGACGGGTTGGAGGATGAAACCACCCGTGGGCGCGGTATCAATGCCATTGAAGAGGAATATGGTTTGACCGTTATCTGTGGCGGGGGCAGGTGGGACAATCCACCGCGTGCTGAAATAGCTGATCGGATTGCCGCTGTTGTTTGTCCAAGCTGAATTGACAATCCATCCAGTGCTGGGCGCAGGTAGTTTCAGCCCGCGAACTTTGGCTGATATTCCTCTGAGCGGAATGCTGGCCGGGCGTCTAATCCCGTTTACGGGCTTTTTTTTTGATATCGCTCCCAAGTCCTTCACCACCTTGCCGGTCGCTGTATGAATCACCCTTAGTCTTCCCCCCTTTCCGCTCACATGATGCCCCGGTTCTATCAAATGCACCTTTGACTTTGGTCGCCAACCTCCGGGGGTAAGGACAAGATCAGACTTGTCATTTGGGTTTGACGCCGTCTTTGAAGGCTTCTTGCTCATAACTTATTCCTTCCATTCAATGGTTTTCATTGATTGGTACATACTTCAGTGAGAATGTTTCAAGAGCACTATCGGCCGCGCAACGAAATTGACTTGGCGATTGTTGTCACGAACTTGTACGCGGAGGCGTTTGAAGAGCGGCACGTAAGCCCGGGATGCCCGCGCGTCGACTGTCCAATCTCCTGGCAAGACCGGGGCACGGGCTTCGATAGTGGCGGTCTGACCCTGCCAGTTCGGTGGTCGTTCCCAAGTCCCGCGGACGCTCAGGCCGTGGCCATGTCCGTCATTGCCCAGAAACCAGACTACGAGGTTCTGCAGATCGCCAGGATTGAATTGGTAGCTAAACTGAAGAACAATGCCCTCTTCTTGCAGAGCCGGTGCGGGAAGGAGCCGTTCGGGCAGCGGGGGTCGTAGCGCGGTGACCTCTGGGGACGGGGCGGCGCCTGCGAGACCAACGCTCGATGTGCCAAGCCCAAATGATTCTCCGCCATCCTCCCCTTCTCCATCTCCCACGCCGCCACCGTCTCCCGCGCCCAAAGACGGATCGGGGCCTGCGTTCTGCGATGCAACCGGGTAGAAGATTACGGTCATGCTATTGTAACTTTGGTCATATGTCGTGGCCGAGGCATAGGCGGATTGAACCCCCCGTATCCAAGATGCACGTAATGGGCTTGGTACCGGGGCCGCCGGCTCCATTTTCGCCCTGGATGGTAATATTGTCCAGCACCTCGCCGGTAGCATCTGGTGGCGAGTTTTCCGCCGCGATAAGATACGGCTTTGGGTGCTGGGAATCGAAGGCGAGCAATGCCTGTTTGACTCCACCCATCGCGTTGCCGTTGGGATCGGGAAAATGGTTCCTGGCAACTAGGGCCAGCTGAACCGTACTGCCCACTGGAATGTCGTACCCGAAGTTGCTCGGATCGGTAGGCTGCAATTTCGTAGCGGTAAAGACGCTGACGTCACTGGCCGGGGCGGGTGTAGTAACGATGATCGTCATGGTGAGAGTTGGTGGGAGGTCTTGCCCCATCGGTGGCGATTGCACCATTGGGTTGGTTGAGGCGCATCCTGCCAATAGAAGTACTACGAGATAGAAAAACGCAACTTGCAACGCACTCTCGGAGAGCACGATGCTCCAGATTGGACCGAAATCGCTCGTGGCCTGCTTCGGCAGTGCCGCCGCATCCATCACCTCCGATGAACTGATGGCGCTATTCTTTGAAACCAATGCAACTCTTCTTCCTATCATAGCTCATCTCCCTTTCGTCCGGTGTCGGTTGAAGGCGACGGCGCGGGTGTCTTCTTCTTTGGTTGCGGGGCGCATTCGACGCGGCTAGCTTTGTCCCGCGCTCGATTCCTCGGACTGGCTTAAATACTTGTTGTGCATGATCGGGTTGACGTGATTGACATCCTCAGTAATTTGATCAGTGGGCCAATGCCGTGAGGAGCTTCGAGCCGTCAGGACTTCCAAGACCCGTACATGCGTCCCACCCACTTTTTGCCGAATACCCTGGAGCAGGCAATACGGTGTTGTCGCCGACCGTTATGTCATGGAATGACCGACTATTCGACAGCGCATAGAGCCGTGGATGCGCGAGGCCAAGCGGCTTTTTGAGACCTTGATTGAGAAGGGCGATGAGGCCAGCCCAAAGTGGTGCCGCGGCGCTCGTACCACCAATGACCGTGTTTTTGCCATCCACACGAGTTATGTAGCCGGTTTGGCTATCGGCATTGCCTGCCACGTCAGGAACGCCGCGTCCAACCTTGGTGCCGGGGTTGAGTGACTTCGGCACGCCGACGGACTTTTGATACGCCGGCAAGGGGAATCGCTCGCTGACGCCGCCGCCCGTTGCCCAGCCGTCCCGATCGTTCCACGCCGTCTCGGAATTGATGACGCCGCCTTGTCCCACGAGCTTGGTACCACCACAGGCGAGGACATTCGGGCTTGAAGCCGGGAAGTCAGCGTTGACGCGTTTGTTCGGAGGTTGCTCCTCATCCGCTGCCCCGTGATCACCAGCAGCGCAAGTAATGGTAATACCCATGGCTGCGGCGTCGGCACAGGTACTGTCGTAGTCCTTCAAGGATTGGAGAGTAGAGCTTCGCTCGGCTCCGCCCCAACTGATCGAAATCACCGACGGTTTGCGAACGTTGTCGTGGACCGCAGCGTTGAGCGCGCCAATGAAACCATCGTCGGTGTTCGGGGCGAAGTAGACGACAATACTTGCGCCCGGCGCAACCGCTCCGGCGACTTCGATATCAAGCATGACTTCACCGTTCGCATCGCTGGTCGGACCATTGGGATCGTTGTGACCGCCGAGCACTGATACGGCTGCGACAGAGGGCTTTTTTATGCCCAGAGCTTTGAAATATGTCGTCAGATCATTCGCGCGATACCCGCCACCAAATTCAAGTATTGCGATGCACTGTCCGGTGCCATCAAGGTGGGAGGGGAAATTGTAAAGCTTCGCTACCTCGACCGGCGTCATTGGCCGTGCACCTGTAGCTTTGGCTCGGACTACGCCTTTGTTTTCGGCAAAGTGAAACTGTGGGCGAACGTGCGGACGGTTGTCCAAGCCGAACACCCCTTCAATGATCGATGCGAGTTGCTTCGGAACACTAATAGTCCCCGTTCGTCCTCGAAATCTCGTTTTGCCGCTTTGGTAAGATTTGAGTCGGACCCCAAATGCCGTTTGCATCGCGGAAATGGTGCCGGAAAGGCGCATACCCCGCGTTGCCAGATTGGTCTGAACGACGTCAAGCCCACGTTCATGGGCGAACTCTTCGATTTTTTGCACGTCCTGTGGGTCGGCGCCGAACCTTGTTTGGAACTGTTCGCGCGTCAGCGATTCATTGACGGGCCTGGGATCGCCAGCGCCAGATTTGCGGCGCAACCGGACAGTTACTTCAACCCGTTCGTCAGGATCAATCTTGCCGGTAAGCCGCGCGTTCTTCGGTGCTTCTTTGCGACTCGCGGTCAACACTGTTCGAATCGTGTTGGTCTTGTTTTTCACATCATCACCTATGTTTCTAACCGAAATCTGTGATTGCTCTTTTAGGTCGTTACGTCGGTTCTCGTCCAAGCGCGTACGAACGGAGCCGCTCGCCTCAGGGGGAGCTTGGTGAAAAGTCCCGAGCGACCGGAATCACGGCTGATCAAATGGGGTTGAGAGACAACCGACATCAATGGTCGCGCGGATCGGCCAAAGCCCACCGTGGCCACCGCTTTCGCTGCCCGTTCACAAGCGTGTACAAGATTCGCCGTCACCAAACACCACCTCTACTGGTGGTCGTGGATGTGGAGCGAACCGGGCTCAGGGAGTTATCTTGTCCGCCGCAAAACAACGTCCGGGACGACGAACTACGGGAATAACTCGCACACAAAACTCCGACCGTCGCGGCTTGTACTTCTATGCACCCGGCTTGTCAACGCGAAACACCCCGGAACAACCTACTGTGTTTTCCCGAGGCCAGAACACGGAGAAACACACCTCACGCCGTGGACAGCTTAGCAGGTCGTTTTCATAAAAGCCCAATAATCAATGCCGCCGATGAGCCCCGATCACCAGCGCCTCGCTGAGCCATTCGTGAGATCATGGTTTTACCGTATAGACACTGTGAACCACCTTTTGCTAGAAGCACAGCCATCGCAGGGATTCAGGCTGGGAAGTCTCATAGATCGTCGCCCCCGGCTTGGATTGTGTGAGTTCCGATGGATGAGTAGGCCACGTCGCTTCCTCCCAGCGGGTAGCACGTTGCATCTAGGAGAATTCAAAGCGCAGGCACTAGAGTCATGGCGAGACGATTTCAATTCACAACCGTCCGGCACGCGTCCGCATTCGTGGGCGGAAGAGTCGCTGGACATCTGCAGAATAGAAGGAGTGCACTACGCCAAAGTATTGGATGATCACTGATCGGAATGTGGAGAGCGACGGACTTGGACCAAGCCTGAGCCGAAATAGCAATCCGCTATCGTTTTGGACCAGCGACGGAGTGCAACTGGAGGATTTCACAAGCTGGGAGAAGGCCTCGCAAAGCAGGTTCGTCAATCTGCTGCTCGCTACGGCGGGCGCCTTTCCCCTGATCGAGCAGGCCGAACACGAGGACCAACAGCACGTGACGCTTTTCGTGCACGGTTACAACGAGAATTGGAAAGACGCCGTCCGCTTCTACCAGAACATCTGCAACCAACTGTTCGCGGGCGACGATAGCTTGGGCGTATGTGTCCTCTTCACCTGGCCGTCGGACGGGGCGGCGGCGGCCTACCTGCCGGATCGCGTGGATGCGCGGCGCGCTGCACCGGACCTTGCGAGCGTTCTCAGCGCATTATACGACCAGATGCTCGACGCCCAAACTGCTGCGGCTACCGACCCCGACAAAGCGTGCCGGGCGAAGACGTCCATCATTGCCCACAGCATGGGAAACTGGCTGCTGCAAAAGGCGATGCAGATCGCTTGGACCCGTAAGAACCAGCCCTTGCTGGTCAGCCTTGTGAACCAACTGCTTATGGTCGCCGCCGATGTAGACAACGATTTATTTAAAGGCGGCGAAACCACGGACAAGGGCGACGGCGACGCGATTGCGAACCTGACCTACCGTGTCACCGCGCTGTACACCGGGCGTGATCCGGTGCTTGGATTGTCCGCCGGATTGAAGCACTTCGGCAAACGCCGCCTAGGTCGGAGTGGCTTGGATCGCACCACAACGCCACCCGACAACGTGTGGGACGTGGACTGTTCCAGCCTGATCGCCGCCGACGCCGAGAACATCCACTCTGCGTACTTCAGCCAACCGGGGACCCTCAAACTGATGCGTGAGTTGCTGCGCGGCGCGGACCGCCAGGTATTGGTGAACGCTGGGATCGCTCCCGCGCAACGAGCCTAGCCATGGGTGAAAAGACATCGCGTTGGGCCTTTCCGGATTTTGACCGGCGGGAAGTGAGCGAGACCTTGGCGGACGCGACAATTGCGCTCAGCGAAATGACTGGAGCAACAACCTTGACACGATGATTTCGAGCCGAACAAAAAAACGCAGGTTTGAGTCGAAGCGCTCGTGTTACGCATGGGAGTCGGCTCCGACTACGCCGGAAGACAAGCAGATCAACCAACGGAGGTAGGTTGTGGCATTGCGCATCACCATCGACATATTCAGTGGCAGACCCAATCCCGTCATTGATCTGACGGGGCGCGAGGCGCGGGATGCAATGGAACGGTTGCGGCCCATCCGAAAACTGGAGAGGGGAGAGGCGGGACTGCCGCCCACCGGCACCTTGGGGTATCGGGGCATGGTTATCGAACAGTTGGATACTCCCGCCAATAATCTACCGAAACAGTTTCGACTGGCCAACGGCGACCTGTTTGGTGCACGCTTGGCGCATCGGGCAACCGACGAGGCGTTTGAGGACTTCGTTTGTGGCAGCACGGGGCCGATCAGGAGGCTCGATCTGGGCAGGAACTTCCCGGGACTCCTTCAAAAGGAGATCGACCGATACCGGAGACTGCGGCTGAAGCTGCCTTGGCCGTGGCCGCGCTGGCCGGTGAAATATTCGTGCGACTGCGCACCGTTGTACGAACCCGCTTGGTGGAACGATGGCGGCCAGCGGCAGTCCAACAACAACTGTTATAACTATGCGACGAACTACCGGTCCGACACATTCGCGCAACCGGGCCAGGCGGCTGGGGCGATGTACACGGCGTTGACTTGCGCTTCCGTCAAACCTGCGGCGGTGGCGGACGCTCTCATCGACAGCCCGACGGCGAACAACCGGTGCCCCAAGGCAGGGCACTTGGTTGCGCTTGTGATCTGGCCTGGAGGCGATTTCCACTGGTATCGCAAGGGGCGAAACGGCTACTGGACGCACAAGCCCGGGGGAACGCAGGCAACCAACCTCGACAACAGCGGGGCCGCGATTCCCGACCCGCGTAATGCCGACCGGGGACCATACACGAGCTTTTGCACGTTTATGGTCGTCATGCATGGGCACATCAAGATCCGGTAAGGCGCGTGCCGAATGGGTTGGGAGTGCACGGGTGTTTTCCGGGCGCCCCGACCCGACATGGGCGGTGCCGGCGCATGTGGCCACGCGACTGGAGCGGCTCTGGGAGTCCTTGGAGCCGTGGACGGGGGAAGTGCCCGCCAGTCCAGCGCTTGGCTACCGCGGCTGCGCATTGCGGGACGCGAAGGGCCGCGAGTGGGTGGCCTATGCTGGCGTGGTTATGCTCCACGTCAGCGGACGCCACGAGGCGCGGCAGGATAACGGGCGGGCGTTCGAGAAACTGCTGCTGGCGTCCGCGCCGGCGAGGATGATTCCAGCCTCCATCATTGACGGCTTGGACGCGGAAACGTCAACACCGTAATCTGTGCATTGGGGACGAAAATGGGTTTGCATATTCGGTAGAAGGCGACGGTCAGCAGCATACAATTTTTTCACCGCGTTGGAGCTTCCCGAACGGACCATGAGAACACTCATGGTTTTACTGTATAGACGGGGCGAGCGGCGTCTTGCTAGAAATCATGCCAGTCGCAGGAATTCAAGCTAGGAAGTCGCAGATTGTCGGTCGTATTGGAGTTGTGCGAGTTCCGATGGACGAGCAGGCCACGTCGCTTCCTCCCACCGTGCGAGCACCGGATATTGTGGTCATTGTGTGTGACACACATGAATACTCGTACCGTATGACGACGCAGCACCTCGCCGTCTCAGATCGTGTCATGTTCCTCGTGTTTTCCGGAGCGCCCCAATCAGTACCACCTCACAGGCCTGCGTTTGTTCCCGAATCCTCCGAAGCGGTAGCGGGATGGCTCGGAGTTGATCTATGGAACATATATGGAGGCTGGCCGAAATGACTGCGAGTTGCCCGATGATCTGCGTTGGTATGATTCTCGCATTTGCTTTCGGCTGCACGCCGATAACTACGATGCGTGAGGACGGCAGCACCGTTCATCACTACGTTGGCTACGTCCGCGTGATAACACCTCCCAGCTCAAGCACAACCGGCTCCGTTCAAGTGGTCGAGGTCTCGGGGACGGGCGTCCGTTTTCACAATGGCATTGGGTTGGGCTATTTCCGGGAACGAGAGGAAGTCATCCCGCTCGATTGTCGGTTGGTCGTTCACGTTGCCAACCAGCAACAACTCGATGAGGTGATTCAAACACTTTCACCAATAACCAAGGAGGGGTTATGCGTTGTAGTCGATCGTCCATAGGATTGTGGAACCTGAGACTCGTTGTCGTCACAGTCATCCTGGCTGGATGTCATACTCCGCAGCACAGCAACGTCCTGATATTCGGTACCAATACTAAGCTTGGGATCGACATCTCCTATGATCCCAAGACACAGGAACCGAATCTTGTCGTCGGATACAAGCGGCAAGAAGGAGTCTGGATGCCGCTGCTCGCGAACCTGGGGTCGAATGGCCTCGAACCTTGCGCTATCAGCCCCCCCGAGATCGCAACGAACATCTTCTATCGTGGGAACGAAGGAAACAATCTGGACACTTACTCGGTGCTCGCGAGCTTCGGCGCAAAGTTTGCCGCAAAAGGATCGAGCACGGCTGGACCAGAAGCATCTGGGGGCTTGGCGCAATTCTTCGCGACGGGGCTAGCGGCCAGAAAGCTGGCACAGGTGGGAGGTGCACAGCTCGTGAGTGTCCAGCCCTCCGATGCTGAAGCTGCGGCCTATGCAGCCCTCACCGACACCGATCTGTTGCACGATCAAGGCGTCTTGGACGGTTTGCTGAAGAAGAAGCTGAAAGCGGGCACAACCCTCGACGGTAAAACCTTTTCTCCCGACGAAACGCAAGACTATGCGGATGCGCTCGCCGCGAAAAAGAAGATGACACTGATGACTATCCGTCGCAAAGGAGGTCGAGACTTGAAGGATATTAACGAGAACCTAGCAAACGCCACCGAGTGATGGGTAAATTGGAGGACTGCACAATGCCTTACGATGTAACTGAGATCAAACCAGTGCCACCGACCGACGTGGACGTCCAAAACGAGATTCGGAACGCAACAAATAATGGGTCGAAGCTCGTGTGTATCGAAATCGACCCCCCAAGGGACCGTCTGTTGATTGTGACTCAGAGATGAACCCAAGGAACGCCGCTGACGGGCTTCTACATCAGGAACGCCCCCGGCGAAAGCCAGCCGAAGGGGAAACGAACGTCGTCAACCGAGTGTACGATGCCGAAACGAAATGAAGACGCCACTGTAGTGTGCAACAAACGCCCCAGCGAAGTTACTGGGGCAACTACCTTAAGGAATGATTTCGAGCCGAATAAAACACCGTGGGTCTGGGGTAAGAATCTCGTGTCACGAGTGGAGACTTGACGCGGGTCATACCCCGGTCACCAACCTGCACCCGGTTTTGGCCAAGAAGGCGGAACAATGATGACTCAATCTTCTCCAGATTCGCTGGCCACCCCGGGGAAGGTGACGGGTATCAAGAGCGTGTTATTTGCGTCTGCGAAATTGTTGAATTGGCTGCTTGGGGGGGTGTCAGCGGAGAAGCCAGAGGGGGCCCCGACTCAGGTCACGATCGGTCGGAGCGGCGAACCGTTACGCGCGTTGGCTTTTGCGGGCGGCGGATGTGATTCGGCCATGCAATTGGGCGTGGCTCATGCACTGCTTGTCAGCAAGAGTCATCCACCTGACGTGGTCGCCGGCATATCGGCCGGAGCCGTCAATGCGGTCGCCGTGGCGGAGATATTGAAAGCAGGTGAGGACCTGTCGTCGACGGAACAGCGAGCCGCCCAAGTCGCAAAGTTCCGTGAAATCTTGGAGGCGCAGCGGGATGCGCCCGAGGAGTTGATTCGTTCGGTGATGCCGGACGCGTATGAGGTCAATGCGCAGGTGCCGCTGCAGCCACCGGAACTCCCGATCCACCATCAACAGGAGCGCGACGAGCGCAGCTTAGCCGTTAGTGCGCGCTTCGGGGTGATCCGGCTTGTGAACGACTTGCTGTCGATCCGCCTAAAACTGGGGACAGTCACGCAAATCGTGCGTCGGGTGCTGGAGATTCGCCGGCTCAACGAACAGCCCAATCCGTTTCTCCGGTGGTGGGGAAAGGCACGCGAATTGGTGGGTTTGTGGTGGTTGGCCGGCCAAAAGCTGTTTCTTATTTGTGCGCCCGTGTTTCAGATTATCCGCGGGATCGCGCTTGCGGGGAGCTATCAGTTCTTGGTTCAACGGATCGAGTCCGCCGCCAAACGGAAAGATGCTTCCTCCCTGCGTCGGTTCCTAGCCAATGGGAGGACATGGGTTCTCAAGCACGCCCTCAGTTTCTTCGGGTATTATCGGAAATGGACGGCGAAACAAATAATCACGCAGTCTGTGCTCGCCCGCCAAGCGCGGGACGGCGCAGTGTGGTTGCTGGGGCTGGCGTGCACGTTCATCTTGTGGTTGATACCCGTTTCACCCATCGGTTTGGCGGTTTGGTACTGCAGTCGTTGGTGTCACGACAAACCACTTGCTGTCGGCCTTCTGCTGGCGGATGTGGTCGTGCTGTGGGCAGTTTATGCCGCCCGCGGACACTTAGGACGTTGGGCGCTAAAACGATTTCTGGCCAGCTTTGATCTGCAAAAGGATCTGGCCACACCGTTCATTCTCAAGCCATTGTTCATCCGCCTGTTTGACCGCGATTACTACGGACGCATGGATATCGACGAGGTTGTGAGCAGGGCGCTCGAAGGCAAGAACCAGCCTATTGAAAATACAGATCGCGACAAATCGAAAACGAATGGTTCTGGCACACCAACGGGGAAAAGATTGGACAAATACTGCGACGACAAGGGCGGACGGGTCCCGATTATTTATGTGGCGGTGGTTGCCGCCAACGTCTCGACAGGCCAGTTGGAGACCATCGCAGGGAAAGAACGTGTGGTCGATGCACTGGTTGCCGCCACTTCTGTGGTGCCCTTCTTCCGCGTCCAGCAGTTGCATGGCGAGTTCTATATCGACGGGGTCAACGTCGCCAACGAGCCGACGTACGCGATCATGCGTCTCCTGCAAAAGCTCAAGTCGGGCACAGACGAGGAAATTCGGATGGCGGACAGAATTTCCAGCATCGAAATCTATGCCGTCTCTCCCGTTCCGCTTACCAAGGCGAAGCTGAATGAGCAGACGGCACAGGCCGACCGGAGAGTAAAGAACGGGGAACGTCCCCTCTATTCCGGGTTGGTCGAAGGAGCCCTGCGGGCGTTGCGGTTGCAGCGATTTCAGGATGCCCGGATGGAACGCCAATTGGTCAAGCTCTACCGGCGGGCCTTGGCGTCACGACATCCGTTTGACCCGTTTTTGAGCGTGGAGGGAAGAACGGTTATCGGCGCCGATCTTCACCCCATCGAACCCGACAGGGCCCTGAATCTCAACGAGCGTGTCTTGATCGCTCGCGATCGGTACGAGCGTCGCAAACTAATGGTGGAGGCCGTGGCTGACGGTTGCCGCGCCTCCCTTGAGGTGATGTTGGCCCAGACCATCAAGGAGACGGCCGGATCCGAAAACAAGCCCATCAAATGTCAGGCCATCATTGATAAACGGCTTGTCGGAGAGGCGCGATTGCCTGGAAGTGCGGCGAACGTTGGACCGGGCGTGGCAGAAGTCTGTCGCCAGTGTGCTATCAACCGGGGGAAATATGACTCGGAGGAACCATCACCGCAGCATCTTCGTGTTCGCCCACTCACTTCGAAAAAAGCGGATTGGCCGAAGTGGAAGGAGAACTCGAACACGCAACCTGTCTACAATGTCGAGCCCACACCCGACACGGCCAGCCCTCAGCCGCCTGTGGAATCGCCTGTGCGTTGGCCGTGGGACCGGAACGGGGTGCAGGGCAGTAAACGTCCCACGATTTCACTTCTGTTCAGTGGTGGGGTCTTCCGTGGCGTCTTTCAGATTGGTGTCGTCAATGCCCTCAACGAGGTTGGATTGCAGCCCGACCTGCTGGCGGGGGCCTCTGTCGGCTCGATAACGGCGGCGCTGGTGGCCAAAGTATTCCATTGCAGACCGGAACATCGGCCAGCCCAAATCGCAAGACTGGCGGGAACATTCCTCGCCATCGACCGGTTGGTGCTTACTGATCGGTTGGCTGATTTCGTCCGGCGGTTGACTCTCCGTGCTGCCGACTCCCACTTTTCTCTTCGTGACGCCGATCAATTTTTCCGCCGCTACGACCTTGAGCGATTTGGTTACTTCAATGAACGCTCTCGACGAGTCATCGCCGGACTGGAACGCCTCTTCTACCTTAACCCGTTTGAGCTGAAAGACCTGACCAAGGCGCTTCGTAATGGAAACACTGCCGAGGTTCATCAACTGTTCGGATTCCGCCTGCAGGGATTCCTGAATCGTTCGGGTGTAGGTCAGGAGATTCTCGGCACGGAACCGTTGGAGTTGTTGATACGTGAGTTGGTGTTGCCAGAAGGTTCTCAAGTGGATCCGGATTCAAAACTGTTCAACTTCTTTCTCACCAAGAGTGGCATTCAACTGCTGGCTACCACGACCAATTTGACACAAGGTGAACTTAATATCCTGAGTTCTGAACCCGAAAAACCGACCGATCACGCCATCCTGAAGGACGGGCTTTTGGCCAGCAGCGCGTTCCCGGCTGTGTTCCGTCCCCGTATGGCCTGGGAGGTGTTCCTGCAAACCAACAGAGAGGACCAGCTTGTCGACGGGGGCGTGATGGATAACCTGCCGCTGGACGCCGTGGCCAGATTCTTGAACCGGGCATGCAGTAACAAACGGATCGCGCAACGACCGCGGGTCAACGATGCCTCCGTTCCACATCTGCTGTTTACAGCATCGTTGGAAGTGAAGCGGCGCAACTTACAGGGACGTGAATTGCAAACAGCCACCGAGACGTGGCTGGCGCTCATGACGCGGGCCCGACAATTGCGGTACAATCAGAAGATTGAGAAATTTGCGGAGGCGCAAACGGACTTTCGTGCGATCTACGAACACCTTCACCCGTCCGATTGGGACTTATTGGACATCGAAGTGGTCGTCGTAAAGCCGGAATGGCTTCCGGGAACGTTTGCGTTCAACCCCATGCTCGGCTTTCGTCGCTCGAATCAAGCCGCCAGCATCGCCCACGGCTGTGCTTCCACCCTCGCGGAATTGCACCGCACAGCGAGCAAACACCCCGATTGGGCCAGCGGATGGGGCGTGAAGGACCAGTTTGACCGCCAAGCAGTACAGAATGAACGGCTGGTACCCACCAAACACGGGGAGAACATTTGTTGGTTCCGCCAGGGTGTCCGTTGTCCGTTCAGTTCCGCATCCTTGCGGGAACAGCATTTGGCAGAAGAAACGGTGAACGAATTGGCGAAGATTTATGATGCTTGTGGGAAGCGTTCCACACACCAAGCTAGGTGAGAGCCACAGGCGAGGCATCCAATCGCATCGTGAGTGAATGCGGACACTGTAGATTAATCGTGCGGCGTGCAGCCCGAGAGTGGGCGAGACTGGAAGCAAGACATCACGCTAAACGGGCTGGACGCCCATTCCACCTCGAGAGCCGTCGACGATCCCAAACTCCGAATCTCCCGGGGCGGACATTCTGGTCGTTACGCCGCTTCTACCGGATTGGTCAGCAGCTTGAACGCGTGCACCCATTCATTGCGCAACAGACCGGGGATGCGCCAGTGCATACACAACAGCTCAATCGCCCGGGCCGCCTCGGCCTTGCCCATGTCGGCCGTCTCCCGACCGAACTGATTTAGGATGCCGCCACCATTGCTTCGACGGCTCATCGTTGCCGCAGATGAATATCGTGGGCGGACCTCGGATGGGTCTACAGTCTTTTCCCTAGGCGAAAACACGAAAAATACAGTCTTTACCCGATAGACCAATTAATGTGGCCTGTGGGATAACCCGTAAGGGCCACGAGGCCCTGAGCAATCAGTCACGCCTCCCCGTGGAGGCGCATTAATGAAAATCTCTAGAATTCATCTTGAGAATCTTCGAAACCCCCATCTTCTCGATGTGAACTTGAGCCGACTCACGGCAATCGTCGGTGCACAAAAGCTAGAGACCTACACAAACCAACCTGGTAGGCGACCACCGAGATTTGCCATGTAAGGATCTGAGACCGTGATCCGTTCGTGACGATGGATTCCGACTCCCAAACCGAATGCATCCGTGCCTCGTTGTTCGAGATCACCCCAAGGGAGGATCGCAAGGAGCGCAAGTGAACAGCGAAAGAGATGACAATCCCATGACGACCAAAGCAGCCGTAGACCCGTCCGGGATTGAACCTCGTCAAGTGGACGGCAACTGTCGGGTTCTGTTGTTATCACCCAAGGGCGTCGCCGCTAGTTTGAACGAAAAGAGGGCCAAGATGCCAGTCCTCGGAATGAACGGGCCGTTTACGTTGGATGCGAAAACCATCGATGTCACGGTGACGCAAAGGCGTCCGGGAAACTATGCACTCGGGGCGATGGCATCAGATGGCAGATTCACGGTGTCCTACGTGGGCCGGTCTGATGTTGATGTAAACGGACGACTGCACCAGCACGTCGGCGAGCATCGGATGTTCAAGTTCAGCTACGCTTCATCGGCCAAAGCAGCCTTCGAGAAAGAGTGCGGGAACTACCACGACTTCAGACCGTCAGATAACAAGATTCACCCGGGCAGACCAGACGGAACGGATTGGCAGTGCCCTTATTGCAATGCGCTGGCCGACAGCGCATGAAGAGGTTGGCTGTCCGCGTCGACGCATGAAAGAATCCACACGATGAAAATGGGACCTACTGAGGTCGTCATGCTGGCCGGGGGGATTCTCTTACTTGTGATTACACTCGGGCTGCTCGTCTATTGTGTAATGAAGCGCCGTTCGTACAAGGGTTTGCTCGTCATATTCCCGCTGGCGATAATCATGATCGGTTACCCGAGCATCAAGTCGTTCAAGATTCCCGGAGCCGAAGTCGAGATGCAAGACAGCATCAACAACTATGCCGCGCATCCCAACGACCCCGGTGCGATCAACGGTTTGAGCGCGGCACTGGACGAAACGCTACCGCCCGGTCAGTCCAATCGTCTCACGGCCGCGATTAGGTCCAGCCTCAGCTCGACCGTAGCTGAGTTGAATCAACGAACGAACCTTACGGCTGAATCGCGCATGACTTTGTCGAAAGCTCAACTGGCCTTGGGGCAAACCAACGAGGCAGCCGCCACTCTCCACTCTGTCGTCAGGGGCCAGACCAATTTGGTCGTCGATCCGCGGCTGCGGATTCTCCTGAGACAGGTCTCGCGCTGACCGCTTTTTGCATGATGACACGCACCTTCAACATCCAACGCGCAGCCTCGGCAGAACACCACGAATAACAACGCACATCTGTGTGCAACCTACTGATTGCAGTTGCAGCAGCCGTTATTGGTATCGCCACGTTTGATTTGAAACCGAACCCCGCGGGCTTGCCGTTAGCTGGCCTTCCTCGTACCTCAGGGAAGTTTTGGCGTGTGGTCTCGTGCCCAAACACTACGAGCGGTTCTGCGAACACCAGCGGCGTGCAACAACATACCGCAATGCGTTGGATGTTCTGCGGGATTCCCTTCAAATGGTTTGAGCCATCAACCGTCGATAAGTGATCCCCAATCGGCGCTTCGGCACCTTCCGTGCAGGTGGTGTCTGGTCCTTCCATTCGGTTGAGTCCATACGTAGCGTCGCTCTGCTTCAGGATGACCGACCAATTCAACTGACGCCCCGTCATTTCTCCGTATAATCTGCTTGTGAACGCCCGTTCGATTGCGCTATACGTCAAAGGTTAGCGGCTGAAGAAGTTCGTTTGCAGTGAGGTGCTCCATGCAGACGGCTAGGCGAGAGGAAGCGATCAACCAACCAATAGGAGGTCCATGATGAACCAAAGCTACACGCGTCTTATTTGGGCGGGTATAAGCGTTCTTACGCTCGGCATCGTCGTCACATTCTGTCGCGCGCAAGAGGAGGAGGCTTCGCCGCTCGTGGCCCGGTGCGATTTGGAGATCTATTCCATTAGTGCGCCAAGCTCGGCCAGCCGCGGGTCGGTAATTTCTGTCAGCGATGTCACCACCAACATCGGGAATGCCGCCGCCATTTCATCAACCAGCGACATTTATATCTGCACGAACGTCAACTATGTCACCTCCGGGTCCAAAGTGGGCAGTCATGTTGTCGCCCCGATTGCGGCGGGGAGGAGTTCGGCATGGTCCGGCTCGGTGACCGTGCCCGCCAAACAACCTTTGGGCACGAACTATTACATTGTGGTTGCCAATGGCAACAGGTTGGCTGTCGAATCCAACTACGCCAACAACACGAATTACGTGCCGATCATTATCAACCCGTAGTGATGATGTGTGGACTCCCGGCTAAGCGCAAGGTCCGTAGCCGCGAAACGATTTCGCGGATTGTGCTACCTCGAATAAGATTCGCGGCTACTACCTCCCCTGCATTGTTGGTTTTGGGAGTCGCTGTGCTGGCGACGGCCGCCGTCCAAGCCGGTCAGGTTATTGTCGATCACTCGTTTGGCCCGGGTGGACCGCTGACAGGACCGAATTACACGATCCCTGACACGGTCGGCAAGACCGTCGGCCACAACCTTTTTCATAGCTTCAGTCAGTTCGACCTCAACAATGGCGACGTAGCCACGTTTAGCGGCCCGGCGGGCATCCAGAACGTCATCTCGCGGGTCACTGGCGGGAGCGCTTCAACGATTGATGGCACACTCTGCTGCACCATCGCAGGCGCGAATTTCTTTCTCATCAACCCGTTCGGGGTGATGTTTGGGCCCAACGCCAAGGTGGATGTCAGCGGTTCATTTGCGGTCACTACGGCGGATTACGTAAAGTTGGCTGACGGCGGCCGTTTCGACGCCCGCAATCCTGCCAGTGATCTCCTGACCACTGCACCAGTCAGCGCATTTGGCTTCCTCGGGCCCACCGCGGCGGCGGTTGTGATGCAAGGCCCAAACGCCGACACACCCACGCCGGTGTTGGCGACGCTGGCTGACGGCAAGTCTTTCTTTGCAGTCGGTGGCGACATTCGCCTCGACAACGTGGAACTCGACGCACCCTCGGGGCGCATTGCATTGATCGGCGTCAGCTCCGCAGGGGAAGTGGGTGTGAATGTGGATAACCTTCAGTCGAGCATTGATGTATCCTCGTTCACGCGGCTGGGCGATATGCATTTGACCACATTCGCGGCGTTGGATGTCTCAGGTGACCCCGGAGGGCGGATCGACATTCAAGGGGAGAACTTGACCATAGCCGCGTCTTCATTGAGTGCCTCCTCCCTCGGCCCACAGGACGGTTTGGGAATTGATCTTACGGTGCGTGATGCAATCACGTTGCGCGGCGGCACGACCGTTTATTGCGATACGTTAGACGTCGGTGCAGCGGGCGGACTTTTCATGACGGCCAAATCCATCAGGCTCCTCGGTGACGTGTACTCGGGCGCTGGTGGGGTCAACGTCTTGACGGATACATATGGGTCAGGCAGAGCCGGGGACATCACAATGCACACTGACACGCTACTGCTCCAAGATGGAGTTGCAGTAACTGCTGAAACCGCTGGCCCGGGTGACGGTGGCAGTATTCGGATCTCTGCCAAATCGATCATCATGGAGGGGCAACAATCCATTGCTTCGCTTTCGACCACCTCGTTCGAGGGCCAGCCGGGCGACATCAACATTGAGACCGATTCTCTCACGCTCAAGTCCGACGCTCACATCACCGCGGAGGCTTTCGGTTCCAGCGCCGCGGGTTCCATTCGAATCTCTGCCAAACAGATCATGATCAATGATGTCGGCGGCGTGGGGGGCGGTTATGCAGGAATCTCAGTCAATAGCGATACATTGGGCTTCACAACGGGTCAGCGAGCTGGCGATATCGTTTTTAACGCCGAGACGGTCGACCTGCGCCACGGGGGGCGCATCAGTTCTTCGTCGGCCACCGAGAGTCCCGGCGGTGACATTACCATCGACGCTGCGCGTGAAGTTCGACTCTCTGATAGCGAAATCGCAACGCAAGCCGGCGGCGACGGCGGCGATGTGCATCTGACCGCTCCCTCCTTGGTGTACCTACTCAACAGCCAAATTTCCGCCGAGTCCGTTAATGGAAACGGCGGCAACATCACAATCGACCCGCAGTTTGTCATTCTGAATGGCAGCTCGTTGATCGCGAGCGCGATCCAGGGCAACGGCGGCAGCGTCAATATCGTCTCGGACTACTTTCTGCGGTCCTCGGCCGTTATTGACGTCTCGTCGGAATTCGGGTTGCGGGGCAGTGTTAGCATTACAGCGCCGGATGTTGACCTCAGTGGAAGCTTGATAGGCTTGACGGCGGAACTGCTCGGGGCGGAGACATCGCTGAGTCCGCATTGCGCCCAGCGACTGCCCGGCGGCGTCAGCAGCTTTATTGTGCTCGACCGCGGGGGCGTGCCAACCGACCCGAGCATGCTGCTGCCTGCAGTCCAAGATGTCAGCGACAGCCGCAAAAAACAAGCCCACTGACGTGTCCGTGCAGGAGTTGTAATTCAAGTGAATTGACCCGGAAGAGCCGGTTCCCTTCATGAAGCACACCAAACTTTTATGCCTGATCCTGTTGCCAACGGGGCTGGTGATCTGCATGATCGGGATTTTGGCCATGAGCGCGGGGGCGCAACAGGAACCCTCGCCAGAGCTATCGACTATGGCGCGCGTGTTTGTCCGCCAGTTCATTTTCGAGGGCAACGCGGTATTCTCGAGCGAGGAGTTGTCCCGGGTCGTCGCGTCCTACACGGCTCGCGAACTCAGCAGCGAGGAACTTCAGGAAGCGCGGCGTGCAATCACGCTGTACTACGCCAGTCACGGCTACATCAATTCAGGGGCGGTGATTCCAGAGCAGCGCGTGCGCGACGGTGTCATCACGATCCGTATTGTCGAGGGCAAATTGACAAAGACTGAGGTGACCGGCAATCGCTGGCTACGTGACGATTACCTGCAGCAGAGGCTCGAACTCCGGGCCGGTCCACCCCTCAATGTGAATCAACTACGCGACGGCCTCCAACTGCTGCGCCAGAACCCTAATGTCGAGCAGATCAATGCCGAGTTGCAGCCGGGCGCGGAACCCGGCGAGGCCCATTTGCTGGTTCGCGTCCATGATCAGCAGCCGTTCCGCTTGGGGCTGCAGGTGGACAATGCCCGTCCGCCCAGTGTGGGTGCCGAGGAGATTCTATTGTTGGCCGGCGACAGAAATCTGACCGGCCACAGCGACGCGCTCGATTTGAGTTATGGAATCGCGCACAACGGGGAGGACGGCTTCGAGTTTGCCAAATTGCATAACTTTGGCGGCGCGTACACTTTCCCCATCACGGCGCGTGATGCAACATTAAGCGTCTTTGGCAGTAAGGACGACTTTGCAATCATTGAAGAGCCGTTCACATTGCTAAACGTCACCAGTGAGTCGGAGCGATACGGCGTCAGCTTGCGACAACCAGTATATCGCACGGCAAACCGCGAATTGGCACTCGGGCTGACCTTTGAGCGGCGGCTTAGCGAGACATTCTTGTTAGGGCAACCGTTCACCATCACGCCCGGCGCCGTCAACGGCGAAACCAAAATCTCCGTCCTCCGGCTCATGCAGGAATGGATCGACCGGAATCAGAATCGCGTCGTGGCAATTCGTTCCACTTTCAGTTTCGGCATCGATGCGTTTGGTACCACCGACGACGGCACCGACCGCGACGACAAATTCTGGGTCTGGCTGGGCCAGTTCCAGTGCGTTCAAAGGTTGTTCGACACCCCCAGCCAGCTCATCATGCGCACTGACGTACAGTGGACTGACCAGCCTCTGGTTTCTTTGGAGCAATTCACGCTGGGAGGGGCGAGTAACGTCCGAGGGTATCGCGAGAACCAATTGGTCCGCGATCGCGGCGTATACAGTGGGGTCGAACTGCGCGTGCCTGTGCTGGCGAACAAAATCGGTGCGCCAGTCGTTCAGATCGCCCCGTTTTTTGATTTCGGCGGCGCTTGGAACATCGACGCGGACACTCCGGAGCCAACAACCATTTCCAGCGCGGGAATCGGTGTACTCCTGACACCAAACAGGCATTTGCGCGCACAACTCTATTGGGGTCACGCCTTCCGCGACATCAATGAGTCAGGTGACAATCTGCAAGACTCAGGGATCCACTTCCAGGTGAACTTTGAGGCCTTCTAGGGCTGCCGCTCAATGCTCTTGGTTTTGAGCCGTCTTACCGGCCGACTGCATCTCGAACATCGCGGCATCATGAAGCCCGACCTGCATGAAGTAGACAGCACGAATCTCGTGAAGCTTGGCGTCCTTGGGCTTCGCGTCCACGAGCTGGGACAACGTCTCCAACGAATCGTACCACACGCCTTCGTCAGCATAAATATAGGGCAACTCGGATGCCGGCGCGCCTTGCAGTCGCTGGCGCAGTTTCTCGGTGGGTTTCACGCGTTCAATAATGCCGCTGGCCACGATGTCGCTCGACCGATTTTCTGGATCCAGCACAATGGCTACTGACCAACGATACTCAACCCCTTCTGCAAGGCTGATGTTGTAATCGGCCAAGCGTACCCGTTGTATGCCACCCGTCGCCGCATCAAACTTCATCTCGAATAGGGGCTTGATCGCGTTCTTCTCGACAATGGTCAATTCACAGTGGCTGCTGACGGGCTTGGACTGAAACCAGTATAGCGACGGCTGTTCTTTGGTGGTCAGGCCGACACGTTCCGGGGCCAACACGGTCAACGTTAGAGCGGCGTCATCGGTGCCGCGGACATGGCCGTCCACACGCACCTTCGGATTGTCGGGCAGGGGCGACCTGTACGTTGGGGCTTTGGGTATCGGCTCTGGCGTCAACGGCAAAGCGCTCGCCATCGCGACCATGCACGTGCATGCGCCCACGAACGTCACCCAACGTAGTTGGTTAATGACCGCGGTCATTGGCCTTGCCATTTCTTCTCCTATGAACCGCGCAATACTACATTGTCACCCCGCTTTGGACAAGTCGATTCCCAGCCGACCTAGCAAATTGGCCACTTACAGCCAGTTGCCGATAATAAGATACGGTGCCCAATAGTAGGGATGATCAAAGCGAGCATCGTGGAGCACTTTGATTTGGGCGAGTTGCAGCGCTCGGGCTTTCGTGATTCTTGGGTCGTTCTTCAACTGCGAATAGAATTCACTCATCAGCAACGCGGTCGACTCATCATGAACAGACCACAGTGGGGCCAACGCGCTTCGGGCGCCCGCTTTCACAGCCACGCCAGCCAGTCCCAGTGCCGCGCGATCATCGCCGGCGGCCGTTTGGCAGGCGCTCAAGGTCAGCAGTTCGACCGGACGGCCGCGAAATTGACTGGGGCGGAGCAACTCCTCCAGTTGATCGAACGTCAGCTTGCCATCGTGGGTGAGGAGGTAACTCTTGCTGACATCTCTGTCGATCTGGCCGTGGGTAGCGAAGTGCACAAGTTGATACTGCGCTTGGGCGAAATCCTTCTTTAGCAACGGCAGCACAAACTGGCTGTCCATCAGGATCGGACCCCCAAACAACTTCTGCACTGTCTCAAGTTCGGCGTGCACATACGGCAACGGCGGACGATTCTGGACCGCTTCCGCCAAGCCGGCTTTGAGCGCCTGCACGTGTGCCCATTGCACCGGCTGCGGCTCCAGCAATGTCAGTCCCGGGCTGACCGCCACGGAAAACTGCTCGATCAGAAATTGTCGGCCATCCTGCAACGCGGACATCGGGATGGTTCGCAACGCACCATCAGGGACGAACACGATAGTCTGGATCCCAGAGGCAACCAACAGATCGCGGATGGGTGCAATCAGCCATTGGTAGAGTTGGCGCGCCTCCACCAGATATTCGTTGGTAATACGTTTCTCCAGGTGCGTCCGAAACGCACGCACCACCGCAGTCAACTGCTCAGCATCGACCTTAACTTTGACCCGGTTCAAATCCGAGCCAAGGCCCACCAATAGTTCGGTCCGGTGCGATAGCGGAATGATGTATACCACAGCGGTATCCCGCCCGATGTTTTCCACTCGTGCGGCTTTCGTCCGCAACAGGTTCGCGCACTCATCCTGCAAGTAGTCCTCGAGTTCCACGGACTTCAATTGTTCGATGGTGTCACACGCTTCACGCAATATCCGCTGCACTTCTGCCGGATCGTTGACGGTATCAACTTTTTCGAGCAGCAGATCGGCGAGTCCGAAGAACACCGGACCGACGGTCTCACGGAACGTCGCACCCGTCGGGCCGTAACTGAAGAGCAAATCGCGACGGATAGGCTCCAATGTTTGCAGTGCGCTCTGATACGCCGCAATCGCTGCGTCGCGGTCGCCCTGCGCTCGGTGCAGCCGCCCGGTCAGCCATTCCCAGCGATAGAGCGCATCGGGCAACTGGATTTCCTGGGCAACGAAGGTCGCGCGACGGGCCAACTCCAGGGCAGACGCAACATCTCCTCTCGCCTCTTGCAGTTCGCCGAGGTACCCAAGTGCATAGGTCATGGCGCGTTTGTCGCCAAGTTGTTCGGTAATCCTGAGCGCCTGCTGGTACGATTGCTCGGCGCGCTTCAGCAGCGCTCCGCCAGCATCGCGCTGCCGTTGATATCGTTGCCAGTCGGTCTGGCCGCACCGCAAATAGAGCATCGCCGTGTCATGCGTAGGTAAACAGTCGCTCAATTCTGCCAGAGCAGCCTGATTGAACCTCTCGGCATCGGTGTCACGCACGGCTCGCGCTGCAACGGCAGCGGCATTTGCCAATGCCTTGGCAGCGAGTCCCCGAAGATTCCTGGATTGCGCCAGGTTGGCGGACTCTGCGAACGCTGAGAGTGCTTCGTCGACCTTGCTCTGTCCGGCTAGTAGATTGCCCAGGTTGTTCCAAACGATAGCCATCAAATTGGTGTCGCCTTGGTCATTTGCCGCGGTCAGAGCTCCGCGCAACGTCTGTTCGGCCCGCTTGAATTGATTGAGACAGCCACACTCAACACCGAGTTCGCTTCGAGCAGAAAGCAGCGACGGCCGTCCCGGTGTGGCCTCGGCGAGTCGACCTGCCCGTTCCAATGTCCGAAAGGCCAGCCGGTGTTGCCCCAGCGCTTGGTAGACCGCGCCCAAGTCAAGCAACGCTTTGATCCGTCCTTGGCTGTTGTGTTGCCCGGCGTATAGCC
This sequence comes from Verrucomicrobiia bacterium, assembly GCA_035516795.1. Lineage (GTDB taxonomy): Bacteria > Verrucomicrobiota > Verrucomicrobiia > Palsa-1439 > Palsa-1439 > DATJBF01. Next base: position 42,316 of record DATIZX010000121.1, read on the forward strand.
GCCCCGCCTCTCGCCATTGCATCAAGGCCTCATCAAAGGCGCCGCGCTCGTAAGCCGTCTCCCCCAGTTTCATGTGCTGATCAGCCGTTTCCTCCAGCTCGTTGCCAAAGAGCGGGGCGGAAACTAGGGCGATGCTGACCGCCAGCCATCCGCAGGCGAGGTGTTTCACGAGGCGATCCTGAGTCCGCATCCCCATGCTCGATTATAGGGCCGATGCCTTCCCGGAGGGAATGCCCTTTTCAAGAGCGCCAAATGGCGCTATTAGTTTGTCGGGCCCGGTGGTGATCAAGTTGCAAGGAATTCGGTGTGAACTTCTTCAAACATGGATGGCTATCAGCGCGCGGGACGCTTGATCGCGCGGCCTGTGTGTTCGCTGTTGGGACCCTCGCCGTAGCGCTGATAGGTGATGCTGAAGAGCCCTCCCCGCGAGCGCTGGAGTATCATGTGAAGGCGGGTTTTCTGTACACCTTTGCCAAGTACGTGGAGTGGCCGACTGAAGCGTTTGCGTCGCCCACTAACGCCATCGTGATCGGCGTCTTGGGCGAGGATCCATTCAATAAGATCTTGGATGCCACGGTGGACGGCAAGGCTATTGATGGCCGCCCAATCCGGATCCTGAGATTTCAGCAAGTCGACAAGATCGAAACCTGCCAGGTTCTCTTCATCAGCGTTTCTGAAAGGGACCGCTTGGCCGACATCCTGACGCGCCTTCGAGGCAGGAGCATTCTGACCGTGAGCGAGCTGAACGGGTTTCTCCAGCACGGTGGTCACATCCATTTTGTCACCGAAGACAGTCGGGTGAAGTTCGACATCGACCTGAACGCCACCCGACGGGCGGGACTGAAATTGGACGCCAATCTACTTCGAGTAGCGCGGCATGTAGTGCGCCACGGGAGCGAAACGAGGCCTGAGTAGGATGAGGAGATTTCGCGATCTGGCCATTGGGCGCAAGTTGATGCTGGCAATGATGTTGACCAGCAGTGCGGCTGTGTTGCTGGCGGGGGTTACGAGAATCATTTACGAGGTCACGGCATTCCGCAAGGTCAGCCTGCGCGACCTATCCGTGCAGGCTGAAATTATTGGCGAAAACTGCGCGGCGGCGCTCGAGTTCGACAATCCCCAAACCGCGCAGGAAACGCTCGCGTCGTTGAAGGCCCGAACCGACATCGTGGAGGCATGCGTATATCGCAAGGACGGAAGCGTCTTGGCCGGCTATGTTCGCGGAGCGCGAGCGTCGTCAGCGACGTTCCCTCGATTGGAGGCTGAAGGCCACCGAATCAGGAGCGGTCACTTCCTGCTGTTCCATCAGATCACGCGCAAGGGTGAGAACCTGGGAACGGTCTATCTGCGATCCAACCTGCAACAGCATTACGCCCGCCTGATTGCCGGGATCGCCATCGCTCTCGGATCGATGGTGGCGGGATGGATTCTTGCGTTGATGCTCGCGATGCGACTGCAACGGCGAATTGCCGATCCGATCATGGATCTCGCCGGCCTCGCGGACCGCGTCAGGAACCACCCCGATTACTCGTTGCGAGCTGCCAAATACGGCGACGACGAAATCGGTGTGCTGACCGACGGATTTAACCGGATGCTGGAGAACATCCAGGAGCGCGACGCGAAGCTGCGCCGGGCGTACGACGATCTTCAGTCCAGCGAACAGCGGTTTCGGCAGTTGGCGGAGAGCATCCGTGAGGTGTTCTGGTTGAGGGACCCGGAAGAAGGCCAGGTGATTTACGTCAGCCCCGCCTATGAAACAATTTGGGGACGGACCTGCCAGAGTATGCGCGAGAACCCGTGTTCGTGGCTGGAAGCGATTCATCCTCAAGACCAGGAACGCGTCCGGCAGGCGGCGGCGACCAAACAAGCCGACGGCCGCTACGATGAGGAATATCGCATCGTGCGGCCTGATAGTTCAATCCGTTGGATCCACGACCGCGCGTTCCCCATTCGCGAGGTCAGCGGCAAGGTTTACCGCATTGCCGGCATCGCGGAGGATGTGACCGAACGGAGGAAATCCGAGGAGGCGTTGCGGCGGCTTTCCATTCAGCTCTTGCAGTCGCAGGACGAGGAACGACGCCGTATCGCGCGAGAACTGCACGACTCCACCGGCCAGAGGCTGGCTGCCGTGGCAATGCATCTCAGTGCGATCGACGGAGCGTGTGAGGCGCTCGATCCAGCCGCTCGCAAGGCCCTGACGGAGAGCTGCACCCTGCTTGACGAGTGCTTGCGAGAGATACGAACGCTGTCCTACTTGCTGCATCCACCTTTGCTGGACGAACGCGGTTTGGCTTCTGCCTTGAGTTGGTACGTGGAAGGCGCTGCGCAACGCAGCGGAATTGAGGTCGGCTTGGAGATATCGCTCGATTTACAGCGACTTCCTCGGGAGATTGAGATCACACTGTTTCGAGTCGTACAGGAAGCGCTCACGAACATTCATCGTCACTCCGGAAGCTCGACGGCCACGATCCGACTCGTGGCAGATCGGGGGACGATCTGCCTGGAAGTGCGCGACGCCGGGACGGGATTCCTAACGCAGCGGTCCGATGGTCTGCCCGAGACAATGGGCGTTGGCATCACCGGGATGCATGAGCGAGTCAGGCAATTGGGTGGACGCTTGGAGATTCAGAGTGGGATCAAGGGTACGACCCTCCGAGTGGTGTTGCCCCGGAACGGAGCGGCGCTATGACGAAACTGCGGATTCTCGTGGCCGACGACCACGAGGTGGTCAGGGCAGGCGTACGCTCGCTGTTGGAGCGCCAGCCGGACTGCGAGATCTGCGGAGAGGCGGTCACGGGGCGGGAGGCAGTGGCTTTGGCGCAACAACTGAACCCGGATGTCGTCGTGCTGGACATCACGATGCCGGAATTGAACGGGCTTGAGGTTACGCGGCAGATTCTGAGGACGGTTCCCAACGCTCGGGTGCTCATCCTTAGCATGCACGAGTCCGAGCAACTCGTGCGAGAGATTGTCGACGCCGGTGCACACGGCTACGTATTAAAGTCCGACGCGGGACGCGAGTTGGCTGCTGCGATGCGGGCCATGCGGCAGCGTGAACTGTTCTTCACGTCCCGGGTTGCACAGATCGCATTGCTGGCCTACCGGAATAAAGACCGAGCACCAAAGGGCCAGCAAGTTCCCAGCAGTGTGCTGACGTCGCGTGAACGAGAAGTGCTCCAACTTCTGGCGGAAGGGAAGAGCAACAAGGAGGTCTCCGTAGCTTTGGGCATCGGCGTGCCAACAGTGGAGACCCACCGAGCAAACATCATGCACAAGCTCAAGCTGCATTCCGTCACCGAACTTGTCCACTACGCAATCCGTCACAAGATCATCACTGTCTAGCGCAACTGGTTGCCCGCACAAAGTTCCAAACCCATACCCGAAAAACGATCCAGGGTTCGGGCGCGACTGCGTGTTGGTGCGCCACCGCGTCAACCACTCAATTGAGTGAATTCGCGCATACAGTCTTCTCCGCCCGAAAACTACAGGCTTTGCTGTATAGACGAACAGTCACTCGCCGGGTAAAGAATTGCGCGCTGTGTAGTCGCCCCGTTTGGCAACTGCGAAGTCGCGCAGGATAGGAAGACGAAAACATGGCGCTTTACAAAGATTCTCAGTATATGGGCGCGTCAATCGATGAAGCGTTTGATGTGCTTCACGGTCCGGGTGCGAGAACGCCCGATTCCGGCATTTATCGATGTGAAAGCTGCGGACACGAGATTGCATCCAACGCCGGGAATGCGTTGCCGCCGCAGAATCATCATCAGCACGGCTCGACCCAAGGCCCGATTCGCTGGCGGATGATTGTCTATGCGCAGTGGACAATAAGCGACCTTGCAATGCGTATGGGCGCATGAGCGAACGGTGCGGTGTCCGGTCTTATGCCTTATGGGACACGACCCCGGGCTTTGTTCTTGCGCTTATTCCCTCGGTTATCTTACGCCTTCTTTCGTCCTCGAATCAAACGCCACTGACCTGCCCCCATCTACTGGACCAGCCCGTGTGAGAGTCCTTGGGTATGCGACAAGCGTATCGGAGGACAGAATGCGAGGCAAGAGGTTCAGCGAAGAACAGATCATCGGGATACTCAAAGAGGCCGAGGCGGGCGTAGGCCTCGGGGAACTGACGCGCAAGCACGGGATTTGTGAGGGCACCTACTACCGCTGGAAGGCCAAGTATGGCGGCTTGGAACTCAGCGACGCCAAGCGGCTGCGGCAGTTGGAGCAGGAGAATGCGCGGCTGAAGCGGTTGTTGGCCGACGCGCTACTGGACAAACAGATTCTCCAGGACGCCTTGCGCCGAAACTGACGACGCCCGCCGCGCGTCGCACGGCTGTGGGAGCCGCGTGCGAGCAGTTTGGGGTCAGCCACCGACGAGCGTGCGGGCTCATGAATCTACGGCGCAGCAGCTACTACTACCACGGGCAAGCTGCGGACGATGGGCCGTTGCGGGAGGCGTTGAGGCAGGCAGCGCAGCAGCGCCGCCGTTTCGGGTATCGTCGGTTGACGTGGCTACTGCGACGGCAAGGCTGGACGGATAACCACAAACGGATTGAACGGATCTATCGGCAGGAGGGTTTACAAGTGCGACGACGTTTCCGCAAACGCTTGACGCGAGCGCTACGCCAACCGTTGGAGCGGCCCACGGCGAGCAATCAACGCTGGTCGATGGATTTCATGGCTGACAGCCTGGCCGACGGGCGGCGGATTCGACTGTTGAACATCGTCGACGATCATTCGCGGGAATGTCTGCAGATCGAAGTAGACACCTCATTACCCGGCGCGCGGGTGGTGCGCACGCTGGAGGCGCTGCGGCAACAGCGCGGTTGCCCTCGCCAGCTCGTCATCGACAACGGGCCGGAGTTTACAGGCCAAGCGCTGGACCAGTGGGCCTACACCCACGGAGTCGATCTGGCGTTCATCGAGCCGGGCAAACCCCAGCAAAACGCGTTCATCGAAAGCTTCAACGGGAAGTTCCGCGACGAATGCCTCAACGAGCACTGGTTCGTGAGCGTGGGTGATGCGCGAGCGATCACCAGTGGCTATCGATGGACGTACAACCACGACCGCCCGCACAGTGCGTTGGGCAATCTGACGCCGATAGAGTTTGCGGCCCGAGCCGCAGCCACAGCCTCCGTCTCCCCCCACGGAGGCTGTGAGCAACAACCAACAGCGGGGATGGACAACCAAACCAAAACGACTAAGATCGCGACCGGACTCTCACACGGGCTGGTCCAGTAGATGGGGGCAGGTCACCGGAACCGCAATGTTCCGCCGCCTTGCTGGCTGGTCAATTCGTTAACGTTGTTGTAGCTGGCACCGGTCACAGCAGTCCCAAATGAATAATGGATAGATCAGGCCCCAAGTTGTTTTTCTACTGCGAGGAATACCTTCGCCCATTTATGTTGCAGCCACATATCGGACACACGCACTCTCACTGGCCAGAATCCGAGGGTCTCACACGCAAGGGTCAATTATCTTGGACAGCAGTGTTCAATCCCCTCTCATACCGTCAACCCAATTGTTCAATAGTGATTCCGCTGAAAAAGTGGTCGGGCCAGTGAGATTTTTCTACCGGCGACGCCGTGGTTGTGCTACGAAGCAAGGGCATGAGCTTGCCCGTGTTTTCTCGTCAGGAATCCCTGTTCGGCGTTGGTAGTCTGGCCGACAAACT
>DATIZX010000122.1:0-22863 GCA_035516795.1 Verrucomicrobiia bacterium
GACGCCGCCCACAAGCAAGGCGCATTGGTTCTCGTCGATGGCGCGCAAAGCGTTCCGCACATGAGCGTGGACGTACAAGCGCTCGACGCCGATTTCTTCGTGTTCAGCGGCCACAAGATGTGCGGCCCGACCGCCAGCGGCATTCTTTACGGCAAACGCCCATTGCTCGAGGCCATGCCGCCGTTCATGGGCGGCGGCGAAATGATCAAGGAAGTCTGGTTCGACCACGCCAAGTACAACGATCTGCCGTACAAATTCGAAGCCGGCACGCCCAACATCGCCGAATCCATCGGGCTCGGCATTGCCGTCGATTATCTTGAGAAGATCGGCATGGAGAAGATTCGCCAACACGAGAAACAAATCACGCAGTGCGCGCTCGACCGGCTCAAGGAACTCGCCGAGGTCACTATTTACGGTCCGCGCGACGTGGAAAAGCGCGGCGGTTTGGTTTCGTTTACGTTAGGCGATATTCATCCGCACGACATCGCCACGTTTGCCGATCAGGAAGGCGTCGCGATCCGCGCCGGCCATCATTGCGCCATGCCCTTGCACAAAAAGCTCGGATTGGCCGCCACCGCCCGCGCCAGTTTCTACCTCTACAACACGATCGACGAAGTCGACGTGTTCATCGAGATGCTGCAGAAAACGAAGAAGTTTTTCGGTGCCTGCCCCACCGGCCGCGCGATGGGCTATTAGGGTTCAACTTTTTCTGTAGCGGCGCTGTCCGGTCTGTTCCACGCGCAACGCACATGTTACTTTTGGGCTGCGGTTTGGGCCGGCGTTGAATTGATTTATAACGCGCCGGCGATTGTCTTGACGCGTTATCTCTATCTGCTTAGCAGACGCAGGCCGGGCCTAACGAGACGCGCCAGCGAACCAGCCTGACCTGCTTAGGAACCCTTGCTAGCGATAAATCGGCCTTTTGTCGGCTATCGTTCTCTGAAGATTCAGATAAATTTCGGGGCAAGCGGTAACGCCCGCGCAACCTCTGGCTCTCCAAGTGCGCGCGGCCAGTTGCCGCTCCCTTGAGGGGGGAAGTCACCCGTAATTCCCCCAGCCTCAGCGGAACGCCAAGACGCGTTCCGCTCTGCCTTGTGGTCGGCGGTGACAGCAAGCGGGCAGGAATTGGTGACCGGTGACCAGTAATTAGTGATTGGTAACAGCGCGCGGTGCGACGGAAGAACTGAAACTACAGAAACCCTTCGAAAAGCTCCGCTCAGAGCGGGGCAAGCTCAGGGTGACAGGAACGAAACGGCAACGTCATTTCATCGGATTCTCGGCGACACCGTGCGGAACCCATTTGATCACATAATAAGTCGCGGGCGTCTGTCCAATGTTGCGCAGGCTGTGGTATTCGTTCGAAGCTTCGAAGATGATCCCGCCCGGTCCGACGCTGTTCGCCGTGCTGTTTTGCCCCGCCTCGATCGTGCCCTCTCTCACAATGATCAATTCTTCTTCCGGATGATGGTGGCCGGCATGGGGCATCTGCCCGGGATTGATCGTGGTGACGTGGCACTCGAATCGGTCGAGTGTCGCCGTGGGCATGTCAAACACGGCGCGCCGTGCGCCGGTGGGTTTGGCCTCGGCCTTGAGGCTATCCCATGCGAAGACCGACGATTTCATCACCCGCTTGCCGGGCGCGTCCGCCCATACCACTGCGGTGACTGTTGCGCAGGTCGCGACGAGTGCGACGATCAGGTCTCTTCTGGTAATCATGTGCCACTATTCCTTTCACGGCGTGTTTTACCATCGGGATCAGCTCTATAAAATGTAAATCGGAGCGTCCGGATTTACAGACTACGGAGTTGCCCTGTCTTTCTCCATTCCTGTGTAGCCGCACCCTTTACGGGTGCGTCCTCCCAGCGCAGGCCTAAGCCGAAAGTTGTAGTGCTCTGTCAAAGTTGATTGGAAGGGCAGGGCGCGACCGCCGGGCGCGCCGCAACGGTCGGCCCGGCGGTCCGACCTTACCAACGACCCTTGCGAAGTAGGTTGACGGAGCACTAGTGCTGCGTCAAAGTTCAATGCAAGGGTAAAGCCGCTTTAGTTTGATGCGGGCATCGGCGGTGGTAAATCGCCAATCGGCGCAGATTCCAGCCCGGTTGCGTTTCTGCGTCCACCGCGCCATGACGATGCCGAACTCTGCACGCGAACCGATCCGACCGGGCACTTGCCGCTCCAGCGCGCTGAACTCCACTTCCGCCAGATTTAGCCAACTGCCATGCTTGGGCGTGTAGTGCCATTCGATCCGTTCCACCAGCCGCCGCGCTGGCGCGGGCGCAAACGCCTCGTAAAACGACGACGGCGCATGGGGGTTGAGGTGGTCCTGGACCAACACCACTTTTTGCGCCTTCGCATACGGCCCGTCCAGCAGCTCTTTCATAAAGCGCGCCCAATCCACTTTGGTGCGCTGGTCGGTCGCCTGCGTGTGCCGTTGTCCCGCCAACGGCTCGAATGCCAGAAACAGATTCGCCGTGTCGCCCCGTTCGTATTCGTGATCCACCCGCGCCGGTTGCCCCGGCGCACCCGGCAAGGGCGCGCGGATATCGGCCAGCAATTGGCGACTGGTTTCGTCCAGACACACCACCGGTCGCTGCGGATCGTAGGGCCGTTTGTAAAGCTCCAACACGTCTTCCATCGCGCAGACAAAAGCGGCGTTGGCCTCGGGCGGGATGCACCACTGTTTCTTCAACCACGGTTTGATTTCGTTTTTTTGAGTACGGTGCGCACGGTCTCATGCGAGAGCGCGTCGGCGTACTTCAGTTCCACCATCCGATCGGCCAACAAACGCAGCGTCCAAGCCGCGCGCCCTTCCGCAGGTGCGCCACAGGCCAGTGCGATCAGATGCGCTTCGCCGTCGCCGTCCAGTTTGCGGGCGGCGGGACGGGCGGGTTGAGGCCGACGCTGAACCGCCGCCGTCAATCCTTCGCGGACAAAGCGGTGGCGCACGTCATAGACGAGGCTGGGGCTGACCTCCAATTGCTCGACGATCTCCTCATCGGTGAGTTGCTCAGCGGCCAACAAGATGCGGGCGCGAATGAGACACCGTGCGCTGGCCTTTCCTTTGCGTAACAACGACCGCAGTTGCTGACGATCCCCATCGCCCAACTGCACAACCTGTTTCTGTGCCATAGACCCTCCTTGGTCGCTGCCAGAGTGCCTCAGATCACCCTTGCATTCAACTTTGACGGAGCACTAGCAGCTTGAGACGACGTGATGACGTTTTCACGGCAACCCTGCGGCTACAGTTTGGTTAGCGGCGGCCCTTAGAATCGCTTGGAGTTCGTCCCGTATTCTTGGGAAAAATGAGCGCGCCCCAGTGATCAGGCGGCAACTCCTTGATATGGGCATGATGCTCCGCCGCGACGGCTTCCAATTCCGCTCGCCCATCCTCCTCTGCCAGCACGTACACCGGGTGATTCTGCTTGCCGACCCATGCCGCGAACTTCGCACGGGGCACCATCACGCTCGGCCAAGAATGTGTTTGCTTATGTTTAAAACCGATATAGAAACTGGACAATTCGTACCCACTGTCGCAAACCGCATAAATCGGTTGCTTCAGATAAAACAAGAGCGCCGTTGGCACTTTATCCAGGCAGGCGATCTCAGTGCCGGCGGGCAGAGGCGCAAACTGTTGGACCAATACCCGGGAGGAACGTGACTCGGCGTATGATTTCAATCCGCCGAACGCTGCGGACCCGGTCAGCGGCGCGATCAGAACAAAAGCTGCGAATGCCAACCACGAATTCCGTCGGACACTGGCGACGACTGCGAGAACGAACACGACAAGGGAGGCAACCAGAACGCCGGGCAACGTGGGTATCACCCACGGAGCGGACTCGGGTTTAAGATGGAAAACAGCGCGCCAGGTATCCAGACGCGACCCACCCAAACAAACAAACATTGCCGTCAGCATTGTCAAAATGGCCAGCGCCGTCGCGCTTCGGCGCACCAAACGGACGGCCCGGCTGTCAGCGCGCTCGAACGCTCGATCAAAAATGCGCGCTACCAGGGCGCCCAACGACACGATGATCGTTAAGATATAGTCGGGCCGTTTCGACTGAGACAGCGAAAAGAAGATGAAGACCGCCACGGACCACACGACGAACAGCCGATCCGCCCGGTGCCACCCTTTGCGGGTCTTCCACGCTGCCAGAATTCCCTCCGGTAGCAACAAGCTCCACGCCAGGAATCCGAAGATAATCCAAGGTACAAAGTAATACATCGGCCCGGAGCGACGAAACTCGCCAGTTGTCAGTCGGAGGAACGTTTCCCGCACGAGACCGTAGTAGGCAAAATCTCGTTCGAAGTACGATGCGCCGAGGAACCACGGGAGCACGATCGCCAGAAACAGCACCACGTTCCACGGCGCCAGGTACCGTTTCCAAAAACCGCGCTTGCCGTCGAGCCAGTTGAAACACGTGAGCACCAGAAAAGGGAGGAAGAACCCAATGGGCCCTTTCACCAGCGTCGCCACGCCCGCGGACGCTGACGCGAGCAGATACCAACGCGCCCGGCGCGCGCCGTCGTTTTCCTCAGCCAGATAGCCGGCGAAAATCGCGCCGCAGACGAAGAACGCCAGCGTCATGTCCATGATGACCAGCCGCGCGAACACGAAATAGAGCGGCGCTGTAACCATGATCATGACAGTGAGCGCTGCGGTGCGGGTGTTATACACGCGGCGGCTGAACAAATACGTCATCCCGAGCAGCAAAAGTCCGAACAGAGCCGACGACAGCCGCGCGGTGGTCTCGGATTCGCCGAACGCTGCAAAAGTCAGCGCCACGGTTTTGAAATAGAACGCCGGCTTGTCCATATAAGGTAGGCCGTCCAGCGTGGGAATGAGCCAGGCCCGGCTCCACTCGGTGGCGTGAGCCATTTCCCGCGCTACCTCGGCGTTGCGACCCTCGTCGGGTTCGATCAATGCAAGCTGACCCAGCCCGGCAAAAATCATGTATAAAGCGACGCCGAAAGCGGCAATGGTCAGCCAACGCAAAGGCTGGGAATTCGCGGCGGGCGCGTCAGTCCCTCGCACGGTGTATTTCACTTCCTGTATTCAAGCACGTTTCGGCCGCATCATAAGCTGGCAGTGGTGCGCGTCGAGTGCAAAGTTTCCCGAGCTGGAGCTGTGGCTATCGCGCTTCGTCGAGAAGTCCGGGAAGCGCACCAACAGAACGGGGCGGCTACTCATCTGGATCGAGGATCGGCTGCTCGAATCATTTCTTGATCCCCTCTTTCACCACGTTCCAGACCCAGAGGACAGCGAACAATCCGACTTGGACGAGGATGCAGCCGAGCAATCCGAATGGCAAAAGGTAACCAGCCGCCAGCCACAACCCGAGGCTCAGTGCCGCCAGCAAAATGCCGGAAGAGTGCTCTTGTTCACCGAGCCGATAATAAAACACCGCACATGCGAGCATCGCCAGCAGTCCAAACCCTGGTATCATCTTTCTCTCGCTTGGTTTTGCATTGCCTATCTGAAGGCCATCAATCTTCTCTCGGCTTTCGACACCATCGCGCCAAACACCAATTCGCCAGACGGCAATAGGTCAGAAGGGCCGCCCAACCCAAAATACCCGAACTTAAGACGAGAATGGTGACCGCGAGAAATGTGGAATCGGCAATCGACGTCTTCAACATGCTGCCGAGTCTGGTCTGCGATCCAAATTTCATTATCCATCCCCACCAGGTCAGGCAGAGAAACAGCAACACGTGACCGCCAAGCCAAAATGCCAGAAGAGCTATCGGTTTCACTTGGGTCCCGCGCGGCAGTTTGGGGACTGCCCACCACGCAACCTTGCGGTTGTTGACTTGAGAATCCTCTATCCGTCGAGCGCTTAAACTGAACGACGCGGGAGCCGGTCCGCGTTCGCCGGAGCGATCGGCCGAGCATCTTGATTGCTTTTTTGCTTCCGCCACCGCTGCCTCGATATCTTTGATTTCTTGCATATCAAGGCCGCCTTCGGTCATCAGCACCTTGCCAGTCGTCTTGCCATCCTCCGAGAGGAAGGAGAGTCTCAAGTACGGACTGTGGTCCCATCGTCTGGCGGCCTCACACACCAATATTCTTTGGAGAGGGACTTCAAAACTTCCTTCCTTGCGGACATGGTCGGGCTGCAAGTCTTTCGTTCGCGACCACCCAACACGGACAAAGACTTGAGGAAAGCCTTCTATGAACCCGCGAACGAGTGTCTTGCAGCGCCAAGAAATCCCGCTGACCCCGCAGGAAATGAACAGCAGCCGCTGAGTCGTCACCACAAGTGCTCCCAAAAACGAGCCGGTAACCAGCGTTCGAGCGCGCTGGCCATTCCAACAGCGGATGGCCTCCACTCTTAACAAACTGGTTTCCATATTCGTCCTGGTGAAGCCCGGCCCTGCGTAGAGCTACGAGCGCCATCGCTTGCACCCTTTTATCGCCGCGCTTTGTTGGGGAATTGCAGGACGCACCGTTCAACTTCCCGCTTGCGCGAAGGTTTTGATGGAACTAACGATGTCCTGCTCAGTCATCACACGTGCTCCAATTGCTCCCGGTCCGCCCGTTTCAACGTTGTTCAGGACCCAGTTATCGTCATCGCGTGCATTGTTCTGTACCGCCCAGATGTAGTCAGGTCCGACGACAAACCATTGCTCGCCACCGACATGGCCGTTTCCAAACGGAATAATCTCTCCCTCGGGCGTGTTCTTGCCTGATGGTCTCTCCCCTTGAACGAAGATTTGGTCGAAGATCTTCTTGAGATGTTCGCGCGCCACACGACGTTCCTTATCACGTTCTTGCTGTACCATCTCGACCTTGCGCAAAACCAGAGGTGTGAGGACCGCCAGAATCAGCAGAATTCCGCCGATAATGGCCAGCGCCTTCCATTTCCGGATAATCCACGGTTTGGGAGGTTCGGTAGGTTGACGGCTAACAACAGGCTCCACCACTGGCGGTGTGGCAACAGCGGCCACAACCTGGGTAGCAGCTACTGGTTGCTGCGCAATCACTACTGGCTTCGCGGCCTCTGCGTAGGCAATCTTGTGCTCTGACTCGGTCTGGGCCAGCCTTTGTCTGGCCGTACCAATCGCCTTGTTCAGAGTTGCTATTTCTTGTTGCATCTGGACCAACTGACTTTGACAAGAGGCGATCCGCTGCTGAGCCGCGTTGACGGCTTGATAATCGACGCGATAGCTCACTCTGTCTGGTCCCCGCCGAGCAGGGCTTCCAGTTTGGATTAGTCTTCCGCTGGCGTCGTATCGGGGCGGCGTGCCCGGAATCACCCTGGGCGTGGCCACGGAAGTGCGCGGCGGATTATTTACCGTACTTTGACAATTCACGATCGTCTGTTGCGTCGACACAATTGCTCCGGTCAGTTCGTTTCGCCGCCTCTCATAACTCCCAACTTCATTCTGCAAGTCCCTAACCACGGCAGCCAGCTTTTGGACCCGCTGCCATTGCAGGAATTTCTCGACGAGCGGCTTCTTTTCTTCCGGCGTCATCCAACGGTTGTTGAACTTTACCTCGCCCTGTTCGACATGCGTGAGTTCTTCTTTCCACAGAGACAGCCGGCTGCGAGCATCGCCCACACACTTCGAGTCCGGCTAGGTCGTGAGGTAATTGGTGAGTGCTTCAATTCCGCTGTTGTACTCGCTCTTGTTGAACTCTCGATTCGGATCCAGTCGCAGACGGTCTTCCAGCGCTTCGTAGGCCTTGCGCTCGAGCTTCTGTTGGGACGTTTCGCGGTCCACGAGCTTAATGTCAGCCAGCGGGATTGTCCGTCGACTAGTGATGGTCCGATTGGCATTGGCTGCCATGATGACAAGGTCCGTTGCCGTTTCCGAAAGGATGTCACCCTGCATCACCTCTCCGCTGTTCAGCAACACCGTATCGGAAAAGCTTGGGGGCGTGATCAAACAGAACATGGCCAAAGCAAAAAGCGCTGCCTTCATGGTTCCTCCCGCTGGTAGTTTCCTCACAATCCACCAATAGGTTCTCACCTCGCGCAGACGTGGCGCTTCTGTGGGCCAGAGGGACGGCCCCAAACGGAGTGGTAGTTGAACTTATAAACGTTCTACGGACGGGAAGGCAAGATGTTATTGAGGAGCAAACCGCACAGAACTGTTCAACAGCCGCAAGCGGAGACGCTTGCCTCACCAAAACTAGGGTGATGAAGCTGGAGCAGGCGCGGGCGTTGGGATCGCGTTGGTGGCAGACGGGGCCACATTCGTCGATACAAGTGGCGGCGCAGCATTGGTTGAGAGCAGCGGCGGCGCGTTTGTGGAAGCTTCTGACGCGGCCGGCGCCGGTGCGGGTGACTTGGCGATGTCTTTCATCAGCGTGTTGGCCTGGCCTGTCCAAATCGTCATCACCAATGGAGGATCGCTCCACAACGCATACCGGTAATCGGTATTCTTCGCTTTGCCAATTGCGACCGCGTACTGTTTGTCGCCGACGGATGCAGTAATCGTCGCGTCGGGTTGGTCCAGTCCGTACTCGGCAAGATTGTCCCGGCCTTCACGGACGAAGTCCTCGGCACGAAGCTGCGCGAATTCATTCACGGCATGCTCCAGGGAATCGTCGTCGAGAACGCCCTGGGACGGCTCGACCAGATGCCATTTCTTGTCCGCGCCGCGTTCGACAACGGTCTTGCCGGATTTTTTCTCAACGGACAATTGCGTAATCCCGTCCGCCGTCAAATCAACGAGGCGACGGGAACGCAGCGAGAGATAGTTCGGCGGCAGCCATTCGTCAATATTGGTCGTGACGCCATAAACAAACGGTTCATCGGCGCGTTTGACGAAGCGGACCGCATTGAAGGTGTCAATCGCCCCAACCAGCAATTGCGCGAGCACGTTGGTCCCGGTTCCCATCAGGCTGACGGTCGCAGTCGGCGCAGCCAGACCGTACTTGTCGAGATCAGTTGCGACATCCGCTACGAATTGGGTGGCGGTGAGGTTGGCCAGGTCATTTAGCAGGCCGTCCGCCCGAGACAATTCGGCAAGGACGGCCACAGGTTCGGTAATGGACCAGGCCATGCCGGTGCGGACGAGGGAGATTTTCGACGTGCCGCGAATCACATCGATCTCGTGCACTGCATCTTCGGCGAAGCGAAGGACGTGGGCGTCGCGCAGATCATTGGCTTGGACATTGAATTTCTGCGCGGTGGCGGCAGGGACGGTGAAGATCGAATCGGCGCTCTTGAGTTTGGCATACACTTTGGTGGCATCGTTCGTCGGCGCGTGTCCCAGCAGCAAGGTCTTCCCGGATTCGCCCGTCCAGACCGTGATTTCCCGTTCCGGTTCGTCAAGCTGATAGGTATGTAAATCTTTCGGGTCTTCGCTGACGAAATCCTGCACGCGCAACTCGCTTAGATCAGCGAGCAATTGGCTGGCCTTATTCGGGTCGGCACGGACCGATAACGGACGGGTGAGCATCCAGAGGGATCCAGCGTTGGTCGTGGAGGCGGACTTGGCCAGTTCGATGACACGGTCAGCGCTCTTGATTTCGAGGCGCGTCGCCGTGGCCGGCAGGAAATCCAACACGACGCGGTCGCGCAAATCATCGAGCTTCTGGTCAAGCCGCTCGTAAACGGTTTTCGGGCCGACGAGCACGTTCTTGCTCCCTTGGACCTGAATGTAAAGCGCATCCTTGGTGGGCGTTTCACTCCCAACCGAGATTTCAATCGGACCTTTCTTCGTCTGCAGCGTGGCGCGGACCCGCGGTTTCTCGAGGCCGAACTCCGCGAGTTTCATTCCTTTGAGTTCCTTGGGCGTGATGGTGCGGGTGCGCTCGGCGAACTCGAGGTCGTCGAGAATGGAGTTTACGGTGTTCGCATTGGCGCGAACGTCGAGTGGCTGTTTGATCTGCCAGAGTTCACCCGTCTTCACGAGCATGAAAACGCGATTGGTCAACTCGATCTTCAGCGAAGTGACATCCTTGGTATGGAAATCGACGAGCCGGTTGCTTCTGGCCTCGGCTTCCTCGGTGGAGACGCCCTTGTAATGATCGAGCGCGACCAAGCCGCCTACAAGCAGGGCGATAACGACCAAAACGATTGTTGTGCGCTGTTTCATTCTGATGGACCGGCCATGCTGGCATTCCGGCCCGTGCCGGATAACTTCATTTCCTTCGTCCCAACCAAACCAAAATGCCGATGAGGGCGATTGCCAGCGGCATGCCGGCGATGACGAGCGCATACACCGCGCGCTGTTGGTTTGGCGACATATCAAGGCTGAATTCCTCGGGCGTCTTCGGGCTGACAGCCACCAGTTGCTCACGTTGGAGCAGCCAGTTCAACGAATTCATGAAAAAGTCGAGGTTGCCGCCACCGAGATCGCCGTTGTCCACGAACCGCGACGTGCCGATGACGACGGCGCGAGTCAGGCCGAGATTCACGTCGACGCCCGCCGGTTTGCCGGTTTCGACCGCGACCGCGAGCGAGAGCGGGCCTTTGATATCTTGGGCGGGGTTGTATTCCACATGTTCCGTGTCAGGATTGGTTTCGCCCCAGAACGACGCCGGCGTTTTCACCAATTCGGTGACGTGAGGTTGATCGGGGCTGCTGCCCTGCGGGCTCCCGGCGGCACGGACGCTCCGGGCGTAGGGAAAGCTGGTATTGATACCTTCCAACTTGGCGCTGATCGGATGCGAGGCGTAATCAGTGCCAAGCGCATCGACGACGATCAATTCGGTGCCAAGCAACAATCCACCCTTGGCGACCGCCAGATCGTTATCGACCTGCACGCCCCAGCGTTCCAGCAAGTTCTCCAGTCCGGTTTGCGTGTGAGGGTCCAGCATCACCAGCAAGCGGCCCTTGTTCTTCAGGTATTGATCGAGCAGGTTGATCTCGGCGTCGGTAAACGCCTTACGCGGCCCGGCAATGACAATTGCGCCAGCGTCGGGAGGCAACGCCTGCTTTTCCTGGAGGTTCCATTTTTCGACGGTGATATTGTCGCGCTTGATGTAGCGCGTGAGTTCGGAATAGCCGTCTCGTTCATCAAACGCGTCGGGATCGTGTTCGCCGTGGCCGGTAAGGAAATAAACCTTGGGCGATTTTTCTTCCGTGACGGTCTGGATCGCGGAGAGGAAGACACCTTCGCCCTTGAAGTCTTTGATCCGGGGCGGTCCGCCCGAGAAGTACTGGCTGTTGTCGAGATCGACCATATCGTCGAGCTGGACGTATTTGTGCCGACCGCCACAGGCGAAGATGACCACGTCGGGGGAACGCGAATCGAGTTTGTACTGCTCGACGAGTTGGCTTGCCCGGGCCAGGTCGCGCTGTGGGTCGACATATTCCACCCGCAGCTTGCCGCGTCCACGAAATTGGAATTCGGCAAGCAGGTTACGGACATCTTCGAGGACTTTCTCGACGTATTCACGCTGGCCTTGATTGGTCGGCGGCAGAAATACGATCACGTCCACCGGCGTTTTCAGTGACGCGAGCACCTGCTTGGTTTTCTCGGACAATTTGTAGTAGCCCGACTTTGTCCAGTCGAACCGCGTGTAGTGCCGCGAGACAAGCCAATTGACCATGATTACCAACGCCAACACAGCGAGAATCTGCACAAGAATGTTGGCACCGATAACGAACCGGCGTTGGCGCGGGGTCATGTTTTTGTTGTCGGTTGGGGTTTCGCTGGCCACTGCGATTATCTCCACTTCCTGGATTCAACCACCCGCGTGGCGATGAATAATGCCAGCCCGGTTCCGCTCAGGTACAAAACCAATGGACGAACATCGACGATGCCACGGGAAAAGTCGTCCATGTGCTCGAACGGGGAAAGAAAACGAAAAAAGTTGCCGAACGGCCCACCTTCGAAAAGATAGGTCATCCAATTCAAAACAATCAGCAGCAGAAACACGATGGCAAACGACATCAACGCCGCCGCAATCTGGTTTTTTGTCATCGACGATGCCAACACGCCAATCGCAATGAAGAATTGCCCAATCAACAGCACGCCGAGGTAGCCGCTGAAGATCGGTCCGAGATCCAGCGCGGTCGAACCGGAGAAGTGCTGGAGGATCAGCACATAAAAACCGGTCAGGGCCCACATCAACGCGTACAGCGCCACCGCGCCGAGAAACTTGGCGCTGACGACCTCAAAATCGGTGACCGGCGCCGTCATCAACATCTCCAGCGTGCCGGCGCGTTTTTCTTCGGCAAGCAGGCGCATGGTGATCATCGGCACCACGACCAGCGACGGCAGCCAGAACATACTGAACATGATCTTCATGGCCGTCAATTGCGTCGGTCCGCGATTGAGATAGCCGACGATCACGCCGAAGGTGACGCCCATGACGACGAGGAAAAACATCAGGACCACGTAGCCGAGCACCGAGGCAAAATAGGCGCCCAGTTCCCGCCGCAGGAGAGTCGGAACGTTTTTCATCGCAGCAAGCTCCTCCGCTCTTCGCGCCGTTCCTCTTCGGCTTCGTCTTCTTCGCGGGTGATCTGTACGAAAATATCTTCGAGCGTGGTGCGCGTGTACGAAAGCTCGCGTAGAACCCAGCCGTTGGCGGCCACGGCCTGATAAATCGCTTCGCGCGGATCGGCACCTGGCTTCGGCGTCACCGCGACCTGCACATAACCGTCCTCGATCAATTTCGCGTTGATGGATGCCACGCCCTCGACCGCGCGCAGTTTGGCCTGAACCTCCGAACCCGGACCGCGTACTTCCACCTGCACTTGCCCGCCGGCGCGCAACGTTTTCTTCAGATTATCCGGCGTGTCGGAAGCAAGGATGCGCCCGTGGTGAATAATCATGACCCGGTTGCACGTCATCTCGACTTCGGGAAGGATGTGGGTCGAAAGCAGAATTGTGTGGCGCTGGCCGAGATCTTTGATGAGCTGGCGCACCTGGCGAATCTGGACGGGATCGAGGCCGATGGTGGGCTCATCGAGAATCAACAAGTCAGGCTCGGCCAGCAAGGCGTCCGCCAACCCGACGCGCTGGCGGTAGCCTTTGGAAAGATGCCCGATGATGCGGTGTGAGACATCTTTAATGCCGCACATTTGCATGACTTCAGGAATCCGTTCCTTGCGTTCGGCCCGCGGCAGGCCTTTCAGCTTGGCGCGGAAGCGCAGGTACTCGCTCACCCGCATGTCCACGTACAGCGGATTGTTCTCTGCCATGTAACCGACGCGCTCGCGGACCTCCAACGAATTCTCAAAGACATCGAGCCCGGCCACCTCGACGCGACCGGAAGACGCCGGGATGAAACCGGTCAGAATCCGCATGGTCGTGCTTTTGCCCGCGCCGTTGGGGCCAAGAAAACCGACGATTTCCCCACGTTGCACTTCGAACGACACATTGCTAAGCGCGGTGACACCAGCGTAACGCTTGGTCAAATTTTCGACTTTGATCATCGGTTGCATAATGCGGTTAGGAAGCGCGTCCAAAACCACCAAACATCCTCCTTAACTTCTTACGGATGGAAGACGCCAGAATTTGTAACACAACGGCATAGACAATGACAAGAGCCGCTGTGTTCAAAGGCCGGAATGATTGCCGGGGTCTCGACCAGTCGAAGCTACAGGGGTGCCGACCAATGGTCAGTGAGACAAGTGCCGGCGAGAAGTCTGCCGTTACTGGAGAGCGAACTACTTCTGGCCTTCGTTCTCGGGCGGCCACACCACGCGCGGCAATTGCCAGATCTTGAGCGTGCCGTCGCTCCCACCCGTCACAATCGAGTGACCGTCCGGGTTGAGCGCGACACTGAGCACTGCACCCATCTTTCCGGTGAACGAACGGAACTCCTTGCCCGCACCGATCTCCCAAATCCGGACCGTGCCATCATCCCCTCCGCTAATGGCAAACCGTCCATCTCGAGAAAATGTCACGCAACGCACCGTGTCGGTGTGGCCCTTGAATTCCCGCTCGACCCGGCCCGTTTCCAAATTCCAAAGTCTCACGGTCTTGTCCTTGCTCCCGCTCAGACCGAACTGTCCGTCGGGGCTCAGGGATACGCAGGTCACGGCCGCCAAGCCATCACGGAACGAGCGAATCTCACGACCGGTTGCCACGTCCCACAATTTCAACGAATCGTCGTCGCTTCCGCTCAACAAGCTGTTCCCGTCGGTGCTAAACACAACGCTGGTCACGCGCCAACCGTGGCCGGTCAGTGCCCGAACCCGCGACAGTTGCGGAAGATTCCACAACGTGACCCGATTATCATCTGCACCGGTCGCCGCGAGCTTTCCATCGGGACTCAAGGCGACGCTGGTGATTTTCCACCCCAACGCTTCCGTGGCTTGCAACTGTTGACCGTTGGCCACGTCCCAGAGCCGCATGGTGCCGTCCGCACTCCCACTCACCGCCTGTTCGCCGGTCGGATCGAATGCCACGCCGGTTACGGGACCGCGATGGCCGGTAAACGTCCGCACTTCCTTGCCGTTGGCCGCATTCCACAATTTCACTGTTTTGTCTTCGGAACCGCTGAGAATGAATTTCCCATCGGCACTGTACGCCACGCTATTGACGGCGCCTTTGTGGCCGGTGATCGTGAGTCTCTCGCCTCCGTACTCCGTCAAGATCCGGTCCAACACCGCCTTCGTTTCCGGTTCGTCGGGAATCAATTCATTGGCGCGCCAGGCGGCTTTCTCTGCGGCTTCGTAATTCTTCGCCTGAATTGCCTGTTCTGCCTGGCCCAGCAGCGCGGACACTTCACCGCGGGTGATCTCCATCTCCACGACGTTGGAACCGGAGGCATGCGCCAGGGCTCGGGCCTGATCGAATTGACCTTTGCCAAAAGCCTGTCTTGCCGCGGTGACCACCGCATCGCTGACAACCGGCAAACCGCTCAGGAGTTCGAAGGTGTGTTTGCCGCCCATGTTCTCGGGACCGAGATTCAGTTTGCGGTCGCGGGTTTCGCTGGCCTCCGCCATCCATAAGTTTTGTCCGCTCTGCGCGACCACGAGATCCTGGCCACGCAGTTGTTGAATCACCGCCTTCCCTGCCGCGTCTGCGGTCAACACTTCGGTTCCACCGGCGACCGGCAACGACTGGTAAAATTGTCCGTATTGCGATTCTGGAATGCGGTCTTTCAATTCGATCCGGGTGGCAAGGGCGATCAAAGCGTTGGCCGCGCCTTGTTTGCCGACGACCTTGACGGTCGCGCCAGCAACCGGACCTTCTGCGGTTCGGACGACAACCGTTATGGACTTGTTGACTTCTTGAGCGGGTTGTTCGGAGCATCCAACCGCGAGGAGGAGGCAGACAATAGTAGGAAAACAGTAGAACCATCGATTCATGCGGTATTTACGGAGCAATGAAGGTGCCAGCAGTCTGTTATCGATCTTCCCCGCCAGGATTAGCGGGCGCGCCTTCCCAGAGCCGAAGAAATTCGCGGGCATGTTCAGAATTGTGCAGGGATGAGAATTTCGCGACCTGCTGGCCCAGCGATTTTAGCCGTTGTTCGACATCGGAATCGCGGCACGCGCCGGTGGCCTCATCAAACACCGCGTCCACATTCGCAATGGCAACCTGTTCGGGAACAACCCAGGCGTGCAAAGCGCGTCCGACGTTGCGCAATCCGGCCAGCGCACCCCCGCCACCCATGCCGCCGCCGGACACGCCCAGCAGTCCGATCATCTTGCCTTCAAATTCGTCAAAGCCCATCAAGTCGAGTGCATTCTTCAAGACGCCGCTGTAACCGCCGTGATACTCCGGCGTGGCGAGAATGATTCCCTGCGCGCGCTTCACCTCATTGCACAACCGCGACACTTCCCTGGGCACGTCGTCGCTGTCCCCGCCGTCGCAAAACACGAGTTGGTAATCGCGCAGATCAATCAACTGCGTTTCCGCGCCGTGTTCCCCTGCCCCGCGCAACGCGATCGCCAGCGCCATCCGCGTGTAACTTCCCTCCCGCAGACTGCCGCAAATGCCGACGATTTTGACCTTGTCGTTCATGACTCAATCAGTCGCCAAACAACCCTTCCCACTGTTGTCACCGCGCTTTCAAGGTCACATTGCTTGTTTGTTGCCAAACCGTATCGCCGTGGCGTTCACTGATCAGCACAGCCATCGTAACATAATCACCCGCCTTGATATCCGCGAGTTGCTCGGCCAACCGGTCCATTGATTGAATCTCTTCACCGCCGACATGCGTGATCACGATGCCACGACTGAACCCGGCATCGTCGCCCGGGCTGCCGCGCTGCACGTCGGAAACCAGCAAGCCCGGCGCGTATGAAATGCCCAGCGCGTCAGCCAATCCGCGCGTCAGCGGTTGCACCTGCAGCCCGAATTTTTTCAGCATCAACTCTGGCACGGACAATTTCGGCAACGCCGTCAGCCTCACCGCAAAAGATTCAGTCTTCCCGGCTCGTTCCACATCGAACTTGACCGTGTCGCCCGCTTTCTTGTGAATCAATGTGCGGAGCAATCGGAGGACACCGCTTACCTTCTGGCCATCCAACGTCAGGATTTTATCATTCTTCTGCAAGCCCGCCTTGTCGGCCGGACTATCCGTTTCGACGTTCTTCACCACCACGGCACCGGCCTGCAGGGCAAACCGCAATCCCAGCGAAACACCCGCCCGTTTCTCGGGAGAGAACCACACCGCCAACAGATTGGCCACGCGTTTGGCGGGAATGGCGAACCCGATGTTTTGCGCCTGCGATAAAATCGCCATGTTGATGCCAACCAACTGGCCGCGCGTGCTAATGAGCGGTCCGCCTGAATTGCCGGGATTGATGGCCGCATCAGTTTGCAGGATGTCGTCAAACTCCACGTCGCCGCTTTCGAAGGAACGGTTCTTGGCGCTGATCACGCCGCGGGTGACGGTCTGTTCCAGACCGAACGGATTCCCGATCGCCATGACCGTTTCCCCCAGCAATAGTTCGTTGTCAGCAGCGATTTCTACGTACGGCAACGGTTTCTTCGGCGTGATCTTGAGCAACGCCAGGTCGTTGTTCTTGTCGCCGCTGACGTATTGCCCGTCGTACTTCGTGCCGTCGCTGAGCACGACAGTAATCTTGCTGGCGCGGCGCACGACATGCCAGTTGGTCATGATCCAGCCGTCTTCATCGACAAGCACGCCGGAACCGAGACTCTGCACGCCTCGCGTTTGCGGACGACGCGGCTGCCCAAAGAATTGCCCGAACAGGTCGTCGAACGGATCATTGTATTGCCGCTGTACCAAGCGTTCCGTGCTGATGTTGACAACGGCCGGCAGGACTTTCTGCACGGCGAGAACCACCGGGTCACGAGCGGGATCAGATGCCAGCTCGTCAACAGGCGAGGTGGCAGAGACAGAATTTATACGCAGGCTGAAGCCTGCGGCTGCAAACAGCATTATCGCCGACAGGCGGCCGGTTCGTTGTAGCGGGCGCTGTCCCCAGCGCACCCGGGCCGGCACTTGAGATTTTCGGCTGGGGACAGCCGACGCTACAACCGCCGACGGATTGAGACGCGCAGATTTTAGGCTCGAACCGAAAAATCCCATTCGCAATTTCATGGAGGCGCAGTATATTCAGGCACGTTTGGAGAGGCAAGCGATGGCATTGACCCGCTACGGCGAATTGCGCAACCAACTGATGCGGCAGACTTTTCCCAGTGTGTTCGCTCCTGTCGTCTTGCGCGACGCCGAGAGCAATTATGTTCCCATTCCCATCACCGAACGGCTCGTGCAGTGCATTTGGTACGATCAACGCCTGAATCTGGATTCGCTGCAGACAACCGACGGCCGCCGGGTGCGTGTCATTTTCCAAGGCTGGTGGAACCTTGAAGCCGGTCCCGATTTCCGCCATGCCACCATTCAATTCGATGACGAACCCGAACATACCGGCAACGTCGAAGTACATTTGCGTGCCGAGGATTGGATTCACCACGGTCACGAACGCGACCCGCAATTCAACGACGTGATTCTGCATGTCGTTCTCTGGGATACTGGCAGCCACCGGCATCTGCCGCGGACGCGCGCCGGGCAGATCATCCCGCAGGTCGCCCTTCAGCGCCAACTCGATACGCCGCTCGATCAACTCCACGACGAAATCGATCTCGATGCCTATCCACACAACGTGGGCAACCATCATGGTCAATGCGCTTCCGTGCTGCGTGGATTAAAAAAGGATTCGATTGGCGCGCTGCTGGACGCGGCTGGCGACGAACGGTTCGCCACCAAAATGCGGCGATTCGCCCGCTGGATTCATCGGGCCGGTCCCGAACAGGCGTTTTACGAGGGCTGGATGGAGGCGCTCGGCTACAAAGCCAACAAAAGGGCTTTTCGTACGCTCGCGCAGCGCGTCCCTATAGCAGAACTGCAAGACCATGGCAGCGGAGTTCGCGCCGCGATCTTGTTCGGTGTGGCGAATTTGCTGCCGACCACCATCCTCAAATCCCGCGATCCACAGGTCAAGCGCCTCTGGAATGCCTGGTGGAAATTGCGGCCGGAGTTCGAGGAGCGAATTCTCCCCGCACAATCCTGGCGATTCGATGGTTTGCGCCCCGCGAACCATCCACATCGCCGCCTCGGTGCGGCGGTCGCGCTGCTGAAGAAGCATTCCAACCTCATGGAGAAAGTGATTGGCGCCGTGGAGAGCGACGGCAACCCCGCGAAGTTTTTCACTGAGATTCGCGACGACTACTGGAGTCGGCATTTCACACTGGGCGGGAAGACGCAGCCTCGCGAAGGCGAATTGGTTGGCGCGAGCCGGTCCCGAGAAATCGTTGCCAACATCGTGCTACCTTTTGTGGCCGCTTATGCCGAGGAAACCGGCCATGCGGCGCTGGCCGAATCGGCCCGGGCTGAGTTTGCGCGTTTTCCAGCCGCACCATCGAACAACATTCTCCGGCTGGCCAGCGGGCAGCTATTTGACGAACCGTTGGCGGCGCGGAGGATTGCGAAAACGGCGCGGCAACAACAAGGATTGATTCAGGTTTTTCAGGATTTCTGTCTCAACGACAAATCCGCCTGCCACCAGTGCCAATTCCCGGAGTTGGTCAAGCGCTGGGCGAAGCCATAGTGGAACGGCGGGACGCCCGTTTGAACAACCGTGAACCGGCCTGCTCGGCGCCGGTCTCCCGACCGCGACGCTCCGTCTGACCGCAAGGTCTCCCCCGTCCGTTTTGCTGCGGAAAACCTCCAATCGAATCTCGTGCGGGGTCAGGAGACCCTCGCACAACAACGGGCCCATTTGAACAAACGCGAGCGAACGGGCGAGACGCCCGTTACGCTTCCCCTACTCTGCCAGCAGCTTCTTGACTTGTTCTGCCAACTCGCTGCCGCGGGCGTCGGTCGATCGGAGAAACCCCTTCTTGTCGATCAGCCACAGCGCCGGAATTGACTCGATACCAAAGCGCGAGCTGATTTCGTTGCTCCACATCTTGCCATCGAAGTACTGCGGCCATGTCATATGAGTCTGTTTCGTGAAATCGATCAATTTGTCCTTGTCATGATCGAGGGAGACGCCCACGATTTCAAAGCCGTTCCCGTGAAACTGATTGTAGGTGGCGAGGATGTTCGGAATCTCCATCCGACACGGCGTGCACCACACCGCCCAGAAATCCAGGAGCACAACCTTGCCCCGCAACTTGGCCAGATCCACCTCCGTGCCATCCACCGCCTTGAACTTCAGGTCCAGCGGTTCCCTGGCAAGCTTGCGTTGCATCTGCAGGGTTTTGAGCTGCTGTTGCGCATCGCTGGCAACGCGCGGATCTTTGTGACCAGCCAGATCGCGGAGAATAGCCTCGGCACGGTCAGGATCGCACGTTTTGAGCACATCCACCCAGGAGAGTTGGAGAATAGCTGTGCGCAATTCATTCGGATAATTCTTCCGCAGCGCGGTGATATCGGCGTCCAGCGCCGCTCGGGCGGTAGCATTGCTAAACGATTCGGGAGCATCCGGGCCGTGCAGTCGCGCGGTCACAGAAAAGAAATTTACGTTGGTTTTCAGCGTGGCGGAGGCATCGGGCGCGGCGGCGATCTCCTTTAACGAAGCGACCAGCGCATCCACGTCCGGTTTGCGATTGGCAATCGCGGCTTGAGCGAATTCGGCCTGTAACCGCACGAATTTGGCGTCCCAATGGCGGGCGTCAGTCGGATATCGTCTTTCAAACTCCAACGAACTGGTACGCAACTCTTCCAAGTCCACCACATACGTCACCCGGTTCGCCGTAGAAATGTCGTGGAGGGTTTTTTGAATGTGGCCCCACAAATCGTCCGCCGTCTTGAACTCGGGCAAATCCGTGCCCTGCACCGGCAACGCCAGTGCCGTCAAACAAACAAATAATGAGAGAAACCATCTCATGTGTGCAATTGTACCCGATTAACGCGCATATTAACACCGCAAGGTCAGACCTTCAAGAAGCGAACATCAGCTCCGCAGTTTTTTGGAGTGCGGTTTGCCTCCGTTTTCGTCTCGCAAGCTCTTGCGTAGCCGCAGGCTCCAGCCTGCGCGGGGAAGACGCACCTGTAAGCCAGATCCGACGGAGCCGAATCCGATGAGACGCTGAGGGGTAATGGGCAGCAAACGCCGCCGTCGTGTACGGCAAGGGTGCGGCGACACCTTGAGCGCTGGCAACGAGCAATGGTAACATCTGTTGGCCCGCGGTCGCTCTGAGGCAGGATGCCGTTGTCTGCGGCTGGTGGGCAAGCTTTCGGATCAATTGTATGAATCGCCAAGTCCAAACCGCGCTTTCGATCCGGGCCGCCGTGTTGCGTGAGCCGGACCGCTCGCTCAAGATCGAGCGCTTGGAAATGGAAGGTCCGCGTGACGATGAGGTGCTGGTCCGCCTCGTGGCCAGCGGCATTTGCCACACCGACATTGACTTTTGTGAAGGCGGCGCATCCAGCGCGGTGGTTCTGGGCCATGAAGGGTCGGGCGTCGTGGAACAGGTCGGTCGAGCCGTCAAAGGCGTGAAGCCGGGTGACCATGTCGTGCTCTCCTACCAGTCTTGCGGTCATTGTCTGCCATGCCGGAAGGGACGACCAGCCGATTGCGAACGGTTTTGGGAGGCGAACTTTGGTTTCGCCCGCTTGGACGGCAGCAACGCGCTTGCAGCGAGCGGCGTGCGCGGGCACTTCTTCGGACAGTCCTCGTTCGCCACTCACACTCTGGCGACCACGCGCAATTTGGTGAAAGTGTCGAAGACGCTCCCGCTGGAATTGCTGGCGCCACTCGGTTGCGGCCTCCAAACCGGGGCTGGTACCGTGATGAACTCGCTGGCAGTCAGGAAAGGATCGAGCATCGCCATCTTCGGCACCGGCGCGGTCGGTTTGGCAGCGGTGATGGCCGCGCGGATCGTCGGCGCCAAAACGACCATCGCGGTGGACATCAACCCCAAGCGTCTCGCACTCGCCCGCGAACTGGGCGCCACCCACAGTCTCGAAAATCGCGATGCCGATCTCGCCGCGCGCATCGTCACCATCACCGGCAAGGGCGTCGATTACGCGGTGGAAAGCACCGGCGACGCGGAACTGTCCCGTCTCGCCGTCGACCTCTTGAACCCGCACGGTCGCACAGCGTTCTTAACCGGAGCAAGCGGCCCGGACAATCTACCGGGAGGTCGCCAAGTCCTCAGCGTCATTCAAGGCGATGCCGTGCCGCAACGATTTATCCCAAAACTGATCAAGCTGTACCAACAGGGCCGGTTCCCGTTCGACCGATTGGTGAAATTCTACGACTTCAGCAAAATCAACCAAGCCATCGCCGACGCCAAACGCGGCGCCACCATCAAACCCGTGCTGCGCATTCGGTGATGGTTCTGTGAGGCGACGTTCCAATTCAGTCAATTTGTCGGCGAGTTCACGATGTCCCGCGATGATGGCGCGCAATTTCACGAAGGCGCGGACGACGAATACACTCATTGCCACCGCCCGGTCGCTATTCAACACGTTGGCCGCCATGATCGCGCCATGTTCGGTGAAGGCGTACGCCAAGTATTTAATGTTTTGCCCCCTCTTCAAGGTCGCAATTTGCGACCTTGAACATGCAAGTGCTTCTTGACGCGTTAGTTGAAACATGAAGTCACTCGGAAATCGCTGGGCATTGCGGCGCACTGCTTCATTCAGGCGTTTTGTCGGCACGCCATAAATCCGTGCAAGGTCAGAATCAAAAATTACTCTCTGGCTGCGGACGACACGAATCAATGCGTCCACTGGCTCGGTAGCAACGAGTTCGATCTCTTTTACAGGCTTCGCGCTTCTCATCAGAACTTCTCCCACAAACTCATCTCTTGAAGATGCGGTCGAATGGTATCCTGATGGCCTCGGCTGTTCAAGGCCGCAATTCGCGACCTTGAAGGCATACGGCAGCCCGGTCGCGACAGGAATGTCGCTCTTACGAACGGCAGACTGATTCGTGTTGATTCACGGAAAACAACAGAGACCCTTCGGCAAGCTCAGGGTGACAACTTGGACGATTCACCTACTAGCACACCGCCCAAAGCCCACTGCCCACAGCCTCCTAAAACTGCTCCAAGAACCTCACATCATTTTCTCGGTGAACAGGCGGATGTCGTTGATCGACCACATGACCATGGCGATGCGTTCGATGCCGAAGCCGAACGCCCAGCGTTTCACTTCAGGCCGTAGCGCTTCTTAATGGCTGCGTGACTGAGCTTGGGCTTCTCGTTGTCGCGTGCACGTGCCTCCAGAACATCGAGATAGTCAAACAGATCTTCGACTTCCGAGCGGATGGCCGATAGTTGTTCACGTTTCACGCGAATCGTTTTTGTAATCTGTTTTTGAGCGGCCCTAGTCATAAACATCCCTTCGATTGCCCACGCGACGAATCACAATAACACTTTCCTCGACATCGAACAAGACCCGATAGTTGCCCATCCGCAATCGATACGTCACATCGGCATTCTGCAACCGTTTGATGTCGCCGTGTAAACCAGCTTGGAGCCGCTCAATCTTGCGCAGAATCTGTGTTCGATGTTTGGTGG
>DATIZX010000123.1:0-8700 GCA_035516795.1 Verrucomicrobiia bacterium
CGGCAACATTGTCTTTGGCGATTCGCATGTGGCCAATTTCAAGTATGGCTACGTGGTTGGCCTGGTCGGCGGCAAGATTGCCGATCCCAAGCGCCCGGACATCAACTGGGAGTTTGACGGCCAATAAAGTACCCCCGAGGATTTGAGATTGGCTACATGTCATGGAATCTGCCTTGGCCCGAACCTCTATTTAGCCTCGGGGGATTTCGTGCCATTGTAGGCGGCACGGCGTGGCCTGCAATCGGACAGTTGGCTCAAACAAGGCCTGACGTCGGTGCGCGAGCCGCAGCGCCAACTGGGCACAGCCCTTGGTCCACGCAGACTTCCCGCCAAAAATGGCGGCGCGGTCGTCAGATCGTTGAACAGGATGATCATTTGACGTTGCGAGCAGTTGAGGTATTGTCAATTCGCGTGCGTTCCCTCATTCGATTTGCCACCGTGCTGGTGCTGGTCCTCTCGTTGGGCCTGCATTGGGCGTTGCTGCAGTCGGTAGCATGGGTGGGGATGGTAGCAAGCTATTCGCGTAACGCTTCGTTTACAGAAGCGGTGAGCAATACCTTCGATGGCAAGCATCCCTGTCCGCTGTGCAAAATGATCCAAAAAGCCCGGGCCGACGAACGGCAGCAGGACCAAAAGCAAAAAATTAAACCGTTCTCGAAAATGGAAATGGGGTTGCTTTGCCAAAACACCCTTGGCCTTCCCAAGGCCCCTTACGAGCTTATTTTTTGCTGTGACATGTCCGCACGATTGCGCACTTTACAACCTCCCAAGCCGCCCCCGCGGCGCTCTTAGGCAACCTGCCTAATCCCAACCTCGCCTGATTAGCTCCTGACGAAGCAGATTGCTGATTTCGTCACCCTAATGATTGGGCGGTCTGTTGCCTCCCCATTGGTTTCTAACGTCCGGCTGACTGAGTGGCGTCCTGTCACCGGAACCAAACATGCGAGCCGGAACTCCTTCGGAGAAGCTCGCAGTCGATGACCAAGACCCTTTGACCAAAAGGCTCAAGATAAATGCAGCGCCTTGTTCAGCCACGACCCGCGCAGGATTGCCGTGCAGCGGCCGAGTTGAAAACGTATGCACCGACCGCAAATAAACACCCAGGGGAACTTGCCAGCGCGATAAGAAGCGCCATGTCTCGCCAGCCATGAAATTGACTGCAAACAATTCAGTTCCCGCTCTTCTACTCTTCGTCCTCGCGACTGGGACCCTGCTCGCGGCGGGAATGTGGATCACAGCCGAACGGCAGCGGCAGCAGCCGCTGCCAAGGTTCGCACGCCTCGGGAAGTTTCGCTTCATCGAACGCAGTGAGCGCCCGGTGACGCAGGGTGACATCGCGGGCAAGATTGTGGTCGCGGATTTTTTCTTTGCCAGCTGTTCCGCCGAATGCCAGGTGCTCGGTAGACGAATGCGCGAGGTACAGGAGCTGACTTCGGGAATGGACGACGTGATGCTGCTCTCATTCACCGTTGACCCGAGATCGGACACTCCCCAAGTACTCACCCGCCGCGCCAATGAACTCTCGGCATCGAGCAATCGGTGGCTGTTCCTGACTGGCGAGAAAACAAACCTTTACCCGTTCATCCAGCAGCATTTCCTTCTTGCCGTAGGGGCGGATGACACCAGTGCCTTCGGTGGTTTCATCCACAGCAGTAGAATCGCCCTGGTTGATCGCCACGGTGTAGTGCGAGGTTACTACGACGGCCTCGCCGCGCTTACCTCTCATCGGATTTTTCGAGACATTCAAAAGCTTCGCGAAGAACAACAGCGTGATTCTACCACCCAGACAACTGAAAACTAACACCAAAAGAGACCACAAACAAACCATGAAGAAACTACTGAAAACAACTCTATTCGCCTCGATGAGCGGTCTGCTTGCGACCCATCTATCTGCGCAGGTCCAGCCGAACACCACCGCGAATGGCGTTGTTTACATGACGTATAACCGGGCCGCCTGGGCCACCGTCGCTCCTTCGGCGGATTACTACGACATCCACGGAAACGACCTCGGAACGAACAGCGCGACCTCCGACACCAACGGCAAGCGGTGGATGTTCCCCGACCGCTTCGAAGGTACCAACTGGGTCGCAGCGGCGTATCCGAACGATTACCTGACGCCGTTGCCAGATTATCCACTTGTGCAACCATCCCCAGGATTTGTGTTGCCGGTAAACAGCTATGGCAGCAACAGCTTCGCCACGAATCACCAGGTCACCTCCTACAACTCCACCTCGAACGCGAACGGTTACATCGGCTTGGGCGGTTCTTTCCGCGCCACCAGTGATTTCAACGAGCCCGGTTCTTCGGTCTGGTGGGAACATCTCGCACTTCAGCAGGACCCAACTAATCACATCTGGAAGTTGTCTGCCACCTCCGGTCCGGGGCAAGGGAGCCTGTTTGAGCTAAGAAACGTCACGGAGGAAACCATCGACGGGAATTTGCACCTCTCAGGCGACTATGTATTCGGCAACACCGATTGGCTGCAGTTCTTCCAAGACGTGAATGGTCACCTTGATACAAACGCGGTCCTGGGCCACATCGAATTGATCCCTGCGGGCGTGGCGAAGCTATTCGCCGGCAAGGCGGTTATCAACTACAACCAAAGCGCGTGGGAGTCGCTCGCCTCCGGATTCGCTACACCACCAGTATTGACGCTCTCCGCGTTCTTCAATCAAACGCAAGCAAACGCGCTCTACCAAAGCAACCTGCTGAACGATGTTCAGGCTGTCTATTCCTATTCCAATCAGGTTTATGCCATGAACGGAGCGACGGTGTCGAATCTACCCACGCGCTACACGCAACCCACGACGTTCGTCTATTCGCTCGGCAATCTGACGAACCACCTCGGCAGCATTGGTTTGGGGGGTGTGGCGCGGTTCGCCGTGCTGGGTGGAGCCGGTGGGAATCTGCTGTTCGGAGATTACACACTACAATACGACACCAATCGTATCGCGCTTGGCGGGACAGGTTGGTACTTGCTGGGGAACATTCCACCTGCCGCTGCCGTGTTCGACCTGCTCAACGTCAGCGTGATGGAAACCACAAATTCGATCAGTATTTCAGGTCACCTGGGAGTATCGTTTGAAGTCGCTAACCTTCTGTTCGGCACGCCGGGTGACACTCTGGCGAATGTGGGCACATTTAACTTCATCGGCTACACCGCCCCGCTCACCACACCAGTCATCAATCAACTGACTGCATCGGATGGCAATCTGGTGGTGCAGGCGGCAAACGGACTTCCGGGAAGCGGCTTTGCGCTGCTTTCGACGACGAGCTTGAACCTGCCATTGTCGCAGTGGAGCACGACGCTTGCTGGCGCGTTCGACAGCAGTGGCTTGAGTTCCAATTCCATTCCGATCAATCCAGCCGAACCGGCGCGGTTTTTCCGAATTCAGCAACCGTGAACTTTCGGTCGCACAGAACCCACTTGCAACGTCCTGCCGTCGCGCACGTTCGCGGCGGCAGGCGGTGCAGTGCCTGTGGCTTCACCCTGATTGAACTGCTGGTCGTGATCGCGGTCATTGGCATCCTGGCGGCGTTACTCCTGCCGGCGCTCTCATCGGCAAAACAGCGAGCCAAGCGCACGGTGTGTTTGAATAACCTCAAGCAATTTGCCTTGGCCGACACGATGTATTGCCACGACCACGGTCAATTGCCTGCCGGCAATGATTTCGTGCCCAGCACCATCACTGTGGATCGCCTCAAGGTGATGGCCGAGACGCTGGGGATGACCATTCCGAGCGGACCGGCGGCGACCTGGCCCAAGCGGGCCGATCAACCGCGCTGGATCAACTGCCCGATGGCGGCGGAATCCGGCTACGCGGAAGGCGTGACGCTTGGCGGCGGACTTTATACTGGCTACGCGTACTACGGCGGCGTGGAGAGTTCCAAAATGGTCAGCATGGGCTTTGCAACTCTGCTGAACGCACAACACTCAGCCGATCTCAAGAACACCAGGCGCGGCGTTCTTTGGACGGACGTGCTCGATGAATTTATTACGCCCGACGCGCGCCGCTTTGAATTCTTTCACGCCCGCAAACAAGTCAAGTATCCCGATTTCCGCTACCATGCCGAAGAACTCGATGGCATCCATCGTGCGTGGTCGGATGGCTCTGTCGAATGGATTGCCGGCAATCGCCTCAACCTCTCCGGTGCAGGCAGCCCCGACCTTCAAATCAAACATCTCCTTGGCAACTATTACTACTAACCCAAATTCCTGATGAATAACGAATCACTCTCTCGACGCGAAATGTTGCGCGTTCTGACGTTAGCCTCAATTAGTGGTGCAACTGCGCCGCAAATTCTGGCGGCGGCGGAAGCGTCCGTAACCAGCAATAGCAACACGCCCCTGCACATTCACGCGCAACAACAGTTGCAGATGGGCAGCGAGCAAATCGCCATTCTCGTTTATCCTGAATTCACCGCGCTCGACGCCCTCGGACCGCACTACTTTCTAGCGGGCATGATGGGCGCGACCGTTCGCTTCGTCGCCAAGACGCTCGATCCCGTTCCCTGCGAAGGTGCGAGCAAGGGCGGCTTCTGCGTGAAACCGCAGCTCACCTTCGCCGATTGCCCGGAGGAACTCGATCTGTTGCTCGTGCCCGGCGGATTGACCGGCACGTTCGCCGCCATCGAAGACAAAGCCACGATCAATTTCCTAAAAAGTCGCGCTGCCAAAACCAAACTAGTCGGCAGCGTTTGCACCGGCTCGCTTGTGCTTGGCGCGGCGGGATTGCTCAAGGGCCGCAACGCCACCACTCATTGGCAGATGCTGGAAGTGCTGAAGGATGTCGGCGCAACCCCCGTAGCGGAACGAATTGTTTTTGACAGGACGGACCGTGTAACCGCCGCAGGGGTGAGCGCCGGATTGGACTTGGGCTTGGAACTCGTGCGGCGTTATCGCGGCGATTTCTATGCGAAAGGGATGCAACTCCTGGGCGAATACGATCCGCATCCTGCGTTCCCTGGCGGCGGCAATCCCAAGACCGCCGACCCGACTGCGGTGAACATGCTTAACGCGATGCACGCGCCTTTGCTGGCTAAGTTCAGAACTGCGATTGCCGGTGCTGGGTCCAAATAGAACAAACGCCACCATGAAAGCACGGCTCTTAATTGGTTCCCTTGGGTTATTGGTCGGTGGCTTCGTTAGCGTCCCGCTGGGTTGCCTTGGCGAGGAAGCAGATGGAGCCAATAACACCCCTGCGCAGGAGGTGGTTCCGCACACCCTGCTGGAGCCCTCCGTGGATGACGCACTGATTCAAGTGGAGTTGAGCAAGCTTGGCGGAGTCATGGTGGAGCGTGGTCAACTGCTAGCGAAGGCCGAGCTTTTGAAGAGGCGCTTGAAGACGCCGCTGGAACTCCCCGCACCATCGGCAACGCCACGCACGGACGCCGATTTGGCGGCCAGGTGCAAAAAGTCTGTAGTGGTCGTAGCCCGACTGGTGCGAATGGGCGCCACCAACGACTGGGTCGCGTTGCCTGCCACCGGCTTTTTCATCTCCACTTCGGGTGGATTCGTCACGAGTTCGCACGTGATTCACAATCCCGACTACGAAGGCATGGTGGTTTTAGCCGGAGACGGGCGCCTGTTTCCGGTGCAAGGCGTAATTGCGGATGATGAGGAGTGTGACGTCGCTGTTTTGAAAGCCGAAGTCGGCCTGGTGGCTGCGCTGCCGTTGGAGGCGGCAGGTCAAGCGGGCACACGCGTTGCCGTCCTGAGTCATCCCGTCGGTCGGTTTTTCACTTATACGCAGGGGGCGGTCACTCGCCGCAGTTTTCAGCATACGAGCTCAAGCTTTCAGGAGAAGCTTGAAATCTCTGCCGAGTTTGGGCCGGGAAGCAGCGGGGCGCCGGTGGTAAACTCATACGGGAATGTGATTGGCTGGGTGGATACCCTGCGGACATGGCCAAACCCTGCCATCCGAGACGGGGCCGTATCTCCCACGCTGACCTTTCGCGAATGTGGAGTTGCAGGGGATATATTGAGGTTGCTCGCACAAATCCGTGAGACGCCAGCGTCTGACCTGGTGCGTGCGGTCTCTACGGCTGATTTAAACAAAAAGCCGTAAGACCGGAAAACCGTGGACTTTCCCGAATAATGAGCCTTGTTCGTCACCTCCATCGCCATTGGCAGTGGGCATTGCTATGCACTGTGCGCTGTGGCCTCGTTGTGGCGGTGTGCCTTTCCATCGGAGGTCATTGGGCGCTGCTCCAATCCGTGGCGTGGACGAGCATGTTCGTGAGGTTTTCGAGCGATGGATCCTTCTCCGAGGCGCTCAGCAAGACGTTCGACGGCCAGCATCCCTGCTGCCTGTGCAAACTGATTCAAAAGGGCCGTGGCTTAGAAAAGAAGCAGGAGCGGCGGGAGCCAAATCCGAGACCCAAACAAGAGCTTGGATTGATCTGGGAGCTGTTGGATCTTCATTTTGCCTGCGAACACGAGCGCGTCGAATTTCTCGATGCAAACGCCGTCACAAGAAGAGATGCCCCGCCCAAGCCGCGCCCGCGAATTCTCTCATTCCGCTTCGTCTAATCGTTTTGGACCGTCGCTCCGGCGACCCGGGCCGGACCGTTTCGTTTCCGGTCCTTGACTCGGCGAGTCCCCATTTGAGCTGAAACGACTCCGGTTGGCTGCGTCGCTGGATGGCAACACACGTCGCCCCGGCGGGCCGGGTTTCCCATTTGGGAAAACCGCAGCCGCAAACTCGAAATGAATTGAAATTTAGATCTGAAAGAATCGACCACGCTCCATGAAGAATCCCGTTTTAGAAAAATGTATTATCGCCTCCAGCTTGTTAGCTTGCGGGGCGCAGTTTATCTGCGCACAAACGCCCATCAAGGACGTCCTGGCGCAAATTGACCCTGCTACCGGCAAAGCAAAAGATACCGCTACGGAGATTTCCGTAACTGGCATCGTCGCGAGCAAGCTCATGCTGCCTGACCAGAAGGTGCTGGCCTTCGTTCTCAACCCAGGTGAACCCGCCCTCGGCGTGCTGACGGACAGCAAAGACGGTGCGCAGTTCGTCCCTCGCAACGTCGTCAAGCTGACAGGCAAGCTTGGTGACGGTCCCTTAGGCGCAGCCCTTCTGCTAAATTCCGGCAGCGTTTCGGTGACGGAAAGCAACAAACCATTCACGTCGACTTCAGTCGCTGGAGCGCTCTTCAAAGACGCTTCAGCCATGGCTGGACGTTATGTACAATTAACCAACGTGGCGTTCAGCACCCCCAAGTTCGACTCGACCGGCGTCGCAAAAGTCAAATGCGCTGATGGCGCGGAAGTGCCAATCATTCTCAGCAAGAACATCGCCGATCGCAACACTCCTTCCGGCGCGACCGATGTGTTTGGTGTCGTGGTCAAAGCCGGGAGTGAATGGCAATTGGCGGCGGCGCGATTCCTGCCAGTGAACCGCAAGGAATGCCAGGAACTCGCCACCCAGCGAACCTGCCTTACTTGCCACAACCCGGATGTAAAAAACGTTGGCCCGGCGTATCGTGACGTGGCCGCGAAGTATCGCAACGACCCGAATGCCATCAGCACGTTCATCGCTCAAATGGAGAACGGTGGCACCGGCAAGTGGGGCACGAATATCATGATCCCGTTAAAGGCCCTCGTGCCGCCAGACGACATGAAAACCCTGGCCAACTGGATTTACAGCTACCGCTGGGACGCCTTGCTGGCAGAATAAACCAAACGACGAAAGCGAATGAAAACCAGATTCATCCTCCTCCTCGCCATCACTGCCCTTGCTCCGGTGATGGCGGCCGAGATTTCTTCCGCCACAGCCAACGCAACCAATCAGTTCAAAGTCACTGGTATGAATTGCGATGGTTGCGCGCGCGGCATCGCCTCAGAACTGAAGCGAGTACCAGGCGTGGCATCCGTCGAAGTGACCTTCAGCAACAGACTCGCAATCGTGGCTTACGACATGAATCGCGTGTCGGCTGAGAAGCTCAGGAAGACCATCGTTGATGCCGGCTATGAAGCCAGACTCATCACCGCTCAAAAGACAAAACGGCACTGACTCCTGCGAAACTCCCCCCGGGTCGGATGATAATCGCCTGACGCGGCGGGAGTTGTTCAGCGCGCTTTGCCTCGGCCTCGTCATTTCTGGCGTGGCCGCGGGCATCGTCTTCTGGACTGTCAAGCGCGACAAGGCCGCAGTTGCCCCGGCCAGGCCGGATCGACCTCGCCGGTTGATTCCCTTTACGCTTACCGAGCGCAGCGGCCGCACGGTGACGGAGGCTGACCTAGCCGGCAAGATCCTCGTCGTGAATTTCGTGTTCACCGGCTGCTCGTTGAGTTGCCGGGCCGTCAATGTTCGCATGGCCGAAATCCAGTCGCTCATCGGCGAGGCAGCCGACGTTCAGTTGGTTTCAATCACGGTCGATCCGCGCAGCGATACACCCGTCGTGCTCAGCGCGTTTGCGAACAGCTTCCACGCCGACACCAATCGCTGGCTGTTCTTGACCGGAGAAAAAGCACAGCTCTATGGACTGATTGAAACCAGCTTTATCCCCAAGTCACCCGAACTCGAATCATTGATTCCCGGCGGCTTTACTAGCACGGACCGCATCATGCTGGTTGACCCACTCGGCAACGTCTGCGCCTCATTCAATGGATTGAAACGGGATGTTGCCAAAGCCGTTGTCGCAGAACTCGAAACTCTGCGCAAAAACTCCAACTCAAAATGAATTGCTTCA
>DATIZX010000124.1:0-20044 GCA_035516795.1 Verrucomicrobiia bacterium
GTTGCGGCGGCTTGCCCGGAACGGGAGCCGGTTCGGGCGACGTGTCGCCCGCCAAAATGCGCCGCACGCGGGACACGTTCAATTCACCGAAACGGTACATTTCCGGTTTGCTCTCGACTTTCACGCCAGCCGCGCGAATCGAGTCGGCCAAGTACGGATCGCCTTCCTCGATGACGACGCAACGCTTCACCGACGCCGCGAATGCGCGGATTTTTTCCGTTGGCAATGGATATGTGAAGCCAAGCTTTAGCACGCTGGCTTGGGGCGCCACTTCGCGGACGTGCATGAACGAGATGCCGGAAGTGGTGATCCCCAGCGATTTGTCTCCGTCAATCATCCGGTTCAGCGGACAAGTCTCATTCCATGCCTGAATCTCCGCGAGCTTCTGCCGCAGCCGGCGATGAGCCGGCCGGGCATACGCCGGAATCATGACCCGTCCGCGGATATCGCGCTGGAAATTCGGTGCCGATGCGGGAGGCTTCGCTCCGCGGGGATGCACGATGGTCTTGCTGTGGCACACTCGCGTGGTCAAACGCAGCAGGACCGGAATCTTCCAGCGTTCGGAAATCTCGACGGCTTGGAGAAAAAGGTCGTACGCCTCCTGCGAATCGGACGGTTCCAACATCGGCAGGCCTGCCGCCACGGCGTAATGCCGGTTGTCCTGCTCGTTCTGACTCGAGGCCATGCCGGGATCGTCGGCCGAAACCACGACGAGGGCGCCGGTCACGCCAGTGTACGTAGCGGTAAAAAGTGGATCGGCGGCGACGTTTAAGCCGACGTGTTTCATCGTGGCAATGGCGCGCGCTCCGGCAAACGCCGCGCCCAGCGCAACTTCGAGGGCAACCTTTTCATTCGGTGCCCACTGCGCGCGCCCGCCAATCTCGGAAAAGCGTTCGAGGATTTCCGTGGACGGTGTGCCGGGATAACCCGTGCCGAGCGCCACACCGGCATCCAGTGCGGCTTGCGCCACAGCTTCGTCGCCACTTAGTAGTATCCGGTCAGAATCACTCATGAATGGCCACAAATTCGCGGCGCGGTGAGTCACCTCGCCCTCCCAAGATCCGATAGGGCGCGCTGGCTCAACTCGCCGTGATCTAGTGCCTTATCCTCATACGTTCTAGCCGTTTCGAGATGCTTGAGGAAGAAAAATCCCGTCTACAAGGTCAGAATTTCTTCCTGGGACAATAAACGCAGAGGCTGCTTGGCCAGAATCTGTCGCGCTTTGGCGACGCCTTGCACTTCGATGAGCAGCACGGCACGGTTGTTAGAAACGAAACCCGAAGAGTTCTCGACGTTGATCTGGTTACGGGCTAGGCAGTTGGCGACGGCGTACAGCCCGCCGGGTTTGTCTTCCACTTCGATGGCTAACACTTCCACGAGCGAAACGGTCCATCCTTTTTCGTGCAGGCTTTTGTAGGCAAGATCGCATTTGTCCACGAGGAACTTGATCACGCCCAGCGTTTCGTTTGTCGCAATCGTCACCCAGCGGATATTGACACCCGAGTCGGCCAGCACCTTGGTGATCCGTGCCATTTGCCCGAGTTGGTTTTCGGCAAACACGGCGATCAGATTGACAGCGCTCATCACTCCGCTCCTTTCTTACAGCGACCGATTGTCGATGACCCGTTTGGCTTTGCCTTCGCTGACCGGCAGCGTGCCGGGCGGCACGAGATGCACTTTTGGTTTCGTCAAGGTTTCCGCCCGCAACCGGTCGGCAATCTCCGACTGCAGCCGCGTCAGATGCTCGACGTGCCCGTCAAAACCGGCTTCTGCCAGTTCGACGTTGACGGTCATTTCGTCGAGTCCTTCCAACACGATCTGATAATTCCGGCCCACGCTGGGCAGGCTCATCAGCACGCGTTCGATCTGTTGTGGATAGATGTTCACGCCGCGCACGATCAGCATATCGTCGGCTCGGCCGGTGATTCGTTGGAGTCGCCGGTGGGTGCGCCCACATTCGCACGTTCCGTTCATGATCGAGCTGATATCGCGCGTCCGGTACCGCAGCAGCGGCATCGCTTCCCGGCGCAGTGTGGTCAGAACGATTTCTCCCATTTGCCCGTCGGGCAATGGTTCGCCGGTTTTTGGGTCGACGATCTCCAGCAGAAAATTGTCTTCCCACAAGTGCATGCCGCATTTCTGTTCGCATTCGAATGCCACGCCGGGACCGTTCATCTCCGACAGGCCGTAAGAATTGTACACATCGATTCCGAGCGCCTGTTCGATTTTGCGTCGGGTTTCCTCGGTATATGGTTCGGCACCAACAAAAGCTTTGCGCAAAGCCAGGTCGCGGCGTGGGTCGACGCCTTTCTTCTCGAGAAAATCGGCGAAGTAGAGCGCATAACTCGGTGTCACGTGAATCACCGTGCTCCGGAAATCCTGCATCAACAGCAGTTGCTTCTCGGTGTTGCCCGGTCCGGCGGGAATGACCAGACAACCAACCTTTTCGGCGCCGTAATGCATCATCAGCGCGCCGGTGAACAGACCGTAGGTCATCATGTTCTGGAGCACATCCCGTTTTGTCACGCCGGTCATCACCAGACAACGCGCCATCAGTTCGGCCGCGTTTTCCACGTCTCGCGCCGAGAAAAACAGCGCCTTCGGTTTTCCGGTGGTACCGCTGGAGGTATGCAATCGCAGCACCTCGTCGGCCGGGACTGCCAGCAGACCGTTCGGATAGTTATCCCGCAGATCCGCATTGGTGGTGAACGGCAGCCGGCGAATATCTGCCAACGATTGGATGTGGCGCGGTTTGACACCGCTCGCCGCAAGTTTCTGTTGGTAAAACGGCACACGGCGCGCGACGCGCCGAACGGTTGCCTGCAGGCGCCTCAATTGCAGCCGCTCCAGCGCACTGCGGTCAATGGTTTCGATTGTGTGATCCCGGAACATGGTTGGGAAAACAGGTCGGCGTCGAGCATCCTCATGCCGTAGCGGCGTTCCATGAGCGTCGCCGGTAATGGCTTGGCGACTTCGGCGATCGCAGACCGCCGCTACAGTTGTTCGGTTTCGACGATCATTGTTTCAGAACGTGAACATCACCTCCGCACGCAGGAAATCCATCATGTCGCGGTGGGCGTAGTAGTTGCCTTCCCAGAGGAACTCGCTCCAGAGGTGAGCGCTGACGTACTTATTGAATTTGTATTTGAGGACCGCCTGGAGATAGTGGCCGCGGAAGTTCCCGTCGTTGCTGAATGGCGTGTCGGATGCCGGCAAGCCAAATGCCTGGTTTAAGGGCCGTGTGGGCGTGTCCTGATCAGCCAGCAAAGCGAAGTAGCTGACGCTGAAGTCCATATTCTTAACGGGGCTCAAGCTCCAAGTTGGGCCGAAGCGATGGAGATTGGCGGTCTGGCCCACGCGTGTTTCGGGGACATAGCTGTAAATGTTGTACATTTCGCTCCAGCTTGGCCAACGCCCCCAAAGCACATCGAACATCTCGTCGTCGCGCGTTTTGGGATTATCCCCGGACAGAAACTCATAGGAGAGACTGAGCTGGTTATTGTGCGGATCTTTGAACAGATAGCTGAGCTTGCTGTTGACGCCAAACGCGTGGATGTTGCGGGAGTCTGTGGTCTCGGCGGAGGGGGAGAGCACGGGGTTGCTGCCACCCATGTTAAGTTCCGGGTCTTCCTTTTGACCGAACTGATAGGCGCCTTCGGCTGAATACTTCCAGTGGTCTGCCAGTAATCCCGAGAGGCGGCTCCCGAAAGTGTAGAGGTCCCCACTGTCTCCGAAAGTGGCCGCCGGAAGATGGTCGAGGCGATTATCGTGTTTGTAGATGAAGTAACCGTCCAGATTGGCCTCAGGCAGACTCTTGTTGGCAACCCACAAAATGGCGCCCTTTTCGTCTTGATCGGTCAGCAGGAGGCCCTCGGGGTCCCCCGGTACGGATCCTGAATGTCCGAGGGTGGGCAACCAAGCGTCCGGGCGGGCATACTGGACAATGCCAATGACATCCACAGTGGTGTGCTGCTCTTTCAAATCGTAGGTCAACCGAGCAGAATCGAGGAAATAAGTGAACGAGCCATCTTCCGGTGTGCCGTCTCCCACCAGCCAACCGTCGCCCAGGAAAATGTCTTGGCGGCCAACGGTCAAGGTCGCCGGCAGATCGAATGGCTTCTTCCATTGCACGTTGAGGTTGTCGATAATCCCGTAGCGCCACTGCATGCCCAAGTGATCGAAATACGTATCCATGGTTGCCGGTTTCATGAACTCCCGCGGTTCGGCGGCCAGACGAAGGTTCAAACTCAGGTTCTCGACAGGCATGAAGCTCGCCCAAATCCGGCCGCGGAAGCGGAAATAGTCCTGTTCATGCACGGGAGCAAACAGCGGGCTCAGGCGAGGATCGCTGGTCAGGCTGAGAGCGTTGTTGAAATACTCGTTGCGCACACGAAAGTCGGCACCCCAACTGAACCAGTCCGTCGGGTTCTTGAGGTCTTTAATATAGTCATCCACACTTTTTTCCTTGATGGCCGGCTGCTCGTTGCCGGAAGCCTTTACGACATTTGAGACGACCGGTGTTTGCGCCTGGGCGACTGTCAATAACATGCTGAGTATTGCCGTCGCTGCTGCTATGAGTCTGGTCTTCATCAGATGGTTTCCTTTGATAAAGAACTTCAGTTAGTGGTTGCGGGTTGATTGATTGTTTTTGGAGGGAAAGGATGCATCTTCTTCTCTTCCGGGAACGCCGGCCCTCAGAGTCCTTCCTCCACCTTGTCTTCCTTCTTGGCCCACTTCACGTCGTCCGTCTCGACAGTTTCGTCGCCGCGATTCCAGTTGCGCCAGGCATAGACGACGCACAACAACGTGCTGGCGATGCACAGCACATACGCCAGTGCGACAATGGGATCTTGAATGCCTAACATGAGACGCCTTTCCTTTCTTCGTGCGCGCGGACAGATGGATGGACCTTGTGCAGACTGGGGAAACACTTGCGCAGATGCGCCGCCTCCGGCGGCGAAGTCATCACGCTGACAATGATTGCCACCAGGATAGATACCGGCAGTGCCACGAACAACGGATCGACCACGGGCCAGTTCGGCCTATCGGCCAACAGGCTCTTTTTCACGAGGCCAATGACCTGACATTCCGGCATCTTTACGAACGCCAGCCAGAAGGCGCTGACCGCGAAGCCGCTGAGCATGGACAGCGTTGCGCCGGCCCTGGTCATCCGTCGCCAGAACAGTCCGCCCACGAACGCCGGCAAGAACGTGCTCGCGCATAAACCGAAAAAGATCGCCGTCGCCCGGGCAATTATGCTGACCATGAACTGTTGCTTCTTGACGTAATAGCCGATGCCAACCGCCACGAGCAAGCCGAGCAGGATGGCAATGCGCACGACGTAGATGGTCCGGTTCGCTTTCGCGTCGGCCTTTCGACCGGCCACGGTTTCGAACACGTCACGCCCCACCGCGGTGCCCACCGTGTGGAACTGGCTCGACAACGTGCTCATCGCCGCCGACAACAGCGTCAACAGAAAAACGACTCCGAACCATTTCGGCATCGCGGTGGTGATAAACGTCGGTATGATCTGGTCGGAAACGCCTTTGGCGTACACAATGGAAATGCTTCGTCCTTGGGCGATCTGGTTCGGGCCAATCTTCTCCGGCAGGTACGGCTCGGTCTGGTCCAGCACGACCGGAACAATCACACCTTCCTTGACGACACCGGCATCGCTGGTCTCCTTTGCCACCGGCAGCCATTTGCCGCTGGCATCCGCATGCACGGCTTGTTCGTAACTGGCAAGCGTCTTGCCGTCTTTGCCGGTTTCCTTGATCGCATCCATCCACTCGCCGCCGGGGCTCTTTTTCATGACCTGCAGCAGGGCGTGATTCTTTTCCGCATTGACGACTTTGATTACCCGACCCTGGAAAAGCGCGCCGTGATGGGCAAAGTAGGCGTTGGACAATGACCCGCTCATATAAGCCACGCCGACCATCGCCAGAATGAAAACTGCGCCCACGCCAACCGCCCGGTTCAACTCCCGTTTGCTTTTCACCGTCATGAAACGCACCACCAACTGCGGTTGCGCGAGCACGCCGATGCCAACTCCCATCACAATGGTCGAAACAACGATCCACCAAAGATTGTATTTGGGGCTGCCGAACCCAAACTGCGGCATCGCCGTCCAGCCGCGATGGCCGATGGCGGTCAGCGACGACGGCACGAGGTCCTTGAGATCGGTCAGAGCCTGGTGGCCAGCCACCACGCCGCCGACTTTGGCGTACGTGTAAACAATCAGCGTGGTCATGCCGACGAACATGATCGTGCCCTGCATCGCGTCGGTGTACATCACGCCTTTGAGTCCACCATAGAACACGTAGGCTGCCACGATGACCGCAAACACCAACAAGGCCGCTGTGTAATCCATCTGGAACGCCGTGCTCAGAAATTCTGTGCCGCCGATGAGCACCGCCGCGCCGTACAACGGCATGAACAGCGCAATCACCAGTCCGGCGAACACCTGGATGAATTTGCTTTGGTAGCGGCGGCCGAGCAGTTCGGGGAAGGTATGCGCGTCCAGCCGGTGCCCGATGCGCCTCGTCGGTTCGCCGAGAAAAATGAAGGCGATAAAAATGCCAACGAAAATATTGCAGAACGTCAGCCACAGCAGACTCATCCCGAACATCGCTGCCACGCCGCCGAACCCGACGATGGCGCTGGTGGAGATGAACGTGGCGCCGTAGCTCAAGGCCATCACAAACGGGTGCACCTTGCGTCCGGCGACCAGATAGTCCGTGGTTGTCTTGGTGCCGCGGTATCCCAGCCAACCAAGATAGGCCGTGGCGAACACGTAAAGCAACACGATGCTGATATCGACGAAACTGATCTGGGCTAGAATCATAGGCAAGTTCAGGTACGAGGCGTTTGTTGGCTCTCGAAGAGCTCGCTGAGCCAGGCCGGCGGACGCATCGGCTTGCCGGCGGGATCCGTAAAAGCATGAATGGTATAGCCCCGGGCGACGGGCGCATCACCTTCGGCTTGGACGATTTCGACATCGATTCGCAATCGCACCTTGCCGATCAGCCCGGCGCGGCTCGTCATTTTTAGAAGGTCGTCGTATCGGGCGCGGCCGCGATACTCGACGTGCGCCTCGACGACGGGCAGGAATACACTGCGACGTTCCATCTCGGCGTAAGTGAAACCCATGGCGCGGAGCAGTTCGGTGCGCCCGCATTCGAAC
Source organism: Verrucomicrobiia bacterium (assembly GCA_035516795.1). GTDB lineage: Bacteria > Verrucomicrobiota > Verrucomicrobiia > Palsa-1439 > Palsa-1439 > DATJBF01. The sequence goes on from DATIZX010000124.1 coordinate 7,184, forward strand.
CATTCCAGTGCACGCGAATTGTAAAACGTGCCCATTTGGTCGGTCTCGCTATAGCGGACACGAAACAAGATAGTATGAGCCGTCTCGGACAGCTTCGGACATTCTCCCCGGGGTGAAGCGTGACCTTAGTACCAAAAACCCCTGTAAATATGCAAGCCTGCAAATTTCGGAAAGCGATGCGGCGAATTAGGGTGTAGCCCTCGAGGTTGCCGTGAGAACGTCGTCACAGCGTGTCGTCAGGCTCGACTTCGCCTGCATTCTTCACTCACACCGGCGGCCAAAGGCAACCTGTTTTAATTGACTTTTGCCCTATAGTGGTATTTAATCTCCTCACGAGTCGCGGGAATAAGATTCACATCAAGGGAAATCTCCGAAGGAACAGACACCTCATGAACGCATTCCGTATCCGTATTGTTTTATATTGCTTGGCTTTCTTGGCCTTCTGTGGAACATCGCTGACTGTGTCTGCTCAAACCAGGATCATCCGCGTCGTTACCTACAACATCGATGCCGACCAGGGTCAAAAAGGTAATAACTATACCCTTCCGCAACCCGGCTTGATTACCCCTTACAACAGCTCAATTCCTTACACCACCGCCAATCTGATCAGCGGTGGCGTGCTCGAAGGCATTGGAGAAGAGATTATCAATGGCGACCCGGCCCAGCCGATCGACATCCTGGCGTTGGAAGAGACGACCAGCAATTCCGTCACCATTACACCGATTGTGAACGGGTTGAATACGTTCTACGCCCACTATGGCATGTCCGCTGGGTATTCGAACAGCCCGTATCAAGCCCTGAATTGGAGCACCCCCCAGTCTGGGGGTGGGCCCAGTGCTCTGATATACAACACCAATACCCTGCAACTGATCGCCTCTGTCCCGGTGGATCCACCGGGCGGCTCCGGTAATCTCGGCTCGACCTACGGTGAGTACCGCGAGGTGGTGCGATACGAGTTCGCTCCGGCGGGTGTGACGCCCACGACGACCAACGAGTTTTACGTCTATGTTAGCCACTACAAAGCGAGTTCGGGCAGCAGTAACGACAAAGCGCGCTTGGGCGAGGCCTCGATCATCCGCAGTAACGAATATCTCAACTTACCGGTCAACGCTCGGGTATTGTACGTCGGCGATTACAACCCGGACGACGGCAGCGGTGAACCCGGTTACCAAACCATCTGTTCCAACGGCGTACCCGGCATTGCCAACTCCGCGACCGGGCAAGGGCAGGGAGTCGATCCGCTCAACATTGCTTGGAATCCGTACACGTCGGCGGCAAGCAACATCCCTTGGGGTGCGAGTTCGAATTGGACTGGTAACAATCCATCGAACCTGTTCATGATGAGCGAGAAGGCCACGGCTCTCGAATGGCGGGACGATCTTCAGGTGATGACCAGTAACGTTTACTACGACGTGGCCGGCGGATTGCAGTACGTTCAAGGGACCTACCACGGGTTCGGCAACAATTCCACGACCCCTTGGGGCAGTAGCGTGAACCTGAGTGGCAACACCGCGCTGAACGACCTTGATCCGGTCAAGACGAATGCCACCGGCCTCACTGCGGCAGTGCTGCTGCATGACCTCACTACCGCCACCGACCATCTTCCCGTCGTGGCTGATTACATGCTGATCCTCGGAACCACCGCTACGCCTCCCTCGGCGAGTTTTACCGCTTCGCCTACGAACGGAGTGGCTCCTTTGAATGTCGCTTTCACGGATACTTCTTCCGGCTCGCCCACAAGCTGGTCATGGAATTTTGGTGATACCGGCACTTCCACGTCGCAGAGCCCGAACCACACTTACACCACGCCGGGCACTTACTCCGTCAGATTGATCGCCAGCAATTCTGGCGGGTCGAGCACGAATACGCAGACGAACTTGATTACCGTTCTCCCGCCCCCGCCGGTCGCGAGTTTTACAGCCACGCCGACCAATGGGGCAGCACCATTGACCGTGAGCTTTACGGATGCATCGTCGGGCTCGATCACGGGCTGGTCTTGGGCGTTCGGCGATAGCGGTACATCCACCAGTCAAAGTCCCTCACACCAGTACATCAATCCCGGTTCCTACGCCGTGCAGGAAATCGTCAGCGGCACTGGAGGTTCGAGCAATGACACGGTGGTCGGTTTGATCAACGTGTACGCGCCGTATGCCTGGTGGCAGCTCAATTACTTCGGCAGCACCAATGATCCCAACGGAGCCGCTGGCAACGATTCGACCGGCACCGGCATGAGCAACACCAACAAATTCCTCGCGGGCTTCAATCCCACGAACCCAGCGGCTTACCTGCACATCCTCAACGTCGCCGTGACGAACACGACCGACATGAACATTTTCTATCTTGGCGCCAACGGGGATTCGACTTACGTTCCAGGCATCGCGTCGCGCACCAACGTGTTGGAGTACACAACCGGTGCGCCCGACGGCAGCTACTCGAATGACTTCGTGAGCACCGGTCAGACGAACATTTTGAGCGGCGGCACCGGCGTCGGCATCGTGACCAACATGGTCGATGCCGGCGGTGCCAGCAACGTGCCTTCTCGGTATTACCGCATTCGCGTGCTCGTCCCGTAACGCTAGACTGGGCGCCAAGACCTGTAGTCGCAGGCTTTTAGCCTGCGGGGAATGGCGCTTTTGGGGCTTGGTCCGCCACAGCCTTGGCGAAGGTGGATGACGTTTCCTTTTGTTCTTGTCTCCCGTTTCCTTCCGCGCTAAAAGGCGAACCGAGCTTGGAGAACAGAGGCGTTCCGCCGACCCCGTCCGTTGGCATAGCTGAGGTTGATCGTGAACAGACTCGAAGATACCGTCAGTGACATAGTCGCGCGCTTACGCCAAGGCCGCTATCCTAACGAACAATCCATTTCCCAAGGCATTGTCCTCCGCCTTCTGCAGGATCTCGGCTGGGATGTTTACGACACGACTTGCGTCTGGCCCGAGTACCAGACTGGCGAAGGTCGAGCCGACTTCGCCCTTTGCCATCCGCCCTCCAAACCTTCCGTTTTCATCGAAATCAAACAGCCTGGTATCGCAGAAGACCCCAATGCCGTTCGCCAAGCGCTTCTCTACGCGTTTCAAACTGGTGTTACCTTCATTGTTCTGACGGATGGCAAGACATGGAGTTTCTACTTACCGGTCGAACGGGGTAGTTACGAGGATCGACGAGTTTACAAGCTGGACCTGTTTGAACGACAGCCAGCTGCGGCAGCAAGGACTCTCGCGCAATATCTCAGTCGTAATTTGGTCATTTCTGGGGAAGCCATTGCATCTGCCAAACGCGAATACGAAAGCAAGAACCGCCGATCCGAGGCATTGGCAGCGATGCCGGCTGCTTGGGATGAACTGGTCAGCAAGGGCGAAGAGACTTTGCTGGAATTACTCGCAACCGAGGTCGAAACGAAATCCGGCTTTAGACCAAATGACGAAGACATAAACGCCTTCCTAGCCAGTCTGAGTCCTCAGACGATCCCTGTCCCCGACTCATCCATGCCACCGAAGCCTGCACGGGGAGGGCCGCGCTCCGTTGTGGCCGCACCTGAAGTCATTCCCGCGCCCACGGCTTCCCAACGCGCCGGCGTCCTCCAGATACAAGGCAAAGCAATCCGCTACAACAACGCCAAGGACGCGATGGTCACCGTCCTTCGCATGCTCGCGAAGAAAGACCCGACATTCCTCCAACGCTGCGCCCAGCATCCCGACAATCGCGGACGCAAACGCGCCTATATCGCCCGCACCGCTGAAGAACTTTATCCCGACCGGCCCGACCTTCGCGAGCATCACGAATCCCTCGATGGCGGCTGGCTCGTCGCCACGAATCTCAACAACGCGCTCAAGAAGACGATTATTCAACTGGCTTGCGATGTCGCGGGTATCACATTCGGAAAGGACGTAGTTATTCAGTTCTAAATGTATGAAAGCAGAGATTCTTGACCGCCGAAAGGAAAGAGAACTGCCAAGGCTGTCGACTGACAGGAAACGCGTAAGAACAACATGAGGCCGTCATGAAATGTTTCTATCACCCGACAGTGGATGCGGTCGGCATCTGCAAATCTTGTAATCGCGGGCTTTGTCCCGACTGTATCGCGAACGTGGGTACCAGTTGTAGTTGTAAGAACCGGTGCGAGGCCGACGTTGCTGCCATCAACGAAATGCTCCAACGCGGCCGCACGGCGCATCAGAAGACGAGTTCCACCTATTTGCGCTCGGGAATCATCATGGCTTTGATTGGGGTGGTGTTTGTGCTGTTCGGACTGGGGAATCTAAACGACCCTGAAAGTTCAGGGAGCGGTCGTTTCTTTCTGGTGTTCGGAATCTTGGTGCTGGGACTGGCCGGCTCCTTCTTCGTTACCGCCAGACGATTCAGACAGAATTGATTGGTGACGCACACAGAACTTACGGCGAGGGGTTGCCGCAGGAAACACCAGCGTCTCGTTGGATTCGGCTCCACAGCCTTCCATTGCCCGACAAAATGAGCTTTCCCGCTCGGCCAACCTAAACATTCATCAGCCAGAGGAGTTCGGTCTCAAAATCTTGCAGGCCGGTGTAGTTGGCGAAGGTGAGGGAACGATTGCCGAGCAGGAGACGGGTTCCAACGTTTAATTTCGCCGATGTTCGCTGCGCCAACTCCGCCAGAAACAGACGCAAGTTTGCCGCGGCATTCATTTGCTTTTGGTCCCCGAGGCCGGAGAAATCAAAATGGTCGGGACTGAAGGCAAACTGTGCGCCGCTTTTTGACACGATTCGCCCGAACGTGATCACCCGACTGGATTTCACCGGTTTTGTTTCCTTTTTCTTTTTCTTCCCGCCACCGAAGATACCCATCGGAATACCTGTCACCATGAAGATGCCCAGCCCCATCATCAGCTTACCCGTGGTCTGTTCGTCACCGCGCGATTCCCGGCGGATCACTTCCTCCAAAAACGAACCGGCGGCCACGATGTCTACATCGGCCCATTCCACCAGGCACTCCGGCTTTTGCGGCGACTGCAACTGCAGCGAGATTCCGGTCGGCGCAAACTCGAACGCTTTCATCACCTGAGGGTCGGCCGGCGTGCGGAGTTGAGCGTTATCGATGACGGTGACGCCGCCGGCCAGATCGCCAATGGCCTCCGAGGCGGTGCGCGCGTCTTCCTCGGTGGCGTTTCGTTCCAGAAAACCCCAGCCCCGGCGAAGTCTGGAACGGGCATCGTAATCGGTCCCGCCAAACACCTGCGTCACGACCGGGGCCAGCGCGTCCAACTGATCGAGCGGGTTTTGCCGGAACAAAATCGAATAGCTCACAGTTAGCACGATACGTTTGTCCGGCAGCAAAGGCAATGCTGTGCATCGCTGAGCACCTGGCAGAAACAATTTCCCTGTAGCCGCCCCCTTCACGGGTGCGCCTTCTCCGCACAGGTCCGCGCAGGACTCGCGACTCCTGTCGGAGCTGAAGCCCTGGTCGCCTACGACGCTGCCACAGGCAGGTGAACCTGCGACTACAGCTTTGTCAGCGGCCGGCCGCCACGGTCCCAACCGCTTCAATTTTCCCCGTTGACATTTGTGGGTCGGCTCGTAAGATGCCCCACCTGCGCGCTGACGCATGGGCGGGCAAGCGCGTGGTTCCAAAACAAACGAAATTGTCGTCGATTCGGATCAATTCTCATGGCCAACACACGTTCCGCAGCGAAACAGGCGCGCGCCAGCCTTCGTCGGCAGGCGAACAACAAATCCATCAAATCCCGGCTGCACACTCTCGAAAGAAAGTTTCTTGCGGCCGTGGCCGCCAAGAAGGTGGATGAAGCCAGCGCGGTGTATCGGGAGTTGAGCTCGGCGCTGGACAAGGCCGCCAAGACGCACGTGATTCATCGAAACAACGCTTCGCGGAAGAAATCCCGGCTGTCCGCCCGGCTAAAGACAGCCGGCGCGGCGGAAGCGGCGACGAAGAAGGCGTAAAGCGTTGCGGTGGTTCGCTGCCTTCGTCCTCAGCCTCTCCTGTCGCCCGAGCGTGACCGCGGTCTAATCGTTCTTTCCGACGCTCACAGAGCGCGCTACAGCTACCAATTCTCGACGAGTAATCCGACGACTTTGCGGGCGATGTCGTCGGCGACCAGAGGCAGTGCCTGGAATTCTGCGCTTTGTTGATCGGCCCCGATAAACACATCCGATTTGCCGGTGACCTCGGTCGATTTCAGCACAATGTCACCCGTGCGCCGGTCCTTGGCTTCGACGCGCACCGTGATGGCAATCTCAAATTCCCGGGGCACACGCGAATCGTTCCGCAGAAAACGCAGAGTATTGCGTTCGTAACGGATGATATCGCCATCCAGCACCACGTCGGCATCGGGTTCCGATTCGATACGAAGCGAGCCGTCTTCCTGCAAGCCTTTGATAATGGCATTGGTGATCTGCGCTTCGAGCTGGGGACGCAACGTGCGATTGCGGAACATCGGCACGGAAACGGTCTGAAAACTGCGTTGCGTGACCGGCCCGATGTGATAACCAGCGCAGCCGGAGAAGAGCAGGCAAGAGCAGACGATCGAGCATAGTACGGTTATTGAATTGCAGGGCGCGAATGCCGCCATGCTGTTGCGGTGGTTTCGCGCCGTAATCTTTTGTCCATCTGCGGCGCGAAACCTCGAAAGCCTTCGGGGCATTCGCGCCCTACAAAAAGACCAGATCCGACTCATGGCGTGGCCGTCTTCTCCGCCGTCAACGGAGTCAGTTTCGCAACTTTGTCTTTGGCCTGGGTGGCCCAATCCGAATTCGGGTTTTTCTCAATCACGTCGTTGTAGTAGATCAAGGCGGCTTTGTATTCTTTACCCTTTTCGTAGAACTTGCCGATGTCGAACAATCCTTTGGCTTGTTCTTCTTTGAGCGCGATTTGATATTTCTGGGCGAGCGGAACCTTGTCGCTCTCGGGATAGCGCAGCAGAAAATCATCGAAGGCGGCAATCGCCTGGTTCGCCGCGTTTTGATCGTACTCGGAGCGCTGGGATTCCATTTTGTAGGCGCACCCAATCTGGAATTGGGCCGTCTCTGCCAGCGAGCTCTTCGCATACCGTTCGAGGACCTTCTCGTAGGCGTGCACGGCGGCCAGGTAATCCTTCTCTTTCTCATAGGCCAGGCCGATGCGGAATTGGGCGTCGGCCGCCACGGAGCTGTAAGGCCCGTTTTTCACAACCTTCTCGAAAATCTCGATCGTGCGTTCGAGCGACGGAAACCAGCGGACGCCCCAAGCCTTTTGGCGTTCACCGGCCAGAAAGAGATCGCCGATTTCGAACTGGCGCTGCAGCACGGCGTCGAAATGGGGCGAGTTCGGATGTTTCTCGATGAGTTGCTGGTATTCCTTGAACGCCTGGTAATGATAACCGATGGCGCTGAGGCATTCCGCCAAACCAAACCGGGCATCCTGCGTGGACGATGACTGGGGCCAACGGCCGATGACCCGACGGTAGGCATCGATCGCGCTGCGGAATTGCTTCTTCGCCTGAAGGCCTTGCGCGATCTTGAGTTGGTCCACCGGGTTCGTGCCCATCTTCACGCCGGCGTGTTCCCAGGTCCAACCTTCGCCTTTGCGCCAAATCAATGGTGCCGGGCTTCTCACAGGCATCAGGAAGGCGAACGTCATGATTGCCAGAAGCGTGACGACGAGTTTCTTGCAGAAGCTAATCCCCATTTGTCGGGCAGGCTACTACAACACCGTCGCGACCGTCAAGCCGAGCGCGCGATCAGCAGTGTCCTATCCAGGAGGCCACGCTCTGTCGTGGCCGTGCTTCCCGAACGGACGCAACGGAGTGCATCCCTCCAGCCGACCAATTGGGACACTGCCTACGATTTGCCGAGCTTGCTTCGGACTTTCACCATGGTTAGACTTTGCCAACCCAACGGCCATGGAGAAGACTCTTTTTTCCGAAATGAACGAGGACGAACTCCGAAACTACCTCGAGTTCCTCCTCTGGCATTATAGGGTGGCCGACGCGTTTTGGTTCATCTACGCCAGCGAACATTTCGGTCAGAAAACTGCGGAGCAATTGAACGCGCAAGTCTGGGGTCGAGTGGGCGGCATGGCGGCCAAGGATTTGGTAGCACGGTTTCAGATTGGGGAAAGGGGGCTGGAAGGATTCGTGCGGGCTCTGCGACTGTATCCGTGGACCATTCTGATTGGCTATCAAATCGAAGAATCGGAAAAAGAGGTGGTGATTACGGTGCCTTCCTGCCCCAGCCAGGAAGCGCGGTTGAAGCGTGGGCTGGGAGAATATTGTTGCAAGGAAATGCACCGCGCGGAGTTCGAAAGTTTTGCGCGGGCCATCGGCGAACGAATTCGCGTCGAATGTCTGTTCGCCCCGCCCGACCCGCATCCGCGGGAAATGTTCTGTAAATGGCGTTTTTTTCTTGAGGAATGACGCGCGCCGTGGCGGAGATTCGTCCCTATCAACCGCAGGATCGTTCCACGTTGCGTCAGATTTGCTGCGATACGGCCGATGCGGGCCAGCCCGTCGAACGTTTTTTCCCCGACCGCGAAGTGATCGCGGATTTGCTCACGAACTATTATACGCAGTACGAGCCGGAGTTTGCGTACGTCGCGGAGAACAACGGCGGTGTTGTCGGGTATTTGACCGGCTGTTTGGATACGAGACGGTTCAAGCGCGCGATGGCTTGGCAGATCGTGCCGGCGGTGTTCGGGAAAGCTCTTTTTCGTGGCGTTTTGTGGCACCCGCAAGCGGTGCGATTCGTCCGTGCGAATCTTGGGATTTGGCTGAAGGGCGAGTTTCGCAACGCAGAGATTCTCCGCGAGTACCCCGCCCACCTGCACGTCAATATCCGGGAAGGCTTCCGCGATCAGCGGCTTGGAGAACGTCTGGTCGAAGCATTCTGCAATCACGCCAGAAGGGCGGGGGCGCCCGGCATTCATGCGGGCGTCAGTGCCGAGAATACCCGGGCCGGCCATTTCTTCGAAGAACTTGGATTCGCGGAAGTACATCGCGAACCGCGTTGTCGAAGTCAAGACGGCACTGGCCGCGTGTTGTACACGATCATTTACGGAAAGAAGTGTCATTAACAGCTCAGACGTGCCTCCTTGCCACGCAGGCTGAAGCCTGCGGCTACAGCGGTTCGGAATTGCGAAGTGCATTTTACTTGAGCAGTCCAGCCGCACGCCGCTAAGATGAATCATTCTATGAGCGAGGACATTGGCAAGATTGATGTGTCGTACGTTGCCCATTTGGCGCGAATGCATCTGACGGAGGCCGAGAAAGAGAAGATCTCGGCGCAGCTCAAGGATATTCTGGCTTACGTCGCCAAACTCAACGAACTGGACGTCTCCAACGTACAACCGACGGCCCACGCCACGCCGCTCTCGAACATTTTCCGCAAGGACGAAGTGCGTCCGTCGATTGACCAGACGAAAATTCTCGCGAACGCACCGGAAGAAGCCCGCGGCTTGTTCATCGTCCCGAAAATTGTGGAATGAAAACGCAAATCGTGGGGTTTTAGCCGAGGAACGAACGTGGGTTTACATGCCCTAATGCTACACAAGCTGACAATTCACGAACTCCGAGCCCAGCTCGAAAGTGGCGAAGTGACGGCGCACGCTGCCGCGGAAGCCATCTTCGGTCGAATCGGCGATATAGATTCGAAGGTCAAGGCGTATCTCCCCTGGAAGGATTTCGATGGGGTGATTGCCCAAGCTCATGCGATCGACGAAGCTGGTATTCCAAGAAGCGACAAGTTGCTCGGAGGTGTTCCGATCGCTATCAAAGATGTCATTAATGTTGAAGGCGATTATTGCACTTGCGGTTCCAAAATCCTCAGCGGACGTACTGGGTCTGCTCACGACGGCTACCACTCCATCTATGACGCGACTGTTATTAAGAAACTGCGTGAGGCTGGTGCGGTGATCCACGCTCGAACAAATATGGATGAGTTCGCCATGGGAAGTTCGACGGAGAATTCGAGCTGGGACGTCACGCGCAATCCATGGGACTTGGAACGCATTCCGGGCGGCTCCAGCGGTGGCAGCGCGGCTGCAGTGGCGGCAGATGAAGCCATCGCCGCGTTGGGTAGTGATACTGGCGGATCGATTCGCCAACCGGCGTCGTTGTGCGGTTGTGTAGGATTCAAACCGACGTACGGACGGGTCTCACGATACGGACTGGTGGCATTCGCTTCATCGCTCGATCAGATCGGACCATTTACGAAGGATGTAGAGGACTGCGCGCTCATGTTGCAAGTGCTTTCGGGACACGATCCCTGCGACTCGACGAGCGTGCCGGAGCCGGTGCCGGATTATACGCAGTCGCTTGGGAAGGGTGTGGAAGGTTTGCGACTCGGGATGCCCAAAGAGTACTTCATCGACGGCATGGACCGCGAGGTTGATGCAGCGGTGCACGCGGCGATTAAGAAATTGGAAAGTTTGGGGGCAGAGATCGTGGAGATTTCGCTGCCGCATACGGATTACGCGGTCGCGGTTTACTATTTGATCGCTACGGCCGAAGCCAGCGCCAATCTGGCGAGGTTCGACGGCGTGCGTTACGGAGCGCGGGTGGCCGGTGAAGATGTGATCGATATGTACGGCAAAACGCGCGGGGCCGGGTTCGGTCCCGAAGTAAAGCGGCGCATTCTTTTGGGCACGTACGCGCTCAGCGCCGGTTATTACGATGCGTACTATCTGCGCGCCCAGAAAGTGCGGACGTTGATCCGCCAGGATTTCGAGAAGGCGTTCGAGAAATGCGATGCCGTCGTGACGCCGACCTCACCGGAGGTGGCGTTCAAGATCGGGGAAAAGGTCGACGACCCGTTGAAAATGTATCTGAGCGACATTTTCACCATCAGCGTGAACCTGGCCGGCATCTGTGGCGTGAGCATTCCGTGCGGATTTACGAGCAGCCCGAAGCTGCCGATTGGTCTACAGATCCTCGGCAAGTCATTTGGAGAGGAAACGGTTTTGCGCGTCGCGCACGCCTACGAACAGGCCACCGAATGGCATAAAGAGAAACCGAACTTATAAACTCGCAATCTGGATTTTCCGAGGCGTGAACTATGAAGCGGTCATAGGTCTGGAAGTGCACGTGCAGCTCAAGACGCGCAGCAAGATGTTCTGCGGGTGCACAACGGAATTCGGCGCACCACCGAATACGCAGGTGTGCCCCGTTTGCCTCGGGTACCCGGGTGTGTTGCCGGTGATGAACGAAGAAGCCGTGAGGAAAACGATTTTGACGGGTCTCATGATTGGAAGCGAGATTGCCCGCTTCAGCAAATGGGATCGGAAGAATTATTTCTATCCTGACATGCCAAAAAACTATCAGATTTCTCAGTACGACCTGCCGTTGTGCGCGGGCGGCGAGGTGGCAATCAAACTCGAGAGCGGCGGAACGAAGAGAATCGGGATCATTCGGGCGCATTTGGAGGAGGACGTTGCCAAGAACATCCATTTTGAGACGACCAGCGGGGTGGATTTCAATCGCGCAGGCGTGCCGCTGATGGAAGTGGTCAGCAAACCGGACATCAGTTCACCGGAGGAAGCGTTCGCTTATCTCACCGCGCTGAAGGAAATGCTGGTCAGTGGCGGGGTTAGCGATTGCGATATGGAGAAGGGACAACTGCGCTGTGATTCGAATGTGTCGGTGCGACCGCTCGGGCAACAGGAATTTGGCGAGAAGGTCGAAATTAAGAATATGAATACCATTTCCGGCGTGCGTCGGGCGTTGGCGTATGAAGTCCAACGTCAGACCGCGGCCCTGCAGCGGGGCGAGAAGATTTCGCAGGAGACACGCCGGTGGGATGACGAGGCGGGCAAAACGTTCGTGATGCGTACCAAAGAGTATGCACACGACTACCGATATTTCCCCGAGCCGGACCTGATGCCGGTCACGGTCAGCGATGAAATGCTCGCCGCCATTCGGGGTCGATTGGTGGAATTGCCCGAAGCCAAACGGCAACGGTTCATTCGTCAATATGGCTTGCCGGAGTACGACGCAGACGTGCTGGTGGCGGATGTGGCTTTGGCCAGCTATTACGAGCGAGCCGCCAGTGGGTTGAAGAATCCCAAAGCGGTTTCCAACTGGGTCATGACGGAACTTCTTGGTAAACTGGCCGAGACGAAGCGAGCCATCGAGGATTGCCCGGTCGCACCGGAATATCTGACGGAACTAGTCGCCATGATTGACAGCGGGCGAATCAGCGGTAGAATCGCCAAAGAAGTATTTATCGAGATGTTTTCCAGCGGTAAGAGTCCGGAGGTCCTTGTGAGGGAAAAGGGCCTGTCCCAGGTAAGCGATACGGCTGTGATTGAGGCGTTCGCGGACGAAGCGATTGCCAAGAACCCGAAATCTGTGGCAGACTTCCGGGGGGGAAACGAAGCAGCCATTAACTTCCTGAAGGGGCAGGTCATGAAGCTCAGCAAGGGGAAGGCAAATCCGCTGTTGGCTGGGGAAATCCTGCTGCGGAAACTGAGAGGGGAATAATTGCATGGAACAGCCGTCCAAGCTGCTTGTGGCTCGAGATTTGTAACTCTCTGGAATCTTGACGATTCAGGATGCAAGCAGTAATGTTCGAGGGGTGCGATTAGATAACGAGTTATGCCGGCTCAAGACGAATATGTGGTAGAAATCCTCCGCGACGTGGGTCTGGTGACTCACGAGGACATTCTCAAAGCAAAAGACCGGGCCAAAGCGGAGGAAATCGGGCTCGTCGACGCACTCGTTCTCAATGGGCGGGTCAGTCACATGGATGTGTCCAAAGCCTTGGCCAGTCAGTTTGGCATGGACACGATCAATCTCGCCGAGTACCGCGTTCCCGATGAGGTCCTGGCGCTCGTTCCCAAACATATCGCCCGCCGCTACAAAATCGTTCCTGTTTACAAACACGATAACACTCTGACCGTTGCCAT
>DATIZX010000125.1:0-3504 GCA_035516795.1 Verrucomicrobiia bacterium
ACGCTGACACCCGATAGTAATATGTCGTCGCCGGATTCAGCCCCGTGTCCGTATAACTCGTCACATCCTCCCCCACCGTCCCCACCAACTCCCACGGCCCCCCCGCCTCCGACGCCCGCTCTATGTGAAACCCAGATTCATCATTGGAATTGTCCTGCCAGTTCAAAGTGATAAAGGTTGGTGTCACCACCATGATCGCAAGGTTTGAAGGTCGGTGGGGCGCGCGGTCGGATTCTCTCGAGTTGTTCCCACCATTGTAGAGAAGAAGGCTGTTCGATTGCCCGCATATCGTAACGGCGACACGCACGGTCCCCGCATCGGGTCCCATGGTTAGCAAGAAGAGATTGGAGCCTTTGAATGATGGCGGCCCCGCCACTACCGTCTTCGTCGAATCGTCGTCCAAAACGGTAACCGATACCTCCGCTTGGCCACAGGAAGGTGTACCGCTGTCATTCCGAACATCAATGTGAAGGCGCACCACATCTCCCGCATGGTGCAGCGCAATCTTGTGCGTGCCGGCCTCTCGTACGCTTACAACGGTGTCGGAAGCTGGAACCTTGAGCATAGCTTTTCTCAATCGCTGGCCTTCGGACAGGGCGTTTGCCATCGCCCGAATGGTCTTCGAATCTGAAATCGATGGTTCATCCAAGAACAGCTTCGCCTTCGTGATCCGGCGCTGGAGACGAGCAATTTCCTTATCAAGCGCTTTGGCCTTCTTCCCCAGCAGGCTTATCATCGTTGGGGACTGGACAGTTGAAAGCAACGTGTCCGTGAGATTCACAATTGATCCAACTTGAATCGCAGCCGCTGATCGGTTCTGCGTGGCCAAACTGACAGCCGCCTCCGTCAGGTCGTCCAACATCGGGCAAACCTGCGCCTGCAATTCTGCTGCGGCATTGTCCGTGGCCTCCACCACCGTGGGTAACACCGCAACGGCGACGATCAGTATTGACAGGAGCCAGCGACATGAGTGAGCAGCCCTGCGTCGCGGTGACTTCGGTTTCCCTTCTCTCGCTACGGCTTCGAGTGACAGATCTGAAAGACAAACTACCGTGAACTGCATTTACTTTCCTGACTTGATCCCCAACACCTACGGGAGAGAATCGCAGGCCTTGTGCCAGTCAGGACTCGAGAGCACTGATTTTCGATTTTGTTCACACTAAAGATGAATGCAGGCGATTCTGAAAGGAGAATACGCTGTAAAAGAGGCAAGCGGCTAAACCAGCAAGTAACTGGCTCTTAAGAGAATCTCCAAGCCAAGAGACAACAAGAAAAGGATCGCATTAAAAACGGGGAAAACCAGCCGCTCTGCGACAAAATCCTCTCAACACTGCCAACCGAAGCGCCCCGTTATTGTCGGGCTCTGAAAACTTTCTTTCCATCAATGGCAATTTTCATGACATTCTGTCCTCAGTCGGCACCCGCAGGCTGACGCCACGACCGCTTAATTATTGCCGGTTTTGTTGAACATCAATTTACGAGCTTTCCATCCGTCATCTGCAACACGCGCTCGCCTCTTTTGGCCAGATGTTCGTCATGTGTCACCATAACCAGCGTCGTGCCAGAGTCGGCGCGCATTTGCCACAGCAAATCCAGAATTGTTTCGCCCGTTCTGGAATCGAGGTTGCCCGTCGGTTCATCCGCCAACATTAAGGATGGTCGATTCATCATGGCCCGCGCAATCGCCACGCGTTGCTGTTCGCCGCCGCTCAACTCCGCCGGACGATGCTCCATGCGTTCGGCCAGGCCCACCGCTCGCAGCAAACTCATGCCGCGTTCTGTCATGCCGGCCCTCGAACGTGTCTGCAATAATGCCGGCAAACACACATTCTCCAAGGCGTCCAACTCTGGCAGCAGATTGTACGATTGAAATACAAAACCCATCCGCTCGTTGCGGATCCGGGTCCGTAGTGCACTGGGCATCCCAAATAGCGAAGCCCCATCCAACTTCACTTCTCCTTGCGACGGTGCATCCAATCCCCCCAACAGATGCAACAGTGTGCTTTTCCCCGCTCCGGAAGCGCCCACAATGACCAAGGCTTCACCACAGCGCACCCGCACGTCAATTCCTCGCAGTACCTCTACCTCGCGCCTCCCCAAGCTGTAGGTCTTGCGCAACCCGGTGGCCACCAAGATGTCTCCTTTCGGCTCACTCATAACGCAGCGCCTCCACGGGTTCCAAGCGTGCGGCGCGCAAAGCGGGCAATAGACCCGCCAAGGTGCAAATCACCAGCGCCGACAAGCCGATCGTCAACAGATCTCGAGCCGTCAGGAACGCCGGGATGCTCGGAAAGTTATAAATATCGCGTGGAAACAGATCGATCCCCACCACGTGCGAAAGAAAATGATTGACGGGATTGATATTCTGAACCGTCAGCAAACCCAGCCCAATGCCAATCGCGACTCCGAATACGCCGACGATGAAACCCTGTAATACGAAAATCCGCAGGATCTTTCCGGAAGCCGCACCCAATGCCTTCATCATTCCGATCTCACGCGTTTTCTGAACCGTGACAGTAATCAGCGTGCTCATGATCCCAAACGCGGCGACAATGATGATAAACGTGAGGATGAAAAACATGACAGACTTTTCCACCTGAATGGCACCCAAAAGGCGCTGGTTCATCTGCGCCCATGTCTGCGCTTGCAGCGGCGGGGGGAGCTCTCTATTCAAAGTGTCGGCCACGTCACGGGCACCCGCGATCGGATCATCGGTCCGGATTTCAATCCCATGCACGGCGTTCCCAAGGTCGAAAAGTTCCTGCGCGGTTTCCAAGGACGTAAAAATGAGGCCGACGTCATACTCGTACATGCCGGATTCGAAGATGCCGGTAACGGTCAGTTCCATCGGCAGATACGCCTCTTCACCCTTTTTCTCGATGTTGCGCGGCGAATAAACAGTGATCTTGTCACCCAAGAAAATGCCATACTGCGACGCCATTTCCTGGCCGATCAACACCTTGTCTCCGTTTAAATCCAGCTTCCCCTCCTTGATGTAGGTCCCGAGCTTGCTCACAGTCAATTCTCGCTGCGGATCAATACCTTTAAGGAATGGGGTTATGGCCCGTTTTTCGAACTCGACCAGCACCACGCTCATGGCAAATGGCGCGGCAGCTTTCACATGAGGGGTTTTCAACACGGTCTGGAGGACCTGATCGCCGTGCTCGATTAAACTGCCCCCGGCCGTGACCGTCACTTCCGCCTGCATGCCCATGAGCTTGTCGCGAAGCTCCCGGTCGAAGCCACTCATCACGGCGATCACGACGATGAGCACCCAGACACCAATGGTTACCCCTGCCAACGAGATCAAAGTAATAACCGAAACAAACGTGCGCTTGGGCTTGAGATAGCGCAGGCCGAGAAACAGTTCAAAGGGTAGGCGGGTCATGGAAGAACAAATCCAAAAGTCGAATTTCGAATCACGAAATTCTCAAGAATGGAATCCGCCTGCATTTTAAGATTCGAATTTGTCTTCTAAGAATTGGGTCTTAATTGCGGAAACAA
>DATIZX010000126.1:0-6706 GCA_035516795.1 Verrucomicrobiia bacterium
GGGGGCAGGTCTTCTTCCTTCCTTCTAACTTGTGAGTCCTCTCCATGGTAACACTTCTCTCCCTTCTTCAGGGAACCAACAGGTTGAGAGTGTTACCCAGTTTCGACCAGAATCCGGTCTCACGATCCGGTTGTTAGGACATTGGCAAATTCTTACTCAACGCGCTTGCCCGCCTGCAAGCTTGGTTGCGATCCAAGTTCGGGAAGGAAAGTGCTGGTGAGATCCCGCCCCTCGTAAGAAGTGTTTCTGGAATGGGCCTGCGATTTTATTTGGTCTACGAAGCATACAACAGGTTTCTAACATTCATCTCATACGCTGTGCTACTGATTGCCTTGTTATGGCTCTATGTGGAATTCTATCCAGAAATACCGCAAAGTCTTGGCGGTGGAAAGCCAGTATCCGTTAACCTGATCGTTGATACAGAAAAAATCCCGACAGATGCGCCTGAATTGCGCGCGTTGTTTCTTCCGGGTTTCAAGCCTTCTTCTGAAAAAGCCCAAACGACGGTCAGAGTCGATTTGGTGTATTCGACCAAGGAGACCTACTATATCAAGAATTCAACCAATGCGATCATTGGACTTAAGGCAGATGCGATAACTGGGATGATATGGTGAAGTGCGAAAGCCCGTTGATTATAGCCGAGCGCTTCGCTTTGCCAGCGGAAGTGGACGCACTGAAAGAGTTGCAGCGTCAAACCAGCGAAGAACTGGATGCATTGTTGCCAGCCATACTTGACCGCGCATTTAGAGGTGAACTATGAACCGCTGCCATTCGGTAGCGTCCCGCATTCGCGGGACCAAGACCGCCGGCGAGTTGGACGCTTTGCTGCCGGCTATTCTGGACAAAGCTTTCGAAGGAGAATTGTAACCTATGGATAAGATCTTCGACCGATTGTTGGTGGAGTTCCTGATTCCGGCATTTCTCATGTTGCTGTGCCTTGTCCTGTTCGTAGACGTAGTGATGGGGAATTCGTTCAACCTCATCAATCCCGGCGATCGTGGACGCCTGATAAGCGAGGGTTACCTGCTCGTGCCCGGATTGTTGTTTGCCTATCTATTGAACACGTCAGTTACGGCGGCGGCGTATCTGTGGTTGCGCAAGAAACTGTGGGGAAGAGTGCGTGAGTATTGCCTTTTGCGAAAGCTGAATGTTTTCCAAAGCGGTCGGTTCACGGGTATCAATTGCTTGGGTTATATCCGCCTCTCAGAATCGGATCGAGAATCGCTGAAAGCAGACTTGGAATCAGGTGCTGAGAGCCTGTACACAGACTTCAAGCGCAGGATGGAGGAAGAGGCGATTTCAGCAAGATCCGTTAAGGAATTAGTAGACGCGTATGACACCTTACGAACGATAGTCATGGATTCTGGCGAAAGCGCAATCACCGAATGGATTCAATATCACTGGGCCCAACTCAGATTGGCTCGTGGCTCCATCATTCCGGCTTTTCTGTTGATGTTTCTCGTGCCTATCGCGGTCTGTCAATGGGGATGTAGCGGCTTTTGCTTTGCAGCAGCGGGAATTGTCTTCCCAGTTTTCTTTCTGCTTCAGTGCGTGCACTATTACTATCGGGAGCGCTTCATGACATACACCATGGTGGGCTACTTCCTGCGGAAATCTTCGAGGAATGCAAAGGCCAAGCACAATGTATAAGCTCACGGGTCAATTGCCCCGTTTTCCCGAGCACCGCCGGATCGTGGCATTTTCAGACATCGGCGGTCGCAGACCGCCGCTACAGTTCTGAAGCTGACACGCTGCCGGCCTTGACAAATTCAGCCTCAGCGGGTATAAGGATGTCTGCTATAGTTTTGTAACCGCTATGAGAAACGCGATGAACACAGCAAGCAACGCAGCCCGCACGGCGCTGGCAGGCAATTGCCTGTCGCCTGTCGTCGTGGTGGTAGTGCTGGTGCGTGCCGTCGCGCCGTAGCGGGAACGAAAGAACATTTTCAACCCCCGTCGGCGCGAGCCGGCGGGGGTTGCGTTTTCTAGCTCTCACGCCGGTCTAGGCAAGCCGCAATTGCGGCCGGACGGGAACCGCGAAAGGCAAATGACCATGAACAAAATGACCGGCGCTCAACTGATCGTCCGCTTGTTGGAACGGCAGGGCATCCGCATCGTCAGCGGCATCCCCGGCGGCGCGAATCTGCCGTTGTACGACGCGCTTTCCCAAAGCCGCCAGATCCGCCACGTGCTGGCGCGTCACGAACAAGGTGCGGGCTTCATTGCCCAAGGCATGGCCCGCGTCACGGGCACGCCACAAGTCTGCCTGGCGACTTCCGGCCCGGGGGCGACAAACGTGCTCACCGCGGTCGCCGACGCCAAGCTCGACTCGATTCCACTGATCTGCATCACCGGTCAGGTGCCGCGCGCCATGATCGGCACGGACGCGTTTCAGGAAGTGAACACGTTCGGCATGAGCCTCCCGGTCACGAAACACAACTTCCTGGTCCGCTCGGCGGCCGAGTTGCTCGAAGTGATCCCCGCGGCGTTTCGCATTGCCGCGTCGGGGCGCCCCGGACCTGTGCTCATCGATGTCCCGAAGGACGTGCAGAATGAGCGCGTAGAGTTTGAGTCATGGCCTGAGCCGGGAAAACCCGACGCGCCGCCGCGGTTCGATGCGGGCGACATTGCGCGTGCCGCGGAGATGATCAACGCATCGTGTCGGCCGATCCTGTATTTGGGCGGCGGCGTGATTCATTCTGACCGGGGCGAGGAACGGGTGTCCAACCCGTTTGGCCGATCGCGGAAGCCACAGGCAGGGACACCTGTGCCACCATTCCTGAAGAACGGGCGGGACGCCTGTTCTACGGGCGCGGCTGCACTCGCGCGGCAACTGGCGGAGAAAGCATCGTTGCCGACGACCATGACATTGATGGCGTTGGGCGCGATGCCGTCGGATCATCCGTTGTCGCTGGGCATGCTCGGCATGCACGCAGCGCGCTTTACCAACATGGCCTTGGAGGAGTGCGATTTGCTCATCGCCGCGGGCGCGCGCTTCGACGATCGGGCGACGGGACGGGTGGCGCAATTCTGCCCGCAGGCGAAGATCATCCACATCGACATCGACGCGAGCGAACTCGACAAGATCAAGACGGCGCACATCGGCATTGTTGGCGACGTGGGCGAAGTGCTCGACGCGCTGCTCCCGCTTGTCGAAGAGAACCCGCGCCGCGAGTGGCGCGAGCATGTTGCGGAGTTCCGGCAAATGTTTCCGTTGCAAACGCCAGGCGCCGACGACCCGCAGACGCATTACGGACTGATCACCGCCGTGGCGAATTTGTTGGATGACGACGCGATCGTCACGACCGACGTTGGCCAACACCAGATGTGGACGGCACAGGCGTATCCGTTCCGCCGTCCGCGCCAATGGCTCACGTCGGGCGGGTTGGGAACGATGGGCTTCGGCGTGCCGGCGGCCATCGGGGCGGCATTGGCGTGTCCCGACCGCACGGTTGTTTGTTTCAGCGGCGACGGCAGTTTGCTGATGAACTGTCAGGAGTTGGCCACCGCCGCCGAAGAAAACGTAAACATCAAGGTCGTGCTGATGAACAACAATTCGCTTGGGTTGGTTCATCAGCAGCAGGATCTATTTTACGGCCGGCGCGTGTTCGCGTCGGACTATCGGGCACGGGTCGACTTCATCGGTCTGGCCGCGAGTTTGGGCGTGAAGGCGTACGACTTGGCGGACGCAGCCGATCCGTCGGCGATGTTGGGTCGCGCGTTGCGCGAGAAGGGACCGTGCTTGATCCATGCGCTCATCGATGCCAATGAGAAAGTCTATCCCATGGTTCCGCCAGGCGCGGCGAATCGGGAGATGCTGGGGCATGAGAATCATGTCCACGCTGTGGCGTGAGACGAGACGGCGGCGCTTCACAAAAGCGTCTTTACAACGTCTGGAGCAACTCGGTCAACTCCTCGCGTGGCCCGTCGTGATGCTGGGCGATGGCCAGTTGAAGGGCGTGTTCAAGGATTGGCCTGGCGTCGGCGGAGCGATCGAGGGCGATGAGTGATTTACCGAGCTGGATGTGGACGACCATCCAGTCGGGTTTCTTCTGGCAGAGTGCGCGCAAATGCTCGGCGGCATTGGCGAAATCAGCGGCGTCGAAGTACGCCTGCGCGAGGCTGAATCGCGCCAGATCGTTGTCGGGAAACCGCTGCCAGAGTTCGTGCGCCTTGGCGATTCGGTCGTTGCTCATCGAGATTCTTCTAGCTACGCTGGCGCACCGTGCAAAGCAAATTCTACCAGCCCGACGGGCGGCGTGCGGAGAAAGTGCACGAGTTGTTCGCCACGATCGCGCGGCGCTACGATTTGCTGAACGACATCATGAGCGGCGGGTTGCACCGGCGCTGGAAACGGCGGCTGGTGGAGCTAGCGCGGGGATACGGGACGGGCTTCAACGCCCCGACAACAGCCGGTCGCGGCACCAAGGCCGCTCCCACATTTCGGGTGCTCGATCTGTGCTGTGGCACTGGCGACATCGCATTGCTGTTTGCGCGCACCGGCACTTGTGTGACCGGTGTGGATTTCACAATGGAGATGCTTCAAGTTGCCAACGCGCGCGTCGTCCAGCACTCCAATATTCCAGCACTCCAGCACTCGATTTCTTGGGTGCAGGCGGACGCGCTGCGGTTGCCGTTTCCCGACAACTTGTTTGATGTGGTGAGCGTGGGGTACGGGTTGCGGAATCTGGCGGATATCGGGCAGGGGCTGCGGGAAATTCTGCGGGTGTTGCGGCCGGGCGGGAGGGTGTTGTCGCTCGATTTTGGCAGACCGGAGTCGACGGGGCTTCGTTGGGTTTACTTCAGCTATCTGCGGACGGTGCTGCCGCTTCTGGGCAGGATTTTTTGTGGCGACCCGGACACGCACGGGTACATTCTCGCCTCGTTGCAGGATTACCCGGCGCAGCGCGGACTGAAGTCGTTGATGGAGGGGTGTGGCTGTTGCGATTGTGGATTTGAGGAATCTGTCGGCGGGACGATGGCGATAAATTTCGGCCGCAAACCGGGCTGAGGTTGTGGTATCGTAACCACGCCCACCGAGACGGAGAGGTGGCAGAGTGGTCGAATGCGGCGGTCTTGAAAACCGTTAGCCTCGCAAGGGGCTCGGGGGTTCGAATCCCTCCCTCTCCGCCAATACTTACTTCGTGATGATTACTGTTTACGTCTTGGAGAGCAAGGAAAGTGGGCAACGGTACACGGGGATCACGAATAACATTGAACGCAGATTAGCCGAGCATGGCACCCGTGCAACAAAAGCAGGGCAGCTACTCGGGGAGTTCTCCTTGATTCACACGGAGGAGCACGCGGATTACGCGACAGCGCGAGCACGAGAGAAATTCCTGAAATCTGGCCGCGGTCGGGAAAGGTTATTAAGCAAGTATCCCAGATTCGTGCGCAGTGCGGGCACGTAACGCAAGCTTGGGGCTTGTGCGCCGCCGGCGCATTCGAACCCGCCAGAGGCGGGCAAGTCCCTCCCTCTCCGCCAGTTTCGAACCGGCTACAAAGACGGGTGATCACGGCGCGTCGCATGCCAGAAAAGTTTTGACAGTGTTGGCGGGCTTCTGATACAGGAACGGCAAGCGGGAAGTAGTGTGGACTGTATGTGTGAGTGGTTTGTGTCAGAATCTGGAGGAATGCAGTCGGATGCGTGAGTGACCGTGCTGGCTCCCACGGGGCGGGTGCGGTCGTTTGTTTTTTCCTACCATAGGAGATTTCCCATCAACCTACCATCTGAGGAGGTGAGCACTACATGGCACGCGGTACTGTGAAATGGTTCAACGAGAAAAAGGGGTTCGGTTTCATCCAACAGGAAGGCGGACCGGATGTATTTGTCCACTTTTCCGCCATCAAGGGCGATGGATTCAAGACGCTGGCGGAAGGCCAGGCGGTCGAATTCGACATCATTCAGGATGAAAAGGGCGCCAAAGCCCAGAACGTGCAGCGGCTGTAATCTCTTTGGGGGCAGCGGCTGGGGCGGATTGGGCTGGAACCAAGGCTTATATTGGCGGGGGCGGTTGTGCAGAATGTTCTTGCATCGTTTGCAGAGAATGTGTAGCTTCGCCGCCCTGCTTGGGAAAGGCGGATGGAAGAGTTTCGCCGTACCTTCTATGCGGGGTGCTTGACAGGTTCTGCAGGAACGAGTAGATATCTAGCACGGTAAGGGGATACGGACGTTCTTTAGGAGTAAGCAATTTTGCCTGGCACGGCAACGGCTGTGCTGTTGCCGTGTCGGGTTTTTTGTCGTCGGTGGTGGCGTGACGACGGGATTTACGATTTCAGACGTAGACGGTTCTTTGAAAATTGAAATGTGCGATACGTGAGAGCCCACGTCTGCCCCGGAAGCTTTCGGGGTGGACTTTGAGTGAAGTAACAAAATCAATCGGTTAGCCCCGGTTGGTTGCTCAACGTGGAAACGATCAGGTCGGTTTACCCCGAAGCAATTTGGGGCAATAGGTCTGAAAGTTTTTTTACGGAGAGTTTGATTCTGGCTCAGAACGAACGCTGGCGGCGTGGATAAGACATGCAAGTCGGACGGCCCCGATGTTTTAGCAATAAGATGTCGGGGTAGTGGCGAAAGGGTGCGTAACACGTAGCTCACCTACCTCGAAGTGGGGGATAGCTCGGCGAAAGCCGAATTAATACCGCATGTGGTCGTGAGACCAAAGTTGGGGATCGTAAGACCTGACGCTTTGAGATGGGGCTGCGG
>DATIZX010000127.1:0-3270 GCA_035516795.1 Verrucomicrobiia bacterium
GTCGATGTTCGACATCGGGGCCGTTAATTCTTAGTGTACCAACATGAGTGGAGTGCAATTTCTCGTGGATGATCGCGGCCAGAAAACCGCCGCGGTCATTGATTTGAAGAAGCATGCGGCGCTCTGGGAGGATTTTTATGACGTCCTGCTGGCGCGTCGGCGCGCTCATGAACCGCGCGAGTCGTTGGCCGCCGTCAAGCGACGTCTGATTCGTTCGGGAAAACTCCGTGGCTGAGTAGTGCTCTGTCAAAGTTGATTGGAAGAGTAGGGCGCGACCGCCGGGCGCGCCGCAACGGTCGGCCCGGCGGTCCGACCCTACCAACAACCCTTGCGATGTAGGTTGACGGAGCACTAGCTTCCGGCTCGTTATTGCCCAAGAAAGCAGATCGGCCATCGCACACCGAATTCGACTTGCGTCGCCACGCAGAGATTTATTCAACGGGTTCAATCGTCAGGCACAATTCCCGCCGCCCTTCGTTGGGGCTACACTCGCGCCTTGACTGGCGAACGAGGCAATCGGGGTTATTGTTAAATCGGCATGAGAACGGGCCGTCGATTACCGGGAAGTTCGAATCTGGCTTTTGTGGAGCGCCTGTACGCTGACTATGTGCGCAATCACGCAGCCGTGCCGGAGGCGTGGCGTCGCTACTTCGAGGAGGTCGGCGATGGGGACGGCTTCCGGTCCGGGCCGTCATTTCGCCCTTGGAGTATCTTCAATCCGCCCGAGGAACAAGCGACCGCCACCGTCAGCGTGCTGCAAGAGCGCGTGGACATGCTGATCCGCTGTTACCGGGTGCGCGGTCACGTCATCGCGCAACTTGATCCTCTCGGACAACCGCGACCCGTCCCGCCGGAATTGAACCCCGACTCTTACGGGTTCACCGCCGCCGATATGGACCGATTGGTCTCGGGCGATACGCTGAGCCCCGACCGGCCGATCCGATTGCGCGAACTGATTCGCCGACTGCGCAACACGTATGGACGATGGATCGGCGTGCAATTCATGCACATCGATGATCTCGCCACGCGTCAATGGCTGCAGCAACGCATGGAACCGACCGAAAACCGTCTCGCGCTTTCCCGCGAGGAACAACTCCGCATCCTGACGCGGTTGACAGACGCTATGGTTTTCGAGGAGTTCGTCCGCAAGAAATTCATTGGGGCAAAGAGCTTTCTGCTCGAAGGCTCAGAAAGCCTCATTCCCCTACTCGATTTGGCGATCGAAAAAGCCGGTGACCAGGGGATCCAAGAAATAGTGCTCGGCATGGCGCACCGCGGCCGGCTCAATGTCTTGGCCAATATCATCGGCAAAAGCCCGCGCGAAATCTTCCGTGAATTCGCAGATACGGACGGCAATTCGCCAGAGGGTCGCGGCGATGTGAAATATCATCTCGGTTTCAGCAATGATTGGGTCACCGCTTCGGGCCGCCAGGTCCATCTGTCGTTATGCTTTAACCCGAGTCATCTTGAGTTCGTCAATCCGATTGTGTTGGGCCGCATGCGCGCCAAACAGGATCGCTCCGGCGACACCAACAGGGAACGCGGACTGGCGCTTCTTATCCACGGCGACGCAGCCTTTGCCGGCGAGGGCATTATTCAAGAGACACTCAACCTGAGTGAATTGGCAGGTTACACCGTTGGCGGCACGCTGCACGTGGTCGTCAACAACCAGATTGGGTTCACCACCTCGCCCGAAGAAGGTCGCTCCAGTATTTATTGCACCGACGTGGCGAAAATGTTGCAGATCCCCATCTTTCACGTGAACGGCGAGAACCCGGAAGCCGTGGCCCAAGTCGTACAGTTGGCACTCGATTTTCGGGCGAGATTTAAGATGGACGTGGTGATCGACATGTATGGCTACCGGCGACTCGGTCACAACGAAGGTGACGAGCCGACGTTCACGCAGCCAATGCTGTATCGCGCGATCGAGAAACGTAAATCAGTCCGCGAGGGGTACCTTGAACATCTTTTGAAGCTTAATGAGATTTCCCGAGAGGAAGCGGATGAAATTGCCCAGCGAAGACGTGAACGGCTCGAACAAGCGCTTTCGGAAGCCCGCACGGAGTCGACCGAGAAGGACGGGAGCTTCCGGGAGCTGTGGGACGGACACAAGCGCGCTTCGCATTCGTCAGAAAGCGATGTGCAGACCGGTGTCGAGCGACAACGCCTAGTTGAATTGTTGAAGGCACAAACAGTTTTCCCGGCCGATTTTCACCCTCACAAGAAAATTCTGAAAGGCGTCGAGCACCGGCTCGCCATGGCGCGCGGCGAACAACCGCTCGATTGGTCCACGGCGGAATCGCTGGCGTTTGCGACTCTCGCCGTCGCCGGCGTGCGCATTCGATTGACCGGTCAGGACACCGCCCGCGGCACGTTCAGTCAACGCCACGCGGTGCTGCACGATTTTGAAAATGGGCATATTTACGTGCCGCTTCAACACTTGGCCGAAGGGCAGGCACCCGTGGAAATCTACAACAGCCCCTTGTCGGAAGCGGGCGTGCTTGGATTTGAATACGGGTACAGCATGGATTGCCCGGACGGTCTGGTGTTATGGGAAGCGCAATTTGGCGATTTCGCCAATGCCGCGCAAGTGATCATCGACCAGTTCATTGCCAGTGCCGAGACCAAGTGGAAACGGCTGAGCGGCTTGGTACTGCTCCTGCCGCACGGCTTTGAAGGCATGGGACCAGAGCATTCCAGCGCCCGGTTGGAACGCTTTCTCCAGTTGGCTGCGGAAGACAACTTGCAGATCGTTTACCCAACGACCCCCGCCCAATATTTTCACGTCTTGCGACGGCAAATGCTACAACGCCGGCGCAAACCGCTGGTCGTAATGACTCCCAAGAGTTTGCTGCGGCATCCCCAATCCGTGTCGACCCTTGATGAATTCAGTCGCTCTGGATTCCAGTGTGTCATTAAGGACGACGACCATCGCAATGCCAATCTTACTTTCCTATGCAGCGGCAAGATTTATTTCGAATTGCTGCAGGAGCGAGCAAATCGGAAACGCGACGACGTAGCCATCGTGCGCCTGGAGCAACTGTATCCGTTGCCGCAGGAAATCCTGCAGTTGCAGCGGGATGGCCAATCACTTACTTGGGTCCAGGAAGAGCCAGAAAACATGGGGGCCTGGCGCTATCTGCAGTCGAAGCTCAGAGGCCGGCTTTCGCTGAATTGCGTTGCCCGTCCCGAATCGGCCAGCCCGGCCACCGGCTCCATGGTACGACACAAGGAGAAGCAACAGGAACTGTTGGCTCGCGCTTTCCGCGG
>DATIZX010000128.1:0-2456 GCA_035516795.1 Verrucomicrobiia bacterium
TCGGTGGTGGTTGTGTAATACTTCATCGGAGCTCCTCCTCTCATGGTGCTGATGACACCGGTTGATGTTTGTGTTCTTGAGGGCGGGGAGCTCTTCTTCTATGCTCCCCGTCGAACCCGCCCAGTGTACTCTGGGCTACGATGGCTTAGATGAGTATCAAATCGCTGCAGGCAACGCGGGATGGCGCTCTCAGTTCCGCTTCGCGGTTCATGTCATTTGGTCCCGCGTGCCTGAGCTCTGGACGTTCGGCGTGAAAAGATGAAAGCTCCGGCACCTCTTCCAGACCGCTTCGCTCCGCAGTTGGTCGCTCTTCCTGAGACCGGTATGGGCTACCAAGTTGTGAACATCCGAACCAAGAAAGGTGACGTTTTCAAGCGTGTCGTGATCATCGGTGGCTTGATCGTCAGCGTAGATCGAAAGGAGGAAATTCCGTTTGATCTGGAAGACATCGTGTCTTTCGAGGTAACCCACGACAAGAGTGCGATTCCAAGATGAAAAGGCCCAACCATTCGATGAGCCGAACGCGGGCTAACGCCCGCGTCGGCTATCTCTATCGTAGGTGTATTTGAAGACATTCATAAAACCCTTCTTCGTCTTCGTCGGTTTGCTGCTGCCAGTCGCGGTTCTTGCGAAGGGGGGAAACGATATTGGCTCTTCGACCGATTGGGCTGTCTCGACCGTTTGCTTTATAGTCATAATCATCCTGAGCATGCTGCTTCCTCTTAGAGCCACTGGCTTCATGGCGTGGATGCTTGCGACGACCTGTATTTTAGGACTTGGTGTAATGGTCTGCCATGCATACTTGAGCCGCAAATTCTTTGTCCCGTATTTGGGTTGGGTTCCTCCATTTATTCTGGTCGCAGCGATTGTTTATATTCCGGTACTGTTCTTGGCTGTGGCAGCCGTAGCAATTTACAGAGGCCGGCATGGACGTAAGGCTAATGACCTGTCAATGCGGTCGAGCGAACTGCCAGCCGCTGGTGCGGCTGGCAGCCGCTCACCTTGAGCGATACGTCACAATGATGTTGAGCAAATCGAACGCGCCAGTGAAATCTATGAATATGCATTGAGGCCAAGACCATGATTCTCAGCACCGGGCCTGTCAATCCGGTGCAGCCAACCGCCGGACGGAAGACGGCCAGCGTTGGTTGACCTCTGACGTAGGCAGCCGACCGCGGCGAGAGCGTTCGCCGCGCGATTCTCTGGCAATCTGACACGACACCGCAAAAATGTTTCGCGGCCACAATTTTTGGGACGAAACGAAATGGTTACGGCGCCGAACCAAACGCCTACCCAAACCACAGGCAGGGACACTTCGGCTAAGCTCAGTACAGGCGCCCGTACCACCGGGGGATTATGCCAATTCCTTGCGGGGACGCAACGCGCCGAGGAGTTCGGCGAATTCTTCGACCCGGAGGAGTTTGCAGGCGAGGGCGAAGACCGCCACGGCAGCGGCAATCGAGGCGGCAACATCAAGATAGCGGTGGCTGGCAAGGTTGATGTGCATGCACCACGCCGCGGCGGTCATCAACGCGGAAGCGATGCCGATCCGTACCAGAGCACGCAACAACGCGCGGGCTTCGATCCGCCCAATCTTGCGGCGCATGAGCATCATCAATAGAAAGAAATTCGTCAGCGCGACAAACGACGTGGACAACGCCAAGCCCGCGGTCTTCATCTCCATGACGACGGCGAACAGGTAATCCAGCCCGGCGTTGACGATGATTGAGGCGACCGCCACGAACATCGGTGTGCGCGAATCACCGAGCGCGTAGAACGTGGGCGCAATGATCTTGATCGCGGCGTAAGCGACGAGGCCAACCGCAAACGCCCGTAAGCACGCCACCGTTTGCGCGGTTGCGAACGCGTCGAATCTCCCGTGCTGGTAAATCGCCGAAATCACCGGTGTCGCCAACACCCACAGTCCGCACGCAGCCGGCACGCAGAGGAAAAATGCCAGTCGGATCGAGCGAGCGAGCGTCTGGCGAAACTCGGTCATCTCGCCGCGCCCGGCGTGAGTGCTCACCGTCGGCAACGTGGCCACGCTGATGGCCACGCCAAACAATCCGATGGGAAATTGCATGAGGCGAAACGCGCAATTGAGCCACGCGACGGCGCCGTTGCCGAAGAACGAGGCGAACCATTGATCGACGAAGACGTTTACCTGAACCGCTGCCGTTCCAATCACCGATGGCCCAAGGAGTTGCAACACCTGTCGGAAACCGGGGTCGCGCCAGTCGAGCGTGGCCTCGTACCGGTAGCCCACGCTCCGCAGGCTCGGAACCTGAATCAGCCATTGCAGCGCACCGCCGATAAGCGTGCCAATGCTCATCCCGATCATCGCGCGACCCGCCAGCGACGGATCGTGCAGGAAATTGGGCGCGAGCAGGAACGCAAAGGCGAGCCCGCCGAGGATCGAGCCGATGTTGAACATCATGGACGCACTGGCCGGCACG
>DATIZX010000129.1:0-9615 GCA_035516795.1 Verrucomicrobiia bacterium
GGTTTCTATCACTACCATCGTTCCTGGAATGACGACCTCTCAATGCCGTTTGCTTCGCTGCCGGGCTACATTGCCAATGTCAAGGCTGGCGAGCGCATCGAAAGACCAATTGACAAACTCATGGCCGAGCGCAAGCAGCTCATTGCCGACTACCGTGAACTGCTCAGCCGCGATGAGGAACGTGCGGCCTACGACCAGATGATTCAGCTCGCGCATCGAGTATTTCCCTACGTCGAGGGGCACAAGTTCTATTGCGAGCATTGGTACACAAATTTGTTCTTCAACAAAATTCGGGAATTCGGGGTACTGCTGGCGGAACACGGATTCTTTTCAAATTCCGAGGACATATTTCAGCTTACTCACTACGAAGTGGAAGCCGCGATCGTGGATCTGATGATCTCCTGGTCGAACGGGTCGCCGCCACGTGGACCATCGCACTGGACCGCGATCGTGAATGAACGCAAGACGGCCATTGCCGAGTGGGCAAAGCACGAAACTCCGCCTGCGCTGGGGCCCGTTCCGGATGTCATCGACGATCCTGCCATCGTTATGCTGTGGGGAATCACGCGTGAGAACCTGGAGACTTGGCTGGCCGCAGGCGAGAAGCCCGATTCAAACGAGATTCGGGGATTCGCTGCCTCCAACGGCGTAGTCGATGGCGTGGCTCGAGTCGTGATGTCAGTGGACGAAATTGAGCGTCTTCGCCACGGGGACATTTTGGTTTGCCATGTCACGAATCCGAGTTGGGCGCCAGTTTTTCAAAAGATCGCCGCAGCAGTGTCCGACATCGGCGGCTCGATGAGCCATGCGGCAATCGTTGCGCGCGAATACGGCTTGCCGGCCGTTGTGGGCACGGGGACGGCTACCCAGAAAATCAAAGACGGCCAGCGCATTCGCGTCGATGGTGGGCGGGGCATTGTGACTATTCTGCAATGATGTTTCCTGTGTTCCTCTGTATTTTTGATTTTTACCACAGGGGACACAGAGGAGCACAGGGTGACGACTAAAGGAGATCGGGAGATAAGTGATGACAACCTCAACCATTTCGAAAATGACGGCGCCTCCATCCACGGCTTACAAAATCGTAAATGTACCTGAGACCTATGCGGACGTAATCAAGCGCTACGGCATACCGGGTACGTTCGTCGGTTCGTCCGAGCAGGAGAGCCCGTGGGTGCCGTTCGGTCCGCACGCCGCGATCCGCCATCTCTTGTTCGATACTCGTCACAACCTCTTTAGCAACATTTTGTGGATGAAATCTGCCGGGGTGATCGGCACACACAAGCATCGCGGAACGGTTGTCATGCTCTGCCTGGAAGGAAGCGCTCGTTATCTCGAATATGACTGGGTTGCCGGCCCCGGTGATTTCATTTATGAAACCCCGGGACTGATTCATACTCTGGTGAGTGATGATCCCAATGGTGTGAAGCTGTTCGGTTGGTTGCAAGGGCCAATCGAGTTCTACGACGATAAAGGCAAATTCGTGGAGACAACCGATGTTTGGTGGTTCATCAATCACTACGAAACTCACTGTCACGAGCACGGCATCCCTATAAATAAACAGCTCTACATTTGAACCAATTGCATGCAATCGACTCCCTACATTAGTTGGTTCGCCGACATCACACTTGCGGATCGTGCCACAGTGGGAGGCAAAGGCGGCTCCTTGGGCGAGCTAACCCGTGCGCATATCAACGTCCCGCCGGGCTTTGTCGTGACCACACGGGTCTTCGAAGGATTGATCGCTAAACTGGATGACGAAACTTCGGTTCGATCTCGCGCACAGGCCTTACCAGAAGGCGATCTCGAACAAACCCGAGCGCTATCCGAAGAAGTACGGCCGCGCTTTGAAACGGCACGATTGCCGGAAAGTATTTGTCGCGAGGTCGTGGCAGCGCATTCGCAGTTGTGCGGTTCCGATCTCAGTTGGCCAGTGGCCGTTCGGTCGTCGGCCACGGCTGAAGACTCGGAGGAGGCCAGTTTTGCCGGCCTACAAGACACTTATCTGTGGGTGTGCGGGGCCGACGCGATTCTGAAATACATGCGCTCGTGTTGGGCGAGCTTTTACTCGGTTCCCTCGATCTCATACCGCCGCAAACGGGGCATGCGCGAAGACGAGATTGGTGTCGCGGTCGTGGTGCAGAAAATGGTGAACGTGCGCACAGCGGGAGTGATGTTTACCCGTAGCCCAGTTACCGGAGATCGTTCTGTGATCACGGTGGAGGCAACCTGGGGGTTGGGTTCGGCCCTGGTGAGCGGCGAGGTGACTCCTGACCGCTTTGTGATTGGTAAAATTACGGACCAAATCACAGTGCGTGAGATTTCCGACAAGTGCATACAACATGTGCCAGCGGGAAAGGGCGGGGTCGCGCAAGTAGACACATCTGAAGAACTCCGCCATGTGCCCTCGATCAGCGATTCAGAATTGAAAGAGCTCGCAGAAATCGGCCGCAAAGTTGAGCGACATTACGGGAAGCCTCAAGACATCGAGTGGGCAATCGATCACGATGGCGAAACCTTCGTGTTGCAGAGCCGGCCGGAAACCGTGTGGTCGAGCAAAGATAGGCCCCCGCTTGCCAAACCGGTCGAGAATCCGCTTCTACATGTGATGAACATCTTCGGAGGACGCCGGTGACGCTCACGGCCAAAGATGTGGCCGAGATCATGCGGATTCTCGAGGAATCGAGCTTCGACCAATTATCACTGGAAATGGATGGCGTCAAGTTGAACCTGCGGCGTGGGTCAGCAGTACCGGGCTCTGACTCGCCGCCAGTATCGCCGCCGCCGCCAAATTCGCCGATCCAAACTACGGTGAAGCCGCCATCTGAACCAGGTCTTTTGGAAATCCCTTCGCCTCTCGTCGGAATCTTTTATGTGACGCCCAAGCCTGGCGAGGCTCCGTTCGTTGAGTTGGGTTCCAAAGTCTCGGAGGAGACAGTGATCGGAATCATTGAAGTCATGAAACTGATGCACACGGTTCGCGCCGGAGTAAGAGGCCAAGTGGCGGAGATCCTGGTGAAGAATGGTGGGCCGGTTGAGTATGGTGAAATCCTGATGCGTGTGCGTCCAGAGGCGTGAAGCGTGGCGAACATTCAAATTGTCGAGACCTCACTTCGCGATGGCAATCAGAGTCTTTGGGCGGCGCTTGGCATCGACACTGCAAGAACTCTGACCATCGCACCCGTGATGGACCGGGTGGGGTTCAAAGCGATCGACTTTACCACCTCCACGCACATGGGCGTTGCCGTTCGCTATAAAAGAGAAGACCCATGGGAGCGAATTCGGTTGATGGCAAAGGCCACGCCTAACACGCCGCTGCAATTTCTCTCTACCGGCTTCCGCTTTATCTCTTGGCAAGCGGCCAGCCCTGAATTCATGAAACTGGTGTTCGCGACTCTGGTAAAGAACGGCATCCGGCGTTTCGCACTCGCCGACCCCATGAACAATGCGGATTCAAACATTGCTTGCGCGGGCATGATCAAAGAGGTGGGCGGCGAATTCGTTATTGCTGCTCTGGTATTTTCGATAAGCCCTATTCACCATGATGCGCATTATTTGGAACGCGCCCGTAAATTGGCAGCCAGTCTAGATATTGATGCAATCTACATCAAGGATCCTGGCGGCCTGTTAACGCCACTTCGTGCTCGGACCATGATTCCAGCCATTAAGACGGTCATCGGAGACAAACCCCTGGAACTCCACTCGCATTGCACGATCGGTCTCGGCGAGCTGGTATACATGGACGCACCCGAGTGGGGTGTTGGCACGGTGCAGTGCGCCTCAGGCGCAGCAAGTGATGGGATTTCTAATCCTCCATCCGAGCGTGTTGTTGCAAATCTGCGCGAACTCGGACACAAGATCGAAATAGACGACAATGCGTTGGCAGAGGTCGGCCGCTACTTCGCCCGTCTGGCCGAAGCGGAGGGACTTCCCGCAGGCCAGCCGCAGGCGTTTGATGCTGCGTATTTCCATCATCAATTGCCGGGAGGTATGACAGGCACGATGCGGCGCCACTTGGCGGAAAACAAACTGTCACACCTCGAAGGCGCTGTGATTGAGGAATTGGGACATGTGCGTCAAGAATTAGGGTGGCCGATCGTGATGACTCCGTTTTCGCAGATGCTGTTGACGCAAGCGGTCATGAACGTGACTCGCAAAGAACGCTACGCTGTGGTTTCCGATGAAGTGATTCGCTACGCTCTGGGCCGCTTCGGAAAACCGAACCTGCCGATTGCGCCGGAAGTCATGGATCGCATCGGTTCTCTCCCGCGGACACAAGAACTGCGGCGGGAGCCAGACATGCTGCCGTTATTTGAATTGCGGAAACGGATCGGCCCGGATCTGAGCGACGAGGAGTTTCTCCTTCGCGCCACCATGCCGGCTGAACAGGTCGACGCGATGAAAGCGGCTGGCCCAGCCCCGCAAAGTTACAATCCGGATATTGCGCCGGTGATCCACCTGCTTCGCCAACTGGCAGGGCGCCGCGATGTAGGGCATCTTTCAATCGAGAAGTCTGGTTTCAAACTAGAGTTGAGAGGCCGGCCAGCAGTCCAGCAAACATCAGCATGAAGCGTATATCCGGTAACGGTCGAGGTTCGCGACTCAGACCTGTGGCGGGGTTCCTGTTCGACCTCGACGGAACGCTGGTTTTGTCCGACCGCAAATTCAGTGGCTACCAGGTGTTACCGGGTGCGATCGAATTGCTCAACGAATTGAAAGAGCGAGGCGTTCCTTTTGTAGTGCTCACAAATGGAACGAACTATCCTGCATCGGAACAGGCGCCAAAGTTGCGCGCTGCCGGTTTGCCAATATCTGACGATGCTTTGCTTACGCCCTCTAGCGTCGCAGCGGATCTGATGCCACGACGCGGCGTAAAACGAGCGCTCGTGTTAGGAACTCCCGGTGTCGCGCATGCGCTGGCACAAGCCGGTATCCAGACGCTTTTCACTGGCGATAACGGAAGCGATCAGGTAGACGCTGTCTATATCGGTTGGCATCCCGCCTGCGGCATGAAGGACATTGAGGCCGCGGTGAAAGCCATTTGGAATGGTGCCGACCTGTACGTGGCTTCCGATGTGCCATTTTTTGCAACTTCTGACGGCAAGACTATGGGGTATTCCTATGCGATCTCAGCGGCGGTGCGCAGGATCACGCGTGCCCCGATGACCCTCACCGGTAAGCCATCGCTGCATGCCTTACGATTAGTTTCGAAGAAGCTTGCCATTCCAATGACCAGAGTGGGTGTCGTCGGAGACGACCCTTTGGTAGAAATGATTATGGCTCGGCGAGGAGGCGCGCTCGGGTTCGGGGTGACGACCGGGATCAGCAAAGCCCGGGACTGGGCGAGGCAGCCCCTGGGCAGACGGCCCCACCGTGTTCTCCGTAGTCTTCGCGAGTTGCTGGATGCCACAGCAATCCGCCGCGCCTGATTGCATACACTAGACTTGGCCTCATTCCTGTAACTCTAGGCAAGACTGTGCCGACCCCAATCGGATTTCCGATTCCTGTATACATTTTTGTATTGACAGTATGCAGTGGAACATAGTAATCATCTTCCGGCGTTTTTCCGGGGGGATGGTGGCTATCAGGGCTCTTCCAACACAGAACCGCTGGTGCTGGATCGTTCGCTGCCTACTTGACCGGCGTCGCGGAATCTCTCAAATCGCGCACTGCTGACAAGATCGCTCAAGAAGGGGTCTTATGAGAACACGCTTGCTTGGTGTTGTTCTTTGCCTCGTCAGTCTAGTCGGAGTTTTTGCGGCATCTGCTTTTGCCCAAGCCGGTCTGGGCTTTGCCCAGTTGAACGGAACGGTCCTGGACGCGGGAGGACGGGCAGTGGTGAAGGCGCAGGTATCTGCCCGAGACCTGGACACCAACCAAAGTTTTCAATCGTCTACGAACGAGGCGGGTTTCTACGTGGTACCGAACCTCCCTCCTGGCAAATACGAACTAACGATAAGTTCTTCCGGCTTTGCCAAATATCAGCAGACCGGCCTGACGCTGACAGTCGGC
Organism: Verrucomicrobiia bacterium; assembly: GCA_035516795.1. Classification (GTDB taxonomy): domain Bacteria; phylum Verrucomicrobiota; class Verrucomicrobiia; order Palsa-1439; family Palsa-1439; genus DATJBF01. The sequence goes on from DATIZX010000129.1 coordinate 6,013, forward strand.
CAAACCGCCACCGTGAACGCGAATTTGAAAGTGGCCTCGGCTTCTGAAGTCGTGACGGTTACCACGGAAGCGCCGCTGATCGAGCCGACAAAAACCGAAATCAGCCAGGTAGTCGAAACGGAGCAGATTCAGTCGTTACCGATCAGCAATCGCGTGTTCACCGATTTCGCCCTGCTCACTCCCGGCGTGGCTTCGAGTCGCACCAGCTTGGGAACAACGTTTACAGAGTTCGAAGTGACTCAAATCTCGTTCGCGGGTATGCGCTCCTTCAGCAACGAGATCACCGTCGACGGGGCGGATTTCGTGAACTCGGCCAGCGGCATCCAGCGCGCAACGCCACCCCAGGAATCGGTTCAGGAATTCCGCGTGGTGAATAACAGCTTTGGTGCCGAATATGGTCGGGCAGTCGGCGGAATCGTTAACATCGTCACCAAATCGGGCACTAATAATTTGCACGGGTCCATCTACGAATATTTTCAAAATAGTGCCACGGATGCTCGCTCCGTTTTACAGCCCGCCCCCCTCCCCCATGAATATCGGCAGAATCAATTCGGTGCTGCGGTTGGTGGCCCGATAGTCAAGAACAAGACATTTTTCTACCTGAACTATGAAGGCAAGCGCAGCGAGCAGTCGCCTGTCTATCCGCCGGACTTAGTGAACAACATTCAGTTGATCGACCAAGGCAAGGCGCTGATGGGCCTTGCACCCGAAGGTTGTACTGGCACGGTAACCGGGTGCCTCCCGAATTTTGGCGGCAATCCGGCAAACATCACCCAAGGCCAGGCATTCGGTTTCCTGCAGGGTTTTCTGAAAACTGGGAATGATGATTTTGGTTTTGCCAGGTTGGACCATCAGCTTACGACGAATAATCGTCTCGCCCTGCGTTACAACGCTGAGGACATACGTTCGCTCGGTGAACTGGTCGGGAACACGTTGGATGGTGGTGGCATCGGCGTGCCCAGCGGCGGCCGCGATCTTTTCGTGCGTGATCAATCGGTGGTCGCCACTGTGAATTCATTGTTGAAGCCCAATATAGTGAATACAGTTCTCGCGCAATATGCGCGCCGTCATTACAACTTCCCCGGCGCGACCGGCCAGCCTGATTTCAGCATTCTGAACGATCTCGAACTCGGCCACAATTTCGGAACCAATGATCGGCTGTACGAAACGAGAGCGCAATTGTCAGAATCCTTGTCCTGGGTCAAGAGCAATCACCTCATGAAATTTGGCGCGGACGGTAACTGGCTGACCAGTCTGGAGAATTTTCCTGGGTTCACACCGGTTCGCCTGCTAGTCCCCGGCATAACTTGCTTTTCGGATTTTGCACAATACTTCAATACAAACTACGGCGCCAACTATCCCACGTTGGGCACGGGGCTGGGCCCCTCGGCCGCGCAATGCCCGGTACCTCAGGACAATGGCGTCGTCTTCATGTACGCGGGCACTCCCCTCCCCACTGATCCCAATGCCTGCTCTGCCACGCCGTGTGCTCCCACGGTCACAACTGCCAATCCTCTCAATGGCGGTGGTTTCCCGAACTCGCCGTGGAATAACGCCTACCCTCAATCGTTCTTCAACTTTTACAGCCGAACAATTGACCACGGATACTGGGGTGTGTTTGCGCAAGATCAATGGAAAGTCACTCCCAAGCTGACCTTAAACTATGGCCTGCGATGGGATTATGAAACCGGTTTGTCGCAGTTCGTAAACAATGATTACAACGAGTTTCAACCGCGGGTTGGCCTAGCTTATGCTCCGACCTCAAACACGGTAATTCGCGCCGGATTCGGAATATTCTTTGATCGGCAGAATCTTACCTTCTTCTTCGTTCCTAACACTCAGAAGATCGTTGCGGGTTATCAGTGCGGCAATCACGCGCCAGCCTCCATTGCGGCCATTTGCAATGCCGCGCACATTTTGCCCCAACAATTTCCCAACATCATGTCCAATCTAGGCCAGGCAGTGCAGGGTTATCAGCTTCTTGCGGATCCGCCATCGCCCGGTAATCCGGGTACACCCTGTGCCGGCATTCCGCAAGCGCCCTGTCTTGCAGCCAAGATCATCCAGACAGGAGCGTATAACACGGCTTTTCCTTCGGTTGAGATGGCCGGTACCTGCGCGACGACTGGAGCTTGTGGTATTGGCGAAGGTGGCATGGATCACAATTCCAGGACGCCCTACGCTGAACAAGGCAGTTTGGAAATTGACCATCAATTCGCTGGAGGGTTCGCGGTCAACTTGAGCTACTTGTTCGTGGAGGCTCATAAGCTGGTTCGCGGCAACAACATCAACATTCCGTGTCCCGCCGGCACGACCAAATCAGGTCCTCCCACAGATCCGGCCACGTTGTTCCCAGGAGGCCCGGGAGAGTGGATGCCGGGGCTGCTCAACGCGAACGGTACGCTCACACCCTGCGCTGGGACGCCCACACTGGGAAGTGGTGCACTGGCGGGATTAGGTCCATTTTTCGGTGGCGTTCTCGGCTCCGGTTTACAAACTCTGAGCGCCGGCTTGGAAGACTACAACAATGACGTTGCGAACGCCATTTACCACGGCGGAACGCTGACGGTGATGGAACGCAGGAAGAATTTCAACCTGACCGCCAACTACACCTACTCTCACACCATCGATAATGGCAATTTCACTACATTCATCAACCTGCCGGTGAACCAATTCGACTATGCTGCGGAACGCGCTAACTCGAACCAAGACGCTCGCCATCGGTTCGTAACGAACTTTACTGCCATTGCACCGGACAGAGGATGGTGGCGTAATTTTGAACTTAGCAACATCGTTACCCTGCAATCGGGCCGGCCGTTCACGCTCTTTTACGGCAACGGTACGCTCAACGACGTGGCTGCCGGCGCGACGGATCGCGTCGGTGGCTCACAGTTCGTGAAGGGCTCATGTCCCGACGTGGCACATTGCCAAACCATGATTTCGCGCAACACCTATGTCGGTGATCCCGAATACGTTTGGGACCTGCGGCTATCGCGCAACGTGCATTTCAGCGAACGCTACGTTATGAATTTCGCTGTCGATGCGTTTAATGTTCCCAACCGGCCCAATATCGACGAAGTGACCTCGGTTTACGGTTCGCCCGTGTTTTGCGGAGGCATTCCACAGCACTATAACGATGCGCTGACGCGGGCTATTCAGCAGGGGTCCGCAGCAGCAAGTTGCCCGGTGGGTAATATCACAAACCTTGTGCCCTCATTTGTCGGGAGCTTTGCTTCGACGCCGATTGGGACCAATTTGTTTATCCCGGCTAAACCAAACGCGAACTTCGGCCTGCCGCGAACGGCATTGAACCCGCGGCAGCTGCAATTCTCAGTGAAGTTTAGTTTCTAGTTAGCAAGCTCGAGGCGCATTCGCCTGTGCCTTGCAATGATCAGCGTTCGAGTTGGGGAGGAGTCGATGAGATATCTCGATTACTTGATCGCGATGATTTTGGCGGTTACAAGTATCTGCGCGGGGCAGAATGCAAAGACAGCCGTGAAGCATACGACCGCACCGGCTACTTCGCCGTCCTCAGGCAAGGAGATGTTCATGAGCTATTGTGCCTCTTGCCACGGCAAGGACGCCAAAGGAGATGGGCCAGCT
>DATIZX010000130.1:0-15632 GCA_035516795.1 Verrucomicrobiia bacterium
GGGACGCCGACTACGGTCACGGCCACGAATATCCTCAACAAGTATGTCAAGATCACGATCACCACTGGCTCCGGCAATACGGTTGTCAGCAGCTTGACGCACTACCTGATTGTGACCAACGGCCTGAACACAATCTTCATGGCCACGTACGCCACGGCCGAGCCATCGGTCGGCGAGTTGCGCTGGATTACGCGTCTCCAAGCCAGCAAACTCACTTACGGACCCATACCTTCGGACACCCGTGGCAACACGGGCGCAATTGAAAGCACGGATGTTTTTGGAATGGCGGATGGCACGACTCGTTCCAAATACTACGGCGATACTGCGAGCCACGGGAAAGACCGCGCCATGGACCTGACCTATTGCGGAGCTACGGGAACTTCCGTGGGTGTATGGATGGTTTTCGACAACCCGCGGGAGAGTAGCGCCGGCGGCCCCTTCTTCCGTGACATCGAAAATCAAGACGGTGGAGACCAAGAGATCTACAACTACATGAATTCCGGTCACAACCAGACCGAGACTTACCGGACGAATGTGTTGTACGGACCCTATGCGCTGGTGTTCAATGGCAGTTCTCCGCCAGCGGCCCCCATGGATTACTCTTGGATGGACACGGCCGGGTTGAACCTGACCGGCTACGTTCCTCGAGCCAGCCGCGGTGCTGTGCAGGGTTCTGTGTCAGGCATCCCAACGGGATTTCAGGGTGTAATCGCCTTTACGAACACGACCGCGCAATACTGGGCGGTGGTGGCGTCGAACGGAACCTATATGACCCCGTTGATGAAGACCGGGACTTATGGCGCTCTCCTTTACAAGGGCGAGCTGGTGGTCACGAGCGCTACCGCCACCGTCAGTGCCGGCGTCACAAACACATTGAACCTGACTTCCGGCGAATCGAATCCGTCGCACATCTTTCGCATCGGCGAATGGGATGGCACGCCGAATGGGTTCTTGAATGCGACCAACATTGTGGCGATGGCGGAGCCGAACTTCATCACGATGCATCCTTCGGACGTGCGCATGACTCCATGGGTCGGACCGCCAACCTACATCGTCGAGAGCAACTCGCCCAGCAGTTTTCCGTCGATTGAAATGCGGCTTACGAACAGCCCCATTACCATCAAGTTCAATCTCGCCCCGAACCAGATCACAAATTTGACCCTGCGTATCGGCATCACCTGCGCCTATCACAATGGCCGGCCACAGGTCGTCATCGGCAATTACACCAATGGCCCGAGTGCTTCGACCCAGCCGGATTCCCGGAGTTTCACGATCGGCACATACCGTGGAAACAACGCCATGTTCACTTACAATATTTCTTCCAACAATTTTGTTGTTGGCCAAAACGCGCTCACAATCGCTCCGATCAGCGGCACGGGTGATCTCGGTCCTTGGCTCAGTGCCGGGTATGTTTTTGACTGCATTGAGTTGGACGGACCGGCAAGCATCTCGCCACCGAGTGCGCCGACGGGTCTGGTGGCGATCTTAACCAACGCGCAGGTGAACTTAACCTGGAACTTTTCTGCCGGTGCGACCGGATACAACGCCAAGCGCTCCAGTGTCAGCGGTGGACCATACTCTGTGATCGCCAGCAACATACCAACCACCAGTGTCAATGACACAAATGTGGTTGCCGGCACTTTCTATTATTATGTCGTCTCGGCACTCAATGCCGGGGGCGAGAGCGCCGACTCGACTGAAACAAACGTGTACGTTCCCTCTTTGTTCGAGCAATGGCAGATGAGCTATTTCGGGTGTAGCAATTGCCCCGAAGCTTCAGCTAGCGCCGATCCGGACGGTGACGGCATGAGCAACACCAACGAGTTTCTCGCCGGCACGAATCCGACGAACAGCGGTTCCGTGTTTCGGATCCTTTCCATCACCTCTCAAGATGGGGATCTCGTGACGACATGGCAGGCAGCCGGGGGTCACACCAACGCGGTCCAGGCAGCAAGTGGCGATTACAGTTCGAACTTTGTGGACATCAGTTCGCCGATTATTCTGGGTGGCAGCGGAGACACGATCACCAACTATATTGATCTCGGAAGTGCCACGAACACTTCTCCCACGTACTACCGCATTCGATTGGTCCCTTAGAATGTCAATTCGACTAGGGAAATCCCTTATCGCGCACCGGCTTTTCGGCGCCTTACCCTTTGGCCTTGCGTTAACCGGACTGTTGCCCGCGGCTTCTTCATTCGCGGCAACGTATTACATCGCCCCCGGCGGCGCGGACACCAACGCCGGGACCCTCGCCAGTCCCTTCTTGACCATCATGCGCGCGCAGGCTGCGGCTTCTTCGGGAGACACGGTCTACCTGCATGGCGGGACGTACTCGCCCAACAATTCCGACCTCACGGCAACCAATAGCCCGTGGGTCATTGTGAACAATATCACCAAGAGCGATATCAGCTACGTGGCGTATCCGGGCGAGCGACCCGTGTTCAATTTTGCCAATGTAAAACCGGTTGGCTACAGGGTGACGGCGTTCCTGGTGACAGCCGATGATTGCGTATTCAAGGGATTTGATGTCACGGGCGTGCAGGTGACGATCCAAACCAATCATACCCAGTCGGAATGTTTCCGCATCGCCGGCGGCAACAACAACCACTTCGAGCAACTCGCCATGCACGACGGCATGGGCATCGGGTGGTACCTGACCGGCGGCGCGAGCAATTTGGTGTTGAACTGCGACGCCTACAATAATCGCGGTCTTGACAGCGGCTCGCTGGGGAATATCGATGGCTTCGGCTGTCACCCGAATAAAACCGGCGGCACGGGCAACGTCCTTCGCGGTTGCCGCGCGTGGTTCAACAGCGACGATGGTTTTGACCTCATCAATGCTTGGGCGCCCGTAACCATCGAGAACTGCTGGGCGTTCTATAATGGTTACTTCACAAATTTCGTGAGTTCGACGGGCGACGGGAACGGCTTCAAGTCCGGCGGCTACGGCCGGAACGGCAAAGCCATTCCGAATCCCGTGCCGCGCCATGTAACCCAGTTTTGTGTCTCGGTTCGCAACCGCGCCAACGGTTTCTACGCGAATCATCACACGGGCGGCCTGGACTGGATCAGCAACACCGCGTACCGCAATAACGTGAATTACAACATGCTGTGTACCTTGTCCGACAATCTGACGGACGTGCCGGGCTACAGTCAGTTCATGAAAAACAACCTCGGCTACCTGGGAAACACACAAGTGACAAATCTCGACACCAACAGCAGCGACGTCAGCTTCAATTACTTCACGTTGCCGGTGGCGGTTTCCTCGAATGATTTCGTCAGCCTTGACGAATCCCAACTCACGCAGCCCCGGCAAATCAACGGAGATCTGCCGGAGATTTCGTTCCTGCACCTGGCCAACGGCAGCGGCTTGATTGATAAAGGAACCAATGTCGGCTATGCGTTTAATGGCGCCGCGCCCGATCTCGGTGCTTTCGAAAAGTCGACCACTCCACCGCCGCGGCTAACTTCACTGGTCTGTGAGGGCGATGATATGGTCCTGACCTGGGTCACGTCCCCGGTGAAAACCAACTTCGTGGAAGCCACTACCGATCTCGGAACAGATTTTGCCGATATCACGGGACCCATCATCCCCGTCGGCAATGGGGACGTGACGACGAATTACCCGGACCTAGGGGCGACAACCAATTTTCCTGCACGATTTTACCGCGTGAGACTGGTCCAATGAAGCACCTCATTATTGCGATCGCCGTGTTGTTAGCATCGATCATCTCAGCCGGGGCGCGGCAGATGGAAGCCTTGGGCAGCGGCCTGATCGCATTGCGCACCAGTACGAATGAAGTCTATGTCGGCTGGCGCATGTTGGGCACCGACGATTCACACGTAGGTTTCAACCTGTATCGCTCGACCGACGGTCATCCGCCGGAAAAGCTGAACCCCAAGCCCATCACCCAAACGACTGATTTCGTCGACCAGAATTCGAGCCAGGGACGGTCACAGTCCTACTTCGTGCGTCCGGTCGTGGATGGTCGGGAACAATCTGCCAGCGCCGCTTCCAGTTTGACCGCCAACGTACCGGCGACGCCCTACCTCTCCATTCCGCTGGAACCGCCGCCGGCCGGCACAACTCCAAACGGCTCAAATTACACTTATCGCGCCAACGATTGCAGCGTCGGAGACCTCGATGGCGACGGCGAATACGAGATTGTGTTGAAATGGTACCCATCCAATTCCAAGGACAATTCGCAAGCGGGTTACACCGGCGATGTGTATCTCGACGCCTACAAGCTGAACGGCACACGGCTGTGGCGGATTGATCTCGGGAAAAACATCCGGGCCGGCGCGCACTACACCCAGTTCATGGTGTACGACCTCGATGGCGACGGCAAGGCGGAAGTGGCCTGCAAGACCGCGCCCGGAACAATCGATGGACAAGGGCACAACGTCATCATGCCGGGCGATGATCCGAAGGCCGATTACCGCAATCCTGCCGGCTATGTTCTGGATGGCCCCGAGTACCTGACCATTTTCAACGGATTGACCGGCGCAGCGAAGGTAACGACCAATTACGTGCCGCCGAGGGGAAAGGTTTTGGATTGGGGCGACAAGTACGGCAACCGGGTCGATCGATTTCTGGCGTGCATTGCGTATCTCGATGGCGAACGACCGAGCCTCGTGATGTGCCGCGGCTATTACACGCGTGCTGTGTTGGCGGCTTGGGACTGGCGTGGCGGCAAGCTGACACAGCGTTGGGTGTTTGACAGCGAGGATGGCACGCCGGGCAACGAAAACTATCGCGGTCAAGGCGCTCACAGCCTGACGGTCGGTGATGTGGATGGCGACGGAAAAGATGAGATCATCTACGGAGCCTGCGCCATTGACGACAATGGCAAGGGACTATATTCCACGCGGCTGGGGCACGGCGACGCGTTGCACATGTCCCACATGGACCCCAACCGACCCGGCATGGAAGTCTGGATGGTGCATGAAAACCCGCGAGCCTACGGACCGAATGGCCTGGAGTTTCGCGAGGCCCGCACTGGCAAACTGATCTTCGGAGCGGACGGAAAAAACGCAGACGTCGGCCGGGGCGTGGCGTTTGACATTGACCCGCGCTATCCCGGCTACGAGATGTGGGGTTCGCGGGGTTACCTCTACAACGCTCACATGGGGTTGATTTCCTCCAATAAACCGCCTTCGATGAACTTTGGGATCTGGTGGGACGCCGACCGGTTGCGCGAGCTTCTGGATGGCAATCACATCGATAAGTGGGATTACGTCAGCGGCAAGCTGAAGCGTATCCTCACCGCCGAGGAATGCGCGTCCAACAACGGTACCAAAGCCACGCCGTGCCTGAGCGCTGATATCCTTGGCGACTGGCGCGAAGAAGTGATCTGGCGTACCAAAGAGAACACGGCCTTGCACATTTACTCGACCACGATTCCGGCCGTGGATCGTCGGCCAACGTTGATGTATGATTCACAATACCGGCTGGCCATTGCCTGGCAGAACGTCGGCTACAATCAACCGCCACACCCAAGCTTTTATCTGGGAGAATCGAAAGCCTCAGTGCTAACCGAGTTCGGCAGATAAATCAGAAGAGACCAATTTCATCAGGGGATTAACAATGGGCGTGCTTGCCAAATCGATTTTCCGTGATAGTTCGGCCTTCGTTCTGTCGAATTAGAATGCTGCTCAGCGGGGGACGAACATCAGATGAACCGAAGCTGAATGAGCCGTTACACCCCGCGATTGACGTTCGCAGGGAGGCTGCCATGTCAAAGTTCAAATACGTTGCTTTGGATAATAGTAAGGATCATGAGATTACCGGAGTCCCGTTGGCGACAGCAAAACTAAAGAGGGCTTTTGTATGGGGGTTGCTGATTTTGGGACAACCCGCATGGGGACTGCGGGCTGAAAATGGCAGCGCAACTGATCTGTTCACGCAGGTCGTGGAACGACAGCGGTCCAATGAGTCAGCAATTGCGTCCGTACTCATTAAGGGAGCCTATAAAGCGGTCGAATATGGGCGGACAGGGCAAGTCACGTACGTTTGGCAATACGACTTCTTCTCCTTTTCGAGAAGTAATGATTTGATGCGCGTTTTGCGTAGAGGGCATGAAGAGGTCATGCCTCACGATGCGAAAGATTCGCGTGACTTCGTGCAATTCAAGGTCGACGAAATCCAGTTCTATTCGCCCAAATCCACAGTGGAGGTCGATTTGGGCGGACCGATCGCACAGAGGAGACGCGCGGAAAGACCTCAGCCGTATCCGCTGAGTTTCGGATATGGGCTGATTTATAGGGATGACATTGACGGAATAGAATCGCTTGCGTCCGCTTGGGAAGGGGTCAGCAGAGAAGGTCTGTTAACCGTCCGTCACGCTCCTGACGATCCGAGGCTGCTTTTGGCAGAGGTGCGCCGAGGCCAGATGAGGGTCCGCTGTTGGATCGATCCTGATCGGGGAAATATCATTGTGAGGAGAAAAGCCGATCAGCTAGTACCCGGGTCAAGAGACAAATGGTTGGTGCTGGAGGAATATGAGATTGCTCCGAAGCAGTTCGGGAGCAGTTGGTTTTTTGAAAAGGCTTGGGGAAAAAGGTACTTGCGTTATTACGAACCGGAGGGTTCCGCAATCCCGCGCGGGACCTATCTCAGAGAAGAGCAGACCCTCGCAGTCAGCAATTTTGTGGCCGGTGCAACCTTCAAGCCAGAGGAATTCGAGTTCTCCACGAATAGCTTTCCCCATCTGATGGTTTTGCAGGATACGATGCGTGACAAAACGATCGACTTGACAACGGGGCAGGTCATACCAACAAACGCACACACGTGGGTTCTTCATCCGGAACGTCTTCCCCCCAAGCCGTGATTGTATGGTTATCTCCGGTAAGAGGAATTCCTTACGATCACTAATTTTGTCGCGAGCGCGCATTTCAAGCAGACGAGTTGGAGTTTTCCAGGAGCCGATTTCGCGGGAGTTACATTTCGGTCAGCGTGGCCGCAAAAATGGTCGCTATAGCCATGAACATCGTGCGAGAATTTCCACAGCCTCGATCAAAATCGTTTCATCCGGGGGGTTAGCGGGCTCAACAAGAACATCGTAAGCGGAGGTGAACCTTGAAATTGTTTGCTGTTCTCATTCTAGCCGGCGTTCTTACCAGCGCGGTCGCGCAAGAAAATCAGCCTGCGAAGAGTCAGCTTGTCGTTCATGCGGACCAGCCCGGCGGCATCATCAACCGCAACATCTATGGTCAGTTCTCGGAACATCTGGGCCGGTGCATTTATGAAGGCATCTGGGTCGGAGAGAATTCACCCATACCGAACACCCGCGGCATTCGCAATGATGTGGTGGCGGCTTTGAGAAAGCTGAATGTGCCCGTCCTACGCTGGCCGGGAGGTTGTTTTGCCGACGAATATCACTGGAGGGACGGCATCGGTCCGCGCGAGAAACGGCCCAAAATGATCAATACCCACTGGGGCGGCGTGGTGGAGAACAACGCGTTCGGCACGCATGAATTCTTCGACTTGTGCGAGCAGATCGGTTGCGAACCCTACATTTGTGGCAATCTCGGCAGCGGTACGCCGCAGGAAATGATGGAGTGGATCGAGTACATCACCTCCGATGCCGATTCGCCGATGGCCAACCTGCGGCGCCAGAACGGGCGCGAGCAGCCTTGGAAATTGAAATACTTTGGAGTTGGGAATGAGAGTTGGGGATGCGGCGGCAATATGCGCCCCGAGTTCTATGCTGACAATTACCGGCGCTACAACACGTTCGTGAAAAACTATCCGGGAAACCGGATCCTGCGTTTTGCGTGTGGGCCCAACGGAGGACATTACGAATGGACGGACGTGTTGATGTCAATGGCGGGTCACCAGATGGATGGGCTCTCGTTGCATTATTACACCATCTCCTCTGGTCGCTGGAACAACAAGGGCCCGGCCACAGGCTTCACCGAACAGCAGTGGTTCGGCACGCTGCGGCAAACGATGCGCATGGACGAGCTGATCGCGAAACACACGGCCACCATGGACAAGTATGACCCACAAAAGCGCGTGGGACTGGTTGTCGATGAATGGGGGGATTGGTACGACGTCGAGCCCGGCACCAATCCGGGTTTTCTCTATCAGCAGAATACGCTGCGCGATGCCTTGGTCGCTGCCATCAACCTCAACATCTTCCAGAAGCACTGCGATCGCGTGGTAATGGCGAACATTGCGCAAATGGTCAACGTCTTACAGTCAATGATTCTGACCGACAAAGAGAAGATGATCGTAACGCCAACGTATCACGTGTTCGAGATGTATAAAGTCCACCAAGACGCCACGTATCTACCAGTCGAGCTGACGGCTCCCGATTACACGTTGGGGACCAGCAGTCTGCCGTCGCTGAACGCCTCCGCATCCCGTGACAAGGCGGGTCGCATCCATGTTTCCATCGTGAATCTGGATCCGCATCATCCCAAGCGGGTGACGGCAAAGCTCGCCGGCGCGCCCGTAAAGAAAGTCATGAGTCGGATTCTCACCGCCTCGGTGATGGATGCCCACAACACTTTCGAAAAGCCGGAAACAGTCAGGCCGGAAACGTTTTCCGATTTTTCCTTCAACGACAAAGAGGTCTCGCTGACAATGCCGGCGAAGTCCGTCGTGGTGTTGGAAATCGAATAATTGAACTCAGATGGCATTAGAACGCCTGTCATTGTGTATTTGTAGGTCATTGTGGTGCAATTGAATAAGAATCTATCGATCGCGATAGAAAAGACTTGATAACCAAATGCGCTCCAAGTATCATGTAAGTACATTGTAACTTACATTGCTTTTGTTGAGGGCTGATTGGCAGGAGTAATAATGCTCGGCGGATATGGTTATTGAGCACCTTAGCATCTGAGGAGATTTGGGATGAGGTGGCAAAAGCGAACAGGCGCCTTCACGCTTATTGAATTGCTGGTGGTCGTTGCCATTATCGGCATTTTGGCAGCGCTGTTGCTGCCGGCCTTGGGTAAAGCCCGAGCCCGAGCCAAACAGATGCAGTGTGTCAATGTTTTGAGGCAGTGGGGACAAGCTATTACATCCTACGCGAGCGATTTCAGCGACATTGTATATATTGGCAGTAGTTTAACTTGGGCGAATGACGGTTCTCCTTACAGACCCTATCTTATTCGAAATACCACCACGGAGTGGCATGAATGGACACACTGTCCAGGCGATCGTCGACCAGCTCAAACATTTCCTGGACGCTATGGGTACAGTATGGTCCGCCTTGTTGTTTATCCTAGCAGTTACCCTCTCGGTGGTTTTCGCGGTTTTTATTTGAGGGACGTAACAAAGCCATCTAGCGCGATTGTGATGCTTGATACCGACGGTGGGTCTGATGTCACAAAGCCGTTTATCGGTAGCAGTGGAGGCGCAGCATTTCCTGCCAATGTTCAGACTATCCTCGACCGGCATCCCCAACAGACAATTGACGCGCTCTTTTGCGACGGCCACGTCGAGATTATTACATGGCTGAAACTCAATGCCAACTGGAGTTCTCAGTACTCTAACCCGAACTAACGGACGCACAAGCACGATGCAAAACGACAACAGCATTCACGTAGCCACGATTGGTGCATTTGGCCATTGGAGTTATGTGCTCGATGAAATGGCCGACATGGACAATGTAGAATTGGTCGCAGCGGCACCGTCGATTTCGGGAGAGGATCTTGGCGCGATCACCAGACATCGGGCGGCGTCCAAGAATATTGTTGTTTTTGACAGCCATCGCTTGCTCATCGAAAAGGTCCAGCCCGATATCGTGATCCTAAGTTGTCGGTTGGACTGCATCTCCGGAATTGCCATGGAAGCGGCGCAAGCGGGTTGTGACATCATCAGCGAAAAACCTCTAGCGCTCAGTTTACGGGCTCTGGAAAACCTGCACCGCGCAGTTTCGGTGAACGATGTCAGATTGATGGCCATGCTCAACATGCGGTCGGACCCCGTCTTTCAAACCGCGCGCCGTGTCTTTCAGAGCGGTGCCATTGGTGAGGTGGTCCTGGCCAATGTGCGCAAGTCTTACAAATATGGCAGTCGCCCCGATTGGTTCGGCTCACGCGAAAAGTATGGCGGGACCATGCTGTGGGTGGGGATCCATGCTTTGGACATTATCCAATTCATTACGGGACGAACCTTCACGTCGGTGGCGGCCATTCAGCGGAACTTCGCTCATCCCCAGCGGCCGGACTGCGAAGACTGTGTTGCCGCGGTCTTCGGACTGGACAATGGCGCGGCGGCCACCGTGAGCGTTGATCTGCTTCGACCCGAAAACGCCCCGACGCATGGGGATGATTGGATTCGCATTGTCGGGACTCTCGGGACACTGGAAGCCTGTTCCAACGACCTCACGGTGCGCCTCCTCCAGGACAATTCCGAGGGCCAGAAGATTCCCCTTGATCCGGTCCGCCCTCTCTACCGGTCATTTCTGAGCCGCAAGGCGGTCGACGATGAGTTGATGGAACCCGAGATTCCGTTTTTGCTCACGCACGCCTGCTTGTGCGCCCGCGACGCCGCCGACGCCGGAGAATTCCGCCGCATCCCTTCGATGTCATGGTCGAAGACTCCGGCGGTGGCGATAGGAGGCGCATGATACGCCTCGCTACCGTCGGCACCAGTGGTTACGCCGGTTATTTGCTGGATCGGCTCTGGGAACTGCCCAACCTTTGCCGAGTCATCGCCGCGGCCACCCTCGACAAACCCAACAGCCCATCTGTACTCCATTGTGCCAAACACGGAGTGCGGGTATTTCCCACCATGGAAGCGATGCTGACGGCCATTGATGCGAAGCAGTGCGACGCGATTCTCGTGGCGACAGGCATTGATTCGCATTACGACTATGCCGCTCAGGCGCTGGCAGCGGGTTTTCACGTACTGCTGGAAAAGCCTCCGGTCCCCACTATTCAAGAACAGGACGCGCTGACGAAGCTGCAGAAACGGACGGGCCGAATGACCGCCGTTCACTTTCAATTCCTGTATGCCGACGTTAATCAACGTTTGAAGGCTTTGCTGGCGGGCGGCTCGCTCGGCGCCATTCGCCGGCTCCGCGCCTTTGCGGCTTGGCCCCGACCGGTCCAATATTTCCAGCGCAGCGCATGGACCGGACGCCTGCGTACAGCGGACAATTGGGTTTTGGATGGAACGGTCGGCAACGCACTCGCGCATTTGCTGGCGCACCAGTTGTTCTTCGCCACTGCGAAACCGGGCTTGGCGGCGCCGGCCACTGTTCAGGCCGAACTTTACCACGCCAATGAGATCGAAGGAGAGGACACGAGCGCCGTTCGAATAACGACGGACGAAGGCGTGGAGATCGTTTGCTGTGCTTCATTGGCGACCGCCACGCAACGCGACGTCTCACTGGAAATTGAAACGGAAAAGGCTGTTGTTCGGCAGAATGACTTCGCCGAAACAGTCGTGCATTACTCTGATGGCCGCGAAGAGGTCCTCGGCAAACCCCATCCGTCGAAAGCCGAAGAAGACAAGATCGTTCGGCGCCGCATGCTGACCACAATCTTGGATTCGTTGGTGCGGGAAGAACCGCAATTGTTCGATGTGCCGACCTGTCGTCCGTACGTGCTGGCGCTCAACGGGGCTTTCGAATCCAACGGCTCGCCAAAACCGATTGCCGGGCAATTCAAACACACGTCGGTTTCGGAAAACCTGCAACAAGTGGTGATCGAGAGCATTGAACGCGATCTGGAACTGTCGTTCTCAAAACGTTCGCTGTTTTCTGAAGTCGGAATCCCTTGGGCCAAGGCCACTCCACGGTTCGTGTGTAACGGGTATAACAGTTTCCCTGCCAATCCAGCGTTGAAGGTATTGGAACCGCTTCACGGTTCCGGCAAACGCGCTTCCACGATACCCCTGAGCAAGTCCTGAGAAACGCTATGGAACTTGAATTCATTCAACGGTTCGCTGTATGCTGGATTTGCTGGAGGTAGCTAATGTCTATCGTTCGAATTGCTAAACTCGCCGGCGTTTCCACGGCCACTGTTTCTCGCGTACTCAATGAGCAGGATGTGGTCAGTGACGCCACTGCCGCCAAAGTGCGTCAGGCCATGAAACGCATTGGGTATCATCCGCCACCGCCGGACCTGCGCCGCGGCCCCAAAGCCCATTTGCATGCCAAGCTCGAACACCGGGCCATCGCCTTTCTATGGACTGCGTCTCGCAAACCGGAAGAAGAGACTACCAGCGCAAGTGGGGGTACGCCGTCCAGTTTTAGCTGGCCCGGCGGGACCGAACCTGCCGAGACGTTGACCGGACATGCGCTTCACCAAGGCGCCGCTGCCGCTTTGCGTAAGCACCGAATCAACTTGACCATTGATTACCTTTACGATCCGAGTTGCCTGCCGTCCATTGTCGAGAACCGGAAGGTGGATGGGCTGTTGCTTCACGGCCCAGAGCCCGAACCATCGTTGGCCGCGAAACTACAGCAAATCCCGTCAGTATGGCTGCTTTACGCGGGAGCGGTTAACTGGGGGGACCGCGTCCAGCCGAGCCATCGAACCGTAGGACGCAAGGTGTTGGATTACCTGATCGACAATAACTGCAAGCGTGTTTGCTGCATCACCTACCGGCCCACCTGGCCGCCGACCCGCTATTACATTGAGCGGGCCGATTCTTTTGAACAATACGCGCGCCTGCGCAACGTCCCATCCGTAACATTGGGGACCCAGGTCGATGAGCCGGTTCACAGCCAGGGGCTTTATGACTTGGCGGGGACACTCGTTGATCAGTTCGTTAAGCTCATGCCGCGCCCGGACGGCTTGTTCGTGGCGAACAACCTCGGCTATTACGTCCACGAGCACTTGCGCCGACGCGGCGTCGAACCCATGAAGGATGTTCTCTACGTCTGCGGTGATCGTGAGGTGGTCTACCAGCACATGGAACCCGAGTCGGCGAAAGTCGATATCCACAGCCATGAGATTGGCCGGATGGCCGTGGAACTCCTGATTATGCGGCTGGCCAACCCCGATGCCCCGCGGATCACGCTCATGGTAGAGCCGACGTTGATTATTCCCGGCAAGCGTTACTAACGCTCCTGGCGACAGACGACTGCGCGCAGAATTGGACTATGCATTTGTGGGGTCTGCACATTTTCGATTGGGCAGTTCTCGTCGTATTCCTGTTCGTTCTCCTATTCATCGGTGTCCGCGTCTCCCGAGGCGTAAAGGGCGAGACCGATTTTTACCTGGGCGGACGGAAACTGGGCCGGGTGTTACAATTCTTCCTGAACTTCGGGAATGCGACGGACTCGACCGGGGCCGTTCAGTTGTCGAGTGAAGTGTTTCGGCAAGGCATCGGCGGGCTCTGGATCAGTTTTCAGACCTTGTTCATCACGCCATTTTTCTGGTTCACACAACCTTGGTATCGGCGGGCGCGGCTCGTCACCATGGCCGATCTGTTTGTGGACCGCTTTGGCAGTGAAGCTCTGGCTTCTGCCTACGCGGGCTTCAACATTATCATTGCGCTGATTCTTCTCGGCCTCGGCAATCTCACCGCGTTCAAAGTCACCTCCGCCATGATCGTCAAACCCGAATCCGCGTACACCGAACAGGAACGTGCGGCGGTCAGCGCCTTCAAAGAATACCGGTCGCTCAAGACCCAAAAAGAGTCGGGGAATCTGCCCGGGTCGATGACCGAGCGATTCGCCTCCCTTGATAACATGTACAAGCGTGGCGAGTTGCCTTCCTTCATCAGTTATATCCGGCCCCTGCCGTTTTACATCGCGTACTCCACCATCGTCGCCATTTACATTGTTCTGGGCGGATTGAAGGCGGCAGCCATCACGGACGCTCTTCAAGGTTTGCTCGTATTGGTCATGTCCGTATTGTTGATTCCATTGGGACTCCACCGCGTTGGTGGACTCGCCCATCTGCACCAGATGGTGCCGGAGTACAAATTCCAACTTGTTGGTACGGTGGAGATGAGCGATTACACTTGGTACACCATTTTCGCAATCACCTTTGCCAGTCTCATTCAGATTCTTGGCCTAATGCACAATATGGCTTCTGGCGGATCGGCCCGAGATGAGAACACGGCTCGGTTTGGAATGATCGCGGGAGGATTCGCCAAGCGGTTTGTCCTCATCGGCTGGTCGTTTTGTGGATTGCTGGCGCTCGGTGTGTTCCCGGCCGGCTTGGCCGACCCGGATAACGCATGGGGCGCTCTCTCCACGGCCTTGCTGGGGCCTGGTCTGATGGGACTCATGTTGTCCGGAATGCTGCTGGGCCATATGCCAGCCGTGGGCGTCAGTTCGGTCTCGGTCTCCGCGTTGGCGACAAGGAATCTGTACGAACCTCTCGTCAAAGGACGGACGCCGCAACACTATTTTCGCGTTGGTCAGGTGGCCATTGCGGTCGTGTTGGTGCTGGGAATCGTGTTCGCCCTATTGTTCACCGGAGTCATCCAAGCTCTGACCATGCTGATCACCTTCAATACCTACTTCGGCGCGGTTGTTTTTCTGATCTTTTTCTGGCGGCGACTGGTCGCACGCGCGATTATGCTGGGGTTGTTGATCTGGGTGGTTTGGATCGGACTAGTTCCGTGGGTGTTGCCGCATGCACAATGGTTTCGCCGGTTGCCGAGCCTGATCGTTCAAACATCGGAGCGTTCCACCGAGGTTACGGCGGGCGCGACGTTGGCCGACGTCGTCGCCGGGCGGGCCGAGCGTGTGGGACAAGTGATACGCAAACCGCACGTAGTATTGCCAGCGGCCGTCTATTTCGAGCGTGTGGCACGGGTCGATCCCAGCGATCCGCGGTCACCCATGGAGGGAATTGGCCGGTTCAACGTCGAAGCCTTTTCGCTGCACCTGCTGGGCGTGCCGGTCCGCACCTTTTCTCGTGCGGGTTTGTTGGCCACGCGCTGGCTGTTCGACGGCTTGTTTCCTTTTGTCATGATCATTGGCTTGAGTTTGCTTTTCAAACCTCGGCATTTCGATCTGGCCGATCCATTCTATGCCAAATTGAAAACCCCGGTCGCGCCCACGCGGGCGGAGGACGAAAAGGAAGTCGCGCTCAGTAAGGCACAGCCGCATCGTTTCGATCACCTGAAACTATTCCCGCGTAGCAGCTGGGAGTTCACCAAGTGGACGCGCTTCGACTTTGCCGGCTTTTTTGGATGCTGGGTCATCGTCGGTGTCATTCTGTTGTTCTTGGTAATGGTCCTGCGCGCCGGCAGCGGGTGAGCTGGATGGGAATTGGCTGGTGGCCATACTCGCCGTTGTGCGGGGCAAGAACCAAGGGCAGGCGCTGCTGGCCCTACAACGGGCTCGAATCGCGGGGCAACTGATGCGGAGCCATCGCACGCGCGACTCCGCGTTCTCCGAGACTTCACGCAATGGCATGTCAAGCGGATAGTGAAGGTGTAATGAGCAAGTAGTGACAGAATTCCGGCAGAATAGTGGGGGCGGCTGTCGGAATCGAACGACTTCCAACATGTGTTCGGCTTTCAAAAACAAGGCCTTAACCGCTTTTGTTGAAAGAGAGTATGAATATACTGCTCCCCTTGAAAGATGGCGGTGAATTTGAGAGTCCTAAAGGCAGGAAAGGACTCGATGAAACGCAGGAAATGGACAGGCAGGGAGAAGCTGCAGATTGTGCTGGAAGGCCTGCGAGGGACAGTTCCCCTGGGG
>DATIZX010000131.1:0-34309 GCA_035516795.1 Verrucomicrobiia bacterium
CATTGATGCGGCGGACGCAATTGTCGTTACCCGATGGTATTACCGTCAACGCATGGAAGCGGCGTTCCAGCGAACGCAGCGGCCGTGGGTGATTGCGCTGGAAGCGGGTTGCGCCCAACCGTGGAAGGGAGACGCTGGCACAGCGAAGGTCGAAACGGTAACTGTCACGCTATCGGATGCTGCGAAGCGTACCGCAGTCACGGGCGTGAAAGCTCCGTCTGCTGATCAGCAGACGATCCGACCCGATGCGAAGGTGTTGTTTGTTGCCGGCGCGGGCTGGACCAAGAAACAAGCGGACGGTCAGACGCACGTGAAGGACGCCGAGAAACTAATTCTAGATTTTCTCGGTTTGACGAAAGCCTCGCTCGGCAGCAGCAAGTCGTTGGTGGATTTGAGCGGCGAAGGCCAAGCCGTGCTGCCGTTCATGTCGCACTTGAATCAGGTTGGTCAAACCGGTGCGACGCCGCGTCATCCGAAAGGACTTTCAACCTGTTGCCACGGCGAAGAACCGCACGCGGTCGGCTGGCGATTCATCAACGAGCGCCGCGCCATCAACCTTGACGCCAATTGCGGCTGGGCCCGCGGCAAAGCCGACGTACTCTACGTCGCCGACGCCTTCGAAGTGATACGCAAAATCAACGCGCTGCTGGCAGGGAAGAAGTAACGCTGGTTAGGCATCGTTGCTTTCATGGTGAACAACTGCGAAATTGTATAGGTCGATAGCTCTGGCGAAGCTAAGGTTGCCCGCTGTCCAATGAAGATGGCCGAATGTAGTCCGCATGAGACGGAGAAAGCCGAAATAGTCCTGCGCTGAACAATCGGTCGAGATGTGATAGTAGGAACGAATCGCCGTGTCCCACATGACGAACAATTTCGGGTGCTTGAAGTGCATAATCTTGGAAGCGCCCGTCTGCTCAACGAGCGGTTTTAGCTTCGAGTAAATGCCTGTAATGTCGTCTGCTAGTAAGTCGAAGTCCACGGTTTCGAACGAATACGGCGCAAGTCGCTGGAAAATGGGGTTAACGGCCGCAATCGTGTTGCGAAAGCGATCAAGGTCGAAGCAGCGCAGAACATAACGAAATCGGGCGAAGTTCCATGTAGCAAGGATTAGAAGATATGCTTCGATCTCAAAATCCGAAGCGATCATTTTCAATCCTATATCGTAAAGCTCTGAACGCGTCGGTTCGACATGCAGGCCAGCTATTGTTTTCCTAAACTGTTTTAGAGTAATTGGCATCGCATTGTCCACTTCTGCCCCCATCCTAAGCTCTAAAGTCATGATGCGCCGCTGGCGCTAAGCCGTCACTGGCTTTTGGTTTGTCTGCGGGTGGTGTGGCCGGTAGAATTGGGGCGATTGGAAATTGGTTTTTGAGGAGATCAAGATGAAAAAATCTGCGGAACTGGAACGAGAGGCGGCACTGCAAGTGGTGGCGTTGATGGCGGCAGCGGCGCGGACGGCGCCAAAGACGCGCGGGATCGACAACATCAAGGTCATCGCGATGGAGAGCGCGCCCGCGAAGAAGAAGTTGATCGCCAAAATGAAGGAGATCGCCCGGGCCGAGAATCGTCCGAGCATCGAGCGGGATGCCAACAATATCGCGAATTCGCCCGCACTTTTGGCCATCGGCGTGGAATCCAACACGGCGGGGTTGAATTGTGGTTTCTGCGGCCAGCCGACCTGCGAAGCGCAGGAGGCCGTAGGCGGCGTGTGTGCATTCAACTCGATTGATCTGGGGATCGCGGCCTGTTCTGCTGCGGCAGTTGCCAATCAGTTCCACGTGGACAATCGGGTGATGTACTCGATTGGTCGCGCCTGCCTCGACTTGCGATTGTTCGACAACAAGGTCAAACAGGCAATCGGCATCCCGTTGAGCGTCACGGGTAAGAATCCGTTCTTCGACCGCAAACCATGAAACGAGGTGCGCCATGTTGATTGTCCACGTCCATGTGCATGTGAAGCTGGAATGCGTCGATGCGTTCAAGCAAGCCAGCGTCGAGAATGCGCGCGAAAGCGTGAAGGAACCCGGCATCGCCCGTTTCGACGTCGTCCAGCAGCAAGATGATCCGACGCGGTTCGTGCTAGTCGAGGTTTATCGCACCGCCGATGCGCCCGCCAAGCACAAGGAGACGGCACACTACGCAAAATGGCGGGACACCGTCGCACCGATGATGGCGGAGCCGAGATCGAGCGTGAAGTTCACGAATGTGTTCGGATTGGAGTAACGCGGTCGCACAGTAATCTTGGCCCGACAAACGGGCGGGACGCCGGTTCCGCTCCTTGTTATTGCACTCCGCCCTTGAGATTGAGGACGAGCACGCCCACGATGATCGCCGCAATGCCGATGACGCGGTAGGCATCCACTGGTTCGTGGAACAGCATGACACCGCAGACGGCGACACCGGCGACGCTGACGCCCGCCCAGATCGCGTAGGCCAAACCCAAATCCAGCGTCTTTGCGGCCAAGTTGAGAAAGACGAACGTCGCAATGTAAAGCACGGTCATTCCCACAGTCGGCCACACTCGGGCAAAACCATGCGACCATTTCAGACACAGTGTTCCTACGACTTCAGCCAGGATGGACAGCGCCAATAGAATCCAGTGCATTTGATGCCTCTTGAGTTAAACGACGGTGGCAGTTCTTTCGCGCGACGAGAGCATAGTGCCCTTCGCCGGCGACGAGTGTCAATGAGGGAAACATTTCACTCGTATCGACTGTAGGCCGCTTCTGCGAAGCGGCGGAGTCGTTGAAGAGATCGCCGACTCACAGAGTCGGCCTACAACCGGAGCAGTCAGTCGTACAGCCAATTCATTGCGCTGGACAATGAGCAAATTGCCCGTTCTACTCTGCATGTGAACTTTGAGTTTGCGACGGCAACGCGGATTGTGTTCGGCCCGGGAAAGCTAAAGGAGATTGGCGCGATCGCCAAGCCGCTTGGGAAACGCGTTCTGGTGGTGATTGGCAAATCCGCTGGCGCCGTCCAACGCGTCGAGCCGTTGTTGAGCGCTTTGACTGGTGGGGGCGTCGAGTACGCAACGTTCTCCGTGTCCGGAGAGCCGACTTTCGAAGTGGTGCGGTTGGGAACCCAGCGGGCGCTTGATGAGCGTTGCGATGTTGCCATCAGTTTCGGCGGCGGCAGCATCATCGATATCGGCAAAGCTATCGCGGCCATGCTAACCAACGGCGGCGACCCGCTGGATTACGTCGAGATCATCGGCAAAGGTAAGCCAATCACCAAGCCGTCCGCACCGTTCATCGCGATCCCAACGACGGCTGGCACTGGAGCAGAGGTGACGCGCAATGCCGTGCTCGGTTCGCCGGAGCATCATGTGAAAGTCAGCCTGCGGAGTCCGTTGATGCTGCCGCGCGTGGCTTTGGTCGATCCCGAACTCACCTATGACCTGCCTGCACCGATCACGGCGACCAGCGGTTTGGATGCGTTGACGCAACTGATCGAGCCGTTCGTTTCGGTGAAGGCAAATCCGATGACCGATGCAATTTGTCGGGAAGGAATGTCGCGTGCGGCACGGTCGCTGCGTAAGGCGTACAAGACGGGCGATCCAAACGCTCGTGAGGACATGGCGCTGGCGGCGTTGTTTAGCGGTATGGCATTGGCCAACGCGGGACTGGGCGCGGTGCACGGATTTGCCGGACCGCTGGGCGGCATGTACGATGCGCCTCACGGAGCGTTGTGCGCGGCGTTGCTTCCGCGCGTGATGGAGGTCAACCGTGGAATGATTCGAGGACCGGCCGGTCGCGGTGCGGTGTCAGCCCCAACAGAAATCGTCGGGCGCTTTGACGAGGTGCGGCGAATTGTCGGCGATCTCGGCGAATTGGTGCGCGCGCTGGACATCCCACCGTTGCGACAGTATGGGGTGAAACGCGAAGATTTCATGGCGATCATCGAAAAGGCAAAGGCTTCCAGCAGCATGAAAGGCAATCCGCTGCCATTGCACGACAAGGAATTGCGGCAGATTCTCGAAAGCGCTTTGTGAATCGGACCAAACTTGAGCAGGAGTTCGGCAGTACCGTCTAATTCTCCGTATGGAATCCGCTTCTGAGAAACCAATGGTGGCCAGTCACGACCACGCTCCCCGCCCGCGCGGGACGGGTGTGTTGATGTTGGTCTTGCTTGGGACGCTGATGGGATTGTTGTATCTGCCACTGTTGTACTGGCTCGGATGGACGACATTACACACACAGCAATTGGCGGGCGGCGCATTGTTGGTTGTCATCGCGCTCTTGATTTGCGTGCGTGATGCGGTCGGCAAACTCCGGCTGCAACCCGAAATCAACAACCTCGGATTGGGGCTGCTGGCGCTGGGATTCTTCTATTTGTGGCTGGCGGGGCGGGCGCGCTTTTGGTTGTTACCACTGGTGCTACTCTCATTTTGTTTCACGTTCGCCGCGGTAATGTCGTTCCTTTTCGGCAAGGAGGGTGCCGGTTGGTTCATGCCGGCGCTGGGCGCGTTTTTCGTTTTTGGTGTTCTGGTCGGTCTGTTTCCCAGGCTGGACTGGCCCTTACGAGAAATTGCGGCGCGGTATGCGGGCGGCTTGATGCAATCGATGGATGTGCCAGTGAAGGTTGTATTGGCGGCCGGAGAACCGGCAAAGTTGCTTCTGGCTGTGAAAGGCCACGTTTTCGAGGTGGCGACGGAATGCAACGGTTTTGGTCTACTCACGTCGTCGCTCATCGTGGCGACGATCCTCGCGTTTCAGTATCGGCTGCCGGGTTTGAGCAAATTGGGGTTGTTGGCGTTGGCCGTTCCGGTTGCCATTGTGTGCAATTTCCTCCGGATAGTAAGTATCTGCTTGGTGGCGCCCCGGACGCAACTGCCGTACGGGTTCGTGCATGAGACATTGGGATTGATCTTCTACGTGGGTGCGCTCGGGTTGATCTGGAAGATGGCAGGTTGGCAGACCACACCGAAGCAAGTTCCGCCCAAAATCTCAACGGATCAACCGTAGTGTGATTCGCGGGACGGCTGCTCTCACCGTAGGAGCAAGACAAATGCGTACTGCACCACGCCGGTCCACAACACGATCCACAGAAGTTTCCAAATCGTTAATCTGGACCCTCTGTCCGTGCCCATTACCTCTTTCGTAGTTTCGTGCATGACGTAAAAATTCTGCGGCTCGAATCTCCTTGAGCGGGTGCAGCGAATGCTTGCTCGCTGCACCCACTCGAATGGAGAACCCTCACCACTCCTTGGCTGGGTCATCTCGATAACACCTCGCGTGCCAGTCTGATCTCTTACGATAGACTCGAATTTGAGAGCTTTGTAATCCTCTTTGGGCGATGCCCTTAGCGAACTTTTCGTCGATTCATCTGCACTGAGCCGGCTTGCCGGTGGTGGTTACTGTTCAGCGGAAGTGTTCAAGCCATTGAACAAACTGAACAGGCTATGTTCATAGGCATGCGCATTTCTGCTGCCACAGTCGGTATTGCGCCACGAAGAATTTGATGTAAGCTAAGCGCGACGATGGCAATACGGAAAGTCTGTTTAGCAGGTGTTTGTCTATTCACGGGGGTCTCGCTCGTCTCCTGTGGGCAATCGGCGTCGGTGCGTTCGCGAGAGATTTCTGTGACGCCGATCACTGCTTCCGGTATTCAAAAGGCGGTACAGAACTCAGGGGCGAAGGCGGTGTTGGTGAATGTCTGGGCCACGTGGTGCGGACCCTGTCGCGAAGAGTTTCCCGGCTTGATACGCGTCGCCCGCAAGTATCGAGATCAAGGACTCAACGTCCTGTTGGTATCGGCTGATGACAACAGCGATCTAGGGGCGGTCAAAAAATTCCTGGCCCGGCAAGGGGTTGATTTCCCATCTTACCTGAAAGCGGAGAAGGACCAGCAGTTCATCGACGGCCTCGATAAGCGTTGGAGTGGCGCATTGCCGGCGACGTTCATTTATGACGGCTCGGGCCATCTGCGGGATTTCTGGGAGGGCGAAGCAAGTTCCAACAAATTCGAGCAGGCCGTGAGTCAAGTATTGGCAGCCAAACCAAAATCGACAGGAGGCAATCCGTGAAAACAGGTTCGTATATCGCGTGCATGGTGATGATGTCGGTGGCAACGAGTGCGCTGGCTCTTTCCATCGGAGATCCAGCGCCCAAAACTGACGTGAAGATGAAAAATGTGGATGGACGGGAATTGTCCATAGCTGACGTGGCGGGCCCGAAAGGGACACTCGTGATATTCTCATGCAATCACTGTCCGTTCGTCAAGGCATGGGAAAGCCGCATCGCCGAGATTGGCAACACGTACCGGGAAAAGGGTGTCGGCGTAATTGCCATCAACTCCAATGACCCGAACGCCTATCCTGAGGACGGTTACGAACAGATGCAACAGCGCGCCAAGGACCGCGGATTCCGTTTTCCGTATGTTGTAGATGCAACTTCGGAAATGGCGCGTGCGTTTGGCGCATCGCACACGCCGGAGGCATTCTTGTTCAATAAGGAAGGCAAGCTGGTTTACCACGGTGCGATTGACGACAACTCGAGGGATGCGAGCAAGGTCGAGGCACCTTACCTAAAGGATGCCTTGAACGCGCTGCTGGCAGGTCAACCGATCACCATCAAAGAAACCAAGGCCATCGGCTGCAGCATCAAGCTTCGTGGGAAGGCTTGATCTGCGGCGAATAGTCGCGCCACAACAGGTTTGTAATCCGGCACGGGTGTGGTTAAGAATCGCTGGCACGATGGACTCGTGGCGGCGATTCGCGTTTTGTCTGGCGGTTGTTTGTGGTCTTTACGCCTTTCATGTCCACCTGAAGACGGCCAAGATCTTCGCCAATCCGACGTGGAACGCGCAGGACGAGGTTGGCCAATTCTGGAGCGAATTTGCCTTTCACTACCGCTTCGCGAAGTTCTTTGCTGAACATCCGATGCGAGAGTGGACCCGGCTCGCCCGCGACCGTGACGTCCAATATCCGGACACGATCAACGACTGGACGGAGTTCACCGTGGCAATGGAGGCGCCCGTCGGCGTGCTTTACCGCTGGCTGAAGCCGGCGACCCCATTCCACCTTTTTGTCGTCTGGTACGACTGCCTGGTGTCGAGCTTATCCTTGTTTGCCGTCTTCTTCCTGGCGCGGGCATTGTGGCACAGCGACTGGGCCGGGACGTTTGCGAGCGGACTGTATGCCGCTCTTTATCCCGGTTACGGACGGACGGTAAAGAATCTATTCCTCCGAGAAGATTTCGCGGTTCCGCTGATTATTTTCGCGCTGGTTTTCACGGTGCGGGCGTTGGAGGAGCAAAAGGTGCGCGACCAGGTTCTTGCGGCGGTGTTTTGGCTGGCGGCATTGGCGAGTTGGCACCTGACGCAGTTCGTGATGGCACCGCTGACGGTGGCGGCGGTGTTGGTATACTTGGGAAAAGGCGAGACGCCGCGAGTGCCGTGGCTGGTGTTCGTGCTGGCGGGAGGCGCGGTGTTGATCCCTGTGCTGCGCGCCAAGGAGTTCTATGTGTCCCCCACCATGTGCTTGTTGTATGCATTGTCATTGGCCGTGTGGATCAATGGCGGGAGGAAACGGGCGACGATTCTGTTTGCGGGCTCTCTGGTGGTGTTTCTTGCAGCGGGAGCGCTGCTGCAGAAATCGTACGGGGAGTACGCACATGTCTACGAACTTTTCTTTTCCAAGCTGCGCTTTCTAGGCGTGAAGCCGGCCGATCCGTCCGCGCTGCCTTGGGAAGCACGGTTGCTGTGGGAAGGGGCATTTGACACGGCGACCTGGCGTGAATGGTGGCATAGTTTGGAGTGGTGCCTGCCGCTAGCCCTGGTAGCCATGGGCATAGCATGGCGGCAGAAGCAAACGGCCTTGCGTGTCATGGCGGTGTTTACCCTGTTGCTGTTTCCGTTGGCTTGGATGGTGGTCCGATACTTCACATTCCTGGGTTTCGCCGCGGCGGTATTGGCAGCGGGACTCATCACGCGGCGGCTTTCGTGGAAGCTCGCGATCATGATCGCAACGGTGTGGCAATTGGGGTTACTGAATTCGCGGCCGCTCGAGCGGCAACAACCGACGCCAAGCGAGTACCGGCCGATAGTGAACTGGCTACGCAAGAACACGCCGACGAACGCGGTGGTGCTTGCGTCGATTTCGGAATCGCCGGTGTTTCTCGCCCATACGGGAAGACCGATCATCTTGCACTCGAAATTCGAGAATCAACGGATCCGCAAGCGCTACCGGGAAATGCTGGAAGCGATCTACGAGAGCGAGGAGCACTTCTACATGTTCGCGCGCAAGTACGGCGCCACCTACTTTGTGTACGACGCCGGGTTCATCTATGACGGAGCCGACTCGCGACGTTACAAGGCGGACAAAATGGGAACCCTTGATCCGGACTGCGCGGCAATGCTGTTTGCTGATCGACCCGAACGGCTGCAGCATTTCAAGTTGGAGATTTCGAATTCTCGATTCGCTGTGTTTCGCGTGCTCACTTCATCGTAGCATCGTGGGAGAGGATATCCCCGTTGCGTTCGAAATGGATGCTCTCAACGTTCGCGCTGCAAGCGATCAGGGCCTTCGTGTGAGCCGGCGGAACCATGGGCACTTTCTCGAAGACGATTTCTTGCGCCCTGCAGTAGAGCACCGGGCACACTTCAGAATTAAGCTTACGGCGCGCGGCGAGCACGGGCTGGCGGTAGGCTTCGTTGGTCCAGAAACAGATATTGAGCGCGGAACCGAGCGTCGCTGTCTCTTTATCGAACAGCACGTAAAGGAGATTATTGGCATCGCCATGTGTCGCCCCCTACCCGAGCAACGCCATTTCATGTTCGCTGTGACTGGCGCGGTTGCGGTCGGTCCCCCATTTGTTCCGAACAATTTCAACAGGGAAGATGGGGCGCATCGCTGCCAGCCACAGACAAAAAGGGCCAAAACGAAGGGGAAGTACGCAAAGTTTCTCATTGGCGCGATAATAGCTAACCAGCATAATCTGCATAAGCGGACGTTTGACATTGTGGGAGTGGACATCTAGACTGATAGGGATTTTTCGAGGGATTTGTCCTCTGATACATGAGTGACGGGCTTACCATTGCCAAGAGCAGGTTCTCCTTCAATTCCATCAATTGGGTGAAGGTGGCGCTTCTTCTCGTCTTGGCGGGGTTGATTTACTACTCGTACTGGGTTCAGCCGGTAGAGCGGGCAATGACCTGTTACGAGTGGTTGACCAGGCATTGGAGTAATGTCTCGAATTATTCGCATGGTCCGTTGATTCCTTTGATTGCCGGGCTATTGGTTTGGTGGAAGCGGAAGGAGCTATTAGCTGCTCGGATTGCGCCGGCGCGGTTAGGAACGGCTGTGGTAGCGATTGCCTCCGGCTTTTACTATATGGGGGTCAAGGCAGACCAACCGCGAATTGTCGTTTTCTCGTTCGTGATCTTGTTGTATGGCTTGGCCCTGGCTCTGGGCGGTCGCGAGGTCTTCCGCGTCCTGTTTTTCCCGATTACCTTTTTGCTTCTCATGATTCCGCTGAACTTCCTGGACGAAGTGGTGGGTTTCCCCTTGCGGCAAATGGTCGCCTCGATGTCCACGGCTTTACTGAACTGGTTTGGCATCGAAACCGTGCGGGTGGGAACGGCAATTTACTCCCGCGTCTTCCATTTTGATGTGGCCGATCCTTGTAGCGGCATTCGCTCCTTGATGGCGTTAACGACGGTAACTGCGGCGTATGCCTACGTGACGCAACGGGTGCAGTGGAAGCGGTGGGTGCTGTTCTTGAGCGCCGTACCTTTGGCGGTGTTGGGAAATCTGGCCCGCGTTAGCTCGATTGCCTTGGTCGCCGAGGTGTATGGTCAGGAACTCGCCACCAAAACTTATCACGAATACTCAGGCTACATTGTTTTCGGCGTGGCCTTATCGGCAATGGTGGTCATCGGGCTGCTGTTGAATTTCCCCTATCGCCGTGTGTTCGAGAGTCTAATGAAACCGGCACCCAATCGCGAAGACGTGGACGGAGATAGACTACCGCCGCCCGACCAACCGGAGAGATTCCATGAATGAGTTGCTTGGCTTCAGTACACAGATAATGGCAGAACAGCCGCAAACGCCGGCGCGCGGGTCGGGTGTGATGCAGATCGGGCTTTTGGTCGCCATTTTGGGAATCGGCGTTCTGTTGACAGCTCTGACTTCGGACGTGAGCAAGGTTTCCGAGCCGGGGGTGAAACTTGTCAATGGACAACTATTCCTTGTGGACAAGGTGGCGGATTGGACCGGTGGCGAATTGCAGGGGTTGAGCGACCAAGAGAAGAAGATCTTGCCTGCCGATACCGAAGGGGCTCGCCGGTTGTTCACGGACAAGGAAGGTCACGAGGTGTTTTGCTCGATTGTCCTGGCGGGGCGTGATGTAACCAGCATTCACCGTCCCGAATTATGTTTACCGGGTCAGGGGTGGACCATTCAGAATGAACAGGTGCAGCAAGTGCCGGTGGCCACGGCGCACGGGGGGATACTCGATGTGATGCGAATCAACGCTACGCGTTCGATCCCGCTGGCCAATGGGGAGACTGGCCGGTACCGCGCGATTTTTGTGTATTGGTTTGTCGGCAAGAACAGGACCACGCCGTACCACTGGCAGCGCATCTTTTGGACGTCGTTGGATCGGGTGTTTTACAATACCAACCATCGATGGGCTTATATTTTGATTTCCATGCCGAACATAGATGCGGTCGGTTCTGTAGAAGAAACCATGAAGATTATAAGCGGGTTTGTGCAGGACATCTATCCAACATTGATCGCGAGGCAACCGACGCACTAGGATACCAAGCGTTCCCATGGCCGGCGGACGACGAGATTTCATTATCCAGATCAATCAGATCGGCGATGCATTACTAATTGCCTGTGTATTCTGGTTGGCACATGCGGTGCGAGAGCAGTTGGCGTTCTCGTTTCCGTTCCGATACCAGTTCCTCGGTTACTGGTTTGAATTAGGCATCATCGGCAGATTTAGTCAATACAAGTATTTGTATTTGATCATTCTCCCGCTCTATCCGCTGCTGCTCGACATGAACGGCTTTTACGGTCGGGCGCACGGTTTGCAGCGTCGCAACACCCTTTGGATCTTATGCAAGAGTTGCACCTTGTGTGTTTTGGCAATCATGGCGGCCATGTATCTTTTCCGTTGGTCCGTGCTGAGCCGTGGCGTCGTGATTCTCTTTGCGGTGTTCAGTATCATTGCCCTCTTCGTAAAGGATCAGTTCTTCCAGGCGCACATGCGTCATCGTGCCCGCACCGGCAAGGACGTGACGGAGATCATCCTGGTAGGCTCGCCGGAACGCAATCTGGCGTTTGCGGAACAGCTCGAGTCGCATCCCGAATGGAGTCTACGCATCGCCACCCAGCTCAATCCGAACGGCGACCTGCTTCAGGAATTGCCCGTTCTGCTACATCGCCTTCCGGTGGGTTGCGTCGTTTTCAACGTCACGCAAACGGCCTTCAGCGAGATTGAAAAGGCCATTTTGGCTTGCGAGGTGGAAGGTGTCGAAGCCTGGCTCGTCGCCGACTTTGTCAAGACCTCGATCGCCCGAGCTACGGTGGATGATTTTTTTGGTAAGCCGCTGCTGATCTTTCGTACCACGCCCGAGCTTACTTGGCAATTGGTCTTCAAACGGCTGATCGATGTCACAGGAGCCGTCGTGGGCTTGCTGGTCTTTGGGCCCTTGATAATGCTGCCTGCCGCCATCATCATCAAACTCACTTCACCCGGCCCGATCTTCTTCGGTCAGAAACGCAGCGGGCTGCACGGTCGCCTGTTTACGATGTTCAAGTTCCGTTCGATGGTGAATAATGCGGAAATGTTGCGCGCGGAATTGGCGGTCTACAATGAAATGAGCGGGCCGGTTTTCAAAATGAAGGACGATCCACGTGTCACGCCGTTCGGACGTTTTCTGCGCAAGACAAGTATTGATGAATTTCCCCAACTCTGGAATGTTCTCTTGGGCGATATGAGCCTGGTGGGGCCCCGTCCGCCAATCCCCAGCGAAGTCCTGCAATATGATCCTTGGCATCGACGCCGCCTCTCGATGAAACCCGGGCTCACCTGTCTCTGGCAAGTCGGTGGGCGCAATAAAATCAGCTTCGATCAATGGATGAAGCTGGATCTGCAGTACATCGACAATTGGTCGCTTTGGCTCGATCTTAAGATTCTTCTCCGCACGGTTCCTGTTGTTCTATCGGGCTTCGGCGCGCGATAACGCGTTTTTTTGTTGCTCGCAGGCACGAATTCTGCGAATCACACAACGCCATGACCTCGACTACTCCGATCTCCGTCGTCACCGGTGGCGCCGGATTCTTGGGCTCGCATCTATCTGACCGTCTCCTCGCCGAAGGGCATCGCGTGGTCGCCATCGACAATCTCATCACGGGAAACGTCGACAATATCGCCCACCTCGCTGGCAATCCCAATTTCAAATTCATTCGTCACGACGTCACTCAATACATTTATCTCGATGTTCCTGTGCGGTTTATTTTCCATTTCGCCTCGCCCGCCAGCCCGATCGATTACCTGCAATTGCCCATTCAGACCTTGAAGGTCGGCTCGCTCGGTACCCACAACGCACTGGGCCTGGCCAAAGCCAAGGGCGCGAAGTTCATTCTGGCGTCCACTTCTGAATGTTACGGTGACCCACTAGAACATCCCCAATCCGAAGGTTACTGGGGCAACGTCAACCCCATTGGTCCGCGCGGTGTTTACGACGAAGCCAAGCGCTTTGCCGAAGCAATAACCATGGCCTATCATCGCTATCACAGGGTGGACACCCGGATCGTGCGCATCTTCAACACCTACGGCCCGCGGATGCGCCTCCGCGATGGTCGTGTGGTGCCGGCGTTCATCGGCCAAGCCCTGCACGGAGAGCCGCTTACCGTTTTTGGGGAAGGTCGACAGACCCGGAGTTTCTGCTACGTCAGCGATCTGGTAGATGGCATCTATCGTCTCTCCCAATGCGATTTCCACGAGCCGGTCAACATCGGCAATCCCACTGAGTTCACCATCCTGCAGTTTGCCCAACTCATCATCGAGATTACCGGTAGCCAGAGCCGGATCACCCACGAACCGCTGCCTGTGGATGATCCCAAACAGCGCCGCCCCGACATCTCGCGTGCCCGAAAACTTCTCGGCTGGGAACCAAAGGTGGATTTGCAGGCCGGTCTCCGTCAGACCATCGAGTATTTCCGCGACAAGGTGTGAATCGCGGTTCCCTGTTAAAGCCGCGTCTTCACTCCCATGGCACGCAGTGCGCACCAGCCGCGCACGCCTTCGAAAATCATGAATGACCCAGCCAGGGCGAGCAAGATTCCGGCGGTGAGAAGGGCCGACGAATGGCACCGCCTCCCGGTGAGAAGTCCAGCGAGTCCGCACAGAACGATCACTGACCCGCTCATCAACCGGGCTTTTCGCCCACGCTTGTCAATGTTGCACGCCAGCTTCATTTGAGGCGTCGGCTGGCCCAACTTCCTGCAAACAACGCCGCAAACGCGAACAAAAGCACAATAATCCATTGCAGTTGCGGTGGCGCGAGCTTTAACCAAGCTGGCCAGATAGCCCACAATATCGCAGCGGCTCCGAGGAATGCCACGCCGACCCAACCAAGAAATTCGAATGTTTTGCGTTCTTCACGGACAGCGGCACGGAGTTCTGCGATCGTCTTTTTGTCCGGTTTTACCTTTTGAGCCGCGGTTTCTTCAAGCATCTGTTGATCGGTCTCGGTGCTTTGAAATTCCTGCAACAAACTGCGGGCTCTTTCCGCATCCTGCTCGAGCACAAACACGCTGTTCATTTGATTGGTGCCAGTCAGATTTTCCGCCACATCCAATGGCGGCACGCTCGGCGGTGTTCGCAAGGTCGCCTCGATACCATTGTCATGCAGATAACCTATCACAATATTGCCTTCCCACTCATTGGCGGCATGATGAATGGGCACCAACCTCTCGGATTGTTCGGGTTCGCTCATGCAGCAATTTACGCGTTTCCTCAGCCGGTTTCCAAGAATTTTGTCCGAGAACCAAGCCTTGGCAGATTCATTGTCGGTGTTCTGAACCGCCGCGCGAGCCTTGTCAGTCTAATTCCAATTCTTCACGCACGACCTTGACGAGGTCTTCCATGGAAAAAGGTTTCTGGACATAGCCTCGCAAACCCGACTCGAACATACGGTGGGCAACCTGGTCTTCGCATCCCGTCAACAAGACGACGCGAACGTCCGGGTTCACTCGCTGCAAACATTCAAACACCAGGTCGCCGGTCATATCCGGCATGAGATAATCCAACAATACCAGGCCGATTTGCTGGTGGCGCGCCTCATACAGCTCCAGCCCTTCCTTCGCGCCGGGCGCCGTCAACACCCCCCAACCCCCGGCTTCGAGACAACGCCGGATTATTTCGAGAACCTCCGGTTCGTCGTCGATGGCCAGAATTTTTTTCTGTGAGTTCGCGGGGCCGGCGCTCATAGGGACATCCACTGGCAATATAAACGTTCGCCGTGTAACATACATCTCTGTCGCCGAGAAGCGAAATATGCATCTTGCTTTCCAAAACAAAGTGGTTGTGGTTACCGGCGCCTCCAGTGGCATTGGTCGCGAAACGGCACTGGCGTTTGCCCGGGCCGGCGCCCGGGTTATCCTGGCGGCCCGGCAGGAAGCCATGCTCCGCGAAGTGGCAAATGAGATTACTGCCAAGACGGGCCTCGTTGCCGATTGTGTCTTGGTCATCCCTACGGATGTGACGAAAGACGGGGATGTCCGGCGACTGGTGGACACGGTTCTCACCCGCTTTGGACGGCTGGACATCCTCGTCAATAACGCCGGGGTTGGAATGCGCGCGTTGGTAGGGGATACACCCTCAAACGACGTGCATCACCTGATGGAAGTGAATTTTCACGGTCCGCTGCGGTGCATCCAGGCGGTTCTCCCTCAGATGAAAAAACAACACGCGGGTCAAATCATCAATGTCGGCAGCGTGCTCAGCATGATCGCTTCTCCGCGCAACGGTGCTTATTGTGCCAGCAAATTTGCGCTGCTGGCATTGAGCGATTCGCTGCGGCTCGAATTGTACGGAACCGGCATCGACGTGATCTCGGTTCTTCCGTCGTACACGGACACGCCGTTCTTTGAGCATATGTTTCGCTACGGCAGCCCGACGCGCATCAGTCCGTTTAAAGGTCAAGACCCGGCCAAAGTCGCACGCGCCCTGCTGCGAGCGAGCCTTCGGCGGAAACGCCAGGTGGTGCTAACCTTTTCCGCACGACTCGGCATTTGGCTGCGGCGACTGGCGCCTGGTTTGCTGGATTTTGCAGTTCGTCTGACGTATCAGAGGGCCGCCAAAGCCGATTCAAAAATGCGGTAGCTGGCGCTGTCGTAAAGGCAGAACACTACGCGTTCTAGTTTCGTCTGGCTGCGGAGATGGTCGACCACTTCTTTCAACATCAGGGGCGCGGCCCGTTCCATCGGGAACCCGTAGATCCCGGTGCTGATCGCGGGCAAAGCGATCTGCTTCAACTCTTTTTCATCTGCAATCGTCAGGCAACTTCGCACCGCCTTTCGCAGGAGCTGATCAGATTCTTCTTCACTTTGCTCGTGCCATACCGGCCCGACGGTGTGGATGACAAACTTTGCCGGCAGTTTCCCGCCGCTGGTAATGACCGCCTCCCCCGTCACCAAAGGTCCTCGCTTTGCAATCAGTGCCGTCGACTCAACTTGAATCTGTGAGCCGCCCTTGCGCACGATGGCCAGCGCCACCCCGCCGCCGTGCGCCAGATATTTGTTGGCCGCGTTCACAATCGCATCCAGCTTTAACGCGGTGATGTCGCCCTGCACCAATTCCAAGGTCGCGTCGCCGATGTGTTTCTTCATGCACCCGAAGAATACCAAAGTGGGTTTGAAGAGCAATGTGGCTACCACTACCAGATGGCAGATCGGTGGACGAAATTCTGGCCAAACCGAAAGCTTGGCCGCACCGGATGTTTGGCTGGCTTATTGCGCCGCGTGTGGTCTCGGTTTACCCATCACGTGACGAATGATGTGCAACGCTTCCTGCAGACGGAATGGTTTACGAATGTAACCGTCGATCGGGTGTTGGGCCAGGATCTGGCGCAAACGCAACTCTTCGGCACCCGAAACAATGATCACCTTTACCGGCGGGCTGAGCTTCTTGAGCCACTCGAAAGTCTTGGCGCCATCAAGTTGCGGCATGTAGTAGTCCAGCAATACCAGATGAAACTTGTCCTTCTCGCGCGTAAACTGCTCCAAGGCTTTCACAGGACTGGCGACCCCACAAACCTCGAACCCGTGCGGCTCCAGCAGTTCCTTGATGAGATTGCGAAACTCTTCGTTGTCGTCGATCGCTAATACGCGTATGCGCTCGCCCTCTGTGGAGGATAATGTCGGCACGCTTTTATCCGCCGTGGCGACCTGATCTGTACCCCGCATGTTATCGACTGTTAGTTCCATCTCCTTAATCCTTCTTCGTTTGAGGTTCCCCGCACGACGCACGCTTGTTTTTACATTGCCAAAAAGAGCAGTCTCGGTGCCAAGCCTTGACCGCTGGCAAACCCGGGACTATCATCCGCCGCAAAAATCTGTCCAAAATGGCCCAAAAAGGCAAATTCATTACTTTTGAGGGTGGGGAAGGCTGCGGAAAATCCACTCACATTGAGCGTCTGGCGGCCCGGTTGCGGGGCGAAGGTTACCCAGTGCTGATTGTGCGGGAGCCGGGCGGCACCGAAGTGGGTGAACAAATTCGTCACATCCTGCAATACAGCAAGCAATCGACCGCCATGGTAGCGGAAACCGAACTTCTGCTGTTTTCTGCCAGCCGCGCCCAGCTCGTCCGCGAGGTGATTCTCCCGGCCCTGCGCAAGGACTGCGTCGTTCTCTGCGACCGGTTTTTCGATTCGACCACTGTTTACCAGGGAGTCGGACGCAAAATTGATCCGCAAGTCGTTGCCACGATCAACGCCTTCGCGATTGACGCGTGCCGTCCGAATTTGACTTTGGTCATCGATCTTGATCCGCGCACGGGATTGGAACGAGCTCGTGGCCGGGAATTGTTCGACCGCATGGAAAACCAATCGTTGGAATTTTACGAACGGGTTCGGCAAGGATATCTGGATCTTGCCCGGCGCGACCCGGAACGCGTCAAGGTCGTCGACGGAAGTCAACCGGTCGAAAAGGTCGGGCAGCAAATCTGGGATTTGATCAAGCATGTCCTTTAGCGACGTTAGCCAACAGCCGACAGTGGGAGAGCAACTGCGCCGCAGTTTGGAACGGGGCCGGCTGGCTCACGCTTACTTGTTTACCGGACCCCGCGGGAGCGGCAAGGAAGCAATGGCGCGGACGCTGACGAAAGCGCTCAACTGCCTGCAAAGAGACCAGGATTGTTGTCCGGAAGACGGGCCGCTCTGCGATTCCTGCCGGCGGATCAACGACAATGCACATCCTGACGTGTATTGGATCCGGCCGGAATCGAAGAGCCGTCGTATTCAGGTCGATCAGATGCGGGAGTTCATGAAGGCGGTCAATCTGCGCTCGTCGTCGGGAGGTGTCAAAGTTGGCATTATCGTGGATGCTGAATGCATGAATGAGGAGGCGAGCAACGCGTTTCTCAAGACCCTGGAAGAACCGCCCGCGCAAACAATCATCGTGTTGTTGTCCTCGACGCCGCAACGGCTGCCGCCGACGATCCTCTCGCGATGCCTGAGAATCCCATTCGGTCAGGTCGCTGAAACAGAAGCATCCACTGACGCTGCGAAGTTGCTCACGAGGCTGGCTGAATTTTCTGCGCTTGGCCCGGAGCGAGTCGCCAACAGTTACCGGTTGCTTGCCGAGGTGACTGCGCTTCTTCACGAAATTCGCGAGCGGACACGCCAATTTGTGGAAGCGGAGGTCAACCTCGACCGTTACGAGGAATTGGAGCCGAATATTCGCGAGCGCCTGGAAGATCAGAGAGAGGCGCGTGTTGAAGGTGAGTACCGGGCGGCTCGCGAACAAGTGCTCGAGGAAATCTACAGTTGGTTTGGCGATGTGCTTTTGTGCGCCGTGGGCGCTGAGGATCACCTGCTGGCGCGCCCTGAACGAGCGCTCGAGGCGCGGCGCGCTGCGACCAGTCTTACCGATCGGCAAGCGATTCAAAACCTGGAAGCCATGGATCAAATACGCGACTCGCTTGCACGCAACATTTCTGAGACCTTCGCGATGGAAGTGGGATTGCTGAAGCTGACGCAATAACGGCGTCCCGACCCGTGCAGAACTGAATGAAAGGCTTCAAGAACTGGTTCGTTTTTGGATTGGCCGCGGTTGCTTTTTTGGCGCCGCTGAAATTCGGCACGCCGGCCATGCTTCAGTCCCAAGTTCCTGCGCCCGCGAACCCATTAGAATGGCTGTTCTACCTCTGGCCAAACGAATTGGCGGTTATCCTCGTCTTTGTGGGATTCGTTTGGCTCGTGCTTGATCGGGAGCGAATGTTGGCGCGAGTGGATTTCTTGTTCGTGCTCCCATTGATATTCCTGCTGACCCAGATGCTGGCAGCCCCCACCTCCATTTGTCGCCAAACAACAATCGATACGCTCATGTTGTTTACCACCTGCGTGCTGTTGTTTTACGTGGGCGCCTGGTACGTCCGTGATGGCGCAGCAACGGCTCGGATCTTTGGCGGGCTGGCCTTGGCGACCATGCTGGTTTGCGTTTTGGCTCTGGAGCAACATTTTGGCGGATTGGAAGAATCACGCAAAGAGGCGCTCCTCTACCTCGACGCGAGCAAAATGCCCAAAGATTTCCTCCTGAGAATGACGAGCAACCGTGTTTTCGCCTCCTTTGTTTACCCCAATGCGTTGGCGGGATTCCTGGTGATTGCGTTTGCCCCTACGCTGGTGTGGGTCTGGGTGCGGGCGCGCGGTTGGGACGCCCGGGTGAGATGGATAACGCTTCTGTTTGTGGCGGGCGTAATGGTGTTTTGCCTGGTGCTCACCGGCTCTCGAGGCGGATTTGTGGCCTTTGCTGCCATGGCGGTGACGGCGTTGTGGTGCAGCGTTCCCAGACTGGGTCGACGAGCTGCTATTACCATGGGGGGATCGATCTTCTTGCTGGCGGTGATATTTGTGTTCGCAGAGCGTCGCGGGTTTATCCATCTCGGCGCGCAGAGCTTGGAAGCACGAACCGACTATTGGCGCGGTGCAATGGCGATTTCGAAGGATCATCCCTGGGTTGGTACTGGGCCCGGCACTTTCGGTTCGATTTATCCCAAGTATAAGACGGCGCAGACGGAAGAAGCTCAGGCTGTCCACAACAATTACCTGCAAATGTGGTCAGACTCAGGCGTCCTTGCCTTCATCAGCTTCACGCTGCTCTGGATTGTTGGTGTGCGTGATGCGTTTCGCCTGGCTCGCCGGCGGAAAGGAGACGCTGCTGCAATTGCCATTTGTGGCGTTTTGGTGGGCTGGAGTATGCATGGGTTGGTCGATTTTGATTTGTACGTACCTGGTGTGGCACTTCCGGTATTCATCCTCCTTGGGTCTGTACAAGGACTCAAAGAAATACCCCGAACGGACACGGTCACTCCGCGGCGAAGGACGAATTGGTTGGTGGGTCTGGTTTGTGCCGCGATGCTGTTCGCCGTTCTCTGGCTCGAAGGACGGGGGTTGGCGGCGAGTCTTGCCTTCACCCGCGAGCAGGAACTGCGGCGGATCCATCCGCTGGCTGCTTTGCAGGAGGCCCGAAGCGCCGTGCGGCTGTCACCCTGGAATTTGCGATATCAATCGGGTTTGGGCGAACTTGCGTTATTGACAGGAAATCCGGACGAGGGAATTGCTGCGTATCGCCAAGCCGTCGCCGACGACCCTTACCGGTCTTCGTGTTGGTGGCATTTGGCAGAAGCCCGAAAAGCAGTATACGGAGTCGATGCGCAGACCGTCGAGATTTTGCGCAAAGCCGTTGCGCTAAACCCCACCGAAGCAACCTATAGCAATGCTCTGGTAACTGCCGAGAAAAGCGTTAGACAACCCCCTCGCACTTTGCTAGAGTCCCCCCCTACCAAGGGATCGGGATCCACGCCATGACGAAGAACTGTCTTGGCCAAAAGAACCGGAGGTTGTGTCTGAGGGGGTGAATTGGATTGATGGCAAACATTGAGCGCCGACCCTCTTATGGAAGGACGGAACCTATGGAATTAGAGCAAATAAAGGCGATTATCGCCATGATGAAGGAAAACGACCTGTCTGAGTTCTCCATGGAACAGGACGGATTGAAGATTCGCATCAAGCGAGGTCCCGAAGGCTTCCAGCAGACTGTCTCGTTGCCGCCGCCCGTTCAGCAGCCGGCAACGATTGCCGCGCCGACGCCAGCCCCTGTGGCACCGCCCGCGACCGATATTAAGCACATCGTTTCGCCAATGGTTGGCACATTTTATCGTGCGCCATCCCCCGATGCCCCGTCGTATATTGAAATCGGGCAAGAGGTTGATCCTGAAACCGTGGTCTGCATCATTGAAGCCATGAAGGTGATGAATGAGATCAAGGCTGAAACGACAGGCGTGGTGACGGAGATTCTGGCCGAGAACGCCAAGCCCGTAGAGTTTGGGCAGAAACTATTCGCGGTGCGCGTCAAATAGCGCTGTGTTGTTCGAGATTTCAGGCCAGCAAGTGAAGTCACCATGTTCGACAAAATCCTGATAGCCAATCGCGGCGAGATCGCGGTGCGCATTATCCGCGCCTGCAAGGAGTTAGGAATCCGCACCTTGGCGGTTTATTCCAACGTGGACGCCGATTCGCTGCACGTGCAATTAGCCGATGAAGCCATCTGTATCGGCGATGCTCCAAGCAAGGAGAGCTATCTAAAAATCGACCGCATTATCAGTGCGGCGGAAGTGGGCGATGTGGAGGCAATTCATCCGGGCTACGGTTTTCTGTCTGAAGATGCCCATTTCGCCGAAGTATGCGAGAACTGTAATATTAAATTCATCGGCCCTACCAGTGCGGCAATTCGGGCCATGGGTGATAAAGTCGCTGCCCGCGAAACGATTCGCAAAGCGGGGGTGCCCGTGGTGCCCGGCAGCGATGGCCCGGTCGAGAATGAGCAGGAGGCGCTGAAGATTGCTCGCAAAATCGGGTACCCGGTCATTGTCAAGGCCGCGGGTGGCGGCGGCGGACGCGGAATGCGGGTGGCACACAACGATCCCAGCCTCGTGAAAGGCTATCACACCGCTCGCTCGGAAGCGGAACGGGCTTTTGCCAATCCCTCCGTTTACATGGAAAAATACCTCGAGAACCCGCGCCACATTGAATTTCAAATATTGGCCGACCGGAAGGGACACACGATCCATCTCGGTGAACGCGATTGTAGTTTGCAGAGGCGGCATCAGAAATTGCTCGAAGAATCTCCCTCTCCGGCTTTTACCAACGATGTCCGCAAAAAGATGGGCAAGGCGGCCATCAAGGCCGCGGAAGCAGTCAAGTATGTCAATGCCGGCACGATCGAGTTCCTGCTCGATGCCACCGGCGAGTTCTACTTCATCGAGATGAACACGCGTATTCAGGTCGAGCACCCAGTGACCGAGGAAGTTACCGGTATTGACATCGTCAAGGAGCAAATCCGCGTGGCGGCTGGCGAAGAACTTGGCTATGACGGCAAGGACGTCCAATTTCAAAAGCATGCCATCGAATGCCGCATCAATGCCGAGGATCCATTCAATGGATTTCAGCCCAGCCCCGGCCGCATTGAGTTCCTGCATGTCCCTGGTGGCCACGGGGTGCGCGTCGACACGCATGTGTATGCTGGTTATGTCATTCCGCCTCATTATGACTCCATGATTGCCAAGTTGATTTGCTATGGTCGCGACCGGCGCGTGGCGCTCGAGCGCATGACACGCGCGCTGGACGAGTTCATTATCAAGGGAGTCAAGACGACCATTCCGTTGCATAAACTCGTTTTGAAGGATCCAAATTTCCGTCGGGGCCGGTACTCGACCGGCTTTATGGAGCGATTGTTGGCGGCCAGTCAGCCACTGGTTCCGCCGAAACCGGAACCATGAGGCTCCAGGGAAGCTGGCAACGCGGAGTTATCAGGAGGAGTCTAATCACAATATCATGAGAAAAATGGCAATGCTCACCGGCGGTGGCGACTGTCCGGGGTTGAACGCTGTAATTCGCGCCGTAACGCGCAAAGCGTTGGTCGAAGGTTACGAAGTATTTGGTTTCCATAATGGCTGGGCCGGAGTGCTCAAAGGCGATTACTTTCCGCTGACCCGCGAACGGGTCTCGGGCATTCTGCACTTGGGGGGCACAATTCTCGGCACTTCGCGCACCAATCCGACCGATGACCAACTCGACACGCTCGTGAACCACATCAAAAACTTGGAATTATCGGCACTGGTGGCCATCGGCGGCGATGATACGCTCAGCGTTGCTTCGCGATTGCACAAGCGCGGCATGCCCGTCATCGGCGTCCCCAAAACCATCGATAACGACATCGACGGCACCGACCAGACTTTCGGCTTTGATACGGCCATCAATATCGCCGCGGAGGCGCTGGACCGTCTGCATACCACGGCGGAGGCACACAGTCGCGTGCTGGTGGTGGAATTGATGGGGCGCCAAGCCGGCTGGATTGCCCTGGAAGCCGG
Source organism: Verrucomicrobiia bacterium (assembly GCA_035516795.1). Lineage (GTDB taxonomy): Bacteria > Verrucomicrobiota > Verrucomicrobiia > Palsa-1439 > Palsa-1439 > DATJBF01. Next base: position 22,608 of record DATIZX010000131.1, read on the forward strand.
CATCGCCGGCGGTGCCGATTTGGTATTGCTACCCGAATTCCCGATGTCGCTGGCCGAGATCTGCAAAATCATCAAGCAGCGGCAAGCGGGCGGCAAGAATTTCTCGATCGTTGCCGTCGCCGAAGGTTTCACGCTGGAGGGCTCGGAAGTTCTTCAAAGCAGGGAACTCGACGCGTTCGGCCATGTGCGGCTGGGTGGTATTGGCGAAATGCTCTGCAAGGAAATTGAGAAGATCACCGGCATCGAATGTCGCAACGTGGTGCTCGGCCACATCCAGCGCGGCGGCACCCCGAGCGCGTTTGACCGCGTCCTCGGCACTCGCTACGGTGTGAAAGCAGTCGAGCTGGCGATCAAAGGACAATTCGGAAAAATGGTGGCACTGCGTGGCACCAACGTCATCGCGGTGGATTTTGACTCGGTGATTACGGAAGGCGTGGACAAGAAGACCGGTAAACCGAAATTGCGCGTGCGCAATCGCCGTGTGCCGAAAGAACTCTACGACGTGGCCAAAGTCTTTTTTGGTTGATGCCCACCAAGCTTCTTAGCGACTGCCGTTTGTACGGGTTCATCGATACCGCGTACTTGGAAAACCGAGACGCTGCCGCAGTAGCCCGAGAATTGATTGACGGAGGTGCGGACGTGATTCAGGTGCGAGCCAAGAAAAGTTCGCACGCCCAACGCGTCGAAATCGGGCTCAAAGTCGTCTCCGTGGCGGCGGAAGCCGAAGTCCCGGTAATCATCAACGATGATGTCGACGCAGCGTTTGAGAGCGGGGCCGACGGCTTGCATCTAGGCCAAGAAGATTGGGAGCATCTGGGCGGACGGGCCGAACGCGCTGAGCGGCTGGCGAATATGCGGATTGTTGGACTCAGCACGCATTCCTTGGAACAAGCGCTTCGTGCGGAGCGTGACGGGGTGGACTACATCGGCGTCGGCCCGGTCTTCCCGACCGCCACAAAACCGGGAACGAAGGCGGTGGGAGTCGAATTGATACGCAAGGTGGCTGAAGGAATAAAGATCCCTTTTTTTGCAATCGGCGGCATCACGCCGGAGAACGTTGGCGAGGTGCTCTCTGCGGGAGCAACGCGTGTGGCCGTAGTATCGGCACTTCTGAGAACTTCGGACGTAAGAAGCGCTACTGCGGCCTTCAAGAGGCGCTTAGAGCTAGCACGGTGAACAGTGAGATTGTGGCGTGGTGCCACGGGCTTCGTCGTGGCGCTGCAAGCGAGATTCCCGTTGGCGTGGCAGTAATTGTAGTGCCGCGCTGTTGGTGACCCCAAATAACCCGGCGCGGATTCTGTTGCCGGCAGGTCATTGTCACAAATGAACTGGTGATGCTGATTTCCGGTACGGTCCATCCTTAATGACCACAGTCTGACCGGGTGGCCAAAAGTGCTGTTGAACGACGGCATTCAGCATGTGTCCAAATTGCGTAAGGCTAGTTTACAGCAAACTAAATTGTCCCAGTACCGTGGGCTACCCAAGAATGGTGAAGGTGGCTGGCGAGTTACCGTAGTCCGATATCGCTGTGGCATCGGAGAGGGCCGCCTGCCCGAAGTTGAAAGAGGAAGTTTAATGGCGGCCGACTCGGTCACGGAAGCGAGTTTTGCAGGAAGGGAAAAGACAGGAGGGGTTTTCATGGTGAAATACGAACGTCCGAGTGATGAGGAAATTGCGACGAGAGCTCATCAGCTTTACGTGGAGAGCGATTGCGAGTCTGGCCACGACATTGACAACTGGCTACAAGCTGAGTACGAATTGATGCACCTGCCGGTTCGCGAACTCGCGAATCTACCCGATCCGCAGAAGGGCGAGGCGAGCCGCAAATCCATTGTCGAATTGGTGCGCGCGGCGATGTTCTGAGATGCTAGAAGGTGAGCCGGGGCATCGGGGGTGCCGGGGCGCCTGCGCAGCGCCGAAGTGAACGGGTGCGGCAGTGGCGATTTGCCTGCATTCTGCTCGGAGTGAGATCGACTTCGCGAATTGCCGAGGATTAATTAACGTCTTCACCATCTCACGATAATCGGCGATTGTTGCCGACAGACGGCGCGTGAATTATCGTGAAAGAATTCCAATGGGCCAGCAAGACCTTGCAGCGCCGAAGGCGTTACGATAAAGAGAGGCGTCCGCCCCGCACGGGGGTGGCGGTCCACCTCGCGAGAAGGAGGCAACATGGCATTGCGATCGATCAAGATGTTGGTTCCGCAGCAGGCCTGTGAAGCCGTAGCGGCGTTGTTGCCGCCACTGGCGACGACGGGGCTGTTGTTGGGATCACGACAATTCGGCTCTGCTACCGGCGCCATGCGGCTGTTTCTAACCAATCCGACCTGCATCAGGAAAGCCGACTGCAACAAGAGGACCACCGGCTTCGCCTGCGCATTGCTGACGGCGCTTACTCCCAGCACCGGTAGTCGTAATCGGGCCATTGCCCAAGTGATGCTGGAAAGGCATAGGACATGAGCAACGATCCAAAATCCACCACGACTCCCGCCAGTGCCGACGGTTTGACTCAGGCGGAAGCGAAACAACTTCTGGAAAAAGTTGGCTACAATGAAATCGTCGAGAAACACGTAAATCCATTTCTGAAACTGTTGACCTATTTCAATGGTCCCATCCCGTGGATGATTGAGGCGGCGGCCATTCTTTCGGCCTTGGTGCGCCACTGGCCGGACTTTTTTATCATCTTGGTACTACTCATTGCCAACGCGGTCGTCGGCTTCTGGGAGGAATACCAAGCCGGCAATGCCGTCGCGGCGTTGAAAGCCAAGCTGGCGTTGCAGGCGCGCGTGAAGCGTGGTGGCCAGTGGACCACCGTACCGGCCCGCGAACTGGTGCCGGGCGATCTGATCCGCGTGCGCCTCGGCGACATCGTGCCCGCGGATGCGAACCTGCTCGAGGGCGATCCCGTCGAAGTGGATCAATCGGCTTTGACCGGCGAATCGTTGCCGGTCACGCACAAGACCGGGGAGACGGTCTATTCCGGCTCGATCATCCGCCAAGGCGAAATCGACGCCGCGGTCACGGCGACCGGGGCGAGGACCTACTTTGGCAAGACAGCGCAATTGGTCGCGGAAGCGCACACGGTCAGTCATTTTCAAAAGGCGGTCCTGAAGATTGGCGACTACCTGATCGCCTTGGCGGTGGTGTTGGTGGTGTTGATCCTGGTGGTGGCATTGTTCCGCGGCGACAAGATGACCACGACGCTGCAATTCGCGCTCGTGTTGACCGTGGCGGCGATTCCGGTGGCGATGCCGACGGTGTTGTCGGTGACGATGGCCGTCGGCGCGCGGTTGTTGGCGACGAAACAGGCCATCGTCAGCCGGTTGGCGTCCATCGAGGAACTGGCCGGGATGGATGTGCTTTGCTCGGACAAAACCGGCACGCTGACACAGAACAAGCTGACGCTTGGCGAACCATTCAGCGTCGCGGGGGTGAGTGCCGATCAGGTCATTCTCGCCGGCGCGCTGGCATCGCGCGCGGAGAACCAGGACACGATCGACCTCGCCGTGCTTGGGGGCGTAAGGGACAAGAAGCAACTCGAACTATACCGGATCACGCATTTCCAGCCGTTCGATCCGGTCCACAAACGCACCGAAGCCACCGTTACCGGCGCAGGCGGGAAGGAGTTCAAGGTGACGAAGGGCGCGGCACAGATGATTCTGGCACTCGCCGCCAACGCCGACGCGGTGAAAACCGACGTGGAAAAGGCGACCAATGAGTTTGCCCGGCGCGGCTTCCGGTCCCTCGGCGTTGCCCGGAGTGATGGCAATGGCCCGTGGCAGTTTCTCGGCGTGTTGCCGTTGTTCGATCCGCCACGCGAAGACTCGAAGGCCACCATCGCGACCGCCCGGCAAATGGGCGTGACCGTGAAGATGGTGACGGGCGATCAACTGGCCATCGGCCGGGAAATCGCCAGGCAGTTGGGCCTCGGGGCGAACCTGTTCGATGCGGCCGGGTTCGGGGACACCCAGCATCATGAGACGGCGCAATTGGAGGAATCCATCGAGAAAGCCGATGGTTTCGCGCAAGTGTTCCCGGAGCACAAGTACCACATCGTCGAGGTGCTGCAAAAACGCGGCCACATCGTCGGCATGACCGGCGATGGTGTCAACGATTCGCCGGCGTTGAAGAAAGCGGATTGCGGCATCGCCGTTTCCGGTGCGACCGACGCGGCGCGGGCGGCGGCGGCGATGGTGTTACTGACGCCGGGCTTGTCGGTGATCATTGACGCGATCAAGGAGAGCCGGAAGATTTTCCAGCGGATGACCAGTTACGCGATCTACCGGATCGCGGAGACGATTCGCGTGCTGTTGTTCATGACCCTGTCGATTCTGGTGTTCAACTTCTACCCGGTGACAGCGGTGATGATCGTATTGCTGGCGTTGCTCAACGACGGTGCGATCCTGTCCATTGCTTACGACCGGGTGCACTACTCCGACAAACCGGAAGCGTGGAACATGCGCGAAGTGCTCGGCATCTCCACGGCACTGGGCATCGCGGGCGTGGTGGCATCCTTCGGCTTGTTCTACATCGCCGAGCGCATCTATCACCTCAACCGCGAGATCGTTCAAACGTTAATCTATCTAAAACTTTCGGTGGCGGGCCATCTAACAATCTTTCTGACCCGTACGCGGGGCCCATTCTGGTCGTCCCGCCCGGCGCGGATTTTGTTTCTGGCAGTCATCGGAACGCAAATTGTTGCGACCTTGATTGCGGTGTATGGGATATTCATGCCACCGATCGGCTGGAAGTTGGCGCTGGCAGTGTGGGGTTACGCAGTGGCGTGGTGGTTGGTCAATGACCGCGTGAAACTTGCGGCCTACCGCGTCATTGCGCCGCGACCCGTGTTGTCTATCAAGAGGGCACATTCGACCATGGACGCAACCGGAACCCAGCACTGAGTGGTCACCAAACCCGGGATCTAAAGAGGCGTGACATGAAGATCGACAGCAAGGAATTTCGAGTGCCGGAAGAAACGAAGGTGCGGCTGGAAAAATGGCCAACGAGGGTGAAGCCGTTCTACAAATCGAAGAAGCGCTACGCCAAGCTGCTGGCGGAGCATGTGGAGAAATTGAGCGAGCGGCAAAGTCTGCTATATGCCTACGACCGTTACGCATTGTTGCTGATCTTTCAGGCGATGGACGCTGCAGGAAAGGACGGCGCGATCAAACACGTCATGTCTGGTGTCAATCCGCAGGGTTGCCAGGTATTCAGCTTCAAGCACCCGAGCGCGCAGGAATTGGAGCACGATTTCCTCTGGCGCACGACGCGTTGCCTGCCGGAACGCGGTCGCATCGGCATCTTCAACCGCTCGTACTACGAAGAGGTGCTGATTGTCCGGGTGCACCCGGAGATTCTGCGCGGCCAGGGCTTGCCGGACGAAGTGTTGCGCGACGACAAACTCTGGAAACACCGGTATCGTTCGATCGTGGACCTGGAAAAGCACCTGCACGCCAACGGGACACGGATCATCAAGCTTTTCTTGCACCTCTCCAAGGAGGAACAGCGGCGGCGATTCCTTGCGCGAATTGCCGACCCGCAAAAGAACTGGAAACTTAGCCCGGCGGACATCGCGGAGCGCGAGTTGTGGAAGGATTACCAACACGCCTACGAAGACTGCCTGACGGCGACCAGCACCAAGTTCGCGCCGTGGTACGTCATCCCGGCCGACGACAAGGAGAATGCCCGGCTCATCGTTTCGCAGGTGATTCTCGATACCGTCGACAGTCTGAAAATGAGCTATCCGAAACCCGACAAGAACCATCGCAAGGAATTGCTCTCCATTCGTAGATTTCTCTCTAAGTGACCGGCACCGGAGGTTCGCTATGAGCGTCTCAACCGTAAATCATCCTCCGGCCACGGCAGCAATCCTGGCTGTTTTTGCGCTCACGTACCTCGGCATTGCGGCGGGCCGGGTGCCGGGCTTGAAGCTGGACCGTACGGGCATTGCGCTGCTGGGCGCAATTGCCATGATGATTTTCTCCGGCCTGCCGACGAGCGATGTGGTGGGGTTCATCAACTGGCCGACCATCCTTTTGTTGTTCGGCTTCTTTGTCCTGTCGGCGCAACTGCGTCTGTCCGGCTTTTTCGACAAGGTGGCCAACGACGTTTCGGCCCGGCTCGGTAATCCCGCGCGGTTTCTCTTGTTGCTGATGCTGGTGACAGCCGGGTTGTCGGCCTTTCTCAATCACGACATCGTCTGTTACGTCTTCGCGCCGGTGGTGGCCATCGCGCTGCTGCGCCGCCAACTCAACCCCGTCCCGTTTCTCATCGCGTTGGCGGTAGCCAGCAACATCGGCGCGGCCGCTACACTGGTCGGCAATCCGCAGGACATGCTGATCGCTCAGGTCGCCGGACTGGGTTTTGGACAGTACGTGCTCTGGTGCATCCTGCCGGTGGTGTTCGCTCTCGGAAGCGCGTACGGGATCATCTGGCTGATGTCGCGTCGCCACCTTGCGGCCACCGGGGCAGCGCCGGCGGTTACAAAATTCGCTCCCCAACCGTTCAACCGGCCGCACACCATCAAAGGGCTGGTCATTCTGGTGTTGGTCATCGCGTTCTTTTTCTCATCCGTGCCCAAGGAAATCATCGCGCTGACGGCGGCCGGTATTCATCTCGCAAGTCCCAAATTCCGCACGCGAGACTTGTTGACCTTGGTGGACTGGCCGATTTTGGTTCTGTTCATGGGCCTGTTCGTGGTCACCGGCGCGTTCCAGGCCACGGGTTACGGCGAGCAATGCGTGCGATGGCTCGCCCACATTGGCTTGAACCTCAGATCGTTGCCGATCCTGGCAGTATTCACAGCAATACTTTCCAATCTGATCAACAACTCCGCCGCTGTGATGTTATTGGTGAAGCTGACCAACGTGACGCATCCGCCGGTGGCCTACGTGTTGGCATTGGGCAACAGCTTCGGTGGCAGCCTGATCATTCTCGGCAGCGTGTCGAACATCGTCGTTGTCCAACAAGCCCGCGAACTGGGCATCAACATTTCCTTCCGTGACTTCACCCGCTTGGGCGTTCCGGTGACCTTGGCTGCCATGGCCGGCCTGCTGGCGTGGGTGGCGCTAATCACTTGAATTTTTAAACTCCCAGGCCGTACCTGTCAGTCTGGGATTTCTCGGAATCGAACTGGGCAAGAAACAAAGCGTGGGCAATAACGAGACGTTTTCCCGCCCTGCCCGGCGAGTTCCGTCCGCCCTCACCGGCACCGAGTTGGAATTTACGGCACTAGTTCGTGTGATTTTCGGCCGTAGACTCGCGCATAGGCTCGGCACAAGGGGCAAACTTCAGACTCAACACGCTTCACCAATGCAAATGCCAATCCACGCTGTCGTCTCCGGGCCCGCCGACACACCGGACAGCTCGTACACACTCGTGCGAGTTTCCGGTCCATTGCTGTGACTGGTCTTTGAGTCACGGTATCCGAGCGCACCAGCTAGTGTCTCACCAGCGGCCAAAGATGCGGGAGCACCAGCATCACCACCAAGAGCAAAAGCCCCGTCAGCGGCAGTCCGACCCGCATGTAATCACGGAAGCGATAGCGACCTTCGCCCATCACCAGGATGTTCACGGGATGACCGAGCGGGGTAATGAACGCCATTGAAGTCGCCAGGGCGACACCCATCGACAGCGACTGCGGCTCCGCCCCGATTTGGCGCCCTGCTTGGATGGCGATGGGCACCATGACGGCCGCCACCGCCGCGCCTTTCATCGCTTGGGACAGCAGCACCGTGAGGATCATCAAACCGAGCAGCATCGCCAATGGGCCGGCAGGTCCCAATCCTTTGACCAACAAATTGGCCAACAACGAAGCGGCACCCGTCTTCGCCATCGCGACCCCCAGCGGCAACATCCCGGCCACCAGGAATACCAAGCGCCATTCGATAGCCTGATAAGCCTGGTCAATGCTCAGCACGCGCAGCAACACCATCGCCAACGCTCCGCAGACCATCACCTCCGCCACCGGCAGGGGCCCGGCTGCAGCCAATCCCAGCGTCGCAGCAAAAATCCCCAAGGCGAGCCAGCCTTTGCTTTTGACATTCTTGGGTACTTCCTGCTCTTTACCGGTCAACAAAATCAAATCCGGATCATCGCGAAACAAGGGCAGCCGGTGGCGAGGCCCGAGAACCAATAAGGCATCCCCGAGTTGGAGAACTAGATCGTTCAATCCCACGTATATCTGTCGTCCTGCCCGCCAGATCGCCAACACCGTCAATCCGTATTTCCCGTGAAAATGAGTGCCCTCCAAGGTCTCGCCCATCAACCGGGACCGCGGCGACAACATCAACTCCGCCACTCCGACATTGGCAGACTCCAAATCTTCTTCTTGCCACTTGCCCAAAGGCAGAATCTGGAAATCATCCTCCGCGCCGCGCAACAACAGCAATTCCATCTCGCCGGCCAAAATCAGAACATCGTTTTCCAGAAAAACCGTTTCCAGATCGGGCGCCAAAAGCACCTTTTGATCGCGCTGGATACCAACCACGGTGACACCGTATTTCTCCCGGAATTTGCTCTCGCCCAGCCGTTGATTGATCAGCGGTGAGCCCACCGGCATACGCGCCCGAAAGAGGTAGTCACTCAAGTCGTACGTTTCAACCAAATCCTGGCGCGGGGCATGGGGCGTTTGTGGCTCTTCAGGAGGTGCAGGCAGTAGTCTCCGTCCCCAGATCGCCATGTAACCGACCCCAACTATGATTAGAGGAAGACCCACGCCAGCAAAATCCAAGACCCCGAACCCGGGCAGGTTCTGCTCGCGCAACAGGCTGCTGGCAACGATGTTCGTCGTCGTAAACAGAGTCGCCATGCCCCCCATCAACGTTCCAAACGCCAACGGTATCAGCAACCGCGTCCGATGTACTCCTGATTTGCGGCCCGCCGCCAACACTGCCGGCAACAGTACTGAAGCGGCCGCGATGTTGTTCATGAACAACGATAGGAAGGCTCCAGCCAATGTCACCGTTAGCACCAAATGCGTCTCGCCTTTCCCGGCGATGCGCAACAAGAAATTACCGACCTGCTCGCAGATTCCTGCCTGTTCCAGTCCGTGGGCCAGGATAAGAATGGATGTGATAATAACGATCGCCGAGCGGCTGAACCCCGAAAACGCCTCGTGCGGTGTCAGCACCCCGGAAACGCCGAGCGCTGCTGCCACCAACAAAGCCACGAGGTCGGCCGGCAGCCGTTCGCTTATGAACAGCACAATCGAAATGCCCAGGATCGCGAAGGTGATGATCGCCTCGTTACTCATCTTCGATGACGAGACTAACAATAGTGGCAGCGAAAGGCAATGTGCCCGCACGGTTTTTGTAACCTTTCTGGCGTTCGCGGCTCAGTAGAATGTGAAGATGAAATGCGAAGATTTATTGGCGCAACTTAACGAGTACGTCGACGGAACGGCGGATCCTGCCATTTGCGAAGAGTTTGAGAAACATCTGGCAGGTTGCAATCCCTGCCAGATCGTCGTGGACAACATCCGCAAGACGATCACCTTGTACAAGGACGGCCGGCCTTACGATTTGCCCGTACCATTCCGCGAACGTCTCCACAACATGTTGCGCAAGCGTTGGAAGGAGACCCATCAGGCATGATCCTCAAGACTATTGCCGGTGTCGTCATCGGCGGACTGCTCGGATTCGCAAACTACCGGTTCGTTGGCTGCGCTTCGGGTACATGTCCGTTGACAAGCAACCCGTGGCTCAGCACAATGTATGGCATGCTGATCGGCGGCCTCATCGCCGGTTTCTTTCATTAGCAGAATAAAGGAGGATCGACTTATGACTCTGGAACGTTACATCCGCATGATCGCCGGCGGCTTCATTCTGATCAGCCTGGCTTTGGCCCATTGGGTGAGTCCGTACTGGCTCTGGTTTACTGCGTTTGTCGGCGCAAATCTGCTTCAATCCAGCATCACGCGCTGGTGCTTGATGGAAGATATTCTCAAGAAATTGGGCGTTCCCGGTTCCTGCTCAACCTCATGAAAACTCTGTGGCGCCTGCTGGTGGCCGCTCTCAGCCTGCTGATGGCGATCGCAGCGCCGGCAGCCGAGGCAACCCCGCGCGCGCTCACGTTGCGCGAAGCCGAGCGCTTGGCCTTGCAGCAAAATCCCGACCTTGCGTCGGCGCAGCAACGTGTAACTGCGGCGCGCGCGGCGCTCCAACAAGCCGACGCCGCGTTCTGGCCGCAGGTTCGCCTGAGCGAGAATTACGCGGCCAGCGACAATCCAGTCCAAGCATTCATGATGACGCTCAACCAGCGTGCGTTCAACTTCGGCGCCAACTTCAATCACCCCGACACGACCGACAACTTGAACACGAAAGTGTTGGCCACGTACCCGCTCTACAATGGTGGCAGCGATCTGGCGTCGCGTCAGGCCGCGCGTCTCGGCGCGGAAGCCGGTGAGAATTCCTTGGAGGCTGTCCGCAATGAACTGGTCTTCGAAGTGGCCCGCGGGTTCTACACAATCGGTAAGGCGCGCCAGTTTGTGCGCACTGCCGAAGCCGCCGTTACCAGCATGGAATCGAACCTTGGCGTCGCCAGCAACCGATTCACCCAGGGCACAGTTCTCAAAAGCGATTTCCTCGATGCAGAAGTGCGTCTCTCCGAAGCCCGCGACAACCTCGTCCGCGCTCGCAACGCCCTGGCGATTTCCGAAACTGTGTTCCGCAACGTGCTCGGTGTCGGCGAGAAGGAGAACGTGATAGCAGCCGAAAGCGCGTCCAAGATAATCTCTCAAGCGGTAGACGAACCGCTCGACATTTCCCAGCGCCCTGAGTTGCTCGCGGCTCAGAAAGCCGTTGCGGCCTCCGAGCGACGGGTCCGAGCGGCGTTCGGTGGACATTTGCCCCGCGTCAACGCCTTTGCCAGCTACGACCTCGACAGCGGCGACGCCCGACGTTACGAGGACAGTTGGGTGGCAGGCGTCAGCGTCGAGTTGGATGTATTCGACGGATTCCTGACGCGCGGCAAGGTGGCCGAAGCACGGGCCAATCTCGCTGCCGCACGCGAGGCATTGCGGAAAACCGAATTGGCTCTCGAACTGGAGGCGAAGCAGGCGCAACTGAATCTCAACGAAGCGCAGGCGCGGCTCGCCACCACCGGGCAAGCGGTCGCACAGGCCAAGGAAAGTCTACAAATCACCAAGGAACGTTACGCCAATGGGCTCGCCCTCCTGACGCAATTGCTGGACGCCGAATCCGCGCTGACTGCTGCGCGGCAGCGTCGGGCCGCTGCTGAAGCGGATGATCAAATTGCCCAAGCGGCATTGGAAAAGGCGCTGGGTCACGGCTGGAAGGACACGCAATGAAACGCTTTTTTGTCTGCAAAGTGAAGGCAGCACTCCCTCTACGAACGGTCATTTTGGCCGTCACAATCGGAGTCTCGCTCCTTCAACTCGGTTGCGGACGCCATAAAGCCGCCGCGATGGAAAGCCCAGCCGTGAAGGTCCAAACCATGGAAGTCCAGCTCCAGCGCGCGCCGGAAATTTACGAGGCGGTCGGTACAGTGCGGGCGAAGTTGACCGCGACCATTTCAGCAAAGGTCATGGCGACAATTCAGGAAATACCCGTAAAGGCCGGTGACATGGTTCATGCGGGCGATGAACTGGCGAAGTTGGACGACCGAGATCTCCGCGCCGAATACGAGCGCGCCAAAGCTGACTACGAGCGGTTCAAAAACCTGCTCGAAAAGGAAGCGGCCAC